>JBHGBM010000080.1:0-25741 GCA_041946965.1 Bryobacteraceae bacterium
ATTCGCTGGGGTTGGGACCCCTTCAAGGAGATGGAGAAGGAGATGCAGGAGCTGACGGACCGTTTCAGCCGCATGCTTTCTCGCTGGCCATCGCGAGTCACGGGCGCACGCGAAGCTCTTACGGTAGCCGACTGGGCGCCCACGGTGGACATCTCCGAAACCGATGCGGAATACCTTGTGAAGGCCGAGATCCCGGAAGTTGACAAGAAGGACGTCAAAGTGACGGTGCAGGACGGCCTGCTAACGATTCAAGGGGAACGCAAGCAGGAAAAGGAAGAGAAAGGGAGGAGGTTTCACCGCGTCGAGCGTTCCTATGGCACGTTCATGCGGACCTTCGACATCCCGGACGGTGTAGACGAACAGAAGCTGAAAGCGGAGTTCAAAGACGGCATGCTGCTGGTGCATTTGCCGAAAATGGAGAAGTCAAAGACCAGGGCCATCGAAGTGAAGGTCGAGTAGGACGACGGAACTCCTCTGGGGCGGGTTCACGAAATCGTTCTCCCCGCCCCGCCTTTTTCGATGGTTGTGCTTGTCCGGTCTGCTCGCCCGCCTTCGCGGGAGAAGGCCGGCGTGCAGACCTCGGGAGGTCCTTCATGAGCCGGCTCCTGTTTTTACTTCTACTCTGTGCAACCTGCAACCGTGCCAGCGCGATGGGAGGAACCGCGCCATGCCCCATTCAGCGCGCGGCAGCCGCGGGTCCCTATGTTTGGCTGCTGTGCGATCGAACAGATCTTTTCGTTTCCGGCGATGAAGGGCTCACCTGGCAAGTCCGGCATGTACCCTTCGATGTGAAGTTCCGGGCGATCACATTTCTCGATTCGCGACGCGGCTTCATTGCCGGGGATGGGGGGACGCTGCTGGCGACCGAAGACGGCGGCGAGACATGGCGAAGCGTACCGCTTCCGACCCAGGAGAATCTGACCGCCATTCACTTTGTTGGCGACTCTGGCTGGCTGGCTGGCTGGTCGGGGGTAATCCTTCACTCGGCCGATGCAGGCAGGACTTGGGTACAGCAGCAGAGCGGCGTCCGACAAGGCCTTGACGGCATTTTCTTTCTCGACACCGATCATGGCTGGGCCGTCGGATGGAACGCCGCCATGCTGCGAACCAGCGATGGCGGCCGAACTTGGCAGCGGGTAGCTGTTCCCAAAACCGTCTTCTCTTTGGACTCTGTCCATTTCCGCGACGTGAAGTCAGGATGGGCCGTTGGCTTTGGAGGCCAGATTCTGCGAAGCCGCGACGGCGGTCTCACTTGGCAGGAGCAGGTCAGCCCTTTGCGCGACTGGCTGAAATCCGTCGTGTTCGACA
Source organism: Bryobacteraceae bacterium (assembly GCA_041946965.1). Lineage (GTDB taxonomy): Bacteria > Acidobacteriota > Terriglobia > Bryobacterales > Bryobacteraceae > JBHGBM01. Next base: position 1,309 of record JBHGBM010000080.1, read on the forward strand.
ACTCGGGCCGCGGCTGGATCGCTTCTGACAACGCCTTGCTCGTGAGTGAGGATGGTGAAACCTGGGCGCCCATACCTGTAGCCGGGCCCGTCTTTGTGAGCCAGGTGCTAGCCGTCAAGGACTCGGTTTGGGCTATCGGGCAGTTTGGGGTGCTGAAACAAGCGGGACGTGATCATAATTTCAAGGTCCTCGCCACACTACCGGCCGCCGGACGCGAAGGAGGCCCGTCTTGACGCTCACGCGACAACCAACCGAATCAATCATGAGAGATCCGGCGTTTGCTCGGGATCTCCCCGAAACGACTCAAATTGGAGGTTGACTAAATGCAGCTACGACCATTGTATGACCGGATTGTTGTTCGAAGAATCGAGCAGCAGGAGCAGAAACAGGGCAGCATCATCATACCGGACAGCGCCAAGGAAAAGCCGCAGGAGGCGGAAGTTGTGGCCGTCGGCAGGGGCAAGCGCCTGGAGAATGGAACCGTGGCGCCGCCGGATGTCAAAGTCGGCGATCGCATTCTGTTCGGCAAATATTCAGGCAGCGAGGTAAAGATGGATGGCCAGGAATACCTCATCCTGCGGGAAGACGAGATCCTGGGCATCATCGAGACTGCTGGAGCCGAAAGGAAAGCAGCGTAGGCAAGGAGGCAACCGGGTATGGCAGCAAAACAGATCCTTTACAGTGAGGGCTCGCGGCAGGCGATTCTTCGCGGCGTCAACCAGCTTGCCGATGCCGTGAAAGTCACCCTGGGCCCGAAAGGCCGCAACGTCGTATTGGAAAAGAAGTACGGCGGGCCTACGATCACGAAAGACGGCGTGACCGTTGCTAAAGAGGTCGAATTGAAGGACCCGCTGGAGAACATGGGCGCGCAGATGGTGCGCGAGGTCGCCTCGAAGACCTCGGATGTCGCCGGCGACGGTACCACGACCGCCACGGTGCTGGCGCAGTCAATCTACCGGGAAGGGGTCAAAGCCGTCGCGGCCGGTGCAAATCCGATGGCGTTGAAGCGCGGCATTGAGAAGGCCGTCGAGGCGGTGGTGGAAGAGATCAAGAAGATCTCCAAGCCCGTTTCCGGTGAGATGATCGCGCAGGTAGGTACGATCTCCGCAAACGGCGACCAGACCATCGGCAACACGATCGCCGACGCCATGAAAAAGGTCGGGAAGGATGGCGTAATCACCGTTGAGGAGTCGAAGTCCATGGTCACGGAGTTGAAGACCGTGGACGGCATGCAGTTCGACCGGGGCTATCTGTCTCCGTACTTCGTGACCGACCCGGAGCGAATGGAGTGCGTGCTCGAAGAGCCCTACATCCTCATTCACGAAAAAAAGATCGCCGTCATGAAAGATCTGCTCCCGCTGCTTGAGCAGATCGCGCGTGCCGGGAAGCCGTTGTTGCTGATCGCCGAGGAGATCGAAGGTGAGGCGCTGGCAACTCTGGTTGTGAACAAACTGCGAGGCACGCTGGCCGCGTGTGCGGTGAAGGCGCCGGGATTTGGCGACCGCCGCAAGGCGATGCTGGAGGATATCGCGATCCTCACCGGCGGCAAGGCGATCATGGAAGAGACCGGCATCAAGCTGGAAGGCGTCAAGTTGGAGGACCTTGGACGGGCGAAACGCGTAACGGTGGACAAGGACAACACCACGATCGTCGAGGGCTCCGGCAGTCCGAAGGCAATCGAGGGGCGGATCAGGCAAATCCGCGCGCAGATCGAGGAGACGACCTCCGATTACGATCGCGAGAAACTGCACGAGCGGCTGGCAAAACTGGCCGGCGGCGTTGCGGTGATCAAGGTCGGAGCGGCCACCGAAACCGAGATGAAGGAGAAGAAGGCGCGGGTAGAGGACGCGATGCACGCGACTCGCGCCGCAGTGGAAGAAGGAATCGTACCGGGAGGCGGGGTAACGCTTCTGCGGGCCGCGAAAGTGCTTGACAGCCTGAAAGCTGACAACGACGAGAGGATCGGCGTTGATATCGTGAAACGGGCATGTGAAGAGCCGCTACGGCAGATCGCCGGTAATGCCGGTTGGGAAGGCCCGATCGTCGTCGAGAGGATCCGGACGGAGAACGATGTCAACTTCGGCTTCAACGCCGAAACCGGCAACTACGAGGACTTGGTGAAGTCAGGGGTCATCGATCCGACCAAAGTGTGCCGGACCGCGATCCAGAACGCCGCGTCAATCGCCTCGCTGATGCTGACAACGGAGGCCATGGTCTGCGAGATCCCGGAAAAGAAGCCGGTTCCGGCGCCTGGCGGCCACGGTCCAGATATCGATTATTAGCATCCAGCGCAAGTCGGTCTGCACCGGTGCAGACGCTTCTTCCCTTACAATCGCCCCGGGGCGGCGTGGGCTCCGGGGCGTATTTTTTTGCTCATCACGGGGTGACAGGGGATGCGCCGCGCCTGGAAGCCGCTGCGCGGTGACTCACCCCGCTTACTGGTCCGCACGCAGGTGCAACGGAGGCTTTCCCTCCAGGGTCGCCTTGCCGCTTGTGCGCGGGCCGACACGCGACAGGTCGAAAGACTTGAAGCCAATCTTTGTTGCGGGCGAGCCGGGCTTCAACCGGAAATCGAGGCCGGACCCGGGGGAGATGCACAACCGCGCGTCCGATCCCGCCTGCCAGCAGAGGAAAGCCGAACTGGCGGCGGAAATGGACCGCTGGCTCAGCGGTTCGCCCTGCGTGCGCAGCAGGGGGTGATCCGACGTTCATGATATTATGACACCGACATGAATCGCGCAGCGACCGCACTCTGCCTGATGGTCCTGTACGGTCATGAACAGCCGCGACCGGTTCGCCAAAAAGTACGCGGCGCGGGAATAGGGAAATCCATGCGAACTCTCTTATCGTGTATCCTGCTCGTTGGCCTCTGCTCCGCGGAGGACCTCCCCATAACACGGCTGGCCGGCATGCACTACATGGTGAAGGACATGGAGCGCACGCAGCAGTTCTACACCGGCGTACTCGGTCTGGAGCGGGCCTTCGAGGCTCCGTGCGAGGCCGACGGCGCCGTGTGCGCTTACTTCAAATTGAATGACGACCAGTACATGGTGTTTTCGGCAGGCGCCGTGCCGGCGGAAGGGTTCCGCCTGCGCGGCGTTGCGATGCTCACCCCGGACGCCGCCACACTCCGGGCCATGCTCGAGCAGCGCGGCCTGAAGCCGGACCCCGTGCGCAAGGGCGCGGACGGCAGTTTGCACGTCGTGCTGGCGGATCCCTTCGGAATGCCGATCGATTTCGTCGAATACGCGCCGGGTTCCCTGCAAGCGAGAAACCGCGGGAAGTTTCTGGGACCGCGGAGAGTGACCGAGCAGTTGTACCATGCCGCCATCGCCGTGGAGGGACCGGAGCGGGGCATGGCCTTCTACCGTGACAAGCTCGGGTTCAAGGAGTCCATGCGCGGAGGTCCCAACCAGGAAATCCGTTGGATCAACATGGATATGCCGGGGACCAGGATCAACGGCGATTACATCGAGCAGATGGTTCACACGGCGTTTCCCGCTTCCGCCCGCCAGCACATCTGTTTCGCAGCCGCCGACATGCAGGCGGCATACAAGGCGATCGTCGCGAACGGACTCTCCGGCGGTTTTAAACCGTTTCTGGCGACGAACAATCATTGGATCATGAACCTGAAGGACCCCCACGGCATTCGCGTGGAAATGATGGAGCCGCATGAAGCCAAGACCCGGTAGAATCCGCCCCGCGCTGCTCGCGGCGCTCGCGCTGTCGGCCGCCGCGTTGGCGCAAACCGCCGGCGACCGGCGTTTTGAAGAAATCAAGGCCAAACGCGACCGTGGCGGGAAGATCACCGCCGAAGAGCAGGAATTCGCGTCCCGGACCATCGAGAGGCGTAACCAGGAGGCTGCGGCGAAGCGCTTCGCGGAATATGCGAAGGAGCATCCGGCGCGTGAGTCGGTGGGGCTGATCCCGCTGCCGGATCTGGGCCGCGACAGATACAAGGGCGAGCAGGGTGGTCTCTATCCCGGCGGCGCCAACACACCGCCGACGGCGCACCGGAAGGCCGGCATGAAACTCGCGCGTGAGATCGTGCCGCTGGATGAATCCGGCGCCAGCTCCGCCGCCGGCAAGATTGTTCTCCTCTCGATTGGAATGTCCAACACCACGCAGGAGTTTCGGTCCTTCATCGAACTGGCGGCCAAGCAGACGGACCTGAACCCGCGGCTGGCGCTCGTGGATGGCGCGCAGGGCGGGCAGGCGGCCGACACCACGGCAAAACCCGAGGCGAAATTCTGGGGCGTGGTGGACGCGCGGCTCAGCGAAGCCGGCGCCACCGCCAAACAGGTGCAAGCGGCGTGGCTCAAGCAGGCCATTATCGGCCCCAAGCGGGAGTTTCCGGCGGAGGCCAGGTTGCTGGAGAGATATCTGGCCGATACCCTGCATAACCTGCGCGATAAGTTCCCCAACCTCAAGATCGTCTATCTTTCCAGCCGGACATACGCCGGCTATGCGGGCACGCCCTTGAATCCCGAACCGCACTCTTATGAAAGTGCGTTCGCGGTGAAGTGGATCATCACGAGGCAGATCGAAGGCGATCCCGAGTTGAACTACGACCCGGCCAAGGGTGCGGTCCGCGCGCCCTGGGTGGCATGGGGTCCCTACCTCTGGGCGGACGGCCTGAAGGGGCGGAAGGACGGTTTCATCTGGATGCGCCAGGACAGCGGCCCGGATGGGACGCATCCTTCAATGTCCGGGAGGGAAAAGGTGGCGAAGCTGCTTCTGGATTTTCTGAAGCGGGAGCCGACCTCGCGGGGCTGGTTCGTAAAGCAATGACGGTGTCAATTGAGCATCCATTGGAGAAGAACATGCGCCAGGGAAAGATCAATGTTGCGATTGTCGGGCTGGGATTCGGCAAGGAGTTCATTCCCATCTTCCAGCGCCACCCCAACACCAACATGTACGCCATCTGCCAGCGCACGAAGGAGAAGCTGGACGAAGTGGGGGATCAGTTCGGGGTGGAGAAGCGGTACACCAGCTTTGAGGAATTGATTCAGGATCCGCAGGTGGACGCGGTGCATATCAACTCGCCGATTCACCTGCACGCGCCGCAAAGCATTGCCGCCCTGAAGGCCGGCAAACATGTGGCCAGCACCGTGCCGGCGGCTACCAGCATCGAGGAGTGCCGGGAAATCGTGAAGGCGGCCGAGGCATCCGGTAAGAACTACATGATGATGGAGACCGCCATCTACACGCGGGAATTCCTCTTCATCCGCGAATTGCGGGATACCGGAAAACTGGGCCGGATTCAGTTCATGCGGGGATGTCACCAGCAGGAGATGGCGGGTTGGCCGGGATACTGGGAAGGGCTGCCGCCGATGCACTACGCAACGCACGCGGTGAGCCCCTGCCTGGCGCTGGTGAAAGGCGAGGCGGAATACGTCTGCTGCTTCGGCTCGGGACAGATCGCGCCCAACCTGGCGGCCAAGTACGGTTCGCCGTTCGCGGTGGAGAGCGCGCTGTTCAAGGTGCGGGGCCGGCAGCTTTCCTTCGAGGTCACGCGGTCGCTCTTCGAGACGGCGCGGCAATACATCGAGAGCTTTGACGTTTACGGCGACAAGACGGCTTTCGAGTGGCAGCTCATCGAAGGCGAGGAACCGGTGATCCACGAGGGCGAGCAGCCGCGGCGCGTGCCGGTGCCCGATTATGCAAGCCTGCTGCCCGAGCCGATCCGGCGCTTCACCACCAAAGGCGTCTACGATGCCGAGCATGCCCATCTCTCATTCATTCAAGGAGGCGGGCATGGCGGTTCGCATCCGCATCTGGTGCACGAATTTGTGAGCAGCGTCATCGAGGGCCGGCCGTCGTTCCCGGATGTGTACCAGTCGGTGAACTGGACGTGCGCGGGGATTTGCGCCCACGAATCGGCCATGCGGGGCGGAGAGATGGTCAGGCTGCCGGACTTCCGCAGCTCGCACGCTGGCGCATAGGGAATTGCCGCGCGGGCACCGGCGGCGGGCCTTTTCCACGTAAGCCGAGGGGGCAACCGGAACTACGCGCGAGCTGCGGCGGTGATGGCCGGCTTCAGGTAGCGCAGACCGTCGAATGCAATCGTTTCCGGTGACGGCGCCAGATCGCGCCAGATCGCCGCCGCCGCGGCGAGTTCCTTGAACTGGAAGCCGAAGCTCTCAATGGTGAGCCAGCCGTCATACCGGATTTCCCGCAGCGCGCGGCCGATGCCGGGAAAATCCACGTGCCCGGTGCCGGGAATCCCGCGGTCGTTCTCGCACGCGTGAATGTGCTTCAAGCGGCCGCCCATGGCCTGGAACGCCGCCGCCACGTCCTTCTCCTCGATGTTGGTATGAAAGGTATCGAGCAGGACGCCGATGCGCGGATGAGCCACTTCGTCGCACAAGCGGCCGGCGTCGGCAGCGGTATTGAGGAAGTAGGTTTCGAACCGGTTGAGGGGCTCGATGGCGAGGGTGACGCCGCAACTGTCGAGCACATCGCCAAGAGACTGGAGGCACTCCACCGCCCATTTCCATTCGTCCTCCGTGCGGCGGCGCCCCGGCAAATAGCCCACGGGCGCGTAGATGGGACCGCCCATGAGGCGTGCTCCCATCTCCGCCGTCACCCGGACGCATTCCCGCAGGTGATCGCACGTCTTCCTTCGCACGCCGGAGTCCTCGCTGATCGGGCTTAGCCGCTCCGGCAACAGGCAGCAGCCGTGGCACTCCAGGCCGTTCTCTGAAAGAGCGCGGCGGATCTCGGTGGCCGCCACCTTCGACGGTTCGAAGAAGGGTACTTCGAATCCGTCGAAACCGTTGGCCCGTACCTTGGGCAGCAGAGCCAAACACGACGCGTCGAAATGGGGCGTCCAGATCAAAGCGTTCACGGCGAATTTCATATCTTCCCGACCTCGTGAGATCTTTTCCGGACCCGGCTTGTTTTCGCCAGCGGCAAGGGATACGATACCAAAAACGAAGGAGATGCATTAACTGACATGCGAGTCTGGCTGTTCTTTCTGTCGGTGACGGTGGCCTTGACCGGCTTGGGCCGCGGCCTGTTGCATGCGGCCTACACTGTGGACATCTACATGGTCGATGTGGGACACGGCAACGCGGTCTTCGTCGTGTCACCGTCCGGGGAGACGATGCTCATCGACACGGGCAATCGGAACGTAGCGGGCCGGCTGGCCGCCTTCATGCAGCATGCCGGCCTGAAGCAGATCGATTACCTGACCATCAGCCACTTTGAGCCGGATCATATGGGCGCCGCCGCGCCGCTGGCGGAGAAGGTGCCCGTCAAGGCCTTCGTGGATCACGGTGACAGCGTTTTCTATCACCGCGACCAGCAATGGTGGAAGCAGCGCCGCGGTCCCTGGTTCCGGGCGGACATGAACACCGTGTACGATGCGCAGTTCGATGCTTACCTTCAGGCGCGCCAAAAGGCCCGCCACATCGTGGTGAAACCCGGCGACCGCGTGCCCATGAAGGGCCTGGACACGCTGGTGGTATCGGCGGCGGGCAAAGCCCTGACACGTCCGTTGAAGGGACAGGGCCGCCCGAACCCGGCCTGCGCGAGCGTGGATCGCCGGGCCGACGACGACGCCGAGGACGGCCAATCGGTAGGGCTGCTGATCTCCTACGGAAAGTTCCGCTTCATCAACCTCGGCGACCTGACCTGGAACACTGCGAACTCGCTGTTCTGCCCGAACAACCTGCTGGGGACCGTCGATGCCTATGTGGTCACGCATCATGCTCAGAGCACCACGAACCAGCACGGCGATTACTATTTCGGGCTGTCGTGCTGTTCCGCCGGCGAGGTGCATGGCCTGCGTCCCCGTGTGGCCCTGCTGACCATGGGCGCCTCCGGCCACAAAGAGGGGACGCCGGCGGCGATGAAAGTCGTGAGGAACTCTCCGGGTCTGGAAGATATGTGGCAGACCCAGAAGATCATCGGCGGCGGTGAGGCGGGCTACAACGCGCCGGACGACTTCATCGCCAACGTCGGCGGGCAAAACCGGAACGTCGAGTATATCAAGTTGTCCGCCAGTCAGGACGGTTCATTTACCGTTACCAACAGCCGCAACGGATTCACGAAAAAATACCCGGCCCGCAAGTAGGCGCGCCTGGAGGAGAGCGATGGAGAAGTTGCTGGCGATTCTTGTGGCGGCCCTGCCCGCCGCGGCGCAATTGCCGGAATACTACAAGACCGCCGATCGCCTGGTTTGGGTGGTGCGCGATGCCGGCCGGGTCACCGAGGCGTGGCACAAGACAGGGTTGCTGACCGGCATGCAGCGGGCCCGGATGAACACTACAGCAGTGCTCCGCGGACGACCGGCAGCGGTGAAGGCGCAGGTGGTTTCCGGCTGGCTGGGCGATCTTCGCGTCGAGTGGATTCAGCCGCTCGGCGGCCAGGGCGCGTTCGCCGAGTTTCTGAAAAGACGCGGGGACGGCGTCTTCGCCATCGTCCACGGGACCCCCGCGATGGAGGCGTTCGACCAGGAGATCGAACGCCTGCGACGAATGTGAAACGGCTTCCGTGTGGATTTCTGTGTTGGGCGATTGCGGCATGCTGGGCGGCGCAGGCGCCCGAGCCGGCGCCAACCGTAAAGGACGCGGTCTATGGCCCGCACGAGCGAAACGTGCTCGACTTTTGGAAGGCCAAGTCCGTGAAGCCCACCCCTCTCGTTATCTACATCCACGGCGGCGGGTTTCGAGGAGGCAGCAAGGAAGAACTCAGCGTCAAGGCGGCGGGTAATCTCTCCGTACTTGATGCCTTTCGCCGTCTACTTGACGCAGGCATCTCGGTAGCCGCGGTTGAATACCGGCTGGTACCCAAGCATCCGCTGCCGGCTGCTCATGAGGATGCACGCAGGGCAATCCAGTTTCTGCGCTCCAGAGCCCGCGAGTGGAACATCGACAAGACCAAGGTGGCGGCTTTTGGAGGGAGCGCCGGGGCCCAACTCTGCATGTATCTGGCTTTTCACGACGATATGGCAGATCCGGCCAGTCGCGATCCTGTACGGCGCGAATCCACCAGGCTTGCTTTCGTGGCGACCAGCGGAGGACAAACCACCAGGGATGTGGGCTGGTGGATTCAGAATCTCCCTGGCTACACGGAGGCTCACCGGCCCGAGCAAGAGTTTTTCGGTTCCGCGGACCCGGACAAGATACGCAGCATTGTCGCGGATATTTCTGCGCTTTCACTCATCTCAGCCGACGATCCACCCATATACATGACGTACAATATGCGTCCCGACGATCCACCCCCGGCCGACCCCAACAGGGTGGAGGGTTGGAGAGTCCACCACGTGAATTTCGGGATAGCACTGAAGAAGAAGATGGATGCGCTCGGCGTGGAGGTGAACCTGAAATACCCAGGCGTAAAGTCGATTTATGAGTCGGCTCCGGATTTCTTCCTGGCGAAGTTCGGCAGAAAGTAGAAGCGCCTTGGACCGCCCTGGAACTCGGCGCCGCCGACGTTAGAGGATAGGCGGGCGCGAACGGCTCGTTCATCGTGAGCAAGAGCCACAACGCGTTCACCAAAGAGTACGCGCCCAGACGTTGAGCGGGCGCGGAAAGGATCGTTATGACGATGTCCTTACTCCGCAGCTTCGGCTGGCTGGCAGCGGCCTTGCTGGTTCTTCAACTCGCCCCGGTGACGCTGCTTGCACAAGCGGTCACCGGGACCATTCACGGATCGGTCAGCGATACCACCGGCGCACGCGCGCCGGCGGTGACCGTAACAGTCATTCAGGTGGGCACGGGAGAAAGGCGAACCGCCACCACGGATGAAACCGGCGGCTATGTATTCCCCGTTCTGGCGGTGGGCGAGTACCGGCTGGAAGTTGAGCACCGCGGTTTCAAGAAGTTCGTGCAACACGGACTTCTTTTGAGCGTCAACAGCAACGTGCGTGTGGACCCGGTCCTGGAAGTGGGAGCCGTCAGCGAGGAGGTCCGGATTGTCGCCGATGCGACCATGGTGGATACGCGCGAAGCGCAGATCGGAGGCCTGGTGGACACCCGGCGCATCAACGATCTGCCCCTCAACGGCCGCAACGTATATGACCTGGTCAGCATTCTTCCCGGGGTCGCCGCCACCCGCTTTCTGGTCACCCCGGACAACCAGGGTAATTCCATCAACGTCAACGGCAGCCGCAGTTTCCACAGTACCTACATGCTCGACGGCGGGTTCAATAACGACCTGTTCCGCAACTCCGGCAACGCGGCGCCGAATCCCGACGCGGTCCAGGAGTTTCGTCTCATCACCAGCAATTTCAGCGCCGAGTTCGGCCGCAACAGCGGAGCCGTGCTGAACGTGATCACGAAATCCGGAACCAATGACCTGCATGGCTCGCTGTTCGAGTTCTTGCGCAATGATGTTTTGAATGCGCGCAATTTCTTCCAGCCGACAGTCTCCTCACTGCGCCAGAACCAGTTTGGCGCCACGGGCGGCGGACGTATCATCCGCAACAGGACCTTCTTTTTTGGCTCCTACCAGGGCCTGCGCATTCGGAACGGAGTTTTCCAAAACAACGCCCTTCCCCCGACGGCGGCCGAAAGAACCGGCAACTTCTCCGCCGCGGCAGCCGCCCAACGGCCCGTAGATCCCACAAACGGGCAGGCTTTTCCCGGCGGCATCATTCCCGCTAACCGGCTGGACCCGGTGGCGGCCAATATCGTGAACACGAAGGTTCCGTTGCCCAACACGCCGGACGGCCGGCTGCAAGTGAGCGCGCCGCGTACTTCCAACGAGGACCAGTGGCTCGGCAAGATCGATCACCAGTTGTCCTCGCGGCACAAACTGTATGGCAGCCTGTTTGTGCTTCACGGCAAGAGCGTGGACCCCTACGCCGCCGCCAATCAGATTCCCACCTATAGTCCGGCGACGCAGTCTTTCCATCAGCGCAACGTGGTAGTCAATGAGGAGTGGACCGTGTCCCCGTCGGTGCTGAATCAACTGCGCTTCAGCTACACCCGCCGCCTATGGGACACGTCCGTTTCCGATCGCACCACCTGGAAAGACTTCGGCAGCAAGGTAACCCTGGGAAGCGAGCCGGGACGGCCGCCGCAGATTATCGTCAACGGGCGGTGGCAGATGGGGCAGAACACCGAGTTTCACCAGCCGCAGCACAGCCTCGCATGGTCTGATACGGTGAGCTGGGTCCACGGCAACCACACGTTGAAGGCCGGAACGTGGCTCATCCGGAACAAGTATCGCGAGATCACCAACTGGCTGGGATCCGGGCAAGTCCGCTTCTCGGGTAATTTCACAAGGAATTCTCTGGCCGACCTGATGATCGGCATGGCGGCCTCGTTTCGGCAGAACAACGCCCCGGATCGCGATTTCCGCTCGCTGAACTGGCACAGTTTCGTACAGGACGACTGGCGAATCCATCGCAGGCTGACCGTCAATCTCGGCCTGCGCTACGAACTGAACACGCCGTTTTCAACGCCCGACGATTCGGTGCAGACCTTCCGCTTCAACACGCAGTCGAAAGTCATTCCCAAGGCGCCCCTGGGCCTGGTGTTCCCGGGAGACAGCGGCATTCCGTCGGGGCTGGTGCCTACCGACCGGAACAACTTCGCTCCTCGCATCGGCTTCGCGCTCGACGTGTTCGGCAACGGGAAGACCGCGATCCGCGCCGGATACGGCTTCTTCTACTCGGTCCCGTCGGAGACGTTCGCCAACAGCATGCAAGGGCAACCTTTCCTTGCGGATGTAACCGTTTTCGGCACTCCCAACCTCGTCGATCCGTGGGCCAACGTGCCGGGTGGGAGCCCCTTCCCCTACAAATTTGACCGGTCGAACCCGCTGTTCTCGTTGCCGGTTACCGCGTCGTGGCTCAACGGGGAGTTGGCCACGCCGTATGTACAGCAATACAATTTCACGGTCGAGCAGCAACTCATGAAAGACCTCAGCCTCCAGGCGGCTTACGTGGGCAACACCTCGCGGAAATTCATTTCGCAACGGGACGCCAACAGCCCGGTCTTCATCCCCGGCCGCTCGACTGCCGCCAACGTCAACGACCGCAGGCCGTATCTGCCGGGAACCTTCGCCCAGATCTCCGACATCCAATCGGCGGCGAACGGCCACTATGATTCGCTCCAGGTCGCCGCCAATCGCCGCTTCAGCGGGGGGTTCTCGGTCCTGACCAGTTACACGCTGGCGAAGTCGATTGATGAGGCGCCGGATGATGTCCAGAACAATACGGACACGATGATGCAGGACTCGAACAATCGGAAGGCCGAGCGCGCGGCCTCCAATTTCGACACGCGGCACGTCTTCATCGCCTCCTACATGTGGCAGTTGCCCGCCGTCCCCCGGTGGGGTTTCGCCGGACGCCAGATTCTGAGCGGGTGGAGCATAAACGGAATCACGCGCGCCGACAGCGGCAGCCGGTTCAACGTGGTTCTCGGCACCGACGCGAACCTGGACGGCATCTCCACCTACGACCGGCCCAATCTGCTGGGAGATCCGAAACTGAGCCGGGACCGGCCGCGCGATGAGTTGATCGCGAAGTACTTCAACACGGCGGCCTTCGGCCGGGTGGCCTCAGGGTCGCTCGGAACCGCCGGGAGAAATCTGCTCTACGGCCCGGGGGCGATCAACTGGAACTTCTCGATATTCAAGAATTTTCCGATCCGGGAGCAACGTCGTGTTCAGTTCCGGGCGGAGTTCTTCAATGTGTTCAATCACACTAATCTCGGCAATCCGAACACTAACATGAGTAACGCCAACTTCGGCCGAATCCTGAGCGCCGGCGGAGCCCGGGTGGTCCAGTTCGGCATCAAGCTTATTTACTGAACTTATGAGTCGAGGATCACAGACATGAAATCCGTTCGTTCCTTCGCGTGGTTCGCTTTGGCGGCATCCGCCGCGTTGCTGGCGCGTGGCATTGCCTTGCAGGGCCAGCGCGGGCCGGACGCCGCGCAGAAGCAAAAGATGATGGAGATGCGGCAGCGCACCATCGAACACCTCACGGCGGAGGAGCGCGCCCACATGCAGGCGAACGCCAGGGTGGACCGCCGGCAGTGGATCAGGGATCATCCGTCGCGCGCATCCACCGGCCTGATCGCGCTGCCCGATCTGGGCAAAGGAACTTACAAAGGCGAGCAGGGCGGTCTGTACCCCGGGGGCGTGAACACGCCGCCGCCGGCACACCAGAAGGCGGGGCTGGCGCTGGCGCGCCAGATCGTTCCGCTGGATGCGGCGGGGCGTCCCGCTCCGGGCGGCAAGATCGTGCTGCTCTCGATAGGCATGTCGAACACGACCAATAAGTTTCAGGTCTTCCAGAAGATCGCAGCGGACGATGACGCGCTGAATCCACACCTCGTGGTGGTCGACGGCGCCCAGGGCGGGCAGGTGGCCTGGATTACCGCTAAGCCCAGGACACCATACTGGGAGGTGGTGGAGGAACGGCTGAAAGCCGCCGGAGTGACGCCCCAACAGGTGCAGGCCGCGTGGGTCCTTCAGGCCAACCCCGGCCCGAATCGTCCCTTCCCCGCGGAGGCGAAAGAGCTTCAGCGGAACCTTGCCGGTACGCTGCACGTGATGCACGACCGGTTCCCGAACCTGAAGATCGCCTACATTTCCAGCCGCACCTACGGCGGCTATGCGACCAGCCCGCTGAATCCCGAGCCGTTCGCCTACGAGAGCGGATTTTCGGTGAAATGGCTGATTGCCGATCAACTCGCCGGCAACCCGGAACTGAACTACGATCCCCGCAAAGGGGCGGTACGGGCTCCCTGGATCGCCTGGGGACCGTACGTGTGGGCCGATGGCGTGAAGCCGAATCGCGATGGTCTCAGCTATTCGATTGACGACTACGTGCCGGCAGATCGGACGCATCCCTCGCAGTCGGGACGAATGAAGGTGGCCACGCGGCTGCTGGCGTTCTTGAAGGGCGAGCCAACCGCGCGCCCCTGGTTCACAAAGACGCCACGCGAATGAACACCAAGGAGGAGCTATGCGACTGAAGAACTTCAGCCGGGCCACATTAGTTCGGGCGTCGCTGGGATCGTGGTTCGTCCTGGCCCCAATTCATCTTTTCGGGCAATCGGATGTGGGCGCCCTGAACGTGGCCATCCGCGACAAGGTCAGCGGCCAGGTCGTGCCGGCGATGATCTGCATTACCGCGCTGGCGGACGGCAGTTGGCGCATGCCGCCCGACGGCCGGCAGCCCGCACCCTACGTCAGCAACAAAAGTTTTATCGCGGGGCGGCTGAAGGAAGTGGAGTACGTCGCCGGAGACAAGAAGAAGTGGTATCCGGGCGACGTCGGCCCCGCGGTGCTGACGACCGGCGACTTCAGGGAAGATCCCAAGCACTGGTACGAGAATGTGCGTCCCATGCCGTACTGGAAGGAACCGGCGGCCTACTTTGTCTCGAAGCCGTTTACCATCGAGTTGCCGCCCGGCAAGTACCGGTTGGCCGTGCAGCGCGGTCCGGAGTACCTGCCGTACATCGAGGAGTTCGCGGTCGCCGCCGGCCAGAAGTTGTCGCGGAGCGTCAAAATCGGGCGCTGGGTCGATATGCCCCGGCGCGGGTGGTATTCCGGCGATGCGCACGTGCATTCATGGCGAACGGCGCCCTTGCACGATGAGTTCATCATCACGTGGGCGCAGGCGATGGACGTACACATGACCGTTGCCGTCAGTTACGGCAACCAGCGGGCCAACGACGGGTCCATTCAGAAGAATTACGGCGAGGCGTCCCGTTTTCACCGCGGCGACTACTGGGTGGAATCCGGCGCCGAAGATCCGCGCGTAAGCATCGAGGGGCAAGGGCACGTGACCCAGATCAACATTCAAAATGCCGTCCGCGATGCCCGTAATTATCACCTGTATGACCGCGTTTTCGACGGCGTGCATAGACAGGGCGGTCTGGTGGGTTACTCGCACCTGGCCTGGTCGCCGGCGTTCTTTCGCCGCAAGGACCCCAATTCCCACGCCGGCTGGGACGCGAGCATCAATATCATCCGGGGCAAGGTGGACTTCATCGACATCCTCGAAGCCGCGCACATGGGACTGGAGGACTTTTACGATTTCCTGAACCTGGGTGTCAAGCTGATTGCCATGGGCAGCTCGGATTATCCCGCCGCATCGGTGGGAGAGGAGCGGACCTATGCGTATACGGGGCCCGGCAAATTCACGGTGGACTCCTGGTATGCCGCCGTGAAGCAGGGCCACACATTCACGACCAACGGCCCGATGTTGGTGCTGAGCGTTGGAGGCAAGATGCCGGGCGACGAAGTGAGAGTGGCAAAGAACACCGTGGTGCGCGTCCGGGCAGAGGTTTGGGCGCCGGAGGCGATCGGGGCGCCGAAGGTGCTGGAAGTGGTCGCGCACGGCCGTGTCATCCGCTCCGCGGAAGCGAGCGGCCCCAAGCAGGGCAAGCTGGTGGTGGAATTTGATCTGCCTGCGGCGAAAAGCCAGTGGATCGCCGCGCGCACGACGTCGTTCAATGGCGCTTTAGCGCACACCTCGCCCGTTTATCTCATCGTGGACGGCGCCAGTTTTCTCGATCGGTCGCAGGTGAAACAGATCGTCGCGCAGCGGCTGAAAGTGCTGGACTTCATCGAGGACCGCCTGCGCGAACCCAAGGGCATGGGATATTTTTCGCCCGGCGAACTGGACGAGCTGCGAAAGAGTGTACAGGACGCTCGCACGAAGTACCAGGCCTCAGCAACTTCTTCCGATCGATGACCCGGATTCCGCGCCCCTGGGTATGGGTGCGGATCAGATCGACGGCGGCCAGCATTTCGGCGTTCTCGCGGGTGAACTCCTTCGCCTCCACCGGGAACAGCTTCTGATATAGGGGCACGATCTCGCTGCCGTTGACTTCGGCCCGGCAACGGCCATGCCTGCCGCGACGGTCTGTTGGGCAATTTCAGGCCGGCTTACAACTCCAGCTCGACGGCGAGGCCGGGGTTGGCGTTGCGCGCAGTAAGTTTTCCATGGTGGGCTTCGACGGCACGGCGGGCGATGGAGAGCCCCAGCCCGACGCCCCCGGTGGCGCGGTCGCGGTCGGACTCGACGCGGTAGAAGGCGTCGAAAATGCGCGGAAGGCTCTCGGCGGGCACGCCCGGGCCGTAGTCGCGCACGCACACCACGGTTCTGCCGTTGCGGGCCTCCATGGCCATCTCCACCGGGGTGCCCTCGGGGGCGAAGCGGATGGCGTTGCGCACGATGTTCTCGACGGCGCGGCGCAGCAATTCGGGATCGCCGCTGATGGTCCGGGGCTCGACCGCGCGCAGCTCGACGCGGCTGCCGCGTGCCTCCGCCTCGATCTGCACGTCGCCGGCGATTTCACGCAACAGGTTATCCAGGCGTACGGGCTCTGCGCGCAGCGCATTGGGATCGCCTTCGACGCGGGTGACCTCGAGCAGCTCGCGCACGAGCGTGTTCAGGCGCTCCGATTCCTTGGCGATGCGGTCCAGGGCGGCCTGGCGGTTGGCGGGCTGTTCCGCGTCGCGCGCCAGTTCGATGGCGACGCCCAGGCGGGCGAGCGGGGAGCGCAGCTCGTGGGAGATATCGCGCAGCAGGCGGCGTTCGGCCTCGAGGAGGGTCTGGGTGCGGTCGGCCATGGCGTCGAAGGTGCGCGCCAGTTGGCCGAGCTCGTCATTGCGGCGGGACCGGGCGCGGGCGGAGAGATCGCCGCGGCCGAAGGCTTCCACGGCGTGTTGCAGCTTCCGCACGGGGCTGGTCAGGTGATAGGCGAGAACCCAGCAAAGGAGCACCCCCACCGCCAGCCCCCACCAGTGTTCGCGCAGCAGAAACCAAGTGCCGAAGTGCAGGCGGGGAACGAAGACGAAGTACCAGTAGCGGCCGTTTTCGGACTGGCGCGCGACCAGCATGCCGCCGGGGCGAAAGAGCGCGGACTGATCTCGGCCTCGGGCTTCGTGGAGCAGGCGCGACCGGTCCTCGCCGGTGAGCAGGTCGCGTCCGGAGGCATCGGTAAGAAATGCGCGGCCGCGGTAGACGGATTCGAGCCGGTCCATGTACGCCTGGAGTCCGGCGCGGCCCTCGTTCTCATAGGCGTAGACGGCCTCCTTCTCCTGAAACGCGGCCATGCGGGCGAGCGGGAAGTGCCGGTCGGAGACGTCGGAACTGAGGGCGGAGATGAGCGCGGAGCCCACCACAAAGATCACCAGGCTGGTCCAGAACCAGAGCAGGATCTTCGCAAACAACGAATTCATTCGCGGCTCTCCTCGGGGGTGCGGCAGAACTGGTAGCCGACGCCGCGCACGGTCTTGATCACGGTGCGCTCCGGCGATTCGAGCTTCTTGCGCAGGTGGCTGATGTGCATGTCGATGGAGCGGTCGAATGGCGTGGCCTTGCGGTTGTAGAGTTGCTCCATCAGGGCGTCGCGGGAGAGGACGCGGCCAGCAGCGCGCATGAGGGCTTCGAGGATGTCGAACTCGAAAGTGGTGAGTTCCACTTCGCGGCCGCGGTCCCAGACCTGCCGCGAGCCGGTGTCGAGCACGACGCCGTTGACTTCCAGGCGGCCGGGCGCGGTTTCCGGGCGCACCTCGTAGCGCCGCAGGATGGCGCGGATGCGCGCCACCAACTCGCGAGGGTTGAAAGGCTTGGCGAGGTAATCGTCGGCGCCCATTTCCAGCCCGACGATGCGGTCCACGTCCTCGCCGCGGGCGGTCAGCATGAGCACCGGGGTGTGACTCTTCTTACGAAACTCGCGCAGGATGGCGAAGCCGTCCATGCCGGGAAGCATGACGTCGAGGATGATGAGGCGGTAGTCGCCGGCCAGCGCGCGTTCCAGGCCGCGGCGGCCGTCGTGCTCGCACTCGGCGGAAAAACCTTCCTTCTTCAGGTACTCGGAGAGCAGGGCGCAGAGTTCAGCGTCGTCGTCGATCAGCAGCAGTCGCATGCGAGTGGCCCTGATCGAAATCTACCATGCGGGCCGGAGGCCGGACGCTGGGTTTACACAAGCTTACACTATGGGTTGTGGACATTTCGCTGGCGTGCGAATGGCTGGCGCGGGCAGATTCGGTGGCGGCGCTTACCGGGGCGGGGATTTCCGCCGAGAGCGGCGTGCCCACGTTTCGCGGCGCGGGCGGATTGTGGAACCAGTACCGGGCCGAGGACCTGGCCACGCCGGAAGCGTTCGCGCGCGACCCCGCCCTGGTGTGGCGCTGGTACGACTGGCGGCGGGGGCTGATCGCCAGGGCGCGGCCCAACGCCGGGCACGCGGCGCTGGCGCGGCTGGAAGCGGAGAAGGCGCGGTTCACGCTCGTCACGCAGAATGTGGACGGCCTGCACGACCTGGCGGGCAGCCGGAAGGTGTTGAAGCTGCACGGCGATATCTGGCGGCTGCGCTGCACCGCGTGCGGGGCGGAGTGGGACGACCGCAGCACGCCGCTCGATCCTTTGCCACCGGTGTGCTCTTGCGGAGGGATGGCGCGTCCCGGGGTGGTGTGGTTCGGGGAGATGTTACCCGAGGGAGTGATGGAAGCCGCGGGGCGCGCGGTGAGGGAGGCCGAGGTGGTGCTGGTGGTGGGGACTTCAGCGGTGGTATATCCGGCGGCGGGTTTGATTCGGCTGGCGCGGCGGGTGATTGAGGTGAACCCCGGGCGCACGCCGTTTTCGGAGGTGGTGGAATGCCGGTTGGAGGGGCCGGCGGGGGAGATATTGCCGCGGTTGATCACCCCTGCGACAGGTACGCAAAGCGCAGAATGAACAGCGCGGTAAGCGCGTAGACGAACCAGTTCACTTCGCGGAACTTGCCGCGGGCGAGCTTCAGAAGCGTGTAGGCGGTGAAGCCGAACGCCAGCCCGTTGGCGATGCTGAAGGTCAGCGGGATGCCCATCAGGATGAGGAACGCCGGAATCGCCAGTTCCGGGTTCTTCCAGTTGATCTCCGCCATGGTGGTGGCCATCATGCTGCCCACGATGATCAGGGCGGGCGCGGTGGCGGCGTGGGGGATGGCTCCCACCAGCGGCGCGATGAACAGGGCCGCGAGAAAGAGCAGGCCGGTGACGATGGCGGTGACCCCGCTGCGCCCGCCCGCCGCCACCCCGGCGGCGCTTTCGATGTAGCTCACCACGGTGGAGGTGCCGGCGAGCGATCCCGCCGCGGTGGCGGTAGCGTCGGAAAGCAGGATGCGGTTCACGCGGGGGATCTGGTGCGCGTGGTCGAACAGCTCGGCCTTCTTCCCCACGGCGACGAGCGTTCCGATGTTATCGAACATGTCGATGAACAGGAACACGAAGATGATCTCGAGGAAGCCCAGCCGCAGGCTGGAGGCGATATCCAGCTTGAAAGCGGTGCCGGCCAGCGCGCCCAGGCTGTAGGGGTGCGGGGTCCAGGAGACCACGCCGGTGGCGAAACCGGCGAGCGCGGTCGCCAGGATTCCCACCACCATGGCGCCGCGCACGCGCCAGGCGAGCAGCGCAGCGGTGAGCAGCAGCCCTCCAATCGCGAGCAGCGTGTGGGGATCGCGCAGGTTGCCGAGCGTCACGGTGGTGGCCGCGCTGGGGACGATGATTCCGGAGTTACGGAATCCGATCAGGGCGATAAACAGCCCGACGCCGCCCGCCACCGCCGCGTACAGCTCGAAGGGGATGGCGGAGATGATGAGTTGCCGCACGCCGATCAGGGTGAGCACGAAGAAGGCCACGCCGGAGATGAAGACCGCGCCCAGCGCCGCCTGCCACGCGATCCCCATGCCCTTCACCACGGTGTAGGCGAAGTAGGCGTTCAGCCCCATGCCCGGCGCGAGCGCGATGGGATAGCGGGCGTAGCCGCCCATGAGAAAACTGCCCACTGCGGCGGAAAGGCAGGTGGCCGCCGTGACCGCCTCGAGCGGCATGCCGGTTTCCGCGAGAATCGACGGGTTCACGAAGACGATGTAGGCCATCGTCATGAAGGTGGTGACGCCCGCCAGGATCTCCGTGCGCCAGTCCGTGCCCAGCGCCGGGAATTCGAAGTAGCGTTCGAGGGTGCGCCGCATGGTCACCGGCCCATCCAGCCGCCATCCACGGTGAGGATGGTTCCGTTGACGTAATCCGAGGCGGCGGAGGCAAGGTACAGTACAGCGCCCTTGAAATCGTCGGGCTGGCCCCAGCGCCCGGCGGGGATGCGGGCCAGGATGGCGGGGGCGCGCGCGGCGTCCTGCCGCAGGGCCGTGGTGTTGTCGGTGGCGACATACCCCGGCGCGATGCCGTTCACCTGCACACCGCGCGGCGCCCACTCGTTGGCCAGCGCCTTCACCAGTTGTCCCACGCCGCCCTTGCTGGCGGCGTAGCCGGGCACGAGGATGCCGCCCTGAAAGGTGAGCAGGGAGGCGGTGAAGATGATCTTTCCGGACCCGCGCTCCACCATGCGCTTGCCGATCTCGCGGCTGATGATGAACTGCGAGGAGAGGTTGGTCTCCATCAGCTCATCCCAGTATTCGTCGGGGTGCTCGGCGGCGGGCTTGCGCAGGATGCTGCCGGCGTTGTTCACCAGGATGTCGATCACCGGAAAATCCGCCAGAACTTTTTCGAGAAACGCGTAGACCGACTTGCGGCTGGCGAAGTCGCAGGCGTATCCGGTGAAGCGCCGGCCAAGGGCAGTCAGTTCGCGCTGGATTTGGCTGCCGGCGGATTCCATGGAGCGGCTCACGCCCACGATGTCCGCTCCGGCTTCGGCCAGCGCGAGCGCCATGGCCTTTCCAATGCCGCGCCGGCAGCCGGTGACCAACGCGATCTTTCCCTCCAGCTTGAACAGGTCCAGAACGTTCACTTTGAGCACTCCATGAGGATCTTCATGACTTCGCCGCCGCGCTCCATGTCCTGGAGGGCGGATTCGAGTTGCGCGAGCGGGCGCACATCCGTGATCAGGCGGTCGAGCGGCAGCGCGCCGGAGGCGGCGAGCGCGATGGCGCGGTCGAAATCCCGCGGCTCGTAGACGCGCACGCCGGCCATGCGCAGCTCGCGCCAGAAGAAACGGAACAGGTCAACGGGCCGCGGCTCGGAGAAGATGGCCACCATGACGATGCGGCCGCGGGTGCGAGGCAGTCTGGTCATCATCTCCACGCCGGCGCCCGAGCCGGTGACCTCGAAGACAACGTCGGCGCCGGCGCCTCCGGTATGAGCCTCCACGAAGGCGGGCAGGTCCGCGGCGCGCGGGTCGAAAGTTTCGAGTCCCAACTCCGTGGCCAACTTCAGGCGGAAGGGATTCACCTCCGAAACCACCACGCGGGCGCCTGCCGCTTTGGCCACGATGGCGATCAAAGTTCCGATGGGTCCGCCGCCCTGCACCACGACGAACTCGCCGGGCCGCACCTCGCCGAGCCGCACGTCGTGGCAGGCCACCGCGAGCGGCTCGACCAGCGCGCCGCGCGCGAAGGAGAGCGACGCAGGCAGGCGGTGGAGCGTGTGGGCGGGGACGGTCCACAGCTCCTGGAAAGCGCCCGGCGAATCGATGCCGATGAACTTCAGCCGCTGGCAGATGTGGCTGTGGCCCGCGCGGCAGGCGGGGCATTCGCCGCACGGATCGAGCGGCCGGACGGTGACGCGGTCGCCCGGGGCGAAGTCCGCGACCCCTTCGCCGAGCGCCTCCACCGTGCCGGACATCTCATGGCCGATCACGGCGGGGATAGGCACGCGCCGGTCCATCTTGCCGTGGTAGATATGCAGATCCGTGCCGCAAATGCCGCAGTGCGAGACGCGGATCCGGACCTGGCCCGGGCCGGGCGCGGCGGGTGTGCACGCGCCGATACGTATAGTCCGGCTGCCTTCGTAAAATGCCGCTTGCATATGGAACCGCTATTGTGACAAAACAGAGATCATGCCGCAAAGGCCGATTCGCAGACGCACGTTTTTGGGCGCCGCCGCCGCGCCGCTCGCAGCCGCAGCGGAAGCCGCCCTGCCCTCCGTCGCACTCGGGAAGTACCGGGTGACCCGGCTGATCGCCGGCGCGAACCCTATCAATGGCTACTCCCACTGCACGCAGCGGCTGAGCGAGCTGATGGTGCAATACTTCACCGTGGAGCGCACCACGCAGTTCCTGCTGGATTGCGAGCGGCAGGGCATCAACACCTGGCAAAGTTCGTACTCGCCGAAGGCCTACCAGGCGCTGGCCGCCGCGCGCGACCGGGGGTCGAAGATCCAGTTCATCTGCCTGACTTCGGGAAAGCAGGACCAGTACAAGAAGGAGATCCTGGCGATGAAGCCCATCGCCATGGTGCACCACGGCGGCGTGACGGACACTTTCTTCCACGAGGGAAAGCCGGAGGCGGTGCGCGACTTCCTGAAGCGCGTGCACGACATGGGCATCATGGCGGGCATGTCCACCCACAATCCGAAGCACCTGGCGCACGCCGAGGACGCCGCCTGGGAGACGGACCTCTACATGACGTGCTTCTACAACGTGACCCGCACGCCGGAGGAGATCCGGGCCATGACCGGCGACCGCGTGCTGGGCGAGTTGTTCCTGGCCTCCGACCCGCAGAAGATGACCGAACGCGTGCGGCAGGTGAAGAAGCCGTGCCTGGGGTTCAAGATCCTGGCGGCGGGGCGCCTGTGCAACAACGAGGCGTCCGTGGACCGGGCGTTTCAGTTCGCGTACAAGAACATAAAACCCTCCGATGCGGTGATTGTGGGCCTGTACCCGGTGATGTTCGACGAGGTCGCGGCGGACGTGGCGCTGGCGAAGAAGTACGCGGGGTGAGGCTGCCCCACAGGGGTGGGATCCGTGGACGGGTGGGCGGCTAGGCCAGCAGCCGCTCGACGTTCCGGAACAGGATTTTCTCGCGGTCTTCGGGCGTGAGAAAAGCGTTGTCGACGCGGGCGATTACGGCCGAGGGCTCATTGATGGTGTAGTCGGACCCGTAGAGCACGCGGTCCGCGCCGATCTTGCTCACGGCGAGCTCGAGGATTCCCACGCGCTCGACGCCGCTTCCTGAGATATCGATCAGGCAGTTGCGGTGCGCGGCCACGATGTCGATGCGCCGGGCGATGTCCTCGCGGTTGGAGCCGAAGTGGGGGAAGACGATGGTGTTGCGCGGAAAGTCCGCCGCCAGCCGCTCCATCTCAGCCGTGTTGGTGTGGATCTGTACGACCATCTTGAGGTCCGCGGCGAGGTTCATGACACGGGACCACTCCGGGGTGTCGTAGCGATATTTCGTCATGTAGTTGCAGAACTCGCCCAGCCAGCGGAAGCCGAACTGCTTGTGGCAGTCCTCGATTTCGCGCAGAGCCTCCTCGATGTGGAAGGGAGTGATGACGCAACTGCCGCGGAAGCGCCCCTTGTACTTGCCGGCATAGCGGGCGACCTCGCGGTTGCCCGCGCGGAACTCCGCCGGCTCGGTGGCGACGTTGCTGCGGGCCGAGGAGATCACTCCGCGCCGCACGCCGCACTTATCCAGGTAGGCGACAAAGCCGGCCATGTCATGCGTGACGCGGTGCCATTGCCAGATTTCGCCGTTATCGCCGGGGATGTGCAGGTGCGCGTCGAAGATTTCGCGGCGGGTCTCGGCCTGAGCGGTGCGGTTCAGGCCGCCGAAGACGAAGTTGCCCAGGGCCGTGAGGCCGGAGGTGAAGAAGTTGCGGCGGTGGAACATGCTCACGGAAGTTGATGGTAGTGGGTCGGGAGGGACGGCGTCAATCAGGCGGGCTCGCTTGACAGGGGCGCCCTTCGGGGCTATACAGATTGCCATGGATGCCAACAAGCAGAGCAAGGGGCCGGATGTTTGCCGAAGAAGTTTGGTCGCCGGCGCTCTTGCGTCCACTCTGTACGCCGCTCGCGCCCGCGCCGCGCTGGTCGCGCCCAGCGACCGCATCCGGATCGGCTTGATCGGCTGCGGCGGGATTTCCAACGCCGACAGCAATGCCTTTCTTGCCCATCCCGATACCGAAATTGTGGCGGCCTGCGACGTGGACGGCTCGCGCCTGGACAAGGCGGTGGAACGCATCGGGAAGATCCGCGGCAAGAAGCCGGAGGCAGTCAGGGATTTCCGGCGCGTGGTCGAGCGTAAGGACATCGATGCCTGCGTGGTGTGCACGCCGGACCATTGGCATGCGCTGATCACCGTGACGGCCTGCCAGGCCGGCAAAGACGTTTACGTTGAGAAGCCGCTCGCCGCCAGTATCGGGGAGGGACGCATCATGCGCGACACGGCTCGCCAATACCGCCGCGTGGTCCAGATGGGCACGCAGTGGAGGAGCTCGGGACATTTCGGCGATGCCGTGGAGTTTGTGCGCTCAGGCAAGTTGGGAAAGGTCAGGCAGGTGCGCTGCTGGGCGTATCTGGATTGGGTAAAAGACTGCGGCAGCCCCGCGGACGGAGCGGCGCCCGCCGGTGTCGATTACGACATGTGGCTGGGTCCCGCCCCGCTCCGGCCGTTCAACCAGAACCGGTTTCACTTCAACTTCCGCTGGTTTTGGGATTATGCGGGCGGATTGATGACGGACTGGGTGCGCGACATGAATGTGGTTGGAAGGTCGGTTTCTTTTATTGTGCCCGATAACC
>JBHGBM010000081.1:0-25528 GCA_041946965.1 Bryobacteraceae bacterium
TTCGGATCGATCTCCCACGCTTTCAAACAGATACTCGGCCTTCTGTCGTGGAACTTCGGCCTAATCGCCATGGGGAAACAGGAGGGCTTGCAGGCGTTGGAAGAGTTGTTGGATTAGCTTCACCGCCTCACTGGATCCGCGTCGTCAGTGTTGACGATGGGGGCTTCCGCCTTTTCCGCCAGCAGCGCGTTCACTCTCGCCATTACCGCGAACGCGTCCGCCACGTAAACCACGTCGGCCTTGCCGCGCGCCCAGCCGCAATTCGCGTCCAGGTTCACCGCCCGCCGCTCGTTGATGAAGCGCCATCCCACCGCGTGCGGCTCTTCGCCGTGGCAGCACGTCGAGAGCCCCTTCTGATGCCGCGGCGTCGAGCCGGTCTGGCCGATCTGGTTCAGGTGCGACATGCACCGGAGCACCGCCTGGCCTTCTCCGCTGAGGTCCACCAGCGATTTGCTGCCGCCCAGCGATGCGCCCGCCAGCCGCAGGAAATCGAGAATCAGTCCCTCCGCCTCCCCCGCATGGATCTGGCCGTCCGCCTGCTTCTTGGTCCAGCCCGCACCCGCCACCAGCAGCAGCTTCGCGTCCGGCCGGATGGTCTGCTGGTCTGTTTTCGGCGTTTGGATGCCGGCGACACAGGTGCGCGTTTCGACCGCAACCGCCACCGGCTCCACCACGGCGCTGCCCGCCGCACCCGCCCAGGGCTGGCGGCATCCCGACTCGAGCAGCACGAACCAGGGCCGCACCGCGCGGCGCAGCACTCCTTCCATGCGCTGCCGGTAGTACCAGCGGGTCACGGTCAGTTCGGGCGAGAAATCCGTCACGTGCGTGTCGATGGCGCCGTTCAGCCGGTGCGCCACGCCCGCCATCACCCGCGCCCAGCGGGAAGTCGCCGGAGCGACCACGATGGTCGCGCCCGCGGCGCGGCACAGAGCCTCGGCCGCCGCGGCGTCGGTGGCGTAGCGCGGCTGCGCAAAGGCCTCGCCGGCCACGCCCAGAATGCGCGCGCCCGAGCCCGCGATGCTGTCCGCGGCGGGCTTCACTTCGGCGCCCACCAGCCCGGCCGCCAGCGCGCCATCGAGCGCGCGGGCGGCGGCCAGGGCCTCCAGCGCCGCGCGGCCGAGCGTGCCGTCCGCTTCCGTGTGTGCGAGAAAAAGAATCCTTTCCATGGCTAGTCCCGGGTGATCCAATCCACGATTTCGCGCGCGATCTCGTCAGGCGTCATGTCCTTCACCACCTTGGTTTCGCGCTGCTGCTTCGGCAGGCTCACGCGCACGAACTCCGCGCCGCCCGCGCCCACCGCCGCCTGCTTGGCGCGCTGCAATGCGGGCATCACGGTGCGCATGTTCAGCATGCCGACCTGCGGGTTGTTGCGGGGCTCGGGCAGGCTGCCCGTGGCCCATCCCAACAGCGCCGGCGCCGCCGCGCAAACCGACACCTGGTGCCGCCCGCCTTCCACACGCTCCAGGATGCGCAGGCTGCCGTCGGCCTGCACGCTCAGTTCGTCCACACCTTGAAACTGCTCGGCAATGCCCAGCCGCTCTCCCACCATCTGCATGGTGACGCCCGCGCCGCGCGAGGCCGATTCCCAGCCGCCGAACAGCAACAGGCGGGAGCGGTCGAGCCCCGCGATGCCCTCGATGGCCGCGGCCAGCGCCGCCGCCGTTTCGCGCGCGTCCGTGAAGCCGCCCGCAGGGCCGTCCACCGCCACCAGTTCGAACGGAGCCTTCTGCGCCACGGTCATCATGACCTGCTGCAATTTCGCCTTCGGACCGAGGCTCACCAGCCATACCTTGCTGCCGGCATGTTTCGCGGCGAGCGCGGCAGCTTCGTAGAGCGCGTGCCCCGCCCAGGGGTCGAGTACGGCCGGCAGCATCATTTCGTTCTTCAGCGCGGGACCGGCGGGCCCGGAGACCGGTTCGAGGGTCTGCAACGGGTCGGGTACAATGCTCCCGCACACGACGATATGGAATCCAGACATGGGTTTCTTTTCAGTATATGCCAGCGGGATTACTTCTTGCCGCCGAGCTTCTTGAGCAGCCACGCCATGTTGCGCGCCAGCGTGTCCATGGTGCGAAGGCCTTCCTGGTCGTGTTCCGCTTCGCCCGGGTCGCGCGCCACGCAGATATTCCAGTAACTCGATCCCGGCACGATCATCTCGTTGATCAGGAAAAAGTGGTTGAGCGTGTCGAAGGCGTGAATCGCGCCCGCGCGCCGCATGGTGACCACGGCCGCGCCCACTTTCCGCCGCAGCAGGTTGCCGTTGCCGCGCGCCACCAGCCCGGCGCGGTCGATCAGCGCCTTCATCTCCGCGCTGACGTCGGTAAAGTACGTTGGCGAGGCCAGAATGATCCCGTCCGCCTCAAACATCTTGGTGATGAAGTCGTTGGCCTCATCCTCGTCCACCGAACAGCGCCGGTTCCGTTCGGTGCTGCACTTATAGCACGCGTTGCAGCCCTGGATGTCCGCGCCGCCGACTTGCATCGTTTCGGTCCGGATGCCTTCCTCTTCCAGTTCGCCGCAGATCCGTTTCAGCAGGAACGCTGTGTTTCCGCTCTCGCGCGGACTGCCGTTGATCGCCAACACTTTCATACAGAAAAAAGTAACACGCAACCCTAGTGCTGCGGGCGCGGGGCCACGATGCGTAGGCGCGCGGGCTTCGCGCCGGCGTGCGCCTTCACAACGCGGCACACCAGTTGCAGCGCTTCAGGCGGCGAGATCACACGGGCAACGCTTTTCTGGGAATCCACCCCGGTCAGCACGAAGAGGCGCGGCGAGGGCGCATAGATCTCGAGCACCCGCAAGGTCTCCCGCGCCGCCTCGCAGGTCACTGCCAGCTCCTCGTCTTCCTTGAGCGCCTTCTGCATGGCGTGGAGCTGCGCCAGAATGACGGCGGAGACGGTTTCCTCCTGTAGGGCGGCCGGCTTCTCGCCGCCGTCCAACACCTCCTTGACCTGGTTGCCGATGGCCTGCTGCGCAAGCTGCCGGGTAAGTTCACCGAGCGCCATAGCCCCAGCCTAACACGCAGTTCCACGCCGGCATCACGGGAACAGGCAGCGACCCCTCCGGCTAGCGTAGGGCCGCCAGGGGGGACGGGCGGTTCTTCTGCCCGAATCCAATTCGCTAGCAGTCCTGGTGATCGGCAAAGAACCTGTCGATCGAGGCCCGCATCTGCGCGCTCACGCTGGCGGGCAGCGACTTCATCTCCTCCCGCGTGAGCGGCTTGAAGCGCTTGGCGGCGGCGATGTTGAAGTCCACGTGCGCCAGTTCCGGCATGCCCACGGTGGCGGCCGCCACCGGCAGCGACATCGCGTAGCGCAGCAGCATCTCGGGGGCGGCCTTGCCCAGCAGCTTCTCCTGCGCGAAGACCTTCATGGCGGTCAGGCCCATCTTCTTCTTCAGCGCCACAGGCATGGCCACGGCTTCGAACCCGGAAGCGCCGGTCATGCCTTCGCCGGCTCTGTTGGAGGGCGCCGTGTTGCCGATCTGCGCGATGTTCAACGCCATCTGGGTGGAATCGAAATTGTGGCGCTCGAGCGCGGTCTTCAGCACCTGCGGGTTCGCATGGCAACTGACGCCGATGAACCGCGCCATCTTCTGTTCCTTGGCGTGGTACATGGCCTTGAGCTGTCCCTCGGGCGCTTCGATGGCCGCCAGGTCCGCTTCGTTGCCCAGCGAGTGGATGTGCATCAGGTCCACCTGGCTGACGCCCAGGTTCTTGAGCGACCGTTCGATGAGCCGCATGGCATCGCTGTAAGTCCGCTTGCCGCCGATCTTCGTAACCAGGAAAAAGTTCTTCTTGTGCGTTCTGAGGTACTCGCCCACCCACTGCTCGCTCTGGCCGTCGCCATAGTTGGCCGCCGAATCGACGTAGTTGACACCCGCCTTCAACGCCCGGTCGAGCGCCTCGAGGGCCTTCTCGCGGTCCTTGTAAGCGAGCCAGCGGCTGCCGGCGCCAAACGCGAGCAGCGAAACCTTAACCCCCGTGCTGCCCAGGTTGCGCATGGGCATGCCCGTCTGGGCGTCAATCTCCGTGGCCATGGCGGCCACTGCGGCGGAAGCCAGAAAATCGCGGCGTGTCACATCAGGTATCTTACCAGCCGCCGCGTCAGTGTTGGATTTCTTCCGGACGGGCGCGGCGGCTCCGGCTGTGATCGCGCGGTTGTGGCGGCCCGCCACCTGCGCGTCCACCCGAACCAGCGAAACGTCGCTATCCCTCCGGGGTGCTGATAGGAGTACGCGCGCCGGCAAGAGGGGGTTTCAAAACCCCGCCTTCCCGGAGTACAATCACGCCATTATGAATCGCATGATCGCAGGGGTTGTGTTCTTTTTCGCGCTCGCCGTCTCGCTGGCGGGCCAGACCACGGGTGGCCGCATCATGGGTACCATCCTGGACCGCAGCGGCGCCGTCGTGCCCGCGGCCAAAATCACGGCGAGAAACAGCGAAACGGGCGTCGAGCGCAGCGTCGCATCCAATGCCGAGGGCAACTACGTCCTGTATCCGCTGGCCCCCGGCGTCTACGACATGACCGCGCAGGCCGAAGGCTTTCGAACCGAACGGCTCGACGGCATCCGGGTGGACGTCTCCGCCGTGCTGACACGCAACATCCGGCTCGAGGTGGGCGCCATGGAACAGCAGGTGGTGGTCTCCGCTGAAGCCGCGCCCATGCTGACCCAGACCGCCTCGGTGGAGAGCACCATCATCCGCGAGCAGATCGAATCGCTGCCGCTCAACGGGCGCGACTTCAACAGCCTGGTGCTGCTGGCCGCGGGCGCGGTCGAGAACATCAACTCGGGCAACGGCAAGGATTTCGGATCGGTGGCCGCCAACGGCAACCGGGCCTTCTCCAACGATTACCTGCTGGACGGCACCCCCAACAACGACGTGTTCCAGGGCCGCTCCGGCGCGGCCGTCTCCGTGGACGTGATCCGCGAATTCAAAGTCACCAGCGGCGTGGCGCCCGCCGAGTTCGGGCAGGCCGGAACGCAGGTCACCGTGGCCACGCGCGGCGGAACCAACAAGTTCCACGGCAGCGCCTTCGAGTACCACCGCGGCAACACGTGGCAGGCGCGCGATCCCTTCAATACCGCCGGGCAGCAACCCTTCCATCGCGAGCAGTTCGGCGGCTCCATCGGCGGCCCCGTACGGCGCGACCGCACCTTCTTCTTCTTCAACTACGAGGGCAACCGGCAGGCGGAGACGGCCACGCGAGTCGCCACCGTGCCTCCGGATGCGTTCTGGAAGGGCGATTTCTCCGCCCTGCTCGACCGCAGGATTCAACTGCGCGATCCCTTTGAGGCGGCCCGGCCCGTCATCCCGGGCAACCGGCTGGACCAGTACCTGGGCGGCGCGCGCATTTCGCAAACCGCGTTGAAGCTGCGGCCGTTCTGGGGCAGCCCCAACAAGCCCGGCATGGCCAACAACCTGGTCAACTTCGCCGACGATACCACCAGCAACAACCAGTTCACCGCCCGTCTCGACCACATGCTGCCGCGCAACCAGGCCGTGGCGGGCCGCTACACGCAATCCAAAACCACCGGAACCACCCCGAGCATTCTCGGCAACGGCACGGGCTTGCACGCGCCCACCGACAACTACAACACCAGCGCGACGTGGACCGCGCCGGCGGGCGCCCGCACGGTGAGCGAGCTGCGTTTCGGTTTCGCCAAGTTCTCGCAGCTCACCACTTACATCGACGGCGGCCTGCCCACGGTGGAATCGCTCGGGCTGAAGGGCTTCGAGAAAGGCAACGAGACGCTGCCGCCCATGGTGCGCATCACCTTCACCGGCAACGACGCTTTCACGCAGCTCAATTACGGCGGCAATGAGAACTACGGCATGGCCGCGCTCATCAAGGTGAGCAAGACCTACAACATCTCGGAAACCGTCACGCATTCACGCGGCCGCCATACCTTCAAGGCGGGCTTCGATCTGCGCCGCATCATCATGCCCTCGCTGCAACAGAGCAACGCGCGCGGTCAGATCACGTTTCGCGCTTCCACCACCGGCGTTTCGAGCGGCTACACCTTCGCCGATTTCCTGATGGGGGTTCCCGGCAGCTCGCAGGAGGTGCCGGTGAAAGCGCCCATCGTGATGAAGCAGAATGAAATGTCCAGCTACATCCAGGACGACTGGCGGGTGCTGCCGCGCCTCACCCTGAGCTTCGGCATGCGCCATGAGCTGTTCCTGAATCCGCTGGAGGAAAAGAACCGGCTGGCGCTGTTCGACCGCTCGCGCGGCGCCATCGTGGTGGCCTCCGATAACGGCCAACTCCCGGTCTCGGAGTTCCTGCCCGCCGTGGTGCGCAAACTCACCGACGGCAAGGGCAACTGGCGCTTCCCGCTGCTCAGCGACAAGGAAGCAGGATGGAATCCGCGCCGCCTCGTCAAGACGCAATGGAAGCACGTGGGACCGCGCTTCGGCTTCGTTTACCAGGCAGGCTCGCGCAATATTGTGCGCGGCGGCTACGGCGTGTTCTATACCCGCTACCCCATCCAGTACCTGCAACAGACCATCGCGGTGAACCCGCCCTTCTCCGGGCTGTTTACTTACAGCCAGAGTTTTGTGGATGGGGCGCCGCTGCTCTCCCTCGACGCGCCCTACGCCGCCTCGGGCACCGCCAGCGTCTCGCCGGTGGGCATGCAGCAGGATTTCACGCTGCCCAACAACCAGCAGTGGAACCTGACGGTCGAGCGCGACCTCGGCTGGGGCACCGCCATGAGCCTGGGCTACGTCGGCAACAAGGGCACCCATCTTTTCCGCTCCATCAACGCCAACGCCAGCTACCTGGATAAAACCACCGGCACGGTGCAGCGCCGCTACCGCGACACCTTCGGCACCAGCACCATCAACGTGCGGCTCACCAACGGCAATTCCATCTACCACGCGATGCAGACCGAAATCCGGCGGCGCACCCGCAAGGGCCTCATCTTCCAGGGCAACTGGACCTGGGCCAAGGGCATCGACGATGTGGGATCCACCGTGCAAGCCGCGCTGCTGGACGTGGAGAACCTGGGCCGCGACCGCGCTGATAGCGACTACGTGCGCCGGCACGTGATCAAGTTCAACGCCACCTGGGACCTGCCCTTCGGCCGCGGGCGCGCTTTTCTGCGCCGCGCTCCACGGCTGGTAAACGCGGTGGCGGGAGGCTGGCGGCTTGCCGGCATGTGGCAGTACACCACCGGCATGCGCTTCACGCCGCAGTTCTCCAGCAGCGGCGGCTTGAGCAACAGCCGCCCCGACGTGGTCTACGGCGTCAGCCCCAACCTGCCCCGGGGCGAGCGCAGTCCCTCGCGCTGGTTCAATACCAAGGCGTTTGCGGAGGTGCCGGCCACAGACCCCGTGACCGGCCTGCCGCGCTTCGGCAATGCGGGACGCAACATCCTGATCGGCCCCGGGCTGAACGTCGCCGACGCCAGTCTCGCCAAGAGTTGGGCGGTCTGGGGCGAATCGCGGCGCGTCACCGTGCGCCTGGAAGCGTTCAACGCCTTCAATCACCCCAACTTCGATTTCCCGGAGAACAACATCTCCAACACCAACACCGTGGCCACCATCAACCGCGTGGTGAAACCGATGCGGCAGGCGCAGTTCGCCTTCCGCTTCGATTTCTGACGGCCGCCGGACCTCCGGCGGGGCTATGATCGTGCTGGAGGTGCATTCGTGAACGGCAGAAAACTGCTGATCTTGGCCGCCGTGCTGGCTTTGGTGTTCCTGGCCGGCTTCGTTCCGCAAAGCGTGCGCGCCGGAAAGCTGCACAGGGAGCTTGCGCAATCCCGCCAGGATCTGGCGTTCTCGAACCTGACGAACCTGATGGGCAGGGTCTTCCTGGAGACCACGAACAAGAACTACGGCATCGCGCTCGACCTGGCCGGGCGGTTCTTCAACCAGGGCCGCGCGATGGCCAACGAGACATCCTCCGCCGGGATCCGGCAGGCGCTGGAAAAAGCCCTTGCGCGCCGGGACGAGATCACGGCGGCTCTGGCACGCGGGGACGCCGCGGTCTACGGGCCCATTCAGGAGATCTACCGGGTGCTGCTCGATACCCCCAGCAGAGCTTTATAGAGCGCCTTCGGATCGCGGCGCGTGAGAGTTTACGCGGGAGATTACGGCCGCAAGTAAAGCACCTGTTTGGCGTCGATCCGGTTGAACTGCATCGGGTAGCTCCGCCCCGAGTCGTAGTGTTCCCACTGATCCCTGTAATGCGGGGAGAGCGGGTGTCCCGATTGTCCGGCGACTACGTTCATCCATGACCGGTCCCAATCGGAAAGGTCCGCATCCATACGCATGGAAGGTCCCAGGCGCGCGGTGGTCTGCTTGACCGTGGTGCCCGACCCGCTGAACGGTACAGGACCGATATCGAAGTATTTCCCCGCCCAGGGGACGCGATGGAAGACGGGGTGCGCCAGCCGGAGGCGGGCATAGTCGCCGTAACTCCACCGGCGCACATCGCGGCGCTCGATGCGGCGCCCCTCTTCGACGCCGTCCTGCAAGGCCGCCAACAGCGCCCGGTCGTAGTTCTCGAACCATCCCGCGGGCCGCTCGCGCAGCAGCCGCTCCAATGCGGACGTGGCCACTTGCGTATCGTAAACCGGGCCCTTGCCCGGCGCGGCGCTCTGGGCGGCGGCTCTGCGGAAGTGCTGGTATGCGAGCGTGACCACCAGGGGCGCAGCCAGCTCCCTGTCCATCTGGCCGTTCCACGCCCGCAGCAAGGCGATGGCATCCGCCAGTTCCGGGTTGCGCGCTTTCAGCCGGTCGTACGCCGCCACAATCTCGCGCGCCAGGAAATGACTGAACTCCGAATACACGTCCTTCTGCACGGCCAGCATGTCCTGGGCCTGCCATTTGCCGCGGCTGCGCAGCAAGCGCCCGATCTGCCGGGCCCGGTAGGGAGCCGCGAAGTCGCCTCCGGCCTTGTACGGCCATCTCGGAGGAAACGGATCCTGATTCGCGGAAACGATCACGCCGCCGGGAGGGTTGAACTCGGCGGGCAGTTCGCGGAACGGCACAAAGCCCTCCCACTCGAACTCGCCGGATGCTCCGTCCACCGGAACGTCTCCCCCGAAGGTGCGGCGAATGGGCAGCCTCCCGGCGGCGTGATAGCCGATGTTGCCGTCCACGTCGGCGTACACGAAGTTCGAGCCCGGCCCGGCAAAGCGCTCAAGCGCCGCCGTGAATTCGCTCCAGTTGCGCGCGCCCCCGATCCGCAAGAACGGAAACCCCACCCCGCCCGGTTCCGCGGCCACCCACTTCAGCGCCATCTGGCGGCCGTTCTCGTTCACGAAAAGCGGGCCGTGCCGGGTCACCCACACCAGCATCTCCTCCGTCTCCCCGCCCTTTACGCGGATGAACTCGCGCTCCGCGCGCGCCTGTACCGCCGCGCCGCGGTACTCGTATTTGCCCGTCCGCGGGTCGATCCGCTCCACGTACAGGTCCTGCACGTCGAAGCCGAGGTTTGTCATGCCCCAGGCGATACGTTCGTTGTGCCCGATGATCACGCCCGGCATGCCCGGGATCGAGACGCCGCTGACGTTGACGCCCGGCGCGCGCAGGTGCGTCATGAACCAGATGCCGGGCAGCGAGTACTCCAGGTGCGGATCGTTCGCCAGCAGAGGCTTGCCGCTTGCCGTCCGCGAACCCGCCAGGACCCAGGCGTTCGAGCCCGGCAGCAGGGCGCCGGAAGCCCCGGGCACGGCCCAAAGCAGGTCCACCTTGGCCCGGTCGCCGCTCGCGAGCATGTTGGCTTTCGCCAGTTCCATCTTCCAGGTCGTGGTGAGGGTGCTGTACATCTGGAGGCCGATGAGAATCGAATCCACGCCGCTCCAGGGGTGCGGATCGTAGCCGAGCAGCGAAAACTCCACCGGGAGCTTCGCGCGGTGAGTACCGATGAAATGGTTCACTCCCCTGGCATAAGCGGCCAGCGCGGCGCGGTCGTCCTCTGCCAGCCCCGCCGTCACCTGCTCCGCGATGCGTCGCATGCGCAGCCGGCGGGCGTCGCGGTCCGCCGCCAGGCCCGCGGGACCGATCACCTCGGCCAGTTCGCCGGCCGCCAGCCGCCGCAGCGCGTCCATCTGCCACAGCCGCTCCTGCGCGGTCACGTAACCTTGTGCGAAGAGCGCATCGTCGAGCGAGGCGGCGCTGATGTGGGGCACGCCGAGGGCATCGCGCGCTACCGCCACCTCCTGCGCGACCGGCGCCTTCACCGACCCGGAAACCTGCGGCAGGGGACGCCACGCGTACCAGTACACCGCGGCGGCGCCCAGCCCGAGCAGCACGGCGATGGTCAAATTGATCCAGCGGACGATGCGCGGCATTGGCTAAACTCAGGGCTCCGGCGCGGTGGCTTCCGCCGCCTCCGATTGGCCGCTCTCGTTTCCGCTCTTATCCACGGCCGAGACGGTGTAGCTGTACGTCTTGCCGGGCTCGATCGCGCGGTCGGTGTAAAGCGGAGCGGTCAGCATATCGGCGGCCAGGGCGCGTTGACCTTCGGAGACGGACCGGTACACGCGGTATCCGGCCAGGTCGGCTTCGGCGTTCCGGTCCCAGACGATTTGAATGCTCCCGGCTGAAGCAGCCGCCGTGACGCCCGTGGGCGCCGCGGGCGGACGCCGGTCCTCCACCACCACGCCCGCCGGGGCGGAAAGTTCGCTCTCCGCTTCATTCTCTCCGGTGTTCACCAGCGCTTGCACCACGTAGGTGTAAGTCTTTCCGGCTTCGGCGGTGGTATCGACCCACGCGGTCCCTTCCGCGGTCGCCACCGGAGCCGGCGTTTCGCCCTCGCCGTGCCGGTACACGCGGAAGCGGCCGCCCGCGCCCTGCCATGTCAGCCGCACGCCATCCGGCACGCTTTCCCCGCGAAGTCCAACAGGTTGCTGCGGCGGCGGCGCCACGCGCAACACAACTAGGTTCGACCAGCCGGAATCGCGCCCGTTGGCGGCCACCGCGCGCGCTCCCAGGATGATCTCCTTGCCCGTCCATGCGGCCGCCGGAAATTCGTACCGCGCGCGTCCGTCTTCCACCACCCCTGAAGTGATCACCGGCGAGCGTTCGGCCCAGCGGTCCGCGTCAAACGGATCGCCGCCTTCGCCCGCCCGCAGTTCCAGGCGCGGCGCCGTTCGCATCACGACGCCTTCGGTGGTGAGCCGGGGCGCGGTGAACTGCGCGATGATCTTGCCGCCTCGCTGGACTGCGGCAAGGTCCGTGATCCGCTCCGGAATGTTGAGCAGCGGCGGAAGCGGCTCGCCAATGTAACCGCACCCGGCGCTCGCGAGCGCCACCGCCGCCGGCAGCCAGGGTTTCATTCCGCCAGCGCGCCCTGAATGCCGTTGAACAGCAGTTTGAAGGTGGCGTGCGGCTGCGCCCGCATCTGCACCGCCCAGCCGTACAGGATCACGCGCCCTTTTCCGAAATTGACCGACGCCGCGGCGATGCGGTCGGCTATGTACTGCTCGCCGTCGAGCCAGCCGCTCTTGAGCACCCCGGCGCCCGGATACTTCGCGATCACGCGCACCGCGGAATCGCCCAGCGCGGGCGTGGGTTCAAAAGCCACGTTGTTGTAGAACACCGCGGAGGTTTCTTCCGGCATGCCGTAGGCCTCCGGCGACCGGTTGTCCACGAACACCCGCAGGATCGAGCCGGGGCAGGAGAACTGCCCGGGCCTCAGGTCCCTGAAGGCGCTTTTCAGCGGCAGCGGAAACTCCTGGATGGGCAACAGCGTGGAAGCTCCGATGGCGATCAGGGTCCCGCCCGCACGCACGAATTCCTTGAGCGCCGTGACGCCCTCCTGGCCCATGCCACCCCGCAGCTCCGGCCGTATCCATTCCCTGTCCACACCCTTGATGAGCGACTGCGCGGACTGATCGGCGAACAACAGCACGTCGTAGCGGTCGCGCAACTTGCCGGCCTTCGCGTTGCTCGGGCGCACGTGCGTGTAAGGGAACTCGTACTGCTCGAGCAGCCAGCGCGTCCAGCCCTCGTCCATCGAGGGCGCCCACGACTTGTAGATGCCCAGCCGCGGCTGCCGCAGCCGCCGCACCCCTGCCGGAGCCGCGGCTACGGCCTTCACGCCGATCCCCAACTGCCGCGCCCACTGCTCAAGTTCGGAGCCAACCGTTCCCTGGTTGCGCACGAACACCGCGCCCTCGGGGGTCCAGGAGACCTCGTGCCCCGCTTTCAGCAGCCGGTTTACCGCGATGGCGCTGTTGTTGGTGTTGCGCGCGATTTCAAACCCGGCCCCGCCGCGCGCGCCCTCGAATCGTCCCGGCGGAACCGGGATCGCGTTCATGCGCTCCAGCTTCGCTTCGAACTTCTTTCCGATCTCCACCGCTTCCACGCCCATCTGATAAGGAAGCGTCCAGCCGGTCACGTCGTAGGGCCGTTCCACCACGCCTTGAGGACCGCGGACCGCGGGGTACTTCTGCGCCTCGAGCATGTCCTTGGCAAACGCGCGGTAAGGTTGCGACATCAGCACCACGTAGCTCGCCGCGGGGTACTTCTTCCCGCCCGCCTCGAACGCCGCCGCCGCCTGGTGCACTTCCACTCCAAGCTCATCCAGAATCTGCGCCAGCCGCGCGGCCACCGGCGGATCGTGCTGCGCCGCAGGGATCACCCACGCGTAAGGCGCGTCCTTTTCGCCCGCTTCAATCTCGCGCCGGTTGATGCGGTAGATGGAGCGTACGATCATGCCGCGATTGTTGGCCGCGGTCTCGAGCGCCGCCCACGTCGCCGTCAGCTCGTAATCCACAATGTCGCGCAGCGTCCACTTCCCGCCCATCCACGGCCGCGGATATGTGTTGCGGGGCTCGATGTCGCGCGGCGGCGGAAGCGGTTTGCGCGGGTCGCGGTTCATCATCTGCTCGCGCGTGAGTTCCGGACCCGGAGGCGCGCCGCGGCGCGCCAGCTCCTGCTCCACCGGGCTGGCTACATTGGCGCTGGCCACTTCGGTGAGCAGCCCGGCCATGTTATGCCACCAGGCCTGCATGAGGAAGCCGCCCTGCCACCAGCTTGTGTACATGGCGCCGCTGATCACGCCGGGGTAATTCTTCTCGTTCAGCGCCATGCCCATGGCGTAGCCGAAGAGCCCGTTCAGTTGCCAGACCACCGGCTGCACGTTGGGGTTGATCGGGTCCTTGAACGGCGGCACGAACATGCGGGCGCCGCTGCCGCCCATCTGGTGCTCGTCGTAGAAAACGTGCGGCAGCCATTCCTTGTAAGTCAGCCGGTTCAGGATGCGGCTTTCCACCTGCGTGTTCATGAACGCGTCGCGGTTGTTATCGTGCCCGGTGTACTTGTGGTACAGCTCCGGCATGAAGCTGTACTCGTAAGGCGTGCCGCGATTCTTGTTGTACCAGTCGGTCACCATGATCTGCCCGTCGGGATTCGCCGAGGGCGCCAGCACCAGGATTACGTTCTCGAGGATGTGCCGCACATATGGGGAGTCCTCCGTGGCGAAACGGTGAACCAGCTCCAGAGCCATCTGGCTGGAGGCGATTTCGGTCGAGTGGATGTTGCAGGTGATCAGCACGACCGCGCGCTGTTTTTCGAGCAGCGGCGCGGCGGAAGCGTCGTTCAGCGAGCGGTCGTAAACCAGGCGGCGCTGCAACCCGCGGTGCTCCTCAAGCTGCGCCATATTGGCGGGCGAGGTCACCGTGACCACCACGAAGGGATTGCCCATGGTGGTCTTGCCCGCCTCCTCCACGCGCACTCGCGGCGATGCGGCGGCGGCTTTGTGCATGTACTCCACAATCCGTTCCCAGCGGACCAGTTTGCCCTCCGCGCCCATGCGGAAACCGGCGAACTGCTCCGGCGATTCCAGCGAGGCGCCCCAGCCCAGAGACACGGCGGCCGCAATCGCCACAACAAGCTTACGGTGCATCTGCTTATTGAAACACGATGTCGCGCAACGAGGCTGGCGTTATTGCAGCACCAGCCTGACGGGCCAACTGCACGCCTGCCCGGCGCAGACCAAAACTTCGGTCTCCATCGCCGGCAGTTCCGCCGGAACCATGACGTTCACCTGCTGCACCCCCTCGGCGCCGGAGACCGCGCCCGCGTACAGCGGCGCCAGGCCGTCGCGGTCGTGGATCTTCACCGCCACATCGGAAAGCGGCAGCCCCGTGGCGAAGATCTGCAACACGCTGCCCGGCAGGGCGCCGGCCGCATCGCCGTTCACCGAGCCGTCCTGGTTCAACACGCCGCCCGCGAAGATGCCCGGCGCCGCCGCGGCCAGCCTGGCCGTCGCCGGAGCGCTCGCCGAGCCGTCCACCGTCACCACCACCTGGGCCGATTCCTTGCCCGCAAGCTGGGCCGGCACCAGGACGTTGATCTGCGTGCCGCTGGCGTACAGCAGCTTCGCGGCCGCTCCGTCAAACGTCACCTGCACGCTCTGGCCCGCCAGGTTCACACCACGCAATGTCGCCAGCGCGCCCGGCGCCAGCGTCTGCATGCGCGCATCCGCCGCGTTGCTCAGTCCGGTGATGGCAGCCTTGGGCGGCGCCGGCGGGGCGGGCGGGGCCGGTGGAGGCGGAGGATTGGCCGGAGGCAACGCCGTCACCACCAGCACCACCGGAACGCTCTGGCTGCCCGCCCGCACGCCGCCGTCAATGATCACGGCGGCTTCGTACTTGCCCGCCGCCAGGTTCTGAGTCAGAGGGTAAACCCGCACGGCGCCGTTGTTGATCCCTGAAACGGGCTCCAGCTTCAGCCAGCCGTCGCCGTTCTTGTACGTCACCCTGGCCGTCCAGCTCATCACCCCGCCCCCCGTGTTGCGCACGGGAATGTACCCGGGACCCTGCATGGCCGCGCCGCCCTGAATGGCCGAAAACTGCTGCGGCCCCGCGTTGACATACAGCTTCGGGAACACGCCGGATTCGCAATCGCCGAGCGCGGAGCAGTCCGAGGCCGGCTCCACATACGCAAACCGCGGAATGGCGGCCTGCGCGGAAGCCGCGGGATCGGTGGAGAGCGGCGCGAACGAGATCGTCTCCCGCGCAATCGCGGTCTGGTTCACGTTGGCCAGAGCCACGAACGCCGGCCACTGCGCGCTCTCCCGTTGGGTCGGATCCGCGTCCATCACTTCGTAAACCGCGTATGCCGCGCCGTTCACCACCGGCAGTTCAGCGGCGTTGTTCAGCGCGACCGTACCCGAGCCGGTTGCGCCGGGCGCAAACACTGGCACGCCCCCGGCGCCGTTTGCGTCGGCGCCCATCACCCGCGAAAGCAGCAGCGAGTTGCTTCCCGGTGCGTATT
This sequence comes from Bryobacteraceae bacterium, assembly GCA_041946965.1. Taxonomy (GTDB): domain Bacteria; phylum Acidobacteriota; class Terriglobia; order Bryobacterales; family Bryobacteraceae; genus JBHGBM01. The sequence goes on from JBHGBM010000081.1 coordinate 15,242, forward strand.
GCCCGCCCGACCGGGATAACCCCAGGTCGCCGCCCGCCGTGGGCTGCACCGCGTTCGAGCCCGCCACCACGTCCGGCACGAACACGCGCGCGCCCGCCGGCAGCCCCGTATAGCGCGCCATGAAGCGCGTGCCGCTGTCCGCTCCGGTCTCCCTGGGACGGAAGGCGCTGGCGAAGCCTTCCGTCACGCGCGTGGATGCGAAGTTCGTCTCCGCGCTGAACAGCTCCGCCAGGCCGATGCTCGAAGGCGCGGGCGATCCGGTGCAGGGAATCCCTCCGTCCGCGGCGGTCGCCAGAAGACCGCGCGCGGGCATGGCAACCGTTACCGGGTTGTTGCCCAGGGCCAGCGAGCTGAGTGTGGTGGAGATGTAAGCCTGCACCGGCTGGCGGTTCTCCGCGCCAAGCTGGCTGAGATTCGCCCGCAGCCCGCTCACCCGCAGCGTCACGGCGCCGCCCGCGGGCACGGTGAGCCTCACCCCGGTGAAGTTGATGCTTTGCCCCGATACACGCCCGGTAACGCCCGTGGGCACGCCGTCAACCGAAACGACAACGCCCGGCGCAAGGCCGTCCGCGGTCACGCGGTTGGTGATAACCGCCGTCAGGAAGAGGTTGAGGTTGCCCGTGGTGGAGACCGGGGCGCCGTTGCACCCCACCACGATGTCTCCCAGCGGTTCGCTGACGCCTTCGGCGCGCGCCATCACCGGCACGGCCGAGGCGGTGCACATCAGCGGACTGGCTTGTTGGGCATAAGTATCGGCGACCGATACAGTTAGAAGGAGAAGGAGGAAAACTAAAACGAGGCTACCACTCCGAGTAAGGTGTTCCATCGAGGCCTATTTTATCCGAACCGCTCTTCACGTCAAATATGCCCGGTTCGGTTTGGTTCACGCTCTGCATGGCCTCTTCCATGACCACGCGCCAGCCCGTGTTGTTGCCCGTCATGGGATCCATGGGCACTTCGCGTAAATAGCCCTCGCTTACTAAGTCCTGTAACGTCTGGGGAGCCTTCTGTTTGTCGTAAGTATATTCGTCGATCACCGTGCGCAGGGTGAAAAGGTTGTTCTTCAGGATGCTCTCCTTGGCGCGCACGATGGACCGCTGATAGAGCGGCACCGCAATCGAGATCAGGATCACCACGATCGACATCACGATCATCAGCTCGATCATGGTGAACCCGGCCAGCCGCCGGAGCCTACCACTCTGAATACGGGGTTCCATCGGGTGCCTTGTCGTTGGTCTTGCTGTACACGTCGAAGACGTTCTGCCCTCCCCAACTGTTGGATTTGGGGTCGTCCTGCACGCTGCGCTTGCCCCAATCGGTCGAGTTGGTGAACGGATCCCGCGGGATGCGCCGCAAGAAGCGGATCTTCTTGTCCGCCTGCCCGGACATCTTCACGCCTTCCACCAGCATTTCCAGGTTCTCGGGATATCCTTCCGTGCCCAGCTTCATCTGCCCGAGCTGGCCGGCGTCGGCCAGGTCCTTGTACTTGTCGATGGCCGTGCGCATCTCCCGGAGCGCGGCGCGCAGCTCCCGCTCCCGGTCGCGCCGCACCTTGGAACGCGCCAACGGCACCGCCATGGTGGTAAGCAGCAGCATGATGGTGAACGCCACGATCAGCTCCACCAGCGTCAGCCCGCTTGTACGGTTGCGTCGCGGCATCCCTACCTCACGTTGACCACCAGCAGCGGCGATGCCGAGAGCAGCACCGCCGACTGCGAGTTGCGCGGCGTGAACTGGGGCACGGTAACCGTCGTGGTGCCGCGGCCGACCGCCTCAAACACCAGCGTGACCAGCGTGCCGGAGCCGGCCACGCCGCCCGCGCCGGGCATGCGATTGAGGTTAATGGTGGAATCTCCGCTGTCGTTCAGGATGTTCTTGGTGAAGATGATCTCCCGGCCGTCGCTCGAGAGCAGGTTGCCCTTCACCACGTCATCCAGCTTGAGCACCTTGGGGTCGAACTTGATGCGCATGGGCGCGGCGAACAGGTCCGCGGCGTTCTCCATCACCAGGTTCACCGTGATCTTTCCACCCAGCGTCGTATCCGGTTGCGCGGGCACAAAACTCACGCGCGGCGCACCCGCCGGGGCCGCGGCCAGCGGCCTCGGCTGCTCTGCCGGCGGCGTCACAGGCGGCGCCGTCGCCGGCGGCGCGGGCTGCGCCGCGGGAGCGGGCACGGCGGTGGCCGGCGGCGCGGGAGGCGCCGGAGTTGCGGCGGGACCGGCCGCCGGAGCCGCCGCGGCAGCCGCCGGAGGCTGTCCCTCTTCCGCCTTCTTGGGCCCGTAGTTCAGCTTCACCACGGTCGCATTGCCCACCGCGATGCCGCGCAGATTCTGCTCCGTGATATCCGGCCGGCGCACGATGTGCGGGATCAGCGCAATCAGCAGCTCGCTCTGCGAGCGGTCCACCTGCTCCCGGCTGAACAGGTACTTGATCACCGGGATGCTGGAAAGCCCCGGAATGCCCACCACCTGCTTGGTCTCCTGGGTCTGCGAGAGGCCCGCCAGCAGGTTCACCTGCCCGTCGCGCAGGCGGATGTCGTGAATCGCCTTCTCCTGCGAGATCACCGGCTGGTCGATGCCGCCCAGGTTCACCTTGTCGCGGACCGACGAAATCTCGATTTCCACGTGCATGGAGATCTCGTTGTTCTCGTGCACCTTCGGCGTCACGTCCACGTTCACGCCCACGTCGATGTAGGTGAATTGCGTGTTGACCAGCGGGTTGATGCCCACGCCGCCGATGCCCGGCTGGAAGCTGCCCGTCGCGGTTGGCTGGCGGTCGCCGATTTTCAGCGTGGCTTTCTGGTTATCCACCGAGCGAAGCTGCGGCGATTGCAGCACCCGCGTGCTGCGGTCGTCCAGCACCGCCCGCAGCAGCCCGTCGGGCAGCGTCAGGGCATAGTCCGCGGTCGCCCACCTGCCGATATTCGACATCGGAATGGCTGTCGTCGTGGTGGTGGTTGTGGTTGTCGTGGTGGAATCGCCGGTTCCGCCCGAGGTCGAGGTCACACCCGCGCGGATGTACTGCCGCGGGTTGTAGGCGACCGGCAGGTCCAGGCCGTTCGCCGCCAGGTTGGCGGCCAGCTTGCGCGTCACACCGGTGGTGGTCTGAAGCACCAGCACGTCCACCACGATTTCCGATTTCGGCTTATCCAGGTCTGAAATAATTTTTTCCGCCAGCGCGATGCGGTCGGCCTCGCCGCGCGCGATGATGGCGTTCTGCGCCTGGTAGACGAACAGCCGCTGCAAGTCGGCCACCGCCCGCACCGCCGTCACGATCTCCTGCAACTCCTGCGGCGTGGTCACGTTGGTCAGGTAGAAAACCTTGGTCACCTGCTCTTCGTAATCGCGCCGCTTGGTGGTGTTGTCGTTGGTGATGAAAATGGTGTTGGCCGAAAGCGGCTTCCAGAAGGACTTGGTCACTACGCTCAGGTAGTCGAGCGCCTCGTCGAGCGTCGCGTTGTTGATCTCGATCGACTGCGCCTTGGCGGCGGTGTACTCGGGGTCGAACAGCACGTTGATGCCCGCCATCTTGCCCACCGTCTCGAACAGGACCTTGGGAGACTGGTTGTTCATCTTGATGTTGATGCGGTCCTGCGTCAGCGGCTTCAGCTCCGGCACGGGCAGCAACCCGGCAAGCTTTTCCTGAGAGCGCTGTTTGTAGAGTTGCGCGGGGGTGAGAGTGCGCTCCTCCGGGGTCAGGTTCTTTTCCTGCTGGTCGCGCTGGATCATCTGCTGCGTGCGCCGGATCTCCTGCTCCGCGGCGGCCGAGCCGGGGTTGACGGCGTACGCCTTCTGGAATTCGATGAGCGCCTGGTCGAGCGACCCCTGCGTGCGCAGAGTCAACCCGCGGTCGATGTGCGCCTGGGCCGCCTGGAAGCGCGCGCGGGTGACAAAAAGCTGATAGGCGGCGTCGGAGGGGTCGCTGCTCAGCGCCTGCTCGTAAAGCTCCAGCGCGGCATCCCATTCCTTGCGGTTTTCGCGCTCCTTGCCCTGCGCGATGAGCCTGTCGCCCTTGCGGTTGCGGGCCTCCAGCGGGACCAGCGTGGCGGACAGCGTCAGGACCGTCAAGGCTGCCGTTAACCTATTGAAATGACGCATGTTGCGTTGCTCTCAGGGCCGCCGCGCACGCTCCCATGGTAAGATGGTTTGCGCCCGGGTAAGCCAGTATCGTTCACGTAGTATTGACGCTCACACCTCGCCCAGCGTGGAGAGCAAAAATCTTTGGCCGAGAAGAACTCCGAGATCAAAATTCTTAGCGACAACCGTCAGGCCCGGCACGACTACTTCCTTTTGGACCGTTTCGAGGCCGGCCTCGCTTTGACCGGCACGGAGGTCAAGTCCGCCCGCATGGGCAAGGTGCAGCTCAAGGACAGCTACGCCGAGGTGCGCGCCAACGAAGCCTGGCTCGTCAACGCGCACATCAGCGAGTACTCGCACGGCAATCGGGAGAACCACACCCCGCGGCGCGACCGCAAGCTCCTGCTGCACCGCCACGAAATCGACAAGTTACTGGGTAAGACGCGCGAGCGCGGCCTGGCGTTGATTCCCACCAAGCTCTACATGAAGAACGGCCGCATCAAGTGCGAACTGGCGCTGGCACGGGGCAAGAAGTTCCACGACAAGCGCGAAGCCGAGCGCACCCGCACGGCGGAAGCCGAGGCACGGGCCGCCATGCGCCGCAATCTCAAGTGAGGGGAGACCACACGTGCTCGTTCATCTTCAAGTTGGACCGCTCGAAAGCCTGGAAACCGGCGCCCTGATTCTGCCGGTTTTCGAAGCCCAGGAGGACGCCCGCATCCGCGAACTCGCCGGCGACCTGCTGGATTCCGGCGAGGTCACCGGCAAGTCGCTCGACATGACCCTGGTGCACCGCCCCGCGGGCCTCAAGGCCAAACGCCTGCTGCTGGCCGGCGCGGGGAAGGCCGAGCGTTTCACCGCCGCAGAGCTGCGCAAGCTGGCGGGCGCCGCGCTGCGGATGCTCAAGGGCAAATCCATCCGCGACATCGCCATCTGGGTCGAGCCGGCGACCGAGGACACCGTGAGCGCCGCCGTGGAAGGCGCGCTGCTCGCCGATTTCGAGCCCGACCGCTACAAGACCGACGAGGAAGGCAAGAAGACCGTGGAGAGCTTCACCGTCGCGGTTCCCGATAACGGCTGCGCCGAGGCGTTCGAGCGCGGGCGCATCCTCGCCGAAGCCCAGAATTTCGCCCGCGACCTGGTCAACGAGCCGGGAAACCGGCTCACCCCCGCGGTTCTGGCCGAACGCGCCCGCGCTATGGCGGCGGAGCACGGCCTCGAGTTCGAATTGCTCGACCAGGACCGCATGCGGCAGCTCGGCATGGGCGCGCTGCTCGGCGTGGCGCAGGGCAGTTCCGAGCCGCCGGTCCTCATCATCCTCCGCTACCGTCCGCAACACCCCGCCGGGGAGGCGGCCCACCTGGGACTCATCGGCAAGGGCGTGACCTTCGATAGCGGCGGCATCTCCATCAAGCCTTCCGAGAGCATGGAGAAGATGAAGTACGACATGGCGGGCGGCGCGGCGGTGCTCGGCGCCATGCGCGCGCTGGCCCAGCTCAAGCCGCCCATTCCCGTCACGGCCCTCATCCCTGCGGTGGAGAACATGCCCGGAGGCCGCGCCCAGCGCCCCGGCGACATCGTGACCACGCTCTCCGGCAAGACCGTCGAGGTGATCAATACCGACGCCGAAGGGCGCATGATTCTGGCCGACGCCATGGCCTACGCCCGCCAGCTCGGCTGCACGCACCTGATCGACGCCGCCACCCTCACCGGCGCCATCGTGGTCTCGCTCGGCCACGTCAACGTCGGGCTGTTCGCCAGCGATGACGCCCTGCTCCGGCGCATCCAGGAAGCCGCGCGCGCCGAAGGCGAGAAGATGTGGCAGATGCCGCTCGAGGAGGATTACAAAGACTACCTCAAGAGCGCCTTCGCCGACCTGCCCAACGTGGGAGGACGCTGGGGCGGCGCCATCACCGCGGCCATGTTCCTGAAGGAATTCGCCGACCCGCTGCCCTGGGCCCATCTCGACATCGCCGGCACCGCATGGCTGGAAGACGCCAAGCCGTTCCTGGCCAAGGGACCCACCGGCTTGCCCACTCGCACCCTGGCAAGGGTGGCGCTCAACTGGAAGCTGTAGAACCGCCGCTCCGTCCCGGCCGCGGCGGCTTCGGCTCTTCCCCGGCTCAAACCTTCAACAGCGCGTCCACTTCGGCGCGCGCCGGAGCCGAGGATTGCGCTCCCAACCGCGTGACGGAAATCGCCGCCGCGGCATTGGCGAAGCGTACGCCGTCGCCAAGCGCCATGCCTTCGGCCAGCGCCACCGCGAGCGCCGCATTGAAAGTATCGCCCGCCGCGGTGCTGTCGCGCGCCTCCACCGGGAACGCCGGAAAGTGCCGTTCCAGGCCGGGGCTCGAGCAATAACAGCCCCGGTCCCCAAGCTTCACGATCACCGTGCGCGGGCCGAGACTCCGCAAAGCGGCCGCCGCCTCCGGAGCCTCTGCGGGCCCGAGCCGCGCCGCGCTCCGGCCCAGCAGCAGCGAGGCCTCGCTCTCGTTGGGCGTGAGGATGTCCACGTGCTGCAGAATCTCCCCGGACAGCGGCTGGGCGGGCGCGGGATCGAGGATCGTCTGGGCCCCGGCCTCCCGCGCCAGTTTCAAGGCCGCCGCCACCGTCTCCAGCGGGGTTTCAAGCTGGAACAGGGCGAACGCGGCGCCGGAAAAAGTCCTCCGCAGACTCTCCACGTCCGCCGCGCGCAATTCGTGGTTGGCCCCGCTGGCGACCACGATCGAGTTCTGCCCCCGTCCGTCCACCCAGATCATTGCAACGCCGGTCGGCTGCGAACGGCACCCGTTCACCGCGCTCACGTCCACGCCCGCGGCGGCCAGGCTGGCCTTCAGGTGGTCCGCAAACACGTCATAGCCCACGCGCCCGGCCATCCGGACCGTGGCGCCCAATTTGCCTGCGGCGCAAGCCTGGTTGGCGCCCTTGCCGCCCGGAATCATCTGGAAATCGCGGCCGAGCACGGTTTCGCCCGGGGCCGGCAGGTGGTCCACCGAAACCACGAAATCCATGTTCAGGCTGCCGACGACTGCGATGGCGCGGTTCATGTTCTTCCCAGATCGATGCCGAGCTTCTTCAGCTCTTCCGAGTAGTACCGCCGGTGCAGCAGGTCCCACTCCTCGCTGCCCTCGGGAACCTCGCGTTTCTGCGAGCGGATTTTCTGGCGGGCCGCGCGGTCCACCCGGTCTTCGATGGAGAGCAACTCCGTCATCTGCCGCACGATCTCCAGGCGCACGTCGTTGGGCGGCTTCTTCATGCGCATCTGGGGCTGCCGGCGCAGCGCGCCGATAAGCTTGTGCGAGATGTCCGTGACCTTGTCGCGGGAGAGCTTCATTTCGTCGCCCGTGTCCCGCCCCGAAGCCCGGATCACCTTCCGCTGCGCGATCAGGTGGTTCTTGATGCGCCGGAACATCTCCTGGTAGCTCACGCCCTCGCGGCGCATGTAGTCGCTGTACTGGCCGAGGATCTCCCGCACCTCGTCGTTCAAGCGGTCCTCCACCATCAACTCGTCCACAATCACGCGGCCGATGGTGTCGGCGACCACCTCGGGTTGTGATGTCTCGATGTAAGCGGGCGTCAGCCTGTTTACCACCTGGCGCGACAGGTACGCCACAAATTCCTTGGCCAGCAACATCTCAGCTTTTCTTGAACTTCGAGTGTAGCACGCACTTCCGGCAGCCAACGCCCGCGCTGTGCGCTGCTATACTGCTAACCGTTGAAACGCACCGTACAAATCGCCGCCCTCGCCGCCGCCTGCGCGGCGGGATACGGCCTCGCCGCGTGGCGCGCCGCCCGCCCCCAAAACGTCCGTGCCGCTTTCCACCGCCTCTTCCACAAGCTCGGAGAGCAGACCTACCAGAAGACCCACTGGTTCGGTGTCCACGCTCAGAAGTGCCCGCTCGATATGTGGGTGTTTCAGGAGATCCTGCACGAGACCCGGCCCGACGTACTGGTGGAGGCCGGCACTTACAAAGGCGGCAGCGCCTACTACTTCGCTTCGCTCTTCGATCTCATGGGCCGCGGGCGCGTGGTCACCATCGATATCGAGGACCACAAGGAGAAGCCCGCTCACCCGCGCATCACCTACCTCTTGGGCTCCTCGACGGCGCCCGCCATTGTCGAGCGCGTGCGCCAGTCGATTCATCCCGGCGAGAAAGTGATGGTGGTGCTCGATTCCGACCATCACGCCGCCCACGTGCGCGAAGAGCTGCGGCTCTACAGCGGGCTGGTGACGCCAGGCTGCTACCTGGTGGTCGAGGACACCCATTTCAACGGCCATCCCATCATGCCGGGCTGGGGCGCCGGGCCGGCCGAGGCCCTGGCGGACTTCCTTCGCTCCGATACCCGTTTCCAGGTGGACTCCTCGCGCGAGAAGTTCCTCATGTCCTTCAACCCCGGCGGGTACTTGCGGAGACGGTAAGCGCGCCTTCGCGTTTCCGGCCGCAGCGGCCAGGCATGCCCATTGCGGGCCGCCCCGCGGGCCGGTGATATCATAAGAGCAGATGAGCCTGCTGTCGCCCAGACTCCAGCTAAAGGTCGCGCAAAAGCAGATCCTCACGCCGGGCCTGGTTCAAATGGTCACCGTGCTTCAGCTCAACCGGCTGGAACTGAAGGAGATGATCAACCAGGAGATCGTCAAGAATCCGGTGCTGGAGGAGTCCACCGACGAACCGGGCGAGGAAATCACCCCTGAGGAACTGCTCCCCCTGCTCGAGCCCGAGCGGGTCCAGGATCCGGCCGACGCGCAGTTTGTCCAGGCGCTGATGGAGACTCCCGCCGCCGAAAGCGCCGCGCCCGAACCTGAAACAGCTCTCGCCACCCCGCTCGAAGCGGATGCCGCGGCCGGCCCCGAGACCGCCGCCGCCGAGGTGGAACCGCCCGCGGCCACGGACCCGTTCGACGAGATCGACTTCGGCTCCTTTTTCGACGACTACCTGGATCCCGGGTTCCGCAGCCCGGCGGCCGAATCCGTCGAAAAGCCCTCCTTCGAGACGTTCCTTTCCGCGCCCGTCACCCTTACCGACTATCTGCACTCGCAGTTGAGCGTGCTGGTGATGTCGGAGGCCGTGCGGGAGGCGGCCGAAGCTATCATCGGCAACCTCGACGAGGACGGCTACCTGTCCGCATCGCTCGAGGAGATCGCCGCGCTCGACAATCACACCCCGGAAGAGGTGGAGGAGGCGCTCAAACTGGTGCAGTCCCTCGACCCCGCCGGGGTGGCCGCGCGCAACGTCCGCGAGTGCCTGCTGCTCCAGATCGAAAGCATGAACGGGCGCGGAGGCGTCGCCTGGCAGATCGTCTCCAGCCACTTGCGTTTGCTCGAAACACGCCAGTACCGCGAACTGGCCAAAGCGCTCGGCCGCCCGCTCGAGCACGTCGAAATCGCCTGCGCCATGATCCGGCGCCTGAACCCGCGGCCGGCCCTGCGCTACTCCAGCCAGGGCGCCCGCGCGGTCGAGCCGGACGTCTTTTTCATCAAGGATGGCGAGGATTTCATCATCCAGATGAACGACGACGATGTGCCGCAGCTTCGCCTCAACGCCCAGTACCGCAAGATGCTGGACCGTGAGAACGGCGCCACGAAAGAAGTCCGCGACTACGTTCGCGAACGGTATACTTCCGCCATCCAGCTCATGAAGAACATCGAGCAGCGGAAGCAGACCATCCTGAGGGTGTGCCAGGAGATCGTCCGCCGCCAGCGGGACTTCCTGGCCAACGGCATTGACCATCTCAAGCCCATGATGATCAAGGACGTGGCCCAGGAGGTCGGCGTGCATCCGTCCACGGTGAGCCGCGCGGTCGCCAATAAATACGTCCATACGCCCCAGGGAGTTTTTGAGCTGCGTTATTTCTTCTCTGAAGCGGTGCAGGGCCCCAGCGGCGCCGGCACTCCGCTGTTGCTGCTGAAGCGGAAGGTGAAGAAGATGATTGAGGATGAGGACCCCACCCACCCCCTCACCGACGAGCAGATCACGGCACTGTTGCAAGCCGAGGGAATCAACGTGACCCGCCGCACTGTGGCAAAATACCGTGAGGACATGAGAATTCCGTCCACGCACCAACGGCGCGTCCGCGCTTAAGGACAATCGGGCGGACGCCTTCTAACCGGGGGGACCGTAATGAAGATCCATTACACGGGCAGGCAGGTGGAGCTGGCTCCGGCCCAGCTTAAGAAGATCGAAGCCGGATTCGCGAAAGTGGGAAAGCTGCT
>JBHGBM010000082.1:0-47395 GCA_041946965.1 Bryobacteraceae bacterium
CCCGGAGCGGAGGAGCTGCCGACTCCGGCGGCGCCGCGCCGGCCCCCATCCCCGACCCGGAGGTCCCTGCCCATCCGAAGCGCCGCCAATTCACTGCCGAGTACAAACGCTCCATCCTGGACCAAGCCGAGACCTGCCGGGACGAGGGCGCCATCGGCGCACTGCTGCGCCGCGAGGGACTGTACTCGTCCCACCTGACCACCTGGCGCCGCCAGCGTGAGCAGGGCGAGATCGCCGCGCTGGCTCCCAAGAAGCGTGGCCGTAAATCCAAGGCCAATCCGCTGGCCGAGGAGAACCAACGGCTGCGTAATGAGAACGCCCGTCTGAGCCGCCGCCTCGAACAGGCCGAGCTCATCATTGAGGTGCAAAAAAAAGTATCGGCCCTGCTGGGGATCTCCCTGCCGGAAGTCCAGAACGGCGAGGGGAACTGATGAACGCCGCCCACCAGCTCGGCCAAACTGTGGGCCGGGCGGCCGCCTGCCGGGTGCTGAACGTGCCGCGGGCTTCGCTGTATCGCCACCTTCGCCCGCCCGGCGAGCCGGCCGTTCCACCCGGTCGGCCGACCCCGCCCCGGGCGCTGGCGCCCGCTGAACGGCAGCAGGTGCTCGACTATCTGCATTCCGAGCGCTTCCGCGACAAGGCCCCCGCCCAGGTATTCGCTACCCTGCTGGACGAAGGCACGTACCTCTGCTCGCTGCGCACCATGTACCGGATCCTCGGTCAGACCGGCGAGGTCCGCGAGCGCCGCGATCAACTCTGTCACCCCAACTATCAGAAGCCTCAACTGCTGGCCACCCAACCCAACCAGGTCTGGAGTTGGGACATTACCAAGTTCCTCGGGCCGGTCAAATGGACCTACTTCTACCTCTACGTCATCCTGGACATCTTCAGCCGCTACGTGGTCGGCTGGATGGTCGCGGATCACGAGAGCGCTGTACTCGCCAAGCGGCTCATCGCCGACACCTGCCGCAAGCAGAACATCGCCCCCGACCAACTCACGCTTCATGCCGACCGCGGCACCTCCATGAGATCCAAGCCGGTCGCCCTCCTGCTGGCCGACCTGGGTGTCACCAAGACCCACAGTCGGCCGCATGTCTCCGATGACAACCCGTTCTCGGAAAGTCAGTTCAAGACCTTGAAGTACCGGCCAGAGTTCCCGGACCGCTTCGGCTCCATCCAGGATGCTCGGGGTTTCTGCCAGGTCTTCTTCCCCTGGTACAACACCGAACACCATCACAGCGGCATCGGCCTGCTCACCCCCGAGGTCCTGCACTACGGCCGCGCCGACGACGTCATCAGAAACCGCCAGGCGGTACTGACCCAGGCTTACGAACGAAATCCCGAACGCTTCGTTCGGGCGCATCCCAAACCGCCGGGGAAACCCACCGCGGTCTGGATCAACCCGCCGCCCGTGCGGGCGGCGACCGAGCAGGAGCAACACTAATTTATGCGGGCAGGTGTCTCAAAGTCGTTGACAAGTTCCGGGCATGCCGAGGACGAGCAGCAGGCGACACTTTCTCCGGCAGGGCCGCGTGTTGAGCGGGTGGGAGTGAACGCCGAGTGAAGTGAAGGCGGCCAGCTTACCTGGCGCGAGGGTTGGCGTCAGTGCTCTTGCTCTTCTTGTGCTGCCGGGATCGTTGGCCCCCACCACCAGCCAGTTGCTCGATGGTGCGCCGGAGGACAGCCGAATCTGTGACCGGCTTCGAAAAGTAAGCGTCAAACCCGGCCGCAAGAAACGTCTCACGGTCGCCGCTCATGGCGTGCGCGGACAGCGCGATGACAGGCATGTTCCGTGAGCCTTTCACAGACCTGAGGCCTTTCAACACATCCAGGCCGCTCATATCAGGCAAGGAAATATCCAGGATGACGGCGTTGGGCTTCGTCTTCGGAACTTCGCGCAGCGCGGCGGCGCCGGTCTCATAACAGGTGACATGATGAGGCGCCAGCATGGCTTCCATCATGACTCTTGCGGACGGGTTGTCCTCCACCAGGGCCAACTCCAGAAGTTGGCCGGGCGCCGAGGGGGCGCCCGGTTCTAATGCGCTTGCCGGGACTTCCGGTTCCGCGACACGGGCGGATGGCAGAGGCAAGGTGAACGTGAACCGGCTGCCCCGCCCGACTTCGCTTTCAACCCAGATCCGGCCCCCGTGCTGTTCGACGAGGCGCTTGCTGATCGCCAGTCCCAGGCCGGCTCCTTCCCGAACCGGGGTAGCGGATTGGACCTGGTGGAACTTGTCGAAGATCGACTCCTGTTCTTCAGGAGGAATCCCGATGCCGGTATCGGCAACGGTGAGGCAGATCTCCTCGCCGCGCTCGGAAACCGACAGAGTCACGCGCCCGCCACGCGGGGTGAATTTCAGTGCGTTGCTGACGAGATTGTAGACGATCTGCTTGAACCGCAGACGGTCCGCATAGACCGGGAACTCTTCCGCCGGAGTAGCGAATCCAATTCCTTTTTGGGCCGCCAACTCGCGCAGGCCGGGAAGCACTTCCCCAAGCGCCTGCTGGAGGGCAAAATGTTCGCAGCGGATCTCGCCGTGGCCGGCTTCAATTTTGGATAGGTCCAATACGTCGTTGATCAACGCGAGCAGGTGATCGGCGGCGCCCTTCACGTGCGAAAGAAACTCGTGCTGGCGGGGGTTCAACGCGCCCGCCCGCTCTTGCAAAAGAAGATCGGTGAAACCCAGGATCGAGTTCAGGGGCGTGCGCAGCTCATGGCTCATGCCGGCAAGGAACTCGCTTTTCAAGCGATTCAGCCGCTCGACCTCCTGGCTGTGTGCTTGAATCCGGCGAGCCTGGCTGTCCAACCGTTCGTATGCCAGCGCTTTGTCTCTGAGGCGCTGGAGAACGGCATGGTGCTCCTCGAGATGCAAGCCGCCCATGCTCAGCAAGAGAAACCGCCGGGCACGCGCGAAAACGGCAGCCACGCTGATCGCCACTTCGCTGCCGGCAAGATCGCGCTGTACCCAAGTCTCAGAGTCGAGAGCGCCATCCTTCGCGGCATCCCAGAATGCATCGGCGTCGAGGAGAAAAGTCGACAGATAAGGCAGGCGCTCGATCAGAGCCTGGCGGCTGATTGTCCGGCTGGCTTCGAGGCCAAGGCGCTTACACCATGCGGGCACCGCCCGCGGAAGATGGCAAGCTCCGTCTTGAAGAACCTCCACCAGAGCGACATCCAACGCGACAAAGACGCTCAGAGCATCCATACGTTCAGCTACACTTCAGCATCTTGGCGGCCAGAGTCTCGAACATCTGCTGTACCGAGGCGCCTGTTTTCGCACTGGTGACAAACACATCTGTAGGATCGCCTGCAAGCGGGTCTTCCGGGGTGACCTGCCACTCATCGCGAAGATCCGCTTTGTTCAAGGCAAGAACAAATGGAAGATGACCGCATACGCTCACAACACGCTCTTTCAGCGCCAAGGCGAGGGAAAGCGTAGACAGCCTGCACCCATCCACCACCAGGATGTAACCGGCTGCCCCGCGCAAATGACTCATGCGGACCTGTTCCACCTCATCTTCGCCCGCCAGGTCCCAGATCATCAGCATGACGGAGGTGCCATCCACATCGAGCAACTTCTTGTCGATTTTGACGCCCACCGTGGTGTGGTAGCGCTCATCGAAGATGCTTTCCACGAAACGCCTTACGAGGCTGGTCTTGCCCACTCCATAGGCCCCCAACATGCAGATCTTCTTCTGAATCATGGAAGTACGCGAAAAGAAGCGCTCCGGTTCTCGGCCCGGCGGCTGCGGGCGTCGGCGGCGGGCAGGGGCTCGGTCGAGCCCGCGCTTCTCACGGATAACACGCTTGCGTCGACGCCCAGGGCTGCGAGGGCGGCATTCACCGCGGTTGCGCGATCCATACCGAGCTGTGAATTTCTCTCTTCCGAGCCCACTTCATCGGTGTGGCCGACGATTTCGATCCGAACGTTCTTCCCCGCGGCGGCGGCGGTTCTCATCAGACCGCCGGCCAGGCCCGCAACCACCCGGACCGACTCCACGGCAGCGGGCAGCAATACGGACTTGCCGGTCTCGAAGTGAATCACCTGCCGCTCCAGACGGCTTCGCAGCTCGGGAAGCTCTCGCAGAGCCACGAAGCGGGGCGACAAAGACAGGTATGGTTCCCAATGCAGCCGGACTCTATCCGACGGGATGCCGGCCGATTGAAGCAGTTGCGCAGGATCGCGCGACAGGGGATCGCGCAGCCCCGATATCGCGAACCTGCCCCCGCGCCGCTCCTGATGTGTGACGACGATTCCCGGTTCTTCCGACAGAGCGGCCAGATACCGTTCCCAGCGACGGCTCTCGCGGATCGAAAGACCCACCCAGAGCCCCACGGCAACCAACAGCGCGACCCCAAGAAGATAAATCGGCCAGAGGGACATGCGCCGTCGCGGCGGTGACTGGCCTAGCAGGCATGTTTGAAGCACAGGCCGTGCGCGATCCAGCATGGCGGAATCGCCTTCGGTCGAGGCGAGCTGTGCCCCATAGTCCTGGTGGATGGTTTCTAATGCCGACGAAAACACACCCCGTATCCGTGGTGGAGCCGCTCCCCGAACGACGGCCGCGAGGAGCGCTGCCGGGCCGTGCTGAATCCAGACCGAAAAATCGCCCAGACGCACGGTCTCCAGGGTATTTTCGGGCGCCCCAAATGAGTCCTGGACGAAGTTCTGAATGGCCGTCAACATTCCGGACACCATGTCTGGGTCGCGCACAACGGCTGAATCGCACATGACGTGCTGCAACAGCAGGCCGGTGTCGTTTTGAATCAGGAACACCTGCTCCACGCGATAAAGCAGGCTGCGCAAGAGCGCTATTTCACCGTACGGTCTGCCGGTCCTTATCGCTTCGATGCGCCACCCGAGGCTGCGCAACGAAAACCCGGTTTCGATGATGTGGTTCAGAGACTCGATCATCTCCTGAAGCGCCGTGGCGACGGCACGCCTGATCGCGCCTCCAATCGCCGGAAACAGCGCTTTGGCGATAATGCTCGGATCCTTGCGGACGGAGACCGCCAGCGCTTCTTCGAGAATGGGCTGAAGGGTCTGCCTGAGAGACGGATCCTTTCTGGCCCGAAGAAGGATGGCATCCGGCAGGACTTCGCTGAGATCGTTGGCCCGCCGGGAGCGATTTTCTATGCGCTCCTGCAATTCATCTAACTGGGCGCGCTCCGGCCCGAGAAGCAGTTGCCGAAGTTCAGCGAGATCGCCGTTCACCGGTGTCTCAGGGCCGGTGTCGGTCTTCGCCGGCCGGATTGGGCCGGAGTCCGCCATAGCTACCCTTCGGCGCCGGGAAGATGGAACTCGTCGGTGAGCCGCATGGCCATTTCCGTAAGCAACGCTCCGAGCATGGCGCGGTCCGTTTTCGCCAACGACAGATCCTGAATCCTTCGGTCGACCAGGGAGCTGAGCTCCGTGTGCCGGGCCTGGATTTCTTCAAGAAGGTCTTTGGACTGCTGAAGGATCTGCTCGCGCAGGGCCCGCTCACTCTCCGTACCGTGGTCCTCGATTTCCCGAAGCTTACGGCTCAGGGCCTCGTCCAGATCTTTCATCTCGCGCACTACCTGTTTGACGGCCTCGGAGCGTTCCTCGCGCTCGGTCTTCAGACGCGACTGGAGCGCCTCGAGCTCCTTTTTCAGATACGTTTCGAGCCCATCCAAACGTCTCTTGGTGCTTTCGCGCAACTC
Source organism: Bryobacteraceae bacterium (assembly GCA_041946965.1). Classification (GTDB taxonomy): domain Bacteria; phylum Acidobacteriota; class Terriglobia; order Bryobacterales; family Bryobacteraceae; genus JBHGBM01. The sequence continues at coordinate 5,687 of JBHGBM010000082.1, forward strand.
GGCAGTCTGGCTCAGCAATGTTTCCTCGAGACGGCTAAACCTCGTCTCGTAATCCTTCATCTGCGAGCCAAACAGGATTTCCCGAATCTTGTCGACGTTACCTGTTGCGGCGCCGGTTTCAACTGACGATCCGGTCCTCGGCTGCTCTGCCGGGACGGCATTGGAGGAAACCTTCCCTGGCTGCATCGTGCTCTCCTTGCGCGGCTTCCCATCCGGGCCCTTGCGCGCATGTCCCCCGCGCTGTGGTGCTGGTTTCAAGAATTGCCTCCTAACCAACCGGGAACACGCAGATTATAGCATTCCACCTGTCAGAGGGCTTCGCTGCGCGGTTGGCGAGGAGACTTCGCGAGGATGCGGTAAAGCGTGGCACGGCTCACGCCAAGCACTCGCGCGGCGCCGGCTTTGTCGCCGCCGAGCTCCTGGATGACCCGGAGAACATGCCGCCGCTGCGCTTCTTCAAGCGGGATCAACACTTCCTCGCGCGAATGGTCCTGCCGCGCGCCGGGGTTCCGAACGCGAAATTGCGGAGGCAGATCGCCGATATCGATCAACGGCCGTTCCGCCAGCATTGCGGCCGAGCCGATGGCGCCCTCCAACTCCCGAATGTTTCCCGGCCATGCATATTGCAGCAGCACAGCCTCGGCTCGTCTCGTGAGACCGGATAGCTTCTTCTGGTACTGCCCTGCAAACAGCGAAACGAAATGGTGGATCAACAGAGGCAGATCTTCGCGTCGCTCGCTCAGCGGCGGCAGGCGGAGTTCCACCATTGCCAGGCGATAAAGCAGGTCCTCTCGAAACTTTCCCTCCGCCGCCATGCTGTGAAGGTCGCGGTTCGTGGCGGCTATGACCCTGACGTCGATCTTCCTGGGCACGGGTGAGCCGACCCGCTGCAACTCCTGATGTTGAACGGCCCGCAGGAGCTTGGCCTGGGCGGATGCCGGCATCTCCCCGACCTCATCGAGCAACAGCGTTCCATTGTTCGCGTATTCAAACAGCCCCGGCTTATCCTGAGTGGCGCCCGTGAAGGCTCCACGCGCGTAGCCGAACAGCTCACTCTCAATCAGGGCTTCCGGCAGAGCGGCGCAATTGCACACCGCAAAAGGCCCTTTGGCTGCGGGGCTGAAATCGTGAATCGCGCGAGCAGCCAATTCCTTGCCCGTCCCCGTGGCCCCCGTGATCAACAAGGTTCGGTAGTGCGGCGCGATCCGGCGGATCCGTCCTGCAACCTCAATCATCGCGGGGCTGCGGCCGATCATCCCGTGAAACTGGTGCGTCTCGATGAGCTCGTCGTCCAGGCGGGCGGCGCGCCGGACTCGCCGCCCCTCGGCAACGAGTTCATCGACCCTGGCGCGCAGACGGCCGGCGTCGACCGGCTTTGTGAGATAGTCGTACGCGCCATCCCGTATTGCTTCGACGGCGGTTTCCGCGGAGTAGTGGCCCGTCAGGAGGATGACCTCGATAGTCGGATCAATAGCTATGATTTCATGCAGGACCTGCATGCCGCTGAGCTTCGGCATTACAAGATCGCAGATGACCACTCGAGGCAGCCGTTCCCGGACAATCTCGAGTGCCCGCTCCGGGTCGTCGCACGTGAGGATTTCCAACCCATCCTGCTCTACTGTGGCGGCGATTAAAGCCAACGACCGCGGATCATCGTCAATGGCCAGCAGCGTCATCATTCCCGTGGGATACCTCTAAGCATCTCACGAGTCGCATTGGTGCGGCTCGCCCACACTGGGAGCGGTTCATGTTCCGGGGCTGGACCGCGGGGCAGGCTTTTGGTAACGGGAACAATAGTCGGCCGGTCCGACAGCATTCGATGGACACTGAGTGCGAGGTCGTGACAGCATCGGCGCGGTTGCGCAAGCCTTCAGCAATGCCGCGATAGGCACTGGTCCGCCGCGAAGTCCCCGCCTCATTGCGCTGGCCCCGCTAGGCCGCCAATCTGCTGATTGGAACGAGGTCGCTCCGGGCGGTCTCATGGGATGATTCGCCCGGTTGCGCGAGCCGCAAAATGCTCGCCAGAAGAGTCCTTGCCAGCCCCAGCGCAAACGCAAACGAAGCAGCGAGGCCAAGAAACGACACAAGAGGTTCCATGCTGCTGTCACCCGAGCATGCCGAGGCCCACAACACGGCGACTGCTGGTCGCCCGATTTGCCTGGTTGGCATTACCCGTTAGTGACAGGTCGTCTCACCGGTGAGAGGAGCCGTCCTGGAACTGAGAAAGCCTCGATGTCTGTCCCGGCAGCGCGCCGGCAAAGCCCCTGTTGTGCGGCGCTTGTACCGGCGTGCAGGAGCGAAGCGGCCAGACCGGGAAACTCTCGGACCAGCGCGCTCAGTTCCGCTGCCGAAGTGTGGATCGTGCCTGGAGGGACCTTCCGGCATCACCAGCCTGCGGGAGGTTGGTGCAATCCAAACTCGCTCACTCGGGAACGAACGCGATGGTCACGTGATGGCACGTTACGTGCAACGACCGGTTGTTCCGGGCAGATTGCTCTTGATTCAAGGAAGCTGGGAAAAGCTATGTACGAGACCCGCTCGATCAATTCCGGATTCCAAGCAGTCGGCGGGACCGAACGGCGAGGTAAGCACCGTTTCCGCATCGAACTCGGCGTGCAGTGCCGGGTGCTGGATCGGCGGGACGTGGTGGAAGGGGGTTTCGGCCGGACTGTCGATATCTCCTCAAGCGGCGTGCTTATCAGGGTAGCAGCGCGGCTGAGCCCGGGTGAACGCATTGCGTTGACCCTCAGATGGCCTGCACTGATCAACGAGATTTGTCCTGTGAATCTGGTCATCGAGGGCTCCGTCGTTCGCAACACGGAGTGCGATACTGCCGTCGCGATCGACCGCTATGAGTTCCGGACACGGGGCGTCATGGAGATTTCAGCCACTGCCGCCAATTGCCTCGGACCGGCGGCAGGGCTTGCCGGGCATGGAATGCGATGAGGCTGTCGAAACCCGCGGGACGCTCGATGGGTCCATTGCCTGAACTAGGCGAAGACCGGCGTCGTCCGCAATCTCGAGCGCGCGTTGGCGGGGCGCGCTCGGACATCCGATTCGGAACTCTGCGCCCCCAGTCCGGCCGGTCTTTCCCGCGCGGCACGCTGCTTTTCACCAAGGGGCAGAACATCGTGCGGACCGAGCACAGATAGATGCCCTCGTCCAGCATGAACTCGGCCTGTTCGAGGCGGCGGCTCAGACGGGCATTCTCTTTCCGCAGGCGCTGGCTTTCCTCTGCCAGCGGATTGGCGGTAGACTTGCGCCCGCGCTTCCTGGGAGCCAGGGCATCCAGTTCACCTTGCTCCTTCTGGCGGCGCCAGGTGGTCAGATGGGACGAATACAACCCCTCGCGGCGCAGCAGGCCCCGATGGCGCCGTTGTCGCGGCAGGCCTCGGCTTGCGCCACTATCGGGCGCTTGTACTCGGCAGTGAACTGGCGGCGCTTGGGCTTGTCCGGAACCTCCGGGCCGGGGATCGCGGCCGGCGGCGGGGGAGGTGCTTCAGTCATTTTGGCACAGAGGACTCCAACGCCGGTCATTCCGATTTGATGCCGATCCGGCCGGAGCGAAGCGACGCGAGGATCTCTCCGTGTGAAGCAGTGATCGGCATCAGTCAAGTGTGCCTGCCGTAAACTCGGTCCGGGGCCGGGGGTAACGGTTGCGAGGCCCGTGCCTCCCCGATTCGCACCCCATGATCGAGGCGGAACTCACGCACGGGCTGGGTCAGGTGAGTGTGGACCAGCGCTTACCGCAGCCACCTGTCGATCGCCGCCGCCGCGCGCCGCCCCTCGTGAATCGCCCACACCACCAGCGACTGCCCGCGCCGCATATCTCCCGCCGCAAACACCCCCGGCACCGACGTGGTGCAATCGTCGTAAAACTCCGCCCCCAGCCGCTCCAGCAGCCCCGCCTTTACCGGCCCCGTGAAGCCCATCGCCAGCAGCACCAGGTCCGCCTCCAGGGTGAACTCCGAGCCCGCTACCGGCTCGAACTTCGGCCCAGGCCCCACCCTCACTGCGTGCAGCCGCTCGACACAGCCGTTGCCGCTGAAAGCGGTGGTTGCGATACCCCACTCCCGCACCCCGCCTTCCTCGTGCGCGCTCTCCGTCCGCAGTTGCAGCGGCCACAGCGGCCACGGGGTAAGCGGCGAACGCTGCTCCGGAGGCTTCGGCAACAGCTCGAACTGATGCACCGAAAGCGCCCCCTGCCGGTGCGCCGTCCCCAGGCAGTCCGCCCCTGTGTCGCCGCCGCCGATGATAATCACGCGCTTGCCCGCCGCCAGGATCTCGTCCGAAGGCGCCAGCCGGTCGCCCTCGCACCGCCGGTTCTGCTGCGGCAGGTACTCCATGGCGAAGTGCACGCCCTTCAGCTCGCGCCCCGGCACGCGCAGATCGCGCGGCTGCTCGGCGCCGCCCGCCAGCAGCAGCGCGTCGTACTCCCCGCGCACATAATCGACGGAGACGTTCTGCCCCACGTGGGCGTTCACGACGAACTCCACGCCTTCGGCCCGCATCTGGTCCAGCCGCCGGTCCAGCACCTGCTTCTCGAGCTTGAAATGGGGAATCCCGTAGCGCAGCAAGCCGCCGATGCGGTCCGCCTTTTCGAACACCGTGACCGCGTGCCCCGCGCGCCGCAACTGCTGCGCCGCGGCCAGCCCCGCCGGGCCCGAGCCGACCACCGCCACGCGCTTGCCCGTCTCCGTTTCGGGGGGTTCGGGAACGATCCATCCCTCTTCCCAGCCGCGCTCCACAATGGTCTTCTCGATCTGCTTGATCGTCACCGGAGGCTCGTTGATGCCCAGCACGCACGCCGCCTCGCACGGGGCGGGGCATACGCGCCCCGTGATCTCCGGGAAGTTGTTGGTCGAGTGCAGCACCCGCAGCGCCTCACGCCAGCGGCCCTTGTACGCCAGGTCGTTCCACTCCGGAATGATGTTGTTCACCGGGCAGCCGTTGTGGCAGAACGGGACGCCGCAGTCCATGCAGCGCGCCGCCTGCGTGCGCAGCCGTTCCTCGGGGAACTCGCGGTAGATCTCGAACCAGTCCTTCACCCGTTCCGCCGGCGGCCGCCGCTGGGGTGTTTCCCGCGTGTATTCCATGAACCCCGTCGGCTTACCCATGCAGCGCCTGCCCCGAACCGGTTTGCGGTTGCACCGGCACGAACACCCGCGGCGTGCGGTCGATGCCCAGCACGCGCTTGTACTCGTGCGGGAAGACCTTCACGAAACGGCCGCTCGCCGCCTCCCAGTTCTCGAGGATCCACCGGCCCCGCGGGCTCCCGGTGGTCTCCGTGTGCCGTGCAATCAGCCCGTGCACCAGTTCCAGGTCGCGCGCCTCCAGCGGATCCAGGTCCACGCCCGCCGGATTGCAGCGCTTCAAAGCGAAATCGCCGCGCTCGTCATACACGTACGCGATGCCGCCGCTCATGCCCGCGGCGAAGTTGCGCCCGCACTTTCCGAGCACCACCACCAGCCCCTTGGTCATGTACTCGCAGCCGTGGTCGCCGAGGCCCTCCACCACCGCCGTCGCCCCGGAATTACGCACCGCGAACCGCTCCCCCGCCATCCCGTTGAAGAAGGCCTCGCCGCCCGTGGCGCCGTAGAGCGCCACGTTGCCGATCAGGATATTTTCCTGCGGCTGAAACGTGGAACCACGCGGCGGATACACGATCAGTCTGCCGCCGGACAGCCCCTTCCCCACGTAATCGTTGGCGTCGCCCTCCAGTTCCAGCGTCACGCCCTTCGCCAGAAACGCGCCGAAGCTCTGCCCCGCCGAACCCTCGAACCGGCAGCGAATGGTATCGTCCGGCAAGCCCGCCGAGCCGTATCGCCGCGCCACCTCCCCGCTCAGCATTGCCCCCACCGTGCGGTGCACGTTCTTGATCTCGAAACGCATCTGGACCGGAGCGTGGCTCTCCAGCGCCTCCCGGGCCTGCTGGATCAACTGGTAGTCGAGCGCCTGGTTCAGTCCGTGATCCTGCGGCATCACGCAACGCCGCGCCACGCGCCCGGGCACCTGCGGCTTGTATAGGATCGCCGAGAAGTCCAGACCCTTGGCCTTCCAGTGCTCCACCGCCTGCCGCACGTCGAGCATATCCACGCGCCCGATCATCTCGTCCATCGAGCGGAAGCCCATCTCCGCCATCAGCTCCCGCACCTGCTCCGCCAGGAAGAAGAAGAATCGGATCACGTGCTCCGGCTGCCCCTGAAATTTCTTCCGCAGCGCCGGGTCCTGCGTGGCGATCCCCACCGGGCACGTGTTCAGGTGGCACTTACGCATCATCACGCAGCCCATGGCCACCAGCGGCGCCGTCGCAAAGCCGAACTCCTCGGCGCCCAGCAGCGCGGCAATCACCACGTCGCGCCCGGTTTGCAGCTTGCCGTCGGTCTGCACGCGGATGCGTCCGCGCAGGTCGTTCATCACCAGCACCTGCTGCGTCTCCGCCAGCCCGAGTTCCCAGGGGATGCCCGCGTGCTTGATGGAACTCAGCGGCGAGGCGCCCGTGCCGCCCGAATCGCCCGAGATCAGCACCACGTCCGCATGCGCCTTCGCCACGCCCGCCGCCACCGTGCCCACTCCGACTTCGGCCACCAGCTTCACCGAAATGCGCGCCTCCGGGTTCACGTTCTTCAGGTCGTAGATGAGCTGCGCCAGGTCCTCGATCGAATAGATGTCGTGGTGCGGCGGCGGTGAAATCAGCCCCACCCCCGGAATGGCGTGCCGCACCCGCGCAATGACCTCGTCCACCTTGTGGCCCGGCAACTGCCCGCCCTCGCCCGGCTTGGCTCCCTGCGCCATCTTGATCTGAAGCTCGTCGGCGTTCACCAGATAGTTCGTCGTCACGCCGAACCGCCCGGAGGCCACCTGCTTCACCGAGCTGCGCCGGTCGTCGGCGAAACGATCCTCGTCCTCGCCCCCCTCGCCGGTGTTGGAGCGCCCGCCGATCCGGTTCATCGCCCGCGCCAGCGTCTCGTGCGCCTCCTTGCTGATGGACCCGAACGACATGGCTCCCGTGGCGAACCGCTTCACGATCTCGCTTGCCGGCTCCACCTCGTCGAGCGGCACGGGATGCTCCGCCTTCCGCGGCTCCATCAGCCCCCGCAAGGTGCAAAGCTGCCGGCTCTGATCGTCGATCAGCCGCGCGTACTCCTTGAATGTCTCGTAGCTCTCCTCGCGCACCGAGCGCTGCATCTTGCTGATGGTCGCCGGGTTCAGCAGGTGATACTCCCCGTCCGCGCGCCAGGCATAGTTGCCGCCCGCCGGCAGTTCCAGGTCCGACCCGGTGACGCGCCGGAAGGCGTGCTGGTGCTTCAATGCCGCCTCGCGCGCGATCACGTCCAGGCCGATGCCGCCGATGCGCGACGCCGTACCCGCGAAATACTTCTCCACCAGCTCCTTGCTCAACCCTATGGCCTCGAACACCTGCGCGCCGCGATAGCTTTGCAGCGTGGAAATGCCCATCTTCGAAAAGGTCTTAAGCAGCCCCTTGTTGATGGCCTTGGTGTAGTTCGCCAGCGCCTTCTCGAACGTAATGCCGTCGTTCAGCACGCCGCGCACGCACATGTCTTGCAGCGTCTCGATGGCCAGGTACGGGTTCACCGCGCTCGCGCCGTAGCCGATCAGCAGCGCGAAGTGCATCACCTCGCGCGGTTCGCCGGATTCGATGATCAGAGCGCATTGCGTGCGCGTCTCCTCGCGCACCAGGTGGTTGTGCACCGCTGTCAGCGCCAGCAGGCTGGGGATCGGCACGTAGTCCTCGTCCGTGCCGCGGTCGGAAAGTATCAGCAGGGTGTAGCCCGATTTGATGGCCAGCGACGCCCGCCGGCACAGCCCCTGCAAGGCGCGCTCCAGCCCCCGCTTCCCGTCATCGGCGCGGAAAAACGTGGGCAGCGTGGTCGCCAGAAAATCGCCCTGCGAGACGCGGCGCAGCTTCTCCAGGTCGAAATTGGTCAGGATGGGGCCGGTCAGCTTCAGGGTGTGGCAGTGCTGCGGCGTTTCGTCCAGGATGTTGCGCTCCGTGCCGATGTAGCTGATCAGCGACATCACCATCTCTTCCCGTATGGGGTCGATGGGCGGGTTGGTCACCTGCGCGAAGAGTTGCTTGAAGTAGTTGAACAGCGGCTGCGGGCGGTCCGAGAGGCACGCCAGCGGCGTATCGGTTCCCATCGACCCGACCGGCTCCTGCCCCGTGCGCGCCATCGGCGCGAGGATGAACTTCAGGTCCTCGTCCGTGTAGCCGAACGCGCGCTGCCGGCACAGGATGGTCTCGTGGTCCGTGCCGTGCTGCCGCGGCGGGGCGGGGAGATGCTCCAGCTTGATCTGGTTCTCTTCAATCCACTGCTGGTAGGGCTGCCGGCTGTAGAGCCGCTGTTTGGCTTCCTTGTCCGGGATGATGCGCCCTTCCTCGGTATCCACCAGAAACATCTTGCCCGGTTGCAGCCGGCCCTTCATGCGAATCAACTCCGGCGGAACGGGCAACACTCCCGTTTCCGACGCCATGATGACCAGGTCGTCCCTCGTTACCAGGTAGCGCGCCGGGCGCAGGCCGTTGCGGTCGAGCGTCGCGCCGATCACCCGGCCGTCGGTGAACGCGATCGCCGCCGGGCCGTCCCACGGCTCCATCAGCGAGGCGTGATATTCGTAAAACGCGCGCTTTTCCGGCTTCATGTGCGGGTTGCTGGCCCACGCCTCCGGAATCAGCATCGCCATGGCGTGCGGCAGCGAACGCCCCGATTGCACCAGCAGTTCCACCGCGTTGTCGAACGCAGCCGAATCGCTGCCGCCCGGCGCAATCACCGGGAAGACCTTCTTCAGGTCGTCGCCGAACAGCGGCGAGGCCAGCACGGACTGCCGCGCGTGCATCCAGTTCACGTTGCCTCGCAGCGTGTTGATCTCGCCGTTGTGCGCCACGTAGCGGAAAGGGTGCGCGAGCTGCCAGCTCGGAAACGTGTTGGTGGAAAACCGCTGGTGCACCAGGCACAACGCGGTGGCCACTTCGGGGTCGGAAAGCTCGGGATAGAACCGCGCGATCTGCGGCGCCAGCAGCAGCCCTTTGTAGACGATGGTCCGCGTGGAAAGCGAGGGGATGTAGAAGTCGCCCCGGTTCGCCATCCCGGATGCCGCCGCCTCGGCCTCGGCGCGTTTCCGCACCACGTACAGCTTGCGCTCCAGCGTTTCCCGGTCCATGCCCGGACGCCCGCCGATGAAAATCTGCTGGATGTACGGCTGCGAAGCGCGCGCCACGCGGCCGATGGCGCTGCCGTCGATCGGCGTGTCGCGCCACCCCAGCACCGTGAGCCCTTCCTCGCGCACGATGTGCTCGATAATCCCCTCGGAGTGCAGCCGCTGCTGCCGTTCCACCGGCAGGAACGTCATCCCGACCCCGTACTCGCCTTCCGACGGCAGCCGTATCCCCAGCCGCGCGCATTCCCGTGTGAAAAAGGCGTGCGGGATCTGGATCAGCACGCCCGCGCCGTCGCCGGTCTCCGAGTCGCAGCCGCAAGCCCCGCGGTGCGTCAGGTTCTCCAGAATCTGTATGCCCCGCGTGAGGATTTCGTGCGACTTCCGGCCCTTGATGCTGGCTACGAACCCTATGCCGCAGGCATCGTGTTCATTGGCAGGATCGTAGAGTCCTTGGGGTGCGGGTAGACCACTGCTACAGTTGGCGTCATCCATTTCAGGGAACTCCGGCGAATATGGGTTCAGTGTATCAGCTTCCGTAATATTAGACAATAGAATTTTGTTAATGGTACTAAATAAGAAAAACTTATGGTATTCTGAGCTTGTGACAATGACGGAGTTGCGCCTTTTCAAGGAGATCGCGCAAACCCGAAGCATGACCCGTGCGGCGGCGCATTGCGGTATCACTCAATCGGCGGCGAGCCAGCACGTACGTGAGGTGGAACACCGCTTTGGGGTGGTGCTATTGGATCGCACCGTGCGGCCGGTAGCCCTCACGCCGGCCGGCAGACTCTACGCCGAATTCTGCCGCGACGTCCTGCGGCGCGAAGAGAATTTCCGGCTGGAGCTGGAGAAGACCAAGCAGGCCGTGGAAGCCTCCGTCCGGGTGGCGTCCATCTACTCGATCGGAATCTCGGAGATGACGCGCGTGAAGGCGGAGTTCGCCGCGCGCTACCCCAACGCAAACCTGCACGTTGAGTACATGCGCCCGGACAAGATCTACGAGGCGGTGCTCGCCGATGAGGCGGACCTGGGGCTGGTCAGCTATCCGGCCGCAAGCCGCGAACTGATCGCCATCCCCTGGCGCAACGAAATCATGGCGGTCGCCGCGCCGCCCGGCCATCCCCTGGCGGCGCGGACCGAGTTGGACGCCCCGGACCTCGCCGGGCAGGACTTTGTGGGCTTTGACGAAGACCTCACCATCCGCCACGAACTGGACCGCTTCCTTCGCGAGCACGGAGTTGCGGTGAACACCACCATGCACTTCGACAACATCCAGATGATCAAGGAAGCCGTAGCGCTCGGTTCCGGGGTTAGCATCCTGCCGGTCCTCACCATGCGCGCCGAAATCGAGCAGGGCCGCCTGGCCGCCATCCCGCTTCGCGCGCCCGGCCTGGTGCGCCCCGTGGGGGTCATCCACCGCCGCCGCCGCAAGCTCAACCGCGCGGCGCAGTCGCTGCTCAACCTGCTGCTGGAACCGTAACTTACTTCCCGTAATAGTCCGGGTCGAACGTAACGGTGATCTTCTGGCGCATCGCTTCCACAGCCTTCTGCGCCACTTCGGGCCGGATGCGCCGCTCGATATCCGCCCGCAGTTCCTCGAACTTCGGCTCTTCCTTCTGGTCCACCCTGATGAGGTGATAGCCGAAGTTGGTCTTTACCGGTTCGCTCACCTGTCCCACCGGCAGCGCGAATGCCGCCTGCTCGAAGGAGGGCACCATGCTGCCGCGCCGGATGGCGCCCACATCGCCGCCGTGCTGCCCCGAGGCGAGATCGTCGGATTCGGTCTTGGCCAGCTCCGCGAAATCGCCCCCGTTCGCGATCTTCTTGCGCAGTTCGCTTGCCTTGGCCAGGGCTTCCTCCTCCGTGCGGTCCTTGTCGCCCGGCTGGATCGGCACCGGAGATCCTTTCACGCGCACCAGGATGTGCCGCACTTTGAGCCGCTCGTACTCCCCTTTGTGCTGGTCGAACCAGGCGCGCGAGGCTTTCTCATCCACCGGCGCCGAGGCGGACATCTGCTGGAACACGGCGCCCGCCAGAAGATTGTCGATCTGGAAGGCGGCCTGCGCCTTGTGCCTGGCTGTCTGGTCCAGTTTCTGCTTCCGCGCCTCGCCCGCCAGCATGCGGATCTTGACAATCTCTTCTGCGAACTGCTTCCGGCGCTGGCCGCGCGCCGCCTCGCGGTACTGAGGCGGCAACGTATCGACGATGGCCGCGAGTTCGCCCGCCGTAATCTTCTCATCGCCGATCGACAGCACCACCTTATCCGGGGGCAGGGAACTCAGCTCCGGACCTCCGCCGCTCTGAGTGTCCACCTCCATCTTCACAACGGGTCCCTGGGTGGGGGGACCGCCGGGGTGAGCCGGCGGAGGAGCCTGCGCGAACAGGCATGCCGCCGGCGCCAGAAAGAACCAAGGAGACAAGAAGCGCATTGCTTTTCCATGATATCAGCCGGCTTCTATTGCCCCGCCGGCTCCAGCACCGCCGACATCGAGCCCTTCGACCGCGCCAGGCGCCAGTCCGGGCCGAAGGCGTGAATCTGGTCGCGCGCGAACTCGGCCGCGCCCCGCTCGCACGTCATCACGATGGTGCGGCCCGCCGCGTCCACCTCCTCGGCATGCCGGTAAGCCTGTTCGAAAGTGAAGATGAAGAGCTTTTGCAGCATCTCGATCACGTAATCGTAAGTGTGATCGTTGTCGTCCAGCAGAACCACGTGGTACAGCGGCTCCAACTGCTCGCGCTGCGTTTCCGCGGTCTCCGGAGTGGGAAACGTCTGACCCATGCGGCTGCGAACATCTTCCAGTATGCCACCACACGCGCCGCCGCTCGGTGTATCCTGGTTCCCCATGAGCCCCCGGGACCCGGCCGTCCGCTGGCTCCTCGCCGGCGATCCCGCCATTCGCTGGCAGGTCATGGCGGACCTGCTGGGCGAGACCGGCGCCGAGGCCGCGGCGGAGCGTGCGCGCGTGGTGCGCGCCGGATGGGGCGCGCGCCTGCTGATGGCTCAGGCCGCCGATGGCATGTGGGGCGGCGGGCTGTACACCCCGAAGTGGACCTCCACCACCTACACGCTGCTCCTGCTGCGCTGGCTGGGGCTGCCCGGCGCGAATCCCCGCGCCCGGACCGGCACGATTCTCCTGCTCGACGAAGGGATCTACCGCGACAACGGCATCAATTTCTGGCGCCGCTGGATCGAGTCCAGCGAGACGTGTGTCACCGGCATGGTCCTGGCGCTCGCCGCCTGCTTCGCGCCCGATGGCTGCAAGGCGTCCACCGGGGGCAGTATCACTTCGCCATGGAAACAGCCGGCTCTCCCAGCCGCTGGAACACGCTGCGCGCTTTGCGGGTGCTCGCGTGGTATGAACGCGCCTGAACGGCGACGCTTGTTACAATAAACGCGTTTGGAAATGGCAAACGTGATTATCTTGGGCGCGCAGTGGGGCGACGAAGGCAAGGGCAAGATCGTCGACCTGTTCTGCGAGCGCTTCGACATCGTGGTCCGCTATCAGGGCGGCCACAACGCCGGCCACACGGTTCTGATCGGCGACAAGAAATATGTTCTGAAACTCGTGCCCAGCGGCATCCTGCGCGGCAAGCGCGCGGTGATCGGCAACGGGCTGGTGATCGACCCCGCGGCGCTGCTCGCGGAAATCGACATGCTGCAATCGGCCGGGGTCGCCGTCCAGGGCAACCTGTTCATCAGCAACCGCGCGCACGTGCTGTTCCCGTGGCACCGCATGATGGAAAGGGCCACCGAGCGGCGGCCCGGCACCATGATCGGCACCACTTCGCGCGGCATCGGACCGTGCTACGAGGATAAGACCGGACGCCGCGGCCTCCGCGTGGCCGAACTGCTCGATCCCGGTTTGTTCTCCGAGCGCTTCGACGCGGTCGCGGAAGAGAAGACCGTCATTGCCAAAGCCCTCGGCATTTACGACGAGCACGACGTGAAAGGCGTGAAAGAGGAGTACCGGGCCTTTGCCGCCCGCATCGCCCCCATGGTGTGCGACACCACCTCGTTGCTCGCGGGCGCCATGCGCGAAGGCCGCCGGATCATGTTCGAGGGCGCCCAGGGCACCATGCTGGACATCGACCACGGCACTTACCCGTTCGTCACCTCCTCCAGCGCGAGCGCCGGCGGCGCCTGCACCGGCTCGGGCGTTCCTCCCACCTGTATCTCCGGCGTGATCGGCGTATCCAAGGCGTACATCACCCGCGTGGGCAGCGGCCCGTTTCCCACCGAGGCGCTGGACGAGCACGGCGACAACATCCGCAACCGCGGCGGCGAATTCGGCTCCGTCACCGGACGCCCGCGCCGGTGCGGCTGGTTCGACGTTCCCCTGCTGCGTTACACCGCCGCGATCAATGGCTTCGACAGCCTGGTGGTCACCAAGCTCGACGTGCTCGACCACCTCGAGTCCATTCCAGTGTGTGTGGGCTATCGCACGGCCGAAGGCGCGATTTCCGAAATGCCGCCCACGGCGCGCGGCCTGGAGCGCGTCCTGCCGGTTTACGAATGCCTCCCGGGTTGGAAGACCGCCACACCCGGGGTCACCTCCTTCGGCGAGTTGCCCGCGCGCGCGCGGGACTACCTGGCGTTTCTGGAATCCCGCACGGGCATCGAGGTCGGCTGCGTTTCCGTAGGGCCGGAGCGGCGCCAGACGATGGTACGTTCCGGCTCGCGCCTGGAGAAACTGCTCACTTAGTTAGGTCTCCTGCGAAACGTCCGCGCGCTATCGCCGGGACATCTCGTACAGATAGATCGAGTGCGTTGCCGAGCCGCCGGCCGAAACCTTGATCACCTGGGCCGGCCGCCACCCGCGGATCTCGAAGTCGTTGGAAACCACGCGTGCCCTGGGCTTGAGATACCGCTCCAGGTTGGGCCGCAGCCGGTCGTTCGAGCTGGTCAGCAGGTACAGCGTGACCACGTCCGCGCCGCTCAAATCCACATCCAGCAGGTTGCCCTGGATGATCTTCACCCGTTCCTCGAGCCCGAGCTTCCGCACTCGCGCCTGCGTGCTGCGGCACAAGTCCGGAGAAAGCTCCACGCCGACCGCCCGCGCCTGGTACTTCTGTGCCGCGGTGATCACGATGCGCCCGTCGCCGCTGCCGAGGTCGTACAAGACCTCGCCCGGCTTCAAGTGGGCCGCCTCGAGCATCCTTTCGACGATGATCTGCGGGGTGGGGATGTACGGCGCCAGGTTGTCACCGCGGGAGTGCTGGGAAAAAGAGAGAGGAGGATATAAGAGGCCGGCGAAGACGAGGGCAAACAGCCGCATGGACTCACTTTGAGGAGACGTTGGCGACCTGTCTCCCCAACTTCGATTTTACTATACGGCTCATGATCTCGTTCCAGGCGAAGAAAAGGTCGCGCGGCCGCGAAATCGTGTACTCCGAGCCCTTGAAAAATTTCACCGCGCTGCCGATGGCGTCGCGCCAGGGGTTCACCTGCGGGTTGAGGTTGTAATTCATGTAGAACACGGGGTACTGCGGATCACCCACTTCCTTGAGCGCCTCCGGCGAAACGCCCTCGTCGAGCATCGCCTTGGGTCCCGCGAAGATGACCGCGTCGGGCTGGTCCGGTTTCTTCAGTTCCTGCGTAATCAGCTCCGCGAGGAAGTTGGTATCGCCGTTCTTTTCACTCAGGCGCTTCACGTCCACGGTGCCCAGTTTCATGGTTTCAAGCGCCTGGCCCAGGGCGGGAAAGTCGATGCTGGAAGCGTTCTCCACGCGATAGATCACCCTCTGCTCCTGGAGGTTGAACGCCACCACGGAGAACTTGCCGATGCGCGGCTCACGGCTGATGCTGCGCAGGATGGAAACCAGCGCGCTCGCGTCCAGAGGCTGGAGCGTCGCCGCATCGGCGTGCTGCGGAGCGAAATTCACCAGCACCTTCACGTTCAGCGGACCCTCGCGTCCGGTCCTCTCCACCGGCCCATCCTCCTTGAAGATCTCGCGGTCGTTGGTCTGGATGGTGTTCGGCGCTATGGCCAGGGTCATCTGCTTGTCTTTCGCCGGCAACTCCGCGTCCACGTCCCAATACGAGGAACAGACGCGCTCGGAACGGTCGCGCACCAGCCAATCCACGTGGTACTTCCCCTCGCCCACGTCGAAAAGGCCCTGAAGGAAGGCGTCGCCCTTCGCGTTTTCGTCGATCGACGGAACCGCGATGCGCTGCGAGAAGTACACGGGCTCGTCCGGCCGGTTCGACGGGCTGACGCGGAACACCATGGTCAAAAGGTTCTCCGATCCGGCCAGTTCCTTCAACGGAACGCTGACTTCATAGCCGGAATGGAACCTCATATCGAAACCGAGGACCGGCTTGACTGGCACAACGGTGCAAGGGAGATCCTTGCGCGGCTCCTGCGATTCGAGAATGGCGGAATCGGTATTGAAGATGCGCACCGTGCCGGCCGGCCCGGAGCCCTGCATCATGACTTGGGCGGGCAGTACGGAAGCCGCCGCGAATGCAACAAAAACGGGTTTGAGAAGAGGCAACTGAAACATCGACATCGATTAAGCACCCGGCGTGCCAATGTACTGCGACGGGCACCCGCGGAGAGCCATCGTAGGTATTATCCAGCTTTCCGGCGAAAGCGCAAGTACCTTCATAATACAATGGGGACGGGCATGATCACCAGTCCGGACACGCGCCGCTCCGGGCGGCTGCCGCCGGGGCAATCTCGTACCGCGAAATGGCCGGTGCTGGATGCCGGCGGGCCT
Organism: Bryobacteraceae bacterium; assembly: GCA_041946965.1. Lineage (GTDB taxonomy): Bacteria > Acidobacteriota > Terriglobia > Bryobacterales > Bryobacteraceae > JBHGBM01. The sequence goes on from JBHGBM010000082.1 coordinate 21,587, forward strand.
CCCTCCATCGCGTTGGACCGCTGGCGTATTCGCCTTTTCGGCGAGGTCATGCGTCCCGCCGAATGGACGTGGGAGCAGTTTCAACAACTGCCGCGCGTGCAGGTTTACGCGGATTTTCACTGTGTAACGCGCTGGTCGCGGCTGGGAAACCTGTGGGAAGGTGTGGCCACCCGCGAGCTGCTGGCCCGCGCCGGCGGCCCCGCGCCGGACGCCCGCTATGCCCTGATCCACGCCTACGACCGGGGCTGGACCACCAACCTGCCGCTCGAAGACCTTCTGGCCGAGGATGCCCTCGTGGCTCTCACCCATGACGGCGAACCGCTTTCGCTCGAGCACGGCGGCCCCGCCCGGCTCATCGTGCCCCGCTTGTACGCCTGGAAGAGCGCCAAGTGGATTGCCGGCATCGAACTTCTGAAGGAGGACCGCGCCGGCTTCTGGGAGCGTAACGGTTATCATATGCGGGGAGACCCCTGGAAAGAGGAGCGCTTCGGAATCTGAGGAACCCGCCCCGGATTCACCGTGCTTTTCGCACGCGCTTGCACGCCGTCTCCGCCCCGGTGGGGTCAAGCGCGGCGCTACCTTCCTCGATGTGCTGGATAACACCCGCTTCGTCGATCACGAACGTCGCCCGGTTGGCCATGCCGCGCTCAGGTATGAGCACCCCGTAAGCTTTCGAGACATCCCGCGACCGAAAATCGCTCAAAAGCGGGAAACCCAGGCCGAGCTTCTCGGCGAACGCCGACTGTGAGGGTGTATTGTCCGTGCTGATCCCAAAAACCTTTGCATCCTCGAATTTAGCGATACCAGCCTGGTACGCCAGCATCTCCTTCGTTCAACCGCCGGTAAAGGCCGCGGGGAAAAACGCCAGCACCACCGGGTGCTTCCCGCGGAAGGCAGACAGTTTGACCGGCGCGCCGGAGGGCGTGGAGGGCAGCGTGAAATCCGGCGCCGTATCTCCCACCTTCAGAAACGTCTTGGGAGGCGGCGTCTGGGCCGCCAGCAGGGTGATTGAAGCCGCAAGAAATACCATGGGAGTGAATTGCATCATAACCATCCGCCTCTGTTGTAACGATGTTACCACCGCCGGGCTGCGGCACGAGTAAACTCTTGCGGGCCTGGACAAGCCACCTGCACCTGGTGTACACTGAATCTTTAATGCGATGCGTCTGCGCCAGCTCGTTTAGCGGCCGGCCCTGGTATTACCGGGGCCGGTAGAGCGGAGTTGGTGTAGCGCGGGCCTACAATTTCCTGTACTCAGCTACCCACTCCGCTGGAGTGGGTTTTTTAGTTTAGGAGCCAGCGATGATCGTTTCGATGCGATTGCATGCCACCCGGGAAGAGATCGACAACGTCTGCGAGCGGATTCGCGATTTCGGGTATAAGGTCCACTCCATCGAAGGCGAGGAGCGCGTCGTTATCGGCGTGGTCGGCATAGGCGATGTGACCGCATGTCTGGAATCGCTCGAGGCCATGCCCGGAGTGGAGCGCGCGGTGCGTATTTCCGCACCGTACAAGTTCGTCAGCCGCGAGTTCAAGCCGGAGCGCAGTGCGATACGGGTGAACGGGGTCACGGTGGGCGGTGGCGGCTTTGTGGTCATGGCCGGCCCGTGCTCGGTGGAATCGGAGAAGCAGATCATGGAGACGGCCGAGGCGGTTGCGGCCGCCGGAGCCAGGATGCTGCGCGGCGGGGCGTTCAAGCCGCGCACTTCGCCTTACGACTTCCAGGGGCTGGAACTGGAAGGCCTGAAGCTGCTGGCCAGGGCCCGCGAGCGCACGGGGCTGGATATCGTCACGGAAGTGATGAGCGACCGCGACGTGGACCTGGTGGCCGAATACGCCAACATCATCCAGGTCGGCGCGCGCAATATGCAGAATTTCGCGCTGCTCAAATCGCTCGGCGCGTGCAATCGCGCGGTGCTGCTGAAACGCGGCATGAGTTCCACAATCAAGGAGCTGCTCATGTCCGCCGAATACATCGTGGCGCACGGTAACCCCAACGTGATCCTGTGCGAGCGCGGCATCCGCACCTTCGAGACCGCCACGCGCAACACCTGCGACATCTCCGCCATCCCGCTGCTCAACGAGCTGACGCACCTGCCGGTGATCCTCGACCCGAGCCACGCCACGGGGAAACGCAGCCTGGTGCCGCCGCTGGCCCGCGCGGCGGTGGCCATCGGGGCCGATGGCCTGATGGTCGAGGTGCACCCCTGTCCGGAGAAAGCGGTCAGCGACGGAGCACAGTCGCTGACTCTGGCGGGTTTCCGCGACATGATGCGGGACCTGGCTCCGCTGCTGGCTCTCAGGGGGGCGTGAAACGGCGCCGCGCGTCAGCACACATCAGGCGGCAGCATCCACTTCAGCACCGCCCGCGGAGCGCTGAAGCGGTCCAGATCGAGGCGCAGCAGGGTGGCCGTTCTCACGTCGGCGCCGAGGCCGGGCGCACCCAGCAGATATGCCGCGGCGGCGCTCAGGAACGGCTCATGGCCGGCGGCGAGGATGGCGGGTTCGTCGCGGCGCGCGCGGAGCTCATCCCAGAAGCCGGCCGGGTCCGCTTCGGGCAGCAGCGCTTCGGTGCGCACGATTTCGCCCGAATAGCCGAGCGCTTCGGCGGCCATCCGCGCGGTTTCCACGGCGCGCGCCAGCGGGCTGCACAGGATCAGGGAAGGCGCGGCGCCGCCCGCACGGGCTCGCGCCAGCACCCGGCCGAGCGCCTCCCGGCCTTCCGCGGTGAGGGCGCGCTCGCGGTCCGTGCCGCCGGGGCGCCTGCTCTCGGCCGCGCCGTGCCGCAGAAGGTAGATCCGCATAGACGCCATTATATGCGCGGTAGTAAGCTGGCCCTCATGCGAGCGGCTCTATTCGCACTTTGCGCCGCGGCGGCGTGGGCGCAATCCACTGTCATCGTGCGGCCGAAGGAGACCGGCGGCGTGCTCCTCAACCCCGGGATAGGGTTCATGACGTTCCAGCGTTTCAACGGCGATGCGCTCAACCAGGGTCTGAAGTGGACCGAAGGTTACCCGATCGCCTACCAGGAATACACGGGTTCGCTCGAAAACCGCGACCATCCGGCGACCACCATGGCCTACTTCCGCATCTACTGGCGCTTCGTCGAGCCCGAGCGCGGCAAGTACAACTGGGAGATGCTCGACCGCGCGCTGGCCATGGCGCGCTCGCGCAAGCAGACCCTGCTCCTGCGCATCGCACCCTACGGCACCAACAAGGACAATGATGTGCCGGACTGGTACCGGGCGATGGTGGGCGACGAATCCGGCAAAGGGATGATACCCAAGTGGCGCACGGACCCGGAGGACCCGCGCTACGCGCGCCATTACGGCGCAATGATCCGCGCCGTGGGCGCCCGCTACGACGGCCATCCGGACCTGGAGAGCGTGGACCTGGCGATCGTCGGCGCTTGGGGCGAAGGCGCGGGAGCGGACCGGCTCTCGCGACCCGTGCGCGAGGCGCTGGTGGACGCCTATCTGGAGGGCTTCCGCGAAACGCCGCTCATCATGCTGCTGACCGACGCCGGGACCAACGGCTACGGCATCTCCAAACGCAACGTCGGCTGGCGCGTGGACTGCCTGGGCGACATGGGCGGCTTCGGCAATCCCAACTGGTCGCACATGCAGGACTACTACCCGCAGCACATCATCAACTTCGGCATGGCGGACGCGTGGAAGCGCGCGCCGGTGAGCTTCGAGGCGTGCTGGGTGATGCAGCACTGGAAGGACAAGGGCTGGGACGTGGACTACATCATCGACCAGTCGCTCGCGAAGTGTTTCTCACGGATGCCGACATCCGCGAGTGGCTGCCCGGCGACGCGGTCCACGACGGCGCGGTTTTCCTGCCGCGAAACATGCCGGAGGGCGAATACGAGATCGCGCTGGCGCTGGTGGACCCGCGCACACGGGAGCCTCGAGTCAAGCTGGCGATCGCCGGCGCGGGCGAAGACGGCTGGTATTCCATGGGCAAGGTGAAGGTGGCGCGATGAGACTGGCGGCCGGTTTGATATTGGCGGCCTGCGCGGCGCGCGCGATCGCGCCGTAAGCTGGAACTTCCCTCCGCACCCCGGTGTCTATGCCGGTGGAGGTGGGGGCCATGTTCGAGCAAGTGATGGCCGCGGGGTTGGAACACGACCGGCGCGCCTGGACCGCGCTGGCGGGGATGGGTTGCCAGTTATCCCTGGTGGCGGCGGCCGTGATCGCGCCGCTGGTCTCGCCGCAGGTCCTGCCCAGGACCCAATTTCTGGAAAAGATCGTGGCGCCGCGTCCGCCCGCCGGGAGGCAGCCCACCGCGGTGCGGGTGGTGGACGTGCAACGCGCGCCGCGTCCCACGCAGATCGTTCGAGGGCAACTGATTGCGCCCCGTCCGGAGGCCATTCCGGCCAGGCCCGTGCTGATCGACGAACCGCCGCCGGTTGGCGTGGATACGGGGGCCGGCCTCGGACTCGGGGGCGGCGTGCCCGGCGGCGTCGAGAACGGCGTTCCCGGCGGGCTTGCCGGCTTGATCGCGGGCCAGGCGGCCGTGCCGCCCGCGCTGCCGGCGCCGGTGGTTGCGGCGCCTCCGCCCAAACCGGCGGTGACCCAGATCCAGCGCATCCGGGTCGGAGGCCATGTGCTCGCCGCTAAGCTGATCCGGCAGGTGGTGCCGGTCTATCCCTCGCTTGCCAGGCAGGCGCGCGTCCAGGGCGACGTCGAGTTGCTGGGGGTGGTCGGGATCGACGGCCAAATCCGCCAGTTGCAGGTGGTGAGCGGCCACCCGCTGCTGGTCCGGTCCGCGGTGGACGCGGTGCGGCAGTGGTTCTACCGGCCGACCTTCCTGAACGGCGAGCCGGTGGAGGTGATTGCGCCGATCACCGTGTATTTCAGGTTGAATCACTGACTCCGGCGCGTGCGATAATGCTCCCACGATGAGCACGAGCCGCCGCGAATTCTTTTTGGCCGGCGCGGGCGCGCTGGCCGCTTCCAAACCGAAATCCGTGGCGGCCGTCGTCACGGTATACCGTAAACGGTCGCACGCGGACGTGATCTGCGGGCGCATTCTCGAAGGCTACTCACCGAACAACGTGCGGGTCGAGCCGCGCACCCGCATCGTTTCGATGTACGTGGACCAGACGCCGGCCGAAGACATGAGCCGCGCGCTGGCGGCGCGGCACGGCTTCCGCATCTATCCGAGCATCCGCGAAGCGCTCACCTTGGGCGGCCCGAAGCTGGCCGTGGATGCGGTGCTGTTCGTGGGCGAGCACGGCGATTACCCGTGGAACAGCCGCGGGCAGCACCTCTACCCGCGCTACGAGATGTTCGAACAGATCGCCAGTGTGATCCGCGCCTCCGGACGCGCCGTGCCGGTGTATTTCGACAAGCACTTCTCCTACTCCTGGGAGAAGGCGAAGCGCATCTACGACTGGTCGCGCGAATTGAAGCTGCCGCTCATGGCGGGCTCTTCCATACCGGTGACGGTGCGCACGCCGCGCGTGGAGTTTCCGCTCGAGGCGCCCGTGGAGCACGCCGTCTCGGTGGGCTACGGCAACACCGACGCGTACGGGTTCCACACCCTCGAAACCCTGCAATGCATGATCGAGCGGCGCAAGGGCGCAGAAAAAGGGATCCGCGCGGTGCAGATGATCGAAGGCCCGGCGGTGTGGAAGTGGCGCGACGGCGAGGGACGCTGGAGCGCGCCGCTGCTGGAGGCCGCCTGCGCCACCACGCCACAGACCAAGGCGGGCGCTCCGGAGCAAAACACGAAGGAGCCCGTGCTGTTCGTGCTGGAGTACCGCGACGGCTTCCGCGCCGCTTCGTACCTGCTCAACGGCCACACGCAGGGGTTCCTCTTCGCCGCGAAGATGACGGATAAGACCGCGCCGGCAGCGTGCTGCTTCGGCTTCACCGGGCAGGGGAGGGACCTGCCGCATTTCGACGGGCTGGCGCACTGCATCGAAGAACTGTTCGTGACGGGCAAACCGCTGTACCCGGTGGAGCGCACACTGCTCACCACCGGCGCGCTGGCGTTCCTGTTCGAATCGCGCGAGCGCGGCGCGCGCGTCGAGACGCCCGAGCTGGCCATCGCCTACCGCGCGCCGCGGCGGGCGTACTTTCAGGAATCGTAGATGCTGGCGGCTCTGCTTATGCCTGTGATTGCGGTGGCGGGGATCAGTCACGAATCGGAGTCTTTCAGCCCCGCGGTGACCACCCTGGAGGATTTCCATTGGCCGCCCCCGGACGACCGCGCCGCGTGGCTGCGCGATCACGCGGGTGAGAATACCACGCTGGCGGGCTACATCGAGGGCGCGAAGCAATTCGGCCTGGATCTCCACCCGACCGTGGTGGTGGGCGCGACGCCGAAGGGGCCGGTGGCCGGTTCCGCCTTCGAGACCATGATGGCCGAGATGATCCGCCGGCTCAAGGCGCTGCCGCGGGTGGATGGCGTGCTGCTGGCGCTGCACGGGGCCATGGTGGTGGAGACCTACCCGCATGGCGACACGGAGTTGGTGCGGCGCGTGCGCGAGGCCGTCGGGCCGCGGACGCCCATCGTGGTGACGCACGACTTTCACGCCAACATCACGCCGGAGATCGTCGAGCTTTCGAACGCGCTGGTGACCTTCAAGGAGAACCCGCACGTGGACACGCGCGAGTGCGGCCTGCGGGCGGCGCGCATCATGGCGCTGGCGGCGAGCGGCAAGGCGAGACCGGTGCAGGCGGTGGTGAAGCCGCCCATGATCTTCAACATCGTCTACCAGCACACCCGCCGCGCGCCGCTTCTGCCTATCGTGGAGGAGAGCCGCGCTGTGGAGCGCAAGCCCGGCGTGCTGGCGTGCAGTGTATCGGGCGGTTATCAGTACGCGGATGTGCCCTGGGTGGGGCCGGGTGTGGTGGTGGTGACCGACAACGACCGCGAGCTTGCCGGGCGCGAAGCCCGACGGCTTTCCGGGATGCTGTGGGAGGCTCGCGAGGGGCTCAAGCTGGATCTGCCGGAACCCGCGCGCGCGGTCGCCATGGCGGTGGCCAATGACCGCTTCCCGGTGGCGCTCATCGACATGGGCGACAACATCGGCGGCGGCTCGGCGGGAAATACCACGTTCGTGCTGGAGGAATTACTGAAGCAGAAGGCGAACGGGTGGGTCGCCGCTCTGGCGGAGCCGCGCGGGGTGCGGGAGGCCATGCGGCTTGGCGTGGGGGCGGCGTTCGATCTCACGGTTGGCGATCCGCCCGTGCGGGTGCGCGGCGTGGTGAAATCGCTGCACCTCGGCAAGTACGTCGAAACCGAGGTGCGCCACGGGGGCGGGCGCTACTGGGATAACGGCCTCTCCGCGGTGATCGCCGCCGAAGGCTCCACGCGCGACCTGGAAAACCTGCTGCTGCTCACCTCGCTGCGCTCGAGCCCCAACAGCATCCACCAACTGGTGAGCTGCGGCATTTATCCGGAGCGCCAGAAGATCCTGGTGGTGAAGGGCGCGATTGCGCCCCGCGCGGCGTACGAGCCCGTGGCGGCGCGCATCATCGAAGTGGACTCGCCCGGGCTGACGGCAGTGAACCCGAAACGCTTTACTTACCGGCAGGCGCGCCGGCCGCTGTTCGGGCTGGAGTAATTACTTCAGCGCGGCAATCGCGGCGCGGCAGAAGGCCGGCAGGTCTTCCGGCTTGCGCGAGGTGATCAGCTTGCCGTCCACCAGCACCTCGGCGTCGCACCATTCGGCTCCGGCGTTGACCACGTCGTCCTTGATGGCGAAGAAGCTGGTGGCCTTGCGGCCGCGCAGCACGCCGGCGGAGCAGAGCAGCCACGGGCCGTGGCAGATGGCCGCGACCATCTTGCCCTGGGCGTGGATGTCGCGCACCAACTGTACGGCTTCGGGGTGGCGGCGCATGTGGTCGGGCGCGTAGCCTCCGGGCACCACCACGCCGTCGAAATCGGCGGCCCGCGCCTCACTGAAGGCGATATCGGCCTTGACCGGGTAGCCGAGCTTGCTGCCGTAGGTCTCGCCAGCTTTAGGCCCCACCGTGACCACCTCGGCGCCGGCTTCCTGAAAGCGGAAGAGCGGGTACCAGACTTCCATTTCCTGGTACATGATGTCCACCAGGATCGCCACGCGTTTCCCTTTGAGCTCCATAGCCCTATCTTATCCTGTGCCCGTAGGGGTTCGAGGCGGAAAGCTTTTCGAACATGCGGTAGACCGTGCGGGTGACCTCGGGCACCGGGGTGCGGCGGTCGTCGATGAAGGCGGACATGACGCTGAGCACGAATGGCCGCCCGGGCAGGAACACGATGCCCGTCTCGCCCCGTGCGCCGGGGATCTGGCCGGTCTTGCAGGCGACATCCGTATCGAGCGGCAGGCCCTCGCGGATGCCGCCGGAGACGCGCCGCATGATGGCCAGCATTTCACGCGAGGCCGCGGCGTCCACGATGCGGGCGCGGTAGACGTGCTCGACCAGACGGGCCATCTCGTTCGGCGTGGAGAGGTTCTCGCGCCCTTCGGCGGCGGCGCGCGCGTCCATCATCTTGCGCTGGAGGCGCGTGTGCAGGAATCCGCTTTCGGCGAGCATGCGGTTGATCTCGTCCATGCCGGCCAGGCTGATGCACTTGTTGGTGGCGGTGTTGTCGCTGTCCACGATCATCAGGGTGGCCAGTTCGCGCAGCGTCATGGTGACGGGGCCGCTCTTCAGCCGGTGCTGAAGTCGGCCGCTGCCGCCCACGGCTTCGGAAGGCTCGACCGTGACCGGGTCATCCAGGCGCAACCCGCCGCGGTAGAGGGCGGCGAGGATGGGGATCTTGATCACGCTGGCTTGCGGGAACACGGTGTCGCCGTTGAGGGACATGACGCGGCCGGATTCCAGGTCGATGACGGCCACGCCCAGCACGCCATCGAAACCGGCGTCGTAACGTTCCAGTTCGGCGAGCGTTTTGACTTCGAGCAGTCCGGCGGCGGTGCGCTGGGCGGGCGCGCAGGCGGCAAAAAGCAGCAGGGCGCAGATGGGGCGAAGCATAATGGAAAGATACCAGAGATGACCGCTCCGAAACGCGCGCTGGCGGTGCTGTTTGCCGTCAACTGCTTGAACATCTACGACCGGCAGGCCCTGGCCGCGCTGGTGGAACCGCTGCGCCGCGAGTTCGGCCTTTCCGATACGCAGGTGGGCGCGCTGAGCACGGGGTTTATCGTGGTCTACGCGCTGGGCGGGCTCCCGATGGGACGGCTGGCGGACCGGGGAAGCCGCAAGCGGCTGCTGGCGGCCGGGCTGGCGGTGTGGACGTCGTTGACGGCGGCGGGCGGGATGGCCGCCGGCTACGCGGCGCTGCTGGCCTCGCGGCTGGGCGTCGCGGTGGGAGAGGCGGCTTGCGCGCCTGCGGCCACGAGCTGGATTGGAGACGCGTTCCCCGCTTCGCAACGGGCGCGGGCGATGGGGATCTTCATGCTCGGAGTGCCGCTGGGAGTGGCGCTGAGCCTGGCGGCCAGCGGCGCGATCGCGGGAGCGTTCGGCTGGCGCGCGGCGCTGTTCGCGGCCGCCCTGCCCGCGCTGGTGCTGTTGCCCCTGCTGCTGAGGTTGCGGGAGCCGCCGCGCGCCGCGGCCAAGCCCGAGGGCTCCGCGCGCGGATTGCTGCGCCTTCCGGTGTTCCGGTGGATCGTGGTTTCGGGCGCGCTGGTGAACTTCAATCTGTACGTGATCTCGACCTTCCTTCCGGCCTACCTGACGCGCTTCCACGGGATGTCAGTGGCGCGCGCGGGCATCTGGGCGGGCGCGGGAAGCGGGATTGCCGGAGCCATCGCGGCGCTCGGCGGGGGTGCGTGGGGCGACCGCGCGGGCGCCGCGCACGGGCGGCTGCGGGCGGCCGCGTTCGCCGCGGCAGCCGCCGCGCCGGCCGCGCTTGCCGCCATCGCGCTGCCGGCCGGGGAGGCGCCCGCGAGCCTGACCTTCATGATGATCGCTTACGGCCTGCTGAACGCCTATTACGCGCTGGTCTACGCCGCGATTCAGGACCTGGTGGAACCGCGCCTGCGAGGGACCGCCATGGCGGTATACCTGATGGCCATGTATCTGTGCGGGGCGGCCTTCGGGCCGTTGCTCACCGGCGGGCTAAGCGATCTGCTGGCCGGCCGCGCGGCGGCGCTCGGGCCGGAGGCCGCCCGCGCGGCGGGTCTCCGCCAGGCGATGCTGGTGCTCCCGGTGCTGGCGGCGGCGCTGGCGCTGGTGCTGGCGGCGGCTAGCCGTAAATGTCGCCCGCGGCTTCGGGCTGATAGATGATCTCGTCGATGCGGCGGCACTCCTCGCCGGCCGAACTGTGGTAGCAGACCACGTCCCCGACCCTGCTGCCCAGCAAGGCGGTGCCCAGCGCCCCCAACACGGAGACGCGGTTCTTGCGCGCGTCGGCGCTGCTCGGAAACACCAGCGTGTACACCGCGGTCACCCCCGTGCGGATATCCGTGACCCGCACCTGCGAATTCATGGTGACCACGTTGTGCGGCATCTGCTCCGGTTCCAGCACCTCCGCCTCGGCGATCTTCTCCTCAAGCGCCGCCAGATGCTGCGCCTCCACCTGCGACCGCACGAAGCGGTGAAGGACGCTCAGGCGGTCCGCATCGGCCTCGCTCACGCAAATCGGCATTCCACGCTCCATCATGATGGTGTCCCACGGCGCCGCAGCGTCTCACCCTGACACTCCGGAACCCGACGGCAACAGAAGATTAACTACTCTTAATGTAGTCCCCCATACCCGCAAATGCAACTAGAATCGGTACATGATTTCACCGACCCGGCGTGGATTTCTCATGAGCGCGGCCATGGCGGCGCGCGCGGCCGGAGCGCGGCCCGTCCGGCTTGGCGGGCCGGTGTTCCTGAAAACGGACGATCCGGCCGAGCTTGCGCGGGAACACCGGCGGTTGGGCTACGCGGCGGCGTACGCGCCCAAGGCGGCCGCCTCGGACACGGCGCGGGTGCGCGCCATCGAAAAGGCCTTTGCGGCGGAAAAGGTCGTCATTGCGGAGGTCGGCGCGTGGGTCAACATGCTGGACCCCGACCCCGAGAAGCGCGCCAAGAACTTCCGCTACGTGGCGGACCGGCTGGCGCTGGCCGAAGCCCTGGGGGCGCTGTGCTGCGTGGATATCGCCGGCTCCTACAACCCCCAGGTCTGGTACGGCCCGCATCCCAGGAATTTCTCGCAGGAGTTCTTCGATGCCACGGTGGAGAACTGCCGCAAGCTGATCGACGAAGTGCGGCCCAAGCGGACGCGCTTCACGCTCGAGATTATGGGCTGGGCTTACCCGGAGGGACCGGATTCGTACCTGCGGCTGATCAAGGCCATCGGCCGGAAGGCCTTCGGCGTTCACCTGGACATCTGCAACGGCGTGAACAGCCCCGAGCGCTACTACCGAAACGCGGAGTTCATCGGCGAGTGTTTCCGCAAGCTGGGGCCGCATATCGTCTCCTGCCACGCCAAGGACCTGGAGTGGAAGGCGGAGATGAACGTCCATTTCGTGGAGGTGGTGCCGGGACGCGGGCAGATCGACTACGCGGCGTACCTGCGGGGCGTGGCGGCGCTGCCGCAGCAGCCGCCGCTGATGATCGAGCACCTGAAGGGCCCGGAGGAGTACGCCGAAGCCGCGCGGTATATTCAGAAGATCGGCGCCCAAAGCGGCGTCGCATTCGCGTGAGGTGATATGACCAGAAGAACGTTTCTTACCACCCCGGCGGCTGCCGCGGCGCTTCAGACGCCCGCCCGCCTGCCGATCAAGAAGGGCGTACTCATCACCATGCTGCCGAACAACCTGAGCTACGCCGACCGTTTCAAGATGGCGCGCGATACGGGCTTCGACAACGTGGAGTGCATCACCACGCCGGACGAACGTGAAGCCGAGGAAATCAAGAAAGCCTCCGAGCAGGCCAAGGTGCCCATCCATTCCGTAATGAACATGGCGCACTGGAAGTTCCCGCTTTCCTCGCCCGACCCCGCGGCGGTGGCCGAGAGCATGAAGGGCATGGAGACCAGCCTGCGCAACGCGAAACTGTGGGGCGCCGATGCCGTGCTGCTGGTCCCCGCGGTGGTGAACCCCGAGGTGCGTTACAAGGATGCCTGGACGCGCTCCACGGCCCAGATCAAGAAGCTGCTGCCCCTGGCCGCGAAGTTACAGGTGGTGATCGCGGTGGAGAACGTGTGGAACAAGTTCCTGCTCAGCCCGTTGGAGTTCGCGCAGTACGTGGACCAGTTCAAGAGCCCCTGGGTGAAGGCGTACATCGACGTCGGCAACATGGTGCTGTTCGGGTATCCGCAGGACTGGCTGCTCACGCTGGGGCCCCGCATCGTCAAGGTCCACCTGAAGGATTTCAAGTTCGAGAAACGCCAGGCGCAGTTCACCGAGAACTTGCGCGAGGGCGAGATCAACTGGCCCGCGGTGTACAAGGCGCTGGCCGAGATCGGCTACAAGGGGACGGCGACGGTGGAACTGCGGCGCGGTGACGAAGCATACCTTCGTGAAGTCAGCCGGCGCGTGGAACTCATTCTGAGCGGCGCATAAGCTGATAGGTTCTTAACAGATGGTCAAATTTCTGGTGGGGCTGATTGCGGGAATCCTGCTCACCTTCCTGGTGCTGGCGATCCTGGTGTTCTCGCTGGCGCGCATGCGGGAGGCGCCGCCCGATATCGCCGCCAACTCCGTGCTGGTGCTGCGGCTGGCGGGAGAGATCCCGGAGCGCGCGCCGGTGGAACTGCCGTTCGGCCTGATGGGGCGCAGCGGCACGCCCACGGTAGCGAACGTGTGGACGCTGCTGCGGATGGCGGCGGTGGACAAGCGCATCAGGGCCGTGGTGCTCGAGCCGCAATCGCTCGAAGTGGGCTGGGGAAAGCTGGAAGAGATCCGCGCGGACCTGGAGCGGTTCACCGGTTCCGGCAAGCCGCTGTACGCCTTCCTGCGCACCCCCGGCGCGCGCGAGTATTACCTGGCGCTGGCGGCCAACCGCATCTACGTGAGCCCGGAGGACCAGGTCTATCTGAAGGGCCTGCGCGCCGAGAGCATGTACGTGAAGGGCACGCTGGACAAGCTCGGGATCCAGGTCCAGGTGGAGCATGCCGGGAAGTACAAGGACTTCGGCGACATGTTCACCAGGGCCGGCATGAGCCCGGAGACCCGCGAGGTGCTGAACAGCCTGCTCGACGATCTTTACGGCAACCTGGTGGCGCGCATCGCCGCGGGCCGGAAGAAAACGCCGGAAGAGGTGCGGGCGCTGATCGACAAGGGGCCGTTCCTGGCCCAGCAGGCGCGCGCGGCGGGACTGGTGGACGAACTGCGATTCGAGGACCAGGTGTTCGGCGAATTGCAGCGCGCGCTGAAGACCGGCAACCTGAACAAGGTCGGCGTGGCGCGGTACATGCACGTGGGGCCGGCCGCGGTGGGGCTGACCGGGCCGAGCCGCATCGCCCTGCTGGTGGGGGAAGGGACCATTACGCGCGGCGACCCGGGCGACACCGGGATGTCGGAGGACGGGCTCACCTCGGAAGGTTTCAACAAGCTGCTGCGCCGGGTGGCGGATGACCGGCAGATCAAGGGCGTGATCGTGCGCATCGACTCGCCGGGCGGGGAGTCCACGGCCTCGGCCGAGATCTGGCGCGAGATGAACGTGCTGGCGCGCAAGAAACCGCTGGTGGTTTCCATGTCGGACACCGCGGCTTCGGGCGGCTACTACATGGCGATGACCGGCGACCCGATCGTGGCGTATCCGGGGACCTTGACGGGATCCATCGGGGTGGTGTTCGGAAAACCGGACCTGAAGGGTCTGTATAACAAGCTGGGCATCACCAAGGAGTCGGTTTCCCGCGGCCGGTTCGCGGATATCGACTGGGACTACGGCGCGTTGGACGCGGCGGAGCTGGCGAAATTGCGGGAGGGCGTGGAGGCGACCTATCGCGACTTCGTCTCGAAGGTGTCCGAGGCGCGGCGGCGGAGTTACCAGGAGATCGACGCGGTGGCGCAGGGGCGCGTGTGGCTCGGCTCGCAGGCGCGGGCGCGCGGGCTGGTGGACGAACTGGGGGGCCTGGACCGCGCGCTCGAGATGGTGAAGCAGAAGGCCGCGATCCCGGCGGGCGAGAAGGTGACCGTGGTGGCCTATCCGCCGCGGCGCAGCGTGCTGGACGTGCTGTTTTCGCGCTCGGCCGAAACCGTGATGGAGAGCCGCGTGGAGAAGTGGGTGCGGGCGCGGATGCGGCCGGGGCTGCTGCGGATCATGCCCTGGGCGGTGGAGTTCCGGTAGGGGCGGCGGCGGATCAAAACGGGGCGGACTTCCACTGATACCGCACCGCACTGAGCTGCTGCCAGCCGGCCGCAAGCGCCAGGCCCTTGAGAATCGCATGCACAGGGACAGCCGCCCCGCCCTGACTGCTGAAATCGAGCGTCTGGTACTCGGAGGCGTTGCCAATCGGACTCCTGACCTGGTAATGCAGGTGCGGCACTGAATTCCGCGCGTTGCCGGATTGCCCGAGCCGTCCGATCAACTGGCCGGCCACCACGCGTTGTCCGGGTTGTACGACCGGTACGGGTTGCATGTGGGCGTAGTGGTGGAAATAGCCCTGCGCGTCAACGATGACCACAAGCCAGCCGGATCTGTCGCCAAAACACATTCCCCTGAGCCGCCTGGCTCCGATCTTCCATGACTGGACGACGGCGCCATTCGTGGTGCTGACAATGCCCATATCAAGAGGACCCTTGATGTCCTGTGCATGGTGGGTCCCTTCGCCGCGGACATCGCCAAAATCATCATAGAAACGGATTTCGACCGGATCGCGCCCGCCCGGAAGGCGCCATCCGGGAAAGAGATTTACCACGGGAAACTTCGTCAGTACAACTGCCATACACCCTCATTCACTCTCTTCAGACGCCCGCCCCACAACGGGGGGCGGGGAGAAGAGGGGAAAATAGAATACCCTCCGCCGCAAGTGGATGGCGGTAGTATACACCCAAGGCGGGCTTCAGGAAACCTCAAAAGTACAGCTTCAGTGCGACCTGCGCCACGCGCGCGTCACGCGTGCCGGTGATGACGGCAAAGCTGTTGACCAGCGGGTTCACCCCGGCGCTGGTGGTATTCAGCGTGGTTCCCACCGTGGTAAAGGAAGCGTGGTTGAAGGCGTTGAAGAACTCGCCGCGGAACTGGAGCCGCTTGCGTTCCGCCAACTGAAAGATCTTGAACACCGCCAGGTCCCACTTGTTGACGCCGGGCCGGCGCATGCTGTTGCGGCCCAGGTTGCCGAACGTACCCGTCCGCGGGCGCGCAAAGGCGTTCCGGTTGAACCACTCTTCCACCGTGCGGGGACCTTTGGTGTCGGCGATGACGTCCGGCCGCTGATTCTGCGTGCCGCCGATCTGCGCCACGTCCTGGCTCATGGTGACGTCCAGCGGCGTCCCGGTCCACAGCCGCACGATGCCGGAAATCTGCCAGCCGCGGAAAAACGGCGAGCGGATGGGCGCGGGCAGCGTGTGGATGAAGTTCGCGGTAAACACCTGGGTCCGATCGAAGTCCGACGGCCCACGCTCGGCGCGATAGTCTTTCGTGTTCGGCGGGATGTCGCTCCCGCCACGGTCGCTGGAGCCGTCGTCGATGGATTTCGACCACGTGTAGGCAACGCCGCCCGAGAGCCGCTTGCTGAAGCGCCGGTTGAAGCTGGCCTGGAGCGAATGGTAGATGCTGCCGGCGGAAGTCTGCCGCTCCGTGATGCCGCCAAACCCCGTGTAAGGGCGGATGTAATGAACGTTGGTCCCGGAGGGCAGCGTGCCCGGCTCGGGGTTGTTGAGATTGACCGGGCGCATCAGGCGCAGGCCTCGGGAGGCCACCCACGCCACGTTGAGGATGTGGCCGCGCACCAACTCCCGTTCCACTCCGAAACTGAACTGGTGTACCGTAGGCGTCTTCAACGGAAGGCCCAGCGTGGTCAGCGAGGGCGGCGCCGCGGGCGCCTCCGTGCCTCCCAGAGTGGTATACGACGGATCGTCCAGGCTCACCGTGCGGCCGAACGGCGGATTGGTGAAGGCGTTATTAATGAAGGTGCCGATGAGCGGGCGGGTATGGAACATGCCCCAACCGCCGCGCACCGACATATTGCGTCTCCTCGGCGCCCAGGCGAAACCGAACCGCGGCGCGAAAAGCCAGTGATGGTCGTTCGCAATGCGGTCGCCGTACGGCGAGTTCTTGCCCGAAATGATGATCCCGTTCAAGGGGTCGCCGGTGTTCGGTACCAGCATGCCGGTGGATCGCACCAGTTGCGGCGCTTTTGCCCGGTCCCAGAGCGACGGGATGAAGTTGGAGGCCACCCCGTGCAAGTCGTACGGGTTGAAGTAACTCGCGTAGCGGACGCCGATGTTCAGGGTCAGCCGCTTCGCCACGCGGAACTCGTCAAGCACGTAGGCTTCGAGGGAGCCGAAGCGCACGTCCGACAACACCGGCTTCTCCACCTCCGTGTAGGTATTGACATAACCCAGCAGGAAGTTGGCGATGGGGTTCCTGGCGAAGTTGGTGCTGAAGGCGAACTGCCCGCTCGTGTTCACATTGCCCGGCTGCTCCAGGTTGGCGCCGTAGGAATAGATGGCTCCGAACTTCAGGGTATGGCGGCTGAACATCTTGGCGAGGTTGTCGGAGAACTCCAGGTTGATGAGCTCCTTGTGGGCGACACGGTAGGGCGTGAGGCCGGCGTAGTTCGAGCCCAGGCTGATGGCCGGGATGACGTCGCCCTCGTTTTCGGGAAACAGCTCCGGCAGCGTCAGCCCAAGCGACTTGCGGTTGGCGATCTCGGAGACGCCCCGCACGTCGGTGATGCGGCGGGCGAAGGTGGCCTGGAACTGCTGCATCAAAGCGGGCGTGATCATTTGGGTGCCGTTGAGGACGAAATTCTTGCCCGGCCGGATGCCGTCCGTCGTCGCCAGCCCCGGAAAGCGTGCCGTCACCGTGTTGATGGCGGTTCCGCCGTAAGGGTTCCACATGGACAACCCATCCTGCGTATATCGCCCGTAGAGCGAAAACCGCTCGCTAAAGATGCGGTCGATGCGCAGCATTTCCGAGCGGTGCTTCTGGCGCGAAGCCGCCGCGGAGGTGAAGTTGATCTGCCCCGGACCGGTGAAGTTGGGCAGCGGGTAAAGATTGATGAGTTTGCGCGAGTTGGGGTCGATGCGCGAAGCCGGGATGATGCCGCCCGGGAAACCCAGGCCGGTGGTGGGATCGCGCACGGGGTCGTCGCCGGTGCCGAATTCCCCGTCCGCTCCCGGGCCGAGACGGCTGAAATCGCCGTTGCGCTCCGCCAGCGTGGGCACCGTGGTGTTGACCGCCTCGCCGCGCGTGATCAGGCGGTTGAACTCCATGGAGAAGAAAAAGAATGTCTTGGGGCGCTTCCTGTTTTGGCCGGGCAGGATCAGCGGCCCGCCGAAATTGAAGCCGAAGATGTTCTGCTTGAGCGGGAGCGTCTGGTGCGAGAAGTAGTCGGTGGCGTCGAAGAAATCGTTACGCAGGAAATGAAAGAGCGTGCCGGCGAACCGCTTGGTGCCGCCCTTGGTCACCACGTTGATCTGCGAAAAGCCGCCGCGTCCGTACTCGGCCGAGAACGGCGTGGTCACCACCTTGAACTCGGAGATCGTCTCGATCGAGGTGAAGGTGTTCATGGAGCTGGAACCGACGATCACGTCCGCGTTATTGCCGCCGTCGATGCTGATGTTGGAGGCCGAGCTGCGCGCGCCGTTGATGCTGATGTCGGGCGTGGAGTTGGGGTCGGTGCGGTCCTCGAGGTTCGAGGTGACGCCCGGCACCAGCTCCAGCAGCGTGAAAAACGAGCGGCCGTTGAGTTGCAGCTCCCGCACCTGTTCGCCGCTGATCAGCCCGCCCTGCTCGGCCGATTCCGTCTGCACGGCCTCCGCATCGGCCTCCACCGAAACTTCCTGTGTGACGGCGCCGACCTGCAACGTAATGTCGTGCCCCAGCGTCTCGCTGACCCGGAGCTGCATGCCCGTCTCGACGGACTTCTTGAACCCGGCATGGGAGGCGGTGATCTGATACGGCCCGATGGGCAGATTGGGGAACACGTAGGACCCGTCGGGGCGGGACCTGGTGGTGCGCGACTTTCCCGTTTCCGTCTGCGTGGCGGTGACCTCCACGCCGGGAATGGCGGCGCCGCTTGCGTCGAACACGCTGCCGGTGATGTTGCCGGTGGTTTCCTGGGCCTGGAACGGGCCCGGGAGCACGGCAAGGCAAAGCAGAGCAGCAGGCAGGATCTTTCTCATATCCACCCCTGTTAGGGATACAGCATATCAAGCCTCGACACCCGGCGTACGTTCTGCTATAACAGCCTCAACGCCGCCAGGGCGAGTAACGGCCGGCGGCGGCGGGCGCTGCCGATAGGGTGAAACGCGGCGCCGGCGGTTTTGGTATCGGGGAGACAAAATGCAGATACTACTGCGTGGGACGAAGGTCCTTCTTCTGTGCGCGGTCCTCATCACCGCGCAAGATTTCCGCGCGACCCTGAGCGGTCTTGTTACAGACCCCAGTGGGGCCGCCGTCCCGAGCGCGACGGTGAAGGCCACGAATACGGCCACCAATGAATCCAGAGAAGTCAAAAGCACCAACCTGGGGGTCTACACGATCCCGTATCTCAATCCGGGCACGTACAACGTGGAGGTGACGGCGGCCGGCTTTCGGCTGCTGAAACGCGAGGGCATTATTCTTCAGGTTGCACAGAAGATGAACCTGCCCATTCAGTTGGAAGTGGGGGATATTGCCAACACGATTACGGTCGACGCCCGTCAGGAAGTGATCGAGACCTCGGACGCCAGCCGCGGCCTGGTCTTCGACCCCGTAAAAGTCGCGGAGTACCCGCTGAATGGACGCCAGACGTACATGCTCATGTCGCTCACGCCCGGCGTGATCTTCGTGCAGGAGACATTCGGCGCCAGCGGCTTTTCGGGCACGCGCGGATGGGACGTGAACAACTCCTACAAAATCAACGGCGCGCGCTCCGGCGGAAACCTGTTTTTGCTCAATGGCGCGCCGATCAGCAGCGACGACGGAAGCTGGCGGCTGGCGCCCAACGTGGAAGCGGTGCAGGAATTCAAGGTCATGACGAACACCTACGATGCCAGCTTCGGAGATTTCCGCGGCGGCGCCGTAAACACCACCATCAAGTCGGGCAGCAACAACTGGCGGGGGAACGTGTTCGAATTCCTGCGCAACCGCGTCTTCGATGCCAACTCCTTCCAGAGCAACCGCACCGGACAGCCGCGCCTCTTCCATAATCAACACCAGTTCGGCGGCGTGGTGGGCGGCCCGGTCCGCAAAGACAAGGACTTCATGTTCTTCAGCTTCGAAGGCTGGCAGGAGCTGGTTCCGTTTCCTATCAACGTGACCACGCCGCCCATGGCGCTGCGCGACGGCCAGCACTTCAGCGATTACGACATGCGGGTCTTCGATCCCCTGACCACACACGCCTGCGGCGGCGCGAGCGAACCTTGCAGCGGCAGCAGGGGCTCACCCTACTGGCGCGACCCCTTTCCGGGAAATGTGATTCCCAAGAGCCGCATCAGCCCGGTGGGATCGAAAATTCTGAACTACTACCCCGCGGAAACGGTTCCGGGAACTCTGGTTTCGAACTACGTCTCGACCAATACGGGGCGGTACTACTACAACCAGCCGATGGGGCGCTGGGACCACGTGTTCGGCGACAACGACAAGTTGTACGCCATGTACTCTTTCCAGGACGGTTACGAATATCGCGCCAACTTCCCCAAACCGGCCGCTTCGCCCGGCAACGTGGACAACAAGCGCACGTTCACGAACGTGATTCTCAACTACACCAAGGTGCTCTCGGCGCAGACGATTTTCGACGTGCGCGGTTCCTACTACCGGTTCGTGCAGAAGACGCCGGGATATAACGACGAGGCGTTGAAGCTCAGCGCGTCGAAGGATTTCGGGATGACGAAGATGCCGCATCCGCCCACGTCGCCCGGCGACACCGTCCCGGGCTTCACCGTCGGCGGCTACGGCCGGATCTTCGGCAACGGTTCGCCGCTCGGCACCTGGCGTCCGGAAACCACCTTCAACTTCGCCCCGAGCGTGAACATGACACGCAGGTCGCACAACCTGCGCGTTGGGTTCGATTACAAGTACCGCATCATCGCCGATGGCGCCACGGGCAACTCGCAGGGTGATTTCTCTTTCGAATCCTCTCTGACACGGCAGGCCTCCGGCCGCAACCTTACGAATACGGACCAGTTCAACGGCATCGCCACCGTGCTGCTCGGTATTCCCACATCCGGCAGCATTGCTTATAACGATACTTTCTACCGCACGCGGCCCTCGTACGGCGTTTACCTCCAGGACGATTGGAGGCTCACGCCGAAATTGACCGTGAACCTGGGGCTCCGCTACGACATCTCGCTGGCTTACCTGGAGCGCTTCAACCGCCGGACCAGCACCTTCGATCCGTCCGCGGTGCACCCGCTGAACGATCAGATTATGGCCCGCTGGCGGGCTGAGAAGACGGCCTGGGATGCCAACCCCGCGAACAAGTGGAAGTACCCCGACCCGCCGCAGGCGTTCACCGGCACGTGGCTCTTCGCGGGCGTTAAGGGCCAACCGCGGCGCGCCGTGGACACGGATTTCACGAATCTGGCTCCGCGAGTGGGAATCGCCTGGCGGCTCGGTCAGAAAACCGTGATCCGCACCGGCGCCGGCGTATTCTATGAAAACTTGAACCGGAACCAGGACACGGTGGGATTCTCGCAGAGCACCAGTTTCACGGGTTCGCTCGATGGCGGCAAGACGCCTTCGGCGTGCGCGAACAACAGGTGCGCCAGCGGTCCGCCGAACGGACCTTACTCGCTGGTAGACCCCTTCCCGCAGGGCTATGCGATTCCAGGGGGCGCATCCCTGGGTAATATGGCGGGCATCGGGAACAGCGTGAGCTTCGTGCCGCGGCGCTACAAGATCCCGCGAACTTATCAGTACTCGTTCGGCGTGCAACGCGAACTGCCGTACGGGATCCTCGCGGACCTCTCTTTTTCCGGAAACAAGCAGGTATTCGGCGCTTACAGCTTCGACATGAACTGGCCGGAGGGTGCGGCGGGAGTGGCCCTGCAAAACCAGGCCATCGTGGACGCCACCTTCTACTCCACGCCGATGAACAACCCGTTCTATGGCATCCTGCCGCAGACGTCCGGGCGCGGAGCCAGCCCAACGATCACGCGCAGATCTCTCATGCAGAACTTTCCGATGTGGGGCGGCATGACCAACGAGGGCATTCAGGGCGCGCGCTTCCGCTCCGATGCGGCGCAGTTGAAGATCGAGAAGCGGGCCTTCGGCGACCCGAACAGCGCCGCCGGCGTCATGACCTGGATTCTTTCCTGGACGTTCGCGAAGTCGTACGAGGAGAACCACCGCCTGAGCGAATCCTGGAACACCACCGAGCCGCTGTACCACGAAATCGACTACCAGGACAAGACTCACAGCTTCAGCGTGAGCGGCGTGTGGGACCTGCCGTTCGGCAAGGGGCGGCGTTTCGGCACCGATGCCAGGGGCTTCGCCAACTACGTGATCGGCGGATGGAAGGCCGACTGGATCTTCACCTATGTTTCCGGTTACCCGCTCGGCTGGCCGAACCTGGTCAACTATTGCGGCACCTGGTTCGCCAAGAACCAGAACGAGAACTCCTGGTTCAACAACGACAAGAGCTGTTACTCGCAACAGCCATCGAATACGCTGCGGTATCTGCCGGACCGTTTCCCCGGGACTATACGGGAGCACCAGGCGCCGCAGTTGAACGCGGCGGTCTCGAAGGACTTCAGAATCGGGGAGCGGTACAGGCTGAACCTCAAGGGCGAGGGCTTCAACGTCATGAACACGCCCATTCGCACGAACCCGAATACGGACTTCAACAGTCTGGATTTCGGAAAGCTCGGGTTCAGCCAGCGCAATTTCCCGCGATTCTTCCAACTCGCGGCGAAGTTCCATTTTTAGCCCGAAGTTCCACCGTGGCTGGAACACAGGAAACGCGCCGCGTTATCTATGGCGGAGGGGTGGAGCTTCGGTTTAGTAAAGCAGTGGCAGTATTGATCCTCCGGACGCAGTAAGGTAAATTGGCCGTCTCAAGAGGGGGGCTTCATGCGCTGTGTACGCTATCTCGCGGCGTCGCTGGTGTTCTGCGCGGCGGTGCTGTTCGGCCAGTCCGGAACCGGAGTCATTCAAGGCACGGTGCGCGATCCGGGCGGGGCAGTGATCCCGGCCGCGAAAGTGAAAGCCACGCACGTGGCGACCGCCGCCGTCCGCGAATCGCAGAGCAACGCCGCCGGCTTCTTCGTCTTCCCGTCGCTTCCCATCGGAGCCTACAAGCTCACGGTGGAAGCGGCGGGAATGCAGACCTGGGAAGGCGAGTTGACCCTTCAAGTGGGGCAAACCGCCGCACTCGCGCCGGCGCTGGCGCTGGCGTCCATCAACACAGCCATCACTGTGGCCGGCGACGTTACGCCGCTGACGGTCACGGACAGCCCGACGCTCGGGCAGATCGTGGAGCGCAGCCGGATCGAGCAGCTTCCTCTGAATGGACGGTTCGTGAACAGCCTGGTCGGCGTGACCACGCCGGGCGTGGAAGGCAGCCGGCCGTTCGGACTCCGCGAATCGGCGATGGAGTTCGTGCAGGACGGCGCGGCGCTCGTGAACCGCGACACGGGCACGCTCCAGACGCGTCCTCCGGGGCTGGATACGGTGCAGGAGTTCAAGGTGGAGACCAACAACTCCTCGGCCAAGGTGAACCGGCCGGCCACGGTCATCCTCAGCACCAAGACGGGAACCAATGACGTGCACGGTTCCCTGTTTGAGACCGCGCGCAACAACGGCATTGGGGTGGCGCGCCGCCGGCAGGACTTTTACGCAAAGCCGCCGCACCTGGTGCGCAACGAGTTCGGCGTGTCCCTCGGCGGCCCGATTTACGTTCCGAAACTTTATGACGGGCGCAACCGGAGTTTTTTCTTCGCGGCGTGGGAGGGATACCGCAACCACTCCTCGAATACCACCAGCCTCTCGATGCCAACCATGGAGATGCGGCAGGGCGACTTTTCCGGGCTGATCGACAGCGTGGGGCGGCGGTACACGATCTACGATCCGTTCACCACGACGGAGAAGTGGAGCCGCACGCCTTTCCCGGGCAACCGGATTCCGGTCTCGCGGGTCAGCCCCATGGCGAAGTACCTGTACAGTGTGACGCCCACGCCGACGCATCCGGAGCGCAATCCGCTGGTGACGGACAATTTCTACGCGCCCGGACCGGAGATCCGCGACGACAACACCCTGACCATTCGCCTGGACCACCGGCTCTCCGAGCGCGACCAGTTCTTCCTGCGCGTGACGCACGGCGACAACATGCGCGAGTACATGGGCAACGATCCGACGTTCCCGACGCTGGATAAATCCACCGGCGTGACCAACCGTTCCACTCGCAACATGAGCGGCGTGCTCTCCTGGACCCACATCATTTCGCCGGTGTTCTTCAGCGAGACCATCGCCAACTGGTCGTACGAGAACCTGGATTTCTACGCGGGCGATTTCTTCCACAACTGGGGCGCGAGGCTGGGCCTGCCGAACCCGTTCGGCGAAGACGGGTTTCCGTACATCCAGAGCACCGGGTTCGACATGGAATACACGCAGCCGGACAACCGGCGCAACAACCGCACGTGGATCGCCGGACTGGATCAGAACTTCACCAAGGTGGCGGGCAGGCACGAGCTTCAGTTCGGCGCGCGGTTCCGCAACGAGCGGGGCTACGTGCTGCCGGACCGCGGCGGTTCATCCGGAAGGCACTCATTCAACAGTTGCGCGACGTGCCTGTACGATCCCTCCTCCGGCGCGACTTATAGTGCGGTGCCGCGCACCGGCCACGACTCGGCGAACTTTTTCCTGGGTGTGGCGGCCAGCTATACGGCGATCTATGCGCAGAAGACTTATCACTTCCGCGACCGCGAATACGCCTTCTACCTACAGGACAACTGGAAGCTCACGCAAAAGCTGACGCTTAACCTGGGGCTGCGGTACGAGTTCCATCCGCCGCTAGGGGAGCGGGACAATCTCTTCACCGGTTTCGATATGGACCGGCACGCGATCATCAACGGGCTTCCCGTCGATGAGTTGATCAAGCGGGGACGCACCACTCCCGAAATCGTCAACACGTTCACGCGCATCGGGACGAAGTTCATTTCGGCGAAGGAAGCGGGACTCCCGCCAACGCTGCAATACAGCGATCCGTACGGGTTCGGGCCGCGGGCGGGGCTGGCCTATCGGCTGGGGACGGGCAGGCGCTCGCTGGTGGTGCGCTCCGGTTACGCGCTGTACGTGTATCCGCCGCCGCTGCGCAACTTCGATTCGCCGATCCGTTCGAACCCGCCGTTTCAGGCGACCTTTACGAGGTCGTTCACCAGCGCCGCGCAGAGCCCGGACGGGCTGCCGAATTACGCGATGCGGTCGGCGCCCACCATTATCGCGGGAGTCAACAGCGCGGACGCGATTGACCCGAAGGCGCCGGGCGGCGTTTCGCGCGGCGGCTTCACGACGAACTTCTTCGATCCGGACCAGCCGCTCACGCGCGTGCACGAATGGAATTTCACGCTGGAACGCGAGCTGCCCGGCAACACAGTGGTGCGCGCGTCTTACATCGGCGTGCACGGATTCAACCTGGAGCAGTTCCGGCACTTCAACCAGCAGCCGAACAATTACATCTGGTTCGTCACCACGGGTCTCGCGACGCCCACGGGCGAGTACTCCGGAGTCGCGCGGCGCAGCTATGACAAGACCACGTACGGGGACATACGGCGCTATCAGAAGACCGGCTGGTCGAACCACAACGGGATCACGCTGGAAGCGCAGCGCCGGTATGCGAAGGGCCTGGCCTTCCAATTCTTCTATGTGCTGGGCAACAATTTCCGCGTGGCGGGCGACGGGTGGCGCGACGATCTTATCCCGGAAGCGAGCACTTTCCTGCCCGGAGCGGTGCCGGCGGACATCGGGGAGTTGAACCGGTTCTTGAATTACCGGCGCGACACCGATATTCCGCATCATCGCTTGCGGTGGAACTGGCTCATCGATTTGCCCGTGGGGCGGGGGAAGCGCTTCGCCGGGAACGCCTCGGGCATCGTGGAGAAGCTGATCGGCGGCTGGCAACTGGCGGGCTTCGGCACCTACCGTTCGCGCTACTGGTCGCTGCCCACCAGTAACTGGGGCCAGTTGGGAGATATCCAGGTTTACGGGAAGAAATATCCCGTGCAGGATTGCCGCTCCGGCACGTGCATTCCCGGGTATCTTTACTGGAACGGGTACATCCCGGCGAATCGCATCAACAGCTACGATCCGAAGACCGGCAAGCCGAACGGGATTATGGGCGTGCCCGATATCTATAGGCCGTCGAACCAGCCCGTGATCCCGATACCCAAAGACGGCGGAAGTTCCGCGGATCCGTTGTCTCCTTATTACGATTCCCAAACGGTGTTTGTGCCCATGAAGAACGGCAGCCTCCAGCGCACCTCGATCGACACGGGTTTGCACCCGTGGCGCAACCAGTACGTGGCCGGTCCATGGCAGTTCGGGATGGACGCTTCGGTTTTCAAGACGGTGCGCGTGGGGGAGCGTGTCGCGGTGCGCTTCAACGCGGATTTCTTTCAGGTGCTGAATCACCCCGGGACCGGCATGCCGGGCGGCAACGGCGTACTGAGCATGCAGAATTCATCGAATTCGCCGCGCGAACTGCAATTGACCTTGCGCGTCACGTTCTAGCGAGGTCTTCGACCTCAAACCGACGAGGGTAGTGCGGCGGGGATAGAATCTCGGT
>JBHGBM010000083.1:0-24899 GCA_041946965.1 Bryobacteraceae bacterium
GAGTTGCCCCCACTAGAACCTGAATCTAGCGCGTCTGCCAATTCCGCCACATCCGCACGGTTTGGTGGGTGATTCCATTTTTTCAAATGGCGGGGCCGCTGTCAACCAACCTCAGAAAAGCCGCGGCTGGCCGCCGCGCAGCTTCGGCGTCACGTCGAAATACTCGTACGCCCGCTCGGTCGCCATGCGCCCTCTCGGAGTCCGGTTCAGGAACCCGAGTTGGATCAGGTAGGGTTCGTAAACCTCTTCGATCGTGTCCGCCTCCTCCGCGATCGAGGCCGCGATGGTGTTCAGCCCCACCGGGCCGCCGGCGTACTTCTCCAGGATGGTCAGCATGATCTTCTGGTCCAGCTCATCCAGCCCGAAGCGGTCCACTTCCAGCAGGTTCAGCGCGGTCTCCGCCACCGGGCGCGAGATGCGGCCGTCGGCGCGCACCTGCGCGTAGTCGCGCACGCGGCGCAAAAGGCGGTTGGCGATGCGCGGCGTCCCGCGGCAGCGGCGCGCGATCTCCTCGGCCGCGTCGCTGGCAATCTCCACGTTCAGCAGCCGCGCCGAACGCTCGACGATCTGTTTCAGCTCCGGTACCTGGTATGGATCCAGCCGCAGCACCAGCCCGAAGCGGCCGCGCAACGGCGCGCTCACCAGTCCCTGGCGCGTGGTGGCGCCCACGGCGGTGAAGCGCGGCAGCGGGATGGAGTGCGTGCGCGCGCCCGGCCCCGTGCCCACCAGGATGTCCACCCGGAAATCCTCCAGCGCGGAGTAGAACATCTCCTCCACGTCCGGCAGCAGGCGGTGAATCTCGTCGATGAAGAACACCTGCCGCGCGGCGATGTTGGTGAGGATGCCCGTCAGGTCCAGCTTCTTTTGCAGCACCGGGCCGGAGGTCGCGGTGAACGGCACTTCGAGTTCCTCGGCGATAATCGCCGCCAGCGTGGTCTTGCCGAGACCCGGCGGACCGTAGAGCAGCACGTGGTCCATGGCTTCGCCACGCAGCCGCGCCGCCTCGATGGCGATCGCGAGGTTCTCCTTCAGCTTCGGCTGCCCGGTGAAATCGGCCAGCCGCCGGGGCCGCAATCCAGCTTCGAACTGTAGGTCGTCATCCTGGGCTGCGCCGGAGATGAGTCGGCGGTCGGGCATGGAAACTCCAGCTTACCGTACCAGCTCGAGCGCGCGCCGGAACAGCGGCTCGAACTCGGCGGGAGCGCCGCCCGCCCGCGCCTTGCGCACCGCCGCCTCGGCCGCCGGACGCGCGCAGCCCAGGTTGAGCAGCGCCGAAAGCACGTCCTGTTCGATCTCGGCGAGCGCCGGCGCGGGCGCGGGACCGGCTTCGCCGGCCACGGCCGGCAGCTTGTCCTTCAGCTCGAGCACGATGCGCTCGGCGGTCTTCTTCCCCACCCCGGGGATGCGCACCAGCCGCTCCGTATCGCCGCGCCGGATGGCCGCCTGAAGGTCTATCGCGCCCAGCCCGGAAAGCACCGTGATGGCCAGCTTGGGCCCGATGCCACTCACCGAAATCAGTTTCTCGAACAGCGTCTTCTCTTCCTGCGTGAGGAACCCGAACAGCGCCAGGGCATCCTCGCGCACGTGAGTATAGACGCGCAGCCGCACCTCGCCGCCGGCATCCGGGAGCTTGGAATAGGTGGAGACGGGCACGGTAACGTCGTAGCCCACCCCGCCCGCATCCACAATGACCTGGCCCGGGCGCTTCTCCACCAGCGTGCCGCGCAGCAAAGCGATCATAAGCCGTATTGTACGTTAAGGAGCCGGAGCGCCGTCCGCAGTAAACTGGTCCCGCGCACCTCTTGACGCTGCTGGCCTGGGCCGTCACGCTGCCGCCCATCTTCGATGGCTCTCAAAACTCTCTCGCGCAATTTCGGGCGGACGGCGACCAGACCGCTGAGCACGTTCGACACGATCTCCAAAAACCCTGCCCGGGTGGCTACGTCCTCCATGGCGGCCATAGATGGGCCGCTGCCGGGTCAGGCTTTCACTTCGAGTTCCACCGCGCTGACCGAGCGCGGAGGGAACGACCACTTCGGCACGGCGGCCGCGGGCAACGCCTTCTCCACCGGCGCGAAGACGCCCGGAGCGCCCTCGTAGACGCATTCCAACGGGTCTTCGGGAGCGATCTCAAATACCCTGCCGCCCGTCACGGCCATGCCGGAGACCGCGAAGGAGGCCTCTACCGGCCGGTGATAGTTCATGTTCGCCACGTGCAGGTAGACCTTCTCGCCGGTGCGGCTGGCGGCGATATCGAGATCCGCCGGGCACGACTTCACCGCCACCCCCTGCTCCCCGTTCACGCGTTTGAACAACCGCATGACCGACGCCACCGGCATCATGTAGACCTGGCCGCCGGAGATCATCACCGCGTTGCTGGCCCAGCGCGTGCCCTCGAAATCGGCGTTGGTGGAGATCCGGATCAAGTCTCCGTTGCGCTGGTAGGTGTTGAATACGCGCGCCTGGTAAACGCCGCACAGCCACTCGTGCGTGAGCATCGAAGACCGGAACAGCCCCAGGTGGCCCTCGGTGATGGCCAGCTTCAGGCGGGGCGAGACGGCGCGGACCGCGTCTTTCATCTCCTTGACCCGGGCCTCGATGCGCGGCCCGATCTCCAGCAGTTCCTCCCAGCCCCGCTCAGGGAAGCGGCGGTACTGGTAACCGCGGAGGACGGAATCCTTGCGCGACGGGCCCTGGTTGCCCATGTGGAAGGCGATGTAGTCGAGCAGGCCGCCGGCGCGCAGCGCCATGTCGGGCGCCCACAACTCCCTGCCGGAGGGTCCGGCGCCCCAGTCGCCCCAGCCGATGAGCTGGATGGAGCGGTCGCGCTCCCGCATGGCCTTGGCGAACTCGATGGTGTGGACGATGGCTTCCTCCTTGTTGAAGCCGTTCGGGTTGTAGGAGGTCTCGTTGCCGATCTGCCAAAGTTTGATGTTGTAAGGCTGAGGGTTGCCGTGGGCCTTGCGCTCGGGGTTGCCGGGGTCGTTGGCGTAGGAGACCCAATCGGCGGCTTCGCGCGCGTCTCCGGAGCGGTTCTGGCCGTCCCACGTCTTCCAATACTGCTTGCGGCCGTCGCCGAGGAAGTTCACGCAGTAGAGCGGTTCGGCGCCGGTGCGGCGGCACAGGTCCACGAACTCGTGCGTGCCCACGCGGTTGGTCTCCTTTCCGCCCCAGAGGTAGTTGTACATCCACGGCCGCGATTTCACCGGGCCCACGCCTTCGCGCCACTTGTAGAAGGACGAGAAGATGCCGCCGAAGCGGATCACGCCGGGCGCCAGGTCCTTCACCACGTCCACGAACGCCTTGAGCCAATCGTCGTTGCGGTAGTCCCAGGCGGCCTCGACGGACCCGTCGTTGGCGCCGAGCGGCTCCATGAACTGCATGTAGAGGTAGGGTGAAATGGCGAACAGCGGTTGGGGATCCACCACCACCGCGCCGGGACCGCTCGCGGCTGCCTGCGCCGCCTGCAACGCGGAAACGGCCGTCCCGAGCGAGCAACCCTTCAAGAACTCTCTTCGTCCGTGCACGGAATCTCCACGCCTCCTGAAATTAAGCCGGGATTTCGCTAATGCCGCCGGGCCACGAGCGATCATACCACTCGTTGGGCGGATCCCGCGGCGGTTCGAACTCGCCGGACCATTCAGAGTTCCAGCTTCCAGGGGCTGCGGTATGTGCGTTCCAACAGCGGCCGGGCGGCTTCCTGGCGCACGGTGTCGCCGCGCTCATCCCAGTCCAGACGAAGCCGGCAGCGATAGGCGGCGTTGCCGAGCAGGCAGGCGTACGAGGAGTAAACGCAGGTCTCGATGTCGCTGTTGGGGCGGCGGCGGGTGCGGACGCAGTCCAGGAAGTTGGCCCAGTGCAAAGGGTGCGGGTCGGCGACGCGCTTCATTTCGAACGGCTGGATGCCGGAACGATCTTCGGGCGTAACGCGCAGCACGGCGCGGTCGACGTAGAGCGTGCCGAGCGAACCGTGGAACGAGAGGCCCATCAGGCGGGCCCGGTTGGCTTCCGTGTTATTGCAGCGGTGTTCCCAGGCGCCGAGGAGGCCGGGATACTCGAAGCAGGTCTGGAGCGTGTCGGGCGTCTCGGTATCGTCCCGCAGCCAGAACTTCCCGCCGGCGGAGGTGACTGCCAGCGGCAACGCATCGCCGAAGGCCATCTGCATAATGTCGATCATGTGCACGCCGGAGTCGGTCAGGTGGCCGCCGGCGTAGTCCCAGAAGAAGCGGAAGTAGGAATAAGCATTCTTGTACACGCCGAAACGGTTGGGGTTGAACTTCCGCGCGGGTGCGGGACCGAGCCAGAGGTCCCAATCCAAGCCGGGCGGGGGCGTCGTGTCCGGCGGATTGCCGATGCCGGTTTGCGGCATGTTGGCATAGATCCAGGAGCGGGCAAAGGCGACCTTGCCGATGCCGCCGGAGCGCACAATCTCGCAGGCGCGCTGGAAGTGCTCCCCGGAGCGCTGCCACGTTCCCGCCTGCATGACGCGGCCGTATTTGCGCGCCGCCGCGATCATGATGCGGCCTTCGTTGAGGCCCAGGCAGACCGGCTTTTCGACGTAGACGTCCTTGCCCGCTTTGCAGGCTTCGACGGCGATGTAGGCGTGCCAGTGGTCGGGCGTGGAGATGCAGACGGCGTCGATGGAGCGGTCAGCAAGCAGTTCGCGGAAGTCGCGCACGGCCCGCGGCCGCTGTCCCAACTTGCGGGCGATCGCCTCGGCGCGCTCGAGGTTGGGCTGGTAGACGTCGCAAACGGCGGCGGTCTGCGCACCCTGGCCGATGGAAGCCCGCAGATTCTCGCTGCCCATCACACCGACGCCGACGAAGGCGACGCTGATGCGGTCGTTCGGCGATGGCGCGCGGCCGGTGAGCGCGGCCGCTCCCGCGCTCTGAAGGAAGCCGCGGCGGGTGCCGCCCGGACCCGACGATGCACTCATGGGCTGAACTCCTCCCTACGCAAGATGGATGGTCCGCGAAACGGGCCAGCTATCAGCATATCCTCTCGAACCACGATGCGGCTGACATCGGCGGGGACGTATTGCGATGATAGGGAGGACGCGATGTGAGGCAAGGTATGACGGGCAGAGAACGCGTTTTCGCCCTGCTCGCCGGACACCCCGTGGACCGGCAGCCGCTGATGCCGATTACGATGATGCTGGCGGCCGGCCAGACCGGCGCGCGCTATGGCCGCTACGCGCTGGAGCACGCCGTGCTGGCGGAGGCGAGCTGCCAGCAACCCCGCCTTCCTCGCGGAGCCGCTCGGGCGTGCCCATGGCATCGATCTGGACCGTGAAGGTCGTATCGGTCGTGCCGGTATAGGTTCCGCCGCTGATGATGTCATTCAGTCCCGCGGGACCGGCTGGCGTATAGGCTGGTCCGCTGATGCCGCCGAAGTCCGCATCCAGCTCCATCCGGTGGTACAGATTGTTTCGGTTCTCCGCGGTGATATGCGGAGCCGTGCGAATCCGCCGGATGTCGTCGCCGTTGTCGTCATAATAGTCTTGCGACAGGTAATACAGATTTCCGCTTGCGGGGTCGCCAACGATGTGAACGCCCTGTAGCATTCCGGGAGTCGTGTTATCGGCCCACTGAGGGATGAAGGTGTGGTAAGCGTAGTTGGGCCGTCCCACCACGCCGGCGCTCAAGTACCCGCGCTCATGCCACATCTGCGTATTCAGGTCGTAGACCCAGGCAGGATTGCTCGATCCGAGGAAGTGGATCACCCAGAAGTGGTGCCCGTTTTCGGTGTAAGCGAACGACGTGGCGTATTTGAGGCACCCGTAGGGGATCATGGTGCGCCAGGCTTCCTCGATGGCATGGGTAGACACGCGCTCGGGCTCGAAGCCGCTTGCCAGATACGCTACTGGCCCACCACGTTCGTCCGTGCCAATCCAACCGACGCGTCCGGCAATGGAAACCGGGGACCAGGGGGATATGGAGCCCTGATGAATCACGGGGCTAACGCGGGCAAAGGGGAAGTCCTGCGCGCCCGAAGCCGCCCAGACCTCCGTGGTGCGTGCTCCGAACAGCCAGAGGTAGCGGTGGTCGGCCAGGATGCCGATGATGTTGTCGGGGAAACCCTCTTTGGTTGCATAATCGAGGGGATCCCAAACGGCAGTGTTATCCCAGAGTGCAGAGACGTTGAAGCGTTTCCAGTTGGGATCCACGGTGAGGCCATTGTCAATCCACCGTTGGCAGATGAAATAGCCGTTCAGGAAGGCCCCGGTGACCATTTTGGGATACGGGGTGGCGCTGTAGGCCACAGCCGCCTGAACCCCGGCGCTGGCCGTAAGCGTGAGGCTCTGGCCGTTGTCGGCTACGGAGTCCACGGTGTACGTTACACCGTTGATCGTGATGGTTTCATTCGCCATCGCGTCATCGAACTTGTCGCCGCTAACCCAGGTAACGGCCGTGCCGTTGGTGTTTACCGTGCCGGACAGGGCGGGAAAACTGATGCGCGAGAGGGCGGCGCCATTGTGGAAATAGCCGTTCCCCGACGCCACCACAAACAGGCCCAGGCCATTTGCGACCATCTGTACGGGCGTATGGTCTGCGTCATCGGCAATCGTGGATGCCGCCCCCACCAATGCCCCGGCGGCGCTCACCTCCAGCAGTTTCGTTCCCGCCGCAACGAACAGCCTACCCGCCTCGCTGAATAGCCCCCGAATGTGCGTGGCCCCGGCGTCCAGGGTGGTCACGTTCTTGAACAACTTGAGGCCCGGCGTGCCGACCAGCGTAAACCTGTTCTTCCCCGTGCCCGTTTCATCGAGTTCGGGAAACAGGTTCAGACACCGCTGGCATTGGGCGGCGACATTGGGCAGGGTGTATGCGCCCAGGCAGAACTGGTCGAATCTCATGGGGTTCTGGATTATTGACTAATTGGAGAACTTTGGGCCGTTTCCGGACGTGCGATTGTGGTAGACTATGCTGACATGGAAGCTACTAGCCAACTCATCTTCGACATTGGGGCCAACTCCGGTTCTGACTCCGCCTTCTATCTCGCCAAAGGATTCAGGGTCATCGCCGTTGAAGCGCACCCGATTCTCGCCGCCAGCATTGGTATGCGATGTGCGGATTACCGCAATCGCCTCTCGGTTGTACCTGTAGCCATAGCGGGCGAACCCGGAAATTGCGTGTTGCTCTGTCATGAGGCCGAATCCCAATGGGGCACGATCCGCAAGGATGCAGCCGCCCGGAAAGCTGGTGCGTTCACTGCGCTCACCGTTCCCGCTGTTACGTTCGACTCCCTGATCCGGCAATACGGGACGCCGTACTATCTGAAGGTCGATATCGAAGGAGCGGAACTGGACGTGTTCCGGAAGTTCCCGATGTTCCGCGAGTTCCCCCAATGGGTATCGTTCGAGGTTTCGCAGGACATTGGCGAAATCCTGTCGATCCTAATTGGCTGCGGCTACACTCGATTCCAGGCCGTGAACCAGCGCATTGTCCCGTCCATGCGCCCTCCCGTTCCTGCGCGTGAGGGGGAGTATGCCGACTGGACATTCGGCGGCGATTCGAGCGGGCTGTTCGGACGCGAACTGCCGGAGGATGCGTGGATTGCTGCAAGCGAAATTCGCGCCGCCTTCACCACCATCGAGGGGAACTGCGATCCGGCAATCGACTGGTTTGATATTCACGCCCAACATGGGTCCGTGTGCCCTCAAATCAACTCCAGCGTCAAGTACACGTCGTAAACGGCGTTGCTGCAATCCGCCCCCGCCAGTGTGACTTCGCGCGTGATATTGGTGGCGTTGTCGGCCCGTAAAACCATACTTCCCTGCGATGCCGTCTCATCGACCGCGTGGCTGTGTGCCGCAATCACGTTCGCAGTCTTGGCGCCGCCATTGTAGGTCCAGGCAATCGTCACATTTGAAGCACAGGCACCAGCCGACGCGGTTGTGGTGTGCAGATAGGCGGAAACGCGATAGGTTCCGGCCGGAACCGCGCCCTTCAGGTTGGCTGCGCCGATGGCAGCATTCTGAGCGGTCAGGGAAACTCTGAGCGGAATGGAGAAGGCACAGTTCCAAGTACCCGGAGTGCCGCCCACTGTGGCAATCCACATGGCGCATTCGCCCGTCATCGGGTTCACATTGATGACGCGATCTGCGGGGGCCCACGTTCCCGCAGTGGGCGCTTCGCCTCCATAGTAGAACGGGATCAGGTTGCGGGTCATACTGCTAGGGTATGCCTCCGTGGCACCATTCAGAAGGCTGTTCCCAAAAGCGATGATCTCGTTGCGGTATCCGACAATCTGAAGATTAGCCACCGAAGCTGCGGCATTGAAGGTATTCCCGGAGACCGTTCCGCCCACCGAGGCATCCACACACAACGAATCGGCCTGAAAGACATTGCTGTTTACACTCACACCGTAGGATGCGGCCACGCGCACGCCGTAAATTCCGACATTACTTTCAATGTGGTTCCCCTCAAACGTGAGGGTATACATATTCTCGAAATTCGCCCCGAAGCCAGTCACGCCCCCGGTTCCGTTGCTTTCAAAGTCATTGTCCACCACATAGACGCCGTAGTTGAAGGTGCCGGATGTAGACGTAACCGACAATCCCGTGTTGGGATTGCCAAGAAACCCGTTCTTCTCGATGTGGACATTATTCACCGCATTGAACAGGTAGGCTCCGGTTCTGCCGGACCCATATATAGTGTTTCCCCGAAGGATCAAGCCGTACCCCTCAATGGACGAAACGTTGTAGAACTTCCCGTTCATAATCCAGTTGTCTTCGATCTTGAGATCGGGGTGCTTCGCGGAACTGATGACGGCTGCGGCTTTGTCGCCGCCGTGCAGTGTCATCTGCCGGATTATGATGTACTGATTGTTGGCTAAGCCTGCGATTCGGATGGCGGGCTTCCAGTAGATCACTTCGGCTCCGTTTGGGTGGCTTGCTGGGATGCTGGTATCATAGCCGCGCGTGCAACCGGAAAACACCGCCCCAACCAGCGTGGTGCAATAGATCAGTTCGCCGCCGATGCGAATGGTGGCTGGTGCGGATATGCCCGCAGCACTCGCCACGGTCAGGCTGTCCACGAGTTCGTTAATGGCACCATTCAGCGTCGTGGAAACGGCTTCCGTGCCGTCGTAGTACAGGGTGGTTCCGCTCGTCCCGAACATCTGATCCGGCGCAACCCCAGCCGCCTACACCTGGTCGAAGCTGATGGAAGCGGTCGATTTCCTGAATCCCGGCGACGCGGCGACGACGCGCACGATCTCAGACCAGGACTACCCGCACCGCATCACCATCAGCGGCATCTACGAACTGCCGTTCGGGCGCGGGCGCCGCTGGGGCGCCGGCGCACGCGGGGCCGGGCGCGTGCTGCTGAGCGGCTGGCAGATCCAGGGAGTGTACGGCGGGCAGTCCGGCCAAGCCCTGGGTTTCGGCAACGCCATCTTCAACGGCAATCTGAAGGACGTTCCCCTGCCCCGCGGCCAGCGTACGGTGGAACGCTGGTTCAACACGGCCGCCGGCTTTGAGCGCAACACCAGGAACCAGCTTGCCTACCACCTGCGCACCTTTCCTCTTCGTTTCTCCGGCGTTCGCGCCGACGGGATCAATAACTGGGACCTGTCCGCAATCAAAGACGCTGCGATCAACGAAAGGATGAGGATCCAGTTTCGCGGCGAGTTCCTCAACGCGCTCAATCACGCGCAGTTTTCGAACCCGAACACGGATCCGTACAGCACGGCGTTCGGCGTCATCACGTCCGAGCGCGCCAACCCGCGGCGCATCCAACTGGGAATCAAGTTTCTGTACTGAGGAGCGGAGTATGCAGACAGACCGGCGCAGATTTCTGACGGCCACCCTGGCCCCGGCCATTGCCGCCGGCCGGCGCGGCCCGAACGATCGCATCCGGGTGGCGGTGGTCGGATTCAAGCGGCGCGGCCGGGATCACATCCGCTGCTTCCACGAACTGGCACGCGAGGAGAATGTCGAGATCGCGGCGTTGTGCGACATCGACGAATCGGTTCTGGATGAGGGCCTCGCATACTACCAGAAGCTCTCCGGAAAGCGCGCCAGACGTGTCATCGACCTGGCGGATGTGCTCGCCGACCCGTCCATCGACGCGGTGTCTTATTCCACGCCCAATCACTGGCACGCACTCGGCGCCATTTGGGCATGCCAGGCCGGCAAGGACGTTTACCTGGAGAAACCCGCGTCCCACACTATTCATGAAGGCCGCAAGATGATTGAGGCGGCCCGTAAGTTTAACCGCATCATACAGCACGGCACCCAATGCCGCAGCAACCCGGCCATGCAGGAGGGCGTGCGCAAGCTGCGGGAAGGGCTGATCGGCGAGGTCTACATGGCGCGCGGCATGGCTTACAAATGGCGGGAGAGCATTGGCCGCATCCAGGAAGGCCCCGTGCCGCCGGGCGTGCATTACGACCTCTGGATCGGTCCGGCCCCGCTGCGCCCGTTTGCACCGCAGCGTTTCCATATTTACTGGCATTATCTCTGGGATTACGGCAACGGGGAGATTGGCAACCAGGGCGTGCATCAACTTGACATCATGCGCTGGGGTCTGGGCCTGGACACTCACCCCGCACGGGTTCAGTCCATGGGCGGGCGGTTCGTGCACAAGGACGACCAGCAGACCCCTAACACGCAGATCGCCAGTTACGAATATCAGGGCCGCAACCTCCTGCTTCAGTTCGATGTGCGCCACTGGATCACGAATCACGAAGCCGGCATCGGCGACAACTATCCCAGCCGCGGCGACGGGAACGTGGTGGGCGTGATCTTCTATGGCTCGGACGGCTACATGGTGATGCCGGACTACAGCAGCTATTACACGTTCCTCGGCCGGCGGCGCAAGCCCGGACCCAAGGGCGAATGCCCGCGCGATCCGGGAACCAGCCTGGATCACTTTCGCAACTTCTTGCGGGCTATGCGCAGCCGCAAGCACGCCGACCTTTCGGCCGACATCGTGCAGGGGCACCTCTCCGCGGCCCTCGCCCACTTGGCCGGCATTGCGTACCGTACGGGCCGCACTCTGCGTTTCGATCCGGAGGCGGAAAATTTTCCCAATGACGAGGAGGCCAACCGCCTCCTCACCCGAACGTACCGGGCGCCCTACGTGCTGCCCGGAAAGATCTAGCCGGGGAACGGCTATCTCTGGAGGAAAGGCGATGAAACTCATCCGGTTTTGGACTTGCCTGCTGCTTGCCTGCGCCGCCGGCGCGCAGGAGTTTCGGTCGAGCATCCTTGGCCGTGTCACGGATGTCACAGGTGCGGTCGTGCCCGGCGTGGCGGTGATGGTCACCAACGTCGATACCAACGTGCCGGCATCGGCCAGAACCAACGAGCAAGGGAACTACCGTGTTCCGTTCCTGCTCCCTGGTAACTATCGCGTGAGCGTCGAGCATGCCGGATTCCGCAGGATCGAGCGGACGGACGTGCGCGTTTCGCTGGCGACCGACGTGTCGCTGGACTTCGTGCTCGAACTGGCGGTGGCCGCCGAGAGCATCACGGTCACGGCGGCAACGCCCATGTTGAACACCACCAGCGCCGACCTGGGACAGGTAATCCAGCAGACTTTCATCCAGAACGTTCCGGTGAGCCTCACCCGCAACGTGCTGAACCGGGCCTACCTGGATCCCAGCATTACTTACAGCGATACCACCGGCACGGTGACCTCCAACGCCCAGACGCAGATCGTCATCAGCGGGGGCGGGGGCGCCCGCGGGCGGAACGAGATCATCGTGGACGGCATCCCCAACACGGTGGCGCGCAGCGGCGGTGTCGCGATCTTCGTGCCCTCCCAGGATTCGGTGGAGGAAATGCGCGTTCAGAGCACGCTCTTCGACGCCTCCTACGGTCACTCCAACGGCGGCGCCATCAACATCAGCACACGCAGCGGGACCAACGCGGTTCACGGCACCGCTTACGATTTCAAGCGCTGGCGGGCCCTCAACGCCAACAGTTGGGTGAACAACCGGAAGGGTCTGGCCAAGCCTCCGGTGAACTACAACCAATATGGCGGGGTGATCGCCGGTCCGGTCTGGCTGCCGAACCTGTACAACGGACGCAACCGGACCTTCTTTACATTCGCTCTGGAGAGCAACGCCGACAAGGCTCCCAGGACGCGGCAGGCGCATGTGCCCACGGAGTTGGAAAGAGCCGGGGACTTTTCGCAGACGCGCAACTCGCTCGGCTCAGGCCTGGTGGCGATCTACGATCCCTTCAGCACCGTCGGAACCGGCACCAGCGCACGCCGCACGGTGTTCCCGGACGGGCGCATCCCGGCGAGATTGCTGAACCCCACCGGGGTGGCATTGGCCAAGGCGTTTCCCTTGCCGACCGAGATCACCACCCCTCAAATCGGGGTCATCAACTGGTATGGAACCGGGGTCTACCAGGTGCTGGAGAAGCAGTACAGCGGCCGCATCGACCACCAGATCAGCCCGCGGCAACGCATGTTCGGCCGCTACAGCCGGCTCACCCGGGGTGACGAGTTCATTCCGGTGTTCTTCCCCGGCGTCTTCAACTTCCCGGTGGACGGGCAGGCCGACCTGGGCATCCAGGACCGCTTCTTTAACTCCGCGGCCCTGGACGATACAATCAGTTTCACGCCCACCTTCGCCGGTTCGCTGCGCTATGGACTGGTGACCCGCAGCCTGCCCAAGGTAATCGGGGTCTCCAGCGGGCGCAATCTGGCCGACCCCTCCGGCCTGAGCCTGGCGCCGATTATTCTCAGCAACCAGGCCACCAAGGCGTTCCCTTACGTGACTTTGGGCGAGAACTTTCCGGGGCTGGGCGGCCGCAGAGACGTGGAGACGTGGCTGTCTCACGCCGCGCTGGCTACCTTCTACAAGACAGTCTCGAACCACAACTTGAGATTCGGAATGGACTACCGGATGACGCGCTGGAACCGTATCTATCTGGGTGACCCCCAGTCAGGCAGGTTTGCTTTCAGCACCCTTTTCACCCAGGCCAATGCGTCGACCGCGAGCACCGCAAACACTTCCGGCTCGGGGCTCGCCTCTCTGCTGCTGGGTGTTCCCGCCAGCGGGAGCCTGGGCTATGAGAGTCCCCAGTCCATGCAAAATCATTACCTGGCGTTATTCATTCAGGAGGACTGGAGAGTGCGGCCAAAGCTGACGTTGAACTTCGGCCTGCGTTGGGAGTTGGAGAAGCCCTACACGGAGCGCTACAACCGGATCGGCTACGGCTTCGACTACAACGCGCAGCCGCCCGCGTCCCTGAAAGTCCCCGGTCTCGACCTGCGCGGCGGCCTGTTGTTTGCCGGGGTCAACGGCAACCCGCGGACGGAAGGCAACCTGGACAAGAATAATTTCGGGCCGCGCTTCGGCTTCGCCTGGAGCCTGAACGACAAGACCGTCGTGCGCGGCGGGTACGGGCTGTTCTTCGCCGCGCAGACCTACAACAGCACCTTCCAGGGGTCCGTGGCCACTTTTGACGCCGTGACCACCTATATTGCCAGCCTGGACAACAACGCCACCCCGGCCACCACGCTCGCCAACCCGTTCCCTTACGGACTCCGCCCCGCCCAAGGCACGACGCCGGGCCTGGGGGCGCGTTATGGGGACAACCTGACCGTCTCCGATCAGTACCGCGTCAACCCGTATACCCAGCAGTGGCAGGTCAGTATTCAGCGCGAGTTTCCCGGTAGAATCCTGCTGGAAACCGCCTATGTCGGTGCGCTTACCGTGAAATCGCCGGAAACCTTCGATCTGAATGAAATGCCGGACGTCTATCGCAAGCCCGCCGAGAACAACATGGTGAACAATCCCTTCCTGGGCATCTTCGACGCGATGTCGCTGTTGGGCAAGGGA
The DNA here is from genome assembly GCA_041946965.1 of Bryobacteraceae bacterium. GTDB lineage: Bacteria > Acidobacteriota > Terriglobia > Bryobacterales > Bryobacteraceae > JBHGBM01. The sequence continues at coordinate 13,807 of JBHGBM010000083.1, forward strand.
GAGAAGATTCCGCAGGGGCGATTGTGGAAGCGGTATCCGCAGTACGCGGCGTCCCAACTCTGGGGCGCTTCGCTGAGCCTGGAGGGCGCTCCCACGGGACGGGCGGTTTTCCACGCTTGGGAATCCCGCGTGGAAAAGCGCTTCAGCCACGGCCTGAACGTCAACTGGGCGTACACGTTTTCCAAGTTGATCACCAGCAACACGACCAGCATCATCAACGAGCGGCATTACCGTTCGGTGGGGGCTTTCGATGTGAAGCACACGACCCGGATGGCGTTCGTATATGAGCTGCCGTTCGGCCCCCGTAAGCCGCTGGGGGCCTCGCTCCCGGGCGCGCTGGCGCGTTTGGCCGAGGGGTGGACGGTTTCGGGCTTCCTCACCGCGAACACCGGCACTCCACTCTCGATCACGGATCGTACGCTGCAAGTTGCCGGGACCGCCGGACGTCCGATTCGCCTGCGCAACGCCGCCAAGAGCGGACCCATCGCGCCGCGCGTGGATGCGTACTTCGATACCACCGCGTTTTACCGGCTGCCCGATCAGTACGCCGTCTCGCCCGAGCCACTCTACTTCGATGAATTGCGCGGCCCCGGATTGGTTTCGTTCAATGGCGCCGTGACGAAAGACATCCGTCTCGTGGAGAGACTCCGTGTGCAACTGCGCGCGGAAGCGGCCAACCTCACCAACTCACCGGCTTGGGCCAATCCGCTGACCGATATCTCCACAGCCGCTACGTTCGGCAAGATCCAGGACGGAGGCGCCGCCCGCAGCATCCAGATGGGACTCAAGTTGACGTTTTGAGGCAGTGGATGAATGCGGCGCCCCTCGACTTCTCACATGCGCAGCCCCGCAGCTCATTGCCGCCGCGGTAGGTAAAGTCGATCAGGTCAGACCATATCCGGTTCATTTCCCGCGCACGCGCCGAATCAGCGTGCCCGCGTCGATGGACCCGGCGGTGTAGGCGCCGGCGGCCGCGAGATAGTCGTGACCCTTTCCCAGAGCGCGCGCGTACTGGCTGAGCGACGGGGCGGCTCGGAGCGCGGGCGCGAGGGCCGCGCGCGAAATCACCGCACCGTTCTGTACGGCGCGCGCGAGCTGGATGATTCCGTCCTGGCGCGCGTAGAAGCCGGGGCCCGAGACATATTTGCGCGTCAATTCCGCATCGGGCGCGCAGAGCACCTCCGCGTACCGCTTCAGCAGCGTCCGGCAGTCGCGCCTCCATTGAATGAGACCCGCCAGCCAACCGTCGGTGTCTCCGGCATCGGGGCTGAACGTGTGGATGGCGATCAGACGGCGCGTCTCCAGCGTGAGCAGCAAGTCGTAGAGTTCGGCTGGGGCGGCTCGATTCACGCCGCCCTGGGGCAGCCCCATCTCGCGCAGCAGCGTCACATCGCGGTAAAGATCGCATTCGGCGCTGTCGCCCAAGGCGGGCTGGAACTGCCCCGCCGCGCGTTCCACCAGTGATCCGAGCACCAGCGCCTGTTCCCGGTCACCCGCCTTCTTGCCGCGGCTGGCGTCGAGCAGTTGCGGCACGCTCTCCACCGGCAGGTGCACGAGCCCGCCGATCCGCACGAGTTCCTGGTTCCTCGCCAGGATCTCTTTGGCGCCCGCCGGAATCGCTTCCGAACACATCGCCAGCCGTATGCAGTCGCCGGCCAGAGCGGTCATGGTAACGTGCCCGGGCACCCCGCTCCGGCGGATCCCGCCCTCTGCCACGCCGCCGTAAAACGCTGCAAATGCACCTGTCAGGGCTGTGCCGTGCATGAATTCGCGTCTGTCCACGTGGGCCTCCCTAACCGACGTGCGGTTTCGCCAGATCCAGGCGTTGGCGCAATTCCTCATCGCCGATGCGCCGCTCGAAGTACTCGCTCGATGCCAACAGGTAGAGGTAGCCCTTTCGAACCGCCTGCGCGTAGCCGCTCTGCGATTCCGCCGCTTGCAAGGCCTCCTCGAGGCTGATGCGCTTGTCCGGCGCTCCACGCTGAATCGAGCGCGCCAGGACGATGATCGGATTGGACCGGTCGTAGAAATCGTTCTCGATCATGAAACGGCGCAGTTTCTCCGGGTCGGGACTGTAAAAGGCGCGCGACATCCGGTGCACGTCAACGGTGAACGGCTGATAGCGCCGCAGAGAGAGGGCGAGCCGCTTGTCTGCATTCGCATCCCCGGCCGGCAACGACTGCAATTCGAACAGCGAACGCTGCAAGAGCCCGCCGAAGAGATCCTCGAGGTTCTCTATGGCCATCCCGCGCGCCGCCGGATGCGATTGCAGGCGATACTCGAGCAGGTGCGGGGTGAACGGCTTGTCTCTTCCGCCCCGGAACACCTCGTTAAAGACGATGGTGTCGTGATAGATGCGCGAATCGCTGGGCGCGTCCACGTCGGGGTCGCCCCCGCCCGCTTCGGCCCTGGCGTAATAATCGGGCTCCACCTGCCGGTACACCGGCTTGAACTGCCGGTCGGCGGCGTTGTGGCCGCGCCAGCCCAGGGCGAATGCCAGTTTCTCTTCGACCATGTCGCCGGGCCGGCGTTTGGGCCAGCGCTGGCGGCAATAGTCGAGGACCTGGACCGTCACGCGGTCCCCTCCCCGGCTGAAACTTCCCAGGCGTGCCAGGTCGCCGTGCTCCGTCAAGACCTGTTTGAACGGGCGGCAGATCTTCGGGGAGTGCAGCGCCAGCCGGATGCAGTCGTCACAGACGGCGACATGGGTGATATGTTCGGACACGCTTCAGCCTCGCTTAATGATTTCAGCCTTCTTCAAGTACTCAGGGTCGATCTCCAGCCCCAGTCCAGGGCCGGAGGGGACCTTGACCGCGCCGTTTTCTATGACGGGATTCGGCCGGTACCAGCTTTCCGCCTTCGGCTGTCCGCGGTGCGGGTACTCCATGTAAGGCCCGATGTTCGGCATCGCCGAGGCAAATTGCAGGATGTTGACCGCGGCCGCGCCGGTCTGGGTGTTGTGAGGCGTGATGAGCATCCTGGCCTGGCGCGCCATGCGCGCGACGCGGGCGGCCCGCACAAAACCGCCGCAATAGTTCAGGTCCGGCTGGACAATGTCCATCACGCGGTTCTCGATCATCCACTGGAATTGCCACAGGCTCGAATCCTGCTCGCCGGCCGAGATCTGCATGGTCAGCGCGTCCGCTACTTTCTTGGTCTCGCTGCGCTCCTCCCAAGGACAGGGCTCCTCGAAAACCGCCACGCGCAAGGATTCGAGCATCTTTCCGATCTGGATGGCCTTGATGGCGTCGTAAGACCCGTTCGCGTCGGCATAGATGACGATCTTGTCGCCCAGACGTTTGCGCGCCAGTTCCATCATTTTCTCCGTACGGCCGGGGTAGGCATCCGCGTTCCGGCTCATGCGTCCGCCGATCTTGAACTTCACCGCCCGCGCGCCGGTTTCGGCGACCCCGCGCACGTAAACATCCACCTCCTCCTCGGCCGTGGTCTCGCGCCCGGAACCGGAGAGGTAGACCGGTATCTCTTTCCGCATCACGCCGCCCATCAACTGCGCCGCCGGTTTTCCCGCGATTCTCCCCAGCAGGTCGAACAGGCTCTGCTCCACGTAGGCGACCGGACACCAGAAGGCCTGGCCCGCCATCTTGTAGTTCCGTATGTATACCTGGTCGGAGAGCGCTTCCAGGTCGCGCGCGTCCTTGCCGAGGTAAGCGGGGATGACATTGCGCAGCAGAATCGGAATAAACTCCTGGATCTGCTTAGTCAGGGTGATCCCCGTCGCCCCATCCGACGACGTGGCGCGCACAAAATAGTTCCGCTCCACACGGAGCAGTTCGATTCCGGCGATCTTGACCGGCGACTTGATCTCCCGCTGGAGGTCAAACAGCGGCTGCTCCCAGGCGGGAACGCGGCGTTCGTCCGGAGCCGCCGCGGCGAATCGAGCGGAGGCAAGCCCCGCCGGGGTCGTCAAAAACGTTCTTCGGTTCATGTGCCAAGCCATCATTGTCACAATACCAACTCCGTTGCGTGGCCGCCTATGGCCGCGTTGTATACTGCAATGCGATGCACGAATCCGTTGTTCAGGCCATCGGGCAGACGCCGCTGGTCGAAGCGCAGAGGATTTCGCGCGCGGCGGGCGGCCGAATTCTCGTCAAGCTCGAATACTTGAACCCGGGCTTCTCGAAGAAGGATCGTATTGCCCGGCAGATCATCGAGGACGCGGAAGCCGCCGGGGACCTCCGCCCTGGACAAACGGTGGTGGAGTTGACCAGCGGCAATACCGGGACCGGGCTGGCCATCGTTTGCAGCGTGAAGGGCTACCCGTTTGTCGCGGTCATGTCGCGGGGAAATTCGCCGGAACGCGCGCTCATGATGGAAGCCCTCGGAGCCGAGGTGGTCCTGGTGGACCAGTGCTCGGAGTCGGCGCCGGGGCGGGTCTCCGGTGACGACCTCGCGCGCGTCGAGGAGGCCGCGGGACGCATCGTGCGTGAGCGCGGCGCTTTCCGCGCCGACCAGTTCCGGAACCGCGGCAATTTCCGCGCCCACTATCTTCACACCGGCCCGGAGATATTGCGGCAATCGCCGTATCCCCTCGACGTGTTCTGTGATTTCGTGGGCACGGGCGGGACTTTTGCGGGCTGCGCCGCGGCTTTCAAAGAGGCCAATCCGGCCACGCGCTGCTTCATTGTGGAACCACAAGGCGCGGCGGTTCTTTCCGGCGAACCTGCGCGCCATCCGGGGCATCGCATTCAAGGCGGCGGCTACAGCATGGCGCACCTCGAAATGATCCGGCCGGAACACGTGGACGGCTATGTCCAGGTCAGCGACCGGGATGCCATCGCGGCGGCGCGCGAACTGGCGCGGATGGAAGGCATTTTTGCCGGATTTTCCACCGGCGCGAATCTGGCCGCCGCCCGGCAACTGCTGGCCGGTGCGTTCCGCGGCAAGACCGCCATAATCATCGCGTGCGACTCCGGCCTGAAATACCTGAGCACCGATCTTTGGCGGCCGCGCCCTGACTGACGCTTTATCCGGAACCGCGGTTCACAAGCTGCACCGGAGCCGCTCCATAAAATAGCGATAGTTGTCGTACGGAATATCGGGCGGCGCGCTGTGATCGAGCATCGGCACGAACCCGCCGTCGTCGATCAGCCACTTGTGGCGGCGGATCTCGGCGTCGATCGCGGCCCTGTCTTTCGTGAGCGCGCGCTTGTCGACGCCGCCCCAAAGCCGCAGGTCCCGGCCATATTGTTTGCGCACCGCCGTCGCATCCATGCCGGCCTGCACTTCCCAGGGATAGAGAATATCGAGACCCGCGTCGAGCCACGGCCGGATGAGAAGGCGCACGTCGCCGTCGCTGTCCAGGGCAAAGTAGCGGACCCCGCGGCTGCGCGCGAAATCGATCACGCGGCGGTACTGCGGCGCCATGAACTTCCGCACCAGGCCGGGACCCAGCAGCGGACCGCCTTTATAGGCCATGTCCTCCCAGAAACCGAACACGTCGATATCCGTCTCTTCGAGCATCTGCCCGAGCATGGCCATTAGGAAGTCTGCGGCGGCTTCCATCATCTCCCCGGCGAACGCCGCGTCGTCGTAAAACAGCATGCAGAGCTTCTCGACTCCCACCATGTTCCGCAGCGGGCCGAAAAAACCGCCCCAACGGTCGGCAAGGACGACCAAGACATAATCGCGGTCACGGTGGCGGCGCAGGCGCACGCGCCAGTCCGGCCCGATGCGCGCGGAGAGGTCCGGGCGCATCCGCGCGTTCCAGAATCTCCGGAAGTCCTCGCGGGTCTCCACCGGGAAGCGGATGAACTGCGGCATGGAACTCAGCGGATTCTTCTTGTGTTCGCGCAACACGATGCCCTGAGGGTCCACATAAGTAACGTGGGTTTCGTCCTCTTCCACGATCTCCCGCTCGAAGGGCGGGTTCGGGAAGAACCACTGGTATTCGACCACCCAGTGGTCGCAGCCGAAATCGGTCTTTCCCTCTTCATAGCCGCCCTCGCGGGCCCAGCGTTCCGCAGTCTCCGGCCAGGTGGGCCAGAAAAACTCGTGAAAGGGGGCGCGGTCGCGGGGGCCGTAGATCATGGTCCGGTGGAATCGCTCGCGGGCGTTCATGGGTCAGATCCTGTAGCTCGCCAAATGCGCAAGGAAAGCCGATCATACTATGCTCCGGCACGGCGGACAACAGCCTGGAGCCTGGAGCGCTCCGCCGGACCATTCCGCAGAGCGGAACAGGCGGGTTCAGGATTGCGTTGCCGAGTGCTTTGTGAAATCATGGTGGGCCGGAATGAGCCTGGCCGAAACGGAATCCGAGCTCAAATAAGGAAGACAAAGCGATGCGCAAGACGATCACTCCGGCAGCCCTTCTATGGTTCGCTCTCGGCGGACTGGTCTCTGGTCAAGTCATCGTCAGTTCCATTGTCGGACGTGTGACCGATCCTTCGGGCGCCGCCGTCCCCGGGGCACAGGTCACCGTGACCAACACCCAGACGGGGGTCTCCCTGAAGACCACGACCGGCGGGGAAGGGACGTACTCTGTGCCCGCGCTGCTGGCGGGGACTTATGAGGTAACCATAGAAAAGCAGGGCCTGCAAAGTTTTCAGGCCAAGGGAGTCACGCTGCTTTCCTCGCAGACCGCGCGCGTGGACGCCGAGCTTGCCGTGGGGAGTGTGCGCCAGACGGTCTCGGTTGTGGAACAAGCCGCGATGATCCAAACCGACTCCACCACTATCGGCGGCTCCGTGACCACCCGGCAGCTCACGGAGTTGCCGATCTCGGTGCAAACCATCGACGCATTTATCGCCCTCGCTCCCGGCGTGCAGGCTTTCGGCAATGCCACGAATCCGCCCATCGGAGGGGGAAGACAATGGGGCAGCGTCAATTTCACTCTGAACGGAGTGGAGGTCAATGACCCGGGCAACAGCGGCGGCGTGCAGGTGCAGAACTGGAAATCGGGAACCAATGCATTACTGGTTCTTCCCCCGCCCAGCGCAATCCAGGAGCTGAACGTCCAGAGCGGCGGCATGACGGCACAGTACCGGGGCAAGTCAACCGTGACGATTGTCACCAAGAGCGGCGCCAATCAGTTTCACGGCGGCCTTTACGAGAATCTTCAGAACACCGTGCTGAATGCCAACGACTTCACGCTGAATTCCGCGGGAAAGCCCCGTCCAACGGAGCGTTTGAACCAGTATGGCGGCAATCTCGGAGGGCCTATCCGGCGCGACAAAGCGTTCTTCTTCTTTGATTACAGCGGCTTCCGCCGCGCGTACGCGGTGGCCAATCAGCTCCGGTTTCCCGGCGCCGCCATGCGCAGCGGCGATTTTTCGGCGCTGTGCACCGCCCAGGGCGGGACGTTCGTCAGCGGGATCTGCTCGAACGGCAACAACCAGTTATACAACCCCTTCACCGGCCTGCCGTTTCCCAACAACCGGATTCCCGATTCCATGATCACCGCGCAGTCGAAGAAGCTGCTGACGTACCTGCCCCTGCCGACCGTGGCGGACAGCCCCGGCCTGCCGAACGGGCCATTCAACTATATCTCGACGGTCGGCCAGCAGTCGCGCATCGGCGCGTGGGACCTGCGTGTCGACTATCACCTCTCGACCAGTGATCGCCTTTTCGCGGTGTTCGCCCGGCGGGTCGCCGACCCGCTCGGGGTCGCGGCCGCCGGTTATCCATCGACTTACGGCTCTCGTGTGAACAGTTACAAAGAAACCAGCGCGACCTTGTCTGAAACCCATAATTTCAGCGCCTCGACGCTGAACGAATTTCGCGCGAGCTGGGGCAATTACGAGACGAAATTCGCCGGCATCAACCTGGACTTCGACGTGAAGTCGCTCTGGCCCCAGATGCCCGACACGCTCTTCAAGGGCCTTCCGACCATCACGGCCGCCGGCTATACGGGCCTGTGGTACGACTACGGATCGGGTCCCCGCACGCCGCGGCTCGACGTGGAGTTTGCCGACGATTTCACGCACATTCATGGACGGCACACCATTCAGGCGGGGGCGGACGAGACCGGATACAAGATGTTCACCCGCGCCGACGCCGCCGGAAATCTCACCGGTTTCTTCGGTTTTACGGGCTCCTGGACGGGCAATTCCGGCTGGCCCAACCAGCCCCGTTCCAACGGCAACAGCTTCGCCGACTTTTTGCTGGGCACGGCCAACAGCTCGCAAACCAGCGCCACGGGAGCTTACGGACCCGGCTGGCTGTATACGAGGTACTGGGGATTCTACGCTCAGGATACCTGGCAGGCAACGCCGCGGCTCACCATCATCTACGGTTTGCGATACGAGTATCAGAAACCCTGGCGGTACCGGACCCAGCAGATCACGTCGCTCGACCTGAAAACGAGCAAGCTGGTGCTGCCGCAGGAGAGCGCCACGCCCACGCTCCCGGCCGGCGCCAACCCCGCGCTGTTTGCGGCCTATCCTTTCGAAACCACGCAATCCATCGGGGCGCCTCTTTTCTACTACCAGGGCGACAAGAACAATTTCGCGCCCAGAATCGGGTTCGCTCTCCGGCCCTTTAACGACCAGCGAACCGTCATCCGGGCCGGGTACGGGGTTTATTACAATTTCCAGCCCGGGCTGGTGGGCTCCGGACGCGAGGCGTTCAATCCCCCATGGTCCTTCGGGATCAGCCAGGCTTTCACCACCAGGCTTCCCGGCAGGCCCACCTCGGCGTACCTGCCGGACATCACTTTCGCGAACCCCTTTCCGGGCGTCAACGCCGGCAGCAACATCACTCCGAACCCGACCATCTTCTACTTTCAGTGGGATTTCAAGAACGCCGTGGTGCAGGAATGGAACTTCACCATCGAGCGTCAGTTCGGAGACTGGGCGGGACGGGTCAGCTATTTGGGAAACCAGACGCACCACATTCCTTCCAACGCCGCGGATCTCAACCGCCCGTGGGTGCAGCAGCCTAATGTCCCCCTCCAGGCCCAACGGCCCTACCAGCCGTGGGGAGTCGTCAACTCCTATCTGAGCCTTGGCAAACAGAACTTCAACCAGTTACAACTGGGAGCGCAGAAGAGGTTTTCCAGGGGTTTGTCATTCCAGGCCGAGTATCAGTTTACGCGCAGCCTGGATAACATCGACAATGCAGGGGGCCCGGATAACCCCGGCAACTGGAACCTGAGTTATGGGAACACGCCAGCCGTTCGCCGCCACTGGCTGGTGTTCAATTATGTTTGCGAATTGCCGTTGGCGGGCCGCGACGCCCGCGGATTGAGGAAGGCGCTGCTCGGAGGCTGGCAGGTTTCCGGAATCTCGACGTACGGCACGGGAACGCCGTTCTCGGTGACCTTCGCGCAAACGGGGACCGGGATCGTCGGCTGGTCGGGATCCCGCGCGGACCAGCTTTCCGGCGTGCCCTTTTACGCCAAAGAATCCGGACACGACATCAACAAGGGTGTCCGGTGGATCAACACGGCCGCTTTCGCTCCTCCCCCCAAATGGAATTGGGGAAATTCCGCGCGAAACATGCTGTGGGGCCCGGGTCTCTGGAACTGGGACATCAACGGCACGAAATCGTTCCCGTTGCGGGAAGGGATGCGGCTCCAGTTCCGCGCGGATTTCCTGGACGCTTTTAATCATTTCAACCTGAGCAATCCGAACAACAGCATTCCCGACACGCGGGACGGGGGCACACCCAATCCGAATTCCGGCCTGATTACCGCCGGCAGCGGCGCCCGGATCGTGCAGCTCGGCATGAAACTGTTGTTCTAGTATGGGGCGCCGGGGCATGCGCCGGCGCGTGTGTCATCTCCGTGCCCGGGCGCCACCACGGTTGGCGAACCGGTATACGTGGACTTCATTCGGTCCGAACCAGTCCGAGAAGGCGCCGCCGTCCGCCACGACTTTTCGCGGCTCCTCGAACAGAACCTGCCCTTCTCGCAGCCACCCGGGCAGCCCTCGAAACTGCACCCGTACAGTGCTGCCCTCACGCTTGGCGGCGATGAGAAACACCGCCTCGGCAGTCTCCCGAACGGTAAACTCGACATCCGTGGCGCCCTGCACCGTCACCCCAAGTTCCGCATCCGGGACCACCAGCGCGCCATAAAGGGGGCCGCCCGGTTTCAATTCATTCAGCACGCGCTTGAGCACTTGATCGTAGTAGGTCCAGTTCCAGCCGAGTGCACGGTCGCGTTCATTCAAGCACTCCGGATAGCCTCCGCCAAAATAGAGCAACCCGCGGGCGCCGTTGATGATGGCCTGGTAGGACATGAAACGCTGCTCCGGGAAAGTGGGAAAGCGCAGCGTCTTGCCGGGATTGGCCACACCACTCCAGCAAATTTGCAGGCACATCACCACCGGACGGGCATTGCCGTGGATGGCGCGGATCCAGCGTGTGTAGTCCCCAACCACGCTCACGGACTTGTTCGGCAGATGCGAGTGGATTCCCGGAGGATAGCTGACGGGGTAGATGTCCAGCCCCGCGATGTCGCACGCCGCGTCATAGCGCTTCAGGCTCTCCGGCGTGCCGCGCGGCGCCTGAAGCACCCACACGGGATGGTTCGGGTCGCTCTCATGGACGATGTCATAGAACCGCTGGCAACGCTCGGGAGCAACTTTCCCCCACTCCGGCTCGTCCGACCCCTTCCAAATCCCCAGGCCCGGGTGGTCCTTGTACTTGGCGATGATCCGCCGCAATTCTTTCTCCGCAGCAGCGTCTCCGGGCTTGGGAGCGTCCAGATCGCGTATGGCTACGGCGCACAATAAGCCGGTCTCGGCCGACCGCGCCAGCATACCGTCAATGCGCGCTTCACCGGCGCTGCCCCACTTTCCGGGCAGCACATTGCAGTGATGAAAGACCGTTCCGTACTGTTTCAGCTCACGCCAGGCGTCCTCGCCGAAGGGGGTCCGGCCGTCCGGAGGCGGCGCCAGCATGAAGAAGAACGGGAACACGCGCTTTCCGTCCACAACGAAAAACTGCTCGCCGTCGATTCTGACGTTGGCTGCGCTCGCGCTGCTCACGAGTGCAAACAGAAGACCGAAAACGCCTCGGCGGATGCGGGTAGTCATATCAGTTTGTCGCGTGCTTGCCAGCAAGCTCCCTCCATTCTAGCCGTCTAATGTAAGTGATTTCTTTCTGAAAGTGTCAAGTTTTCAGCTGGCTTT
>JBHGBM010000084.1:0-30903 GCA_041946965.1 Bryobacteraceae bacterium
GCTACGGCTGCGGAGGCTCGCTGTTCCTCAAACCTCTTGGAACCGTTTTCAACTATGCCTCAAATCGGGAATTGGGTCAACAGAAACCTGTGTTTTCCAGACACTTTTCCTCAAGAAAGATCTCTCCGGTGTGCTGTCACATACAATGGTCGGGCGGAGGATTTCCTGTGGATAAAACGCCGGCGCGGAGAGGTGTTTCGCGGCTCGTGATCCGCCCCGGCGCCATCGGCGATTTCGTCGTGTCCCTGCCGGCGCTGGAAAGCCTCCGGGCGGATTACCTGGAGGTATGGACGCGGGGGCCGAACGTGCCGCTGGCGCGTTTTGCGGACCGGGCCGTCTCGATCGCGGCTACCGGCCTCGACCTGCTGGGGGTCGCGGCGGAACCGCCGCCCGGACTGGTCGAGCGGCTGCGGGCCTTCGATTCCATCGTCTCCTGGTACGGCGCCAACCGCCCGGAGTTCCGCAGCCTAGTGAAACAATTGGGCTTACCCTTCGAGTTTCGGGATGCCCTGCCGGCCGCGGGCTGGCGCGGCCACGCGGTGGATTTCTACCTGGCCCAGGTGGGCTTGCCGCCGGGCGCCGTGCCGCGCATCGTCTGCCCGCCGGCGCCACGCCGCGACCGGGCCGTGTTCCACCCCTTCGCCGGAAGCGCAAGGAAGCAGTGGCCGCTGGAGCGCTACCGGCAGGCCGCCGCACGGTTTCCGTTTCCCGTGGACTGGTGCGCCGGGCCGGAAGACGAACTGGAAGGCGCGGTGCGCTTCGACGACCTGTACGAACTGGCGTGCTGGCTGGCCGGCGCGCGCGTCTATCTCGGCAACGATTCCGGCATCAGCCACCTGGCCGCTGCGGTGGGCGCGCCGGTGGTGGCGCTGTTCGGCCCGACGGAGCCGGCCCTGTGGGCGCCGCGCGGGCCGCGGGTGCAGGTAATCGCCGCTTCCGCTATGGAGGAGATCGAGGTGGAGCGGGTGGCTGCTACCATCGTGGAGAGATGCGGCCGTTAATCCTGATCCTTCTGACCGCGGCGTGCGCGCCGGGCCAAACCTCCACGTTGGTGGACCGCGCCGGCTCGACCGGCTTCGTGCAACTGGAAGCGGAGAGCTTCCGCGGCTTATCCGCTCGCGAGCAGGCCCTGGCGTTCTACCTGACCCGCGCCGCGATCGCGCTCGATCCCGTCATCTACGACCAGAACTCGCGCTTCGGCTTGCGGCAGAAGCGGCTGCTGGAAGCCATCGTGGCGCGCGCCCCGCGCCCGGCGATCACCGAGTTCACCAAGCTGTTCTGGGCCAACCGCGGCAACCACAACGACACCACGGCGCAGAAATTCCTGCCCGGCTTCACGTTCGAGGACCTGCGCGCCGCCGCCCGCGAAGCGTGGCAGCGCGGAGGTCTGCGCACCGCTGCCTACGGGCTGCCGGCGATCGGATCCGAAGCGGAACTCGACCGCGAGCTGAACGAGTTGCGGCCCTCGCTCTTCGACCCCGCTTTCGAGCCCATGATGACGGCCAAGAGCGCGCCCGGCGCGGCGGACATCCTCCAGGCCTCGTCCAACAATTTCTACTCCGGCGTGAGCCTGGCAGACCTGCGCAGCTTTCACGAGCGCTACCCGCTCAATTCGCGGCTGGTGAAGTCCGGCGGCAAGCTGGTGGAGGAGGTCTACCGCGCGGGAACGCCGGACGGCAGGGTTCCGCCGGGCCGCTACGCGCTGTTCCTGAAGAAGACCATCGGGTACCTCTCCCGCGCGCGCAACTACGCCGAGCCGGACCAGCAGCGCGCCATCGACAGCCTGATCCGTTTCTACCAGACCGGTGAGCCCGCCGACTGGCTGCGCTTCGGCGCCGATTGGGTGCGCAGCAACCCGCGCGTGGACTTCGCCAGCGGCTTTATCGAGGTCTACCGCGACGCGCGCGGGGCCAAAGGCACGGCCCAGAGCTTCGTCACCATCACCGATGAGGCCATCACGGCCGCCATGCGCAAGCTGGCGGCCAACGCGCAGTATTTCGAGGACCGCGCCCCGTGGGACGCGCGTTACAAGAAGCAGGGCGTGGAGCCGCCGCTCGCCAAGGCCGTGGAGGCACTGGTTGAAACCGGGGACTTTCTGATCTCCACCATCGGCGTCAACCTGCCTAACGAGAACGAAATCCACCAGAAGTACGGCACGAAGAGTTTTATCCTCACGGGCAGCACGCGCGCGCTCGACAAGGCCGCCGGCTCCGGCCTGGTCCGGGAATTCGCGGCCGGGCCGGAGGAGACCGCCATCGAAGAGAGGTTCGGGCGCGAAGCCGGCGACCTGATGACCGCGCTGCACGAGGTGATCGGCCACGGCTCCGGCAAGCTGAGCCCGCGGCTTACGCGCGAGGCGGCCTACTACCTGAAGGAATACGCCTCCACGCTCGAGGAAGCGCGCGCGGACCTGATGGCCCTATGGAGCGTCTTCGATCCCAAGCTGCGCGAGTTGGGGCTGGTGCGCGATAACGGCGTGGGCCGCGCCATGTACTATTCGGCCGCGCGCGCGCCGCTGGTGCAGTTGCGGCGCATCCCCACCGGGGAAACCATCGAGCAGGACCATCAGCGCGGCCGGCAGTTGATTGTCGCGTACATCATGGACCAGACCGGCGCCATCCGGCGCATCGAGCGAAACGGAAAAACGTACTACGAAGTGCGCGATTTCCACCGCATGCGGGAGGGCGTGGGCAGGCTGCTTGCCGAGTTGATGCGCATCAAAGCCGAGGGCGACTACGCCGCCGTCAAGGCCCTGGTGGACCGCTACGCGGTGCGCTTCGACCCCAGGCTGCGCGACCAGGTCGCGGCCCGCTTCCGGCGGCTCGACCTGCCGGTCTACTGGGCGGGCGTGAATCCGGAACTGACGGCGAAATGGGCGCCCGACGGCCGCATTGCCAAGGTTTCGCTCGAGTACCCGCGCGACGTCGTGAAACAACAGATGGCCTACGCGGCCATGTACGAGCGCTGAGCTTTACTTCTGCACCACGCGGAAGTCGTCGAAGTAGGTAACGCTGTCGGCCTTGGTCCACAGCCCCACCTTGCCGGGTTCGCGGAAGGTGGCGTCCTCCGCCTGAAGGATGCGGCGGTGATCGTAGTACACGCTGAACAGCGGGCCCTTGAAGGCAACCTTGAGGATGCTCCAGACGTTGGGGTCCACCTCGCGCTTCACGCCGTTCCGGTTGGCGGGTTTTCCCCTCTGCGCCAGGGCGGTGCTCACGCCGTTCTGGATCCTGTAGATGATGACGTTGTTCCGCTGCACGTCCGCGCGCGCCACGTAGTAGTTGTTCGGATCGCGGTAGCGCCACACCACGCCCGCGGTCTGGTCCTGCTTGCCTCCCACCGGCTTGAATTTCACGCTGACTTCGCCGTCCTTCACCCACGAGGTGTTGAAGATGGCCAGCGGGTAACAGTCGCCGCCGGGGTGCGGCGATACCTGACCCAGGACGTATGGCTTGCTCGGCGCCGTCGGGTCTTTCAGAACCTCCCAGGCGGGCGATCCGGGATGGGTGCAGGTGGCCGTCCATCCAGGCGGCGTCTTTCCGTAGGGAGCGTTATCGAAGGTCAAGAACTGCGTGAGTCCTGGAGCCATGCCCAGCATGACCAGCCAACTAAAGGTCTTCATACGGCAAAAGCGGGCGGAACCCGTTAGTCTACTTCCTTTGTAGCACCTGGCGCAGGCACGTGGGAACGCCGGCGTCACGAGTAAGTCTCGTCCAGCACCTCGCGCACCTTGCGCGCCAGCGCGTCGGGGGTGAAGGGTTTCGCCAGGAAATTGGGACGTTCGGCGACACCCGCGTGGATGGTGTCGTCGGTGTAACCGGACATGTAGAGAACGCGGATGCCTTCGCGGCGCCGGCGGATCTCGGCGGCCAGTTCGCTGCCGCCCATGCGGGGCATCACCATGTCGGTAACCACGAGGTGAATGGGGCCGGGCTCGGCGCCGGCGGTCTGGAGCGCATCCACGCCGTCGCGCGCTTCCAGCACACGGTATCCCGAGGATGTCAGGATGTCCCGCGCCAGGCGCCGCAGCGCGGCCTCATCCTCCACCAGCAGAACGGTCTCCGTGCCTTTGAGCGTGGCGCTGCGCCTGGGCGCATGCCGCGTCTCCGACTCACTGCCGCCGGCCGCCGGGAGCGTAATGTCAATCCGCGCGCCTTCGCCCGGCTGCGACTCGAGCCGCACCTCTCCGCCGTGCCGGCTCACGATGCCGTACACCATGGAAAGTCCCAGGCCCGTGCCCTTGCCGCGTCCCTTGGTGGTGAAATACGGCTCGAAGGCGCGGCTCTTCACATCGTCGGTCATACCCGCGCCCGTGTCGGATACGGTCAACCGCACGGCGTTCCCGGCGGCAGCGGTCTCGATGGTCAGCACACCGCCCTCGGGCATGGCGTCGCGGGCGTTGACAGCCAGGTTCATGAGCACCTGCTCGAGTTGCCCGGAATCCGCCTTGACCGGCGGGATAGAGGCGTCCAACCGGGTGTGCAGCTCGATGTGCTCGCCGATGAGGCGGCGCAGCATGTTTTCCATCCCGCTGACCACCTGATTGAGATCCAACACCCGCGCCTGCACGACGCCGCGGCGGCTGAAGGCCAACAACTGGCCGGTGAGTACGGCGGCGCGGTCGGCGGCCTCGAGCATCAATTCCAGCGTGGCGCGCGCGCGGTCGCCGGGCGGGAGCTTATCGATCACCATGCGCCCGTAACCGCCGATGATGGTCAGCATGTTGTTAAAGTCGTGCGCCACGCCTCCTGCCAGGCGCCCGACGGCTTCCATCTTCTGCGCGTGGCGGAGCTGATCTTCGAGCTGGGTGCGCTCGGTGACGTCGAAGGCGATGCCGCCCTCGCCGTCCGGCAGGGGGAACTTGCAGACCAGCCAGGAGCGCGAGCCCACTTCCGTGTAGTTGGCGGATGCTGCCAGCAGGACGTCGCGTTCGCCGGCGGGCAGCGCGGCCGCGGCGGCGTTCAGATACAGCACCTTGCCCGCCGCGTCGCGGATGAAGGCGATGCCCGGCAGGTTGCTCATGAACGCGGCGAACCGGCGCTCGCTCTCTTGCAAGGCCTGCTCGGCGGTTTTGCGATCGATGAACTGGGCCAGTTGCCTGCCCAGCAGGCTCATGGTTTGCAGCAACTCGGCATCCCCGGCGGTCGCAGGGGGCCCGAAAGCGGCCATCACCCCGTGGATGCGCGATCCGGCCATGATAGGGAAGGCCAGGGCGAATACCTGGGGCCCCTCGCCGGACCAGCCCATGAGCTGGTGCAGGTCACCGGTGGCGGCCGCCGGTTTCTGGCGCGACCAGATCTGCCCGGGCAGCGCCTGGTCGGGGCCGAAGAGGGACTCGCGAAAGAGCTGTGCCGCGGACGGCGGTTCATTCGGGCTCCACAGCGCGCGCAGGCGCAGCGTTTCGGACTCGAGCAGCCAACAAACGCCGAAATCCAGGCGCAGGCGGCGGCAGATGGCCTCCAGCAAGCGGTTGGCGGCGGCGTCCAGATGGGGCGACTCGCTGAGCGCGCGGATGGCTGCGTACTGAAGCGCCAGCCGCTGTTCGGCACGGCGCCGCTCCGCCACTTCCTTCTCCAGCGCGGCGCTGGCCAGCGCGGCGCGGCGCGCGGAGACGTCCAGCATAGCCGAGCGGATTCCGGCGATGCGGCCCTCGGCGTCGCGGATGTATTTCTCGTGGATTTCGAGCGTGACGCGTGTGCCATCGGCCCGGTTGAATTCCCGCTCGAACGGCGCCAGCGGCTGTTCGCCCGCCATTTTCCGCCGCACGGCTTCCCGGCTGTTCTCGCGCTCGTCCGGGGTCACGAATTCCCAGACCGGGCGCCCGAGCATCTCCTCGGCTTTCAGCCCGAACAGCTCGCATTCGGCGCGGTTCAGCCGGCGAAGAATGCCATCCCGGTCGATCTCGTGATAGGCGATTGGGGCATCCTCGAACAGGGTTCTGAAGCGCTCCTGGCTCTCCCGCAGCTCCTGGAGGACTTTCTCCACATTTTCGCTTTGAGGCGACTCGGACCCCACGGCTGCCGTGCATGATAGCACGCCGGGCGGCGAAAACGACCCGTGAAAGCGGTTCCCAGTGTGGCGGCCACGGCACTCTTGACGCTGTGGAAAACCCGAAACTAGAATACAATAGTCGATGGACAGCCCCGTCCGGGAACGGTGAAGTGTATGACTGCCAGACCTCTTTGGATTTCCTGCGTATCCCTCGGCCTGCTGCTGCCGGGTTACGCCGCGGCCCAGGACAAGAAAACCTCCACCGCTCCGGCGCGGGAGACTGTTGCCAAGCCGCTCAGCGAAAGGGAGCGGCGGCGGCGCGAGGAGAAGCTTCGCAAGGAGCTGGAGACGCCATACCGCAAGTGGCTCAACGAGGACGTCTCCTACATCATCACCGACGAAGAGCGTACGGCGTTCAAGCGGCTTCAGACGGACGAAGAGCGCGAGCAGTTCATCGAGCAGTTCTGGCTGCGCCGCGACCCCACTCCGGACACCGCCGAGAACGAGTTCAAAGAAGAGCACTACCGGCGCATCGCCTACGCCAATGAGCGTTACGCTTCCGGCATTCCGGGCTGGAAGAGCGACCGCGGGCGCATTTACATTACGTTCGGACCGCCGGACGAAATCGAATCGCACCCTTCCGGCGGCACTTATGAGCGTCCCATCGAAGAGGGCGGCGGCACCACCTCCACTTTTCCGTTCGAGATCTGGCGCTACCGCTGGATCGAGGGCATCGGCACGGACATCCTGATCGAGTTGTTTGCCAAGTTGCAGAAGCCGCCGGCCATCAAGTTCAAGGACCTGGAGGCGGCGGTCACCTCGAAGATCACCTTCAACATCCTGCCCATGCAGGTGCGGGCGGATTATTTCCCGGTCACCGAGACTTCCATCCTCACCAACGTCACGCTCCAATTCTCCAACAAGGACCTGAATTTCCAGTCGAAGGATGGAGTGCAGAAGGCCGTGGTGAACATTTACGGGCGCATCACCACCATGTCGCGGCGCGTGATCAACGTGTTCGAAGACACGGTCACGGTGGATAGCCCGGCGGAAATGCTGGCGGCCCTGACCCAGCGCCAGTCCATCTACCAGAAGTCGATTCCTCTGGCTCCCGGCATGTACCGGCTGAACGTGGTGGCCAAGGACGTGATCGGCGGCAACATGAACAACTACGAAGTGGCCCTTCAGGTGCCGCACGTGGATGGCGAGAAGCTCAGCTCCAGCACCCTGGTGTTGGCCGACATGATCGAGAAGGTGCCCACGCGCAGCATCGGGACGGGGCAATTCGTCATCGGCACCTCCAAAGTGCGGCCGCGGGTCAACGACACTTTCCGCCGGGACGAAAAATTGGGCATCTACCTGAAGCTTTACAACTTCGGACCGGACGAGAAGACCCAGAAGCCCAACGGTGTCGTGGAATACGAAGTGATCAAGAACGGCACCAACGAGAAGATTTTCGATTTTAGCGAAGACGTGAGCTCGCTGCCGAACGCCTCGGCGGCGCAAGTGACCATCGAGAAGCTCCTCCCCCTGAAGACGCTGGCTCCGGGACAGTACACCTTGAAGCTGAAAGTCACGGACAAGAACCGTAATCAGGTCCTCACTCCGACGGCCCAGTTTACGGTAACCTAGAACCAAGCGGTGTTTTACGTTTAGAAAGCGTCGCGGAATGATGCGGGTGAAATCGCACGGCGCGGGTTTGCTGATTGCGGTGGGCTTATGGTGCCTGCCGCGCGCCGAAGCCGTATCTCCGGTGCGCCTCTCGGGCGCAATCGCGGGTCAGGTGACCGACTCCGCGGGCGTGCCGCAAATGGGCGCCACCGTCCTTCTGTTCAATCGCTTCGACAAGCTGGCCCAAAAAGTCATCACCGATCAACAGGGTTCGTTCGTGTTCGCGGGGTTGCTGCCGGACCTTTATTCGGTGCGGGTGACGCTGGCGGCGTTCGTGCCGGCGGTCAGGGATCACATCGTGGTGCAGCCGGGCATGCGCAGCGTGCTGAACGTGAGCCTGGCGAACCTGTTCAGTTCCATTCAACTGCTGACGCCGCACGGCGAACAGCGCTCGCTGATGAGCGAAGACTGGAAGTGGGTCCTGCGCGGATCGAGCGAAACGCGCCCCATCCTGCGCTATATCCCCCGGGCGCCGGAACCGCGGCAACACGCGGCGTTGTTCTCGGATACCCGCGGCGTTCTGCGGCTCTCGGCCGGCGAGGGTGACGCGTCCTCCTCATGGGGACAGAGCGACCTGGGCACCGCGTTCGCGCTGGCCACGTCGGTGTATGGCAACAACCTGCTGCAGTTCAGCGGGCGAGTGGGATATTCTTCGGGCGGGGGCATCCCCTCGGCCGCGTTCCGCACCACCTTCAGCCGCCATTTGCGGGGCGGCAGCCCGGAAGTCTCCGTCACCATGCGGCAGTTGATGCTGCCGGGGCGTTTCGGCGCGGCGGTGGCGGGCGAGGCGGGCGCGCTGCCGGCGCTGCGCAGCAGTTCCCTGAATTTCGAGGACCGCACCCAGCTTTCCGAAGCCGCGTGGCTGCACTACGGGTTCTCGCTCGACTCGATTTCGTTCCTCCAGCGCCTGAATTATTTCAGTCCCTTCGCGCGTCTCTCTTACGCTCTCGGCGAAGCGGGTTCGCTTGATTTCACCTACACGTCGGGAAATCCGCGCCCGGAGCTGGGAGCGCCGCAAAGCTCCGATTTTCAACGCGACCTGAACACGCTGGGCCTGTTCCCGCGCGTTTCGCTGCGCGGCGGCCGGGCGCACGTACAGCGCGGCGAGAACATCGAAGCCGCCTATTCCCGGCGCTTCGGATCGCGCGGCGTGCAGGTGAGCGGATACCGCGAATCGGTGAACAACGCCGCGCTCACCCTCGCCGATCCCGAAAATGCGTTCGCCGCACCGGGCGACATCCTGCCGGATCTCTATTCCAGCAGCTCGGTCTTCAATGCGGGCCGTTACGAGACCATGGGGTTTACGGTCTCCGTTACCCAGGACTTCGGTTCGAACTTCAGCGCGACGATGATCTACGGCTCGATCGGCGCGCTCGGACTGGAGCCGGGCCAAGTGGAGAGCGAGAACCCGGACCAGTTGCGCGCCATGATCCGCGCCGGACGCCGCAACGCAGCCACGCTGCGCACCAACGCGACCGTTCCCGCCAGCGGCACCCACGTGGTGGCGAGCTACCAGTGGACCGACCAGCGGATGGTTTCGCCGGGGCGGATCTATTCCACCGGCAGCGAGCGGCCCGAACCGGGGCTCAATCTCTACCTGCGGCAGCCGGTGCCGGGATGGTCGCTGCTGCCGTGGCGCATGGAGATCACCGCCGACCTGCGCAACCTGCTGGCGCAGGGCTATGTGCCGCTGAGCATGACGGGCGGGCGGCGGGCATTCCTGATGCAGACACCGCGTTCGTTCCGCGGCGGCCTGAGCTTCATTTTTTAGCCGTTCACCAGCACCGCGGCCCCGCGCACGGCATCGTTCTTCAACGCATTTAACGCTTCGTTGGCTTCGTGCATGGGGAAGACCTGTACTTCGGTGCGAATGGGGATGGCGGCCGCGACGGCCAGGAAATCCTCGCCGTCCTGCCGGGTATTGTTGGCCACGCTGCGCACGACGCGTTCCTGGTAGAGCAGCTCGTAGTCGATGGGCGGAATCGGGCTCATGTGGATTCCGCCGAGCGCCACCGTACCGCCCTTTCTGAGCGCCTTCAGCGCGGCGATGACCAGTTCGCCCGCCGGGGCGAAAATGATGGCGCTATCGAGCCTGGCGGGCGGCGCCTCGGCCGCCGGGCCCGCCCACACGGCGCCGAGATCGAGGGCGAGCTGCCGGTGCCGCTCGTCGCGGGTCACGGCGTAGACCTCCGCGCCCCAGTAGCGCGCCACCTGTATGGCGACGTGCGCGGCGTTGCCGAACCCGTACAGGCCCAGGCGCCCGCCCCGCTGGATGCCGGAGAGCCGCAGCGAGCGGAAACCGATGATGCCCGCGCACAGCAGCGGGGCGGCATGCAGGTCTTCGAAGTCCGGCGGCAGACGATACGCGAACGCTTCGACCGCCAGGGCATACCCGGCGTAGCCGCCATCCACGGTCCATCCGGTGAAGGCGGCATCGTCGCAGAGATTTTCCCGACCCGCCCGGCAGTACTCGCAGGCGCCGCAGGTGCGGTGCAGCCAGGCGATGCCGGCGCGGTCGCCCGGTCGGAAATTGCGCACGCCCTCGCCGCACGCCTCCACCACGCCCACGGTCTGGTGGCCGGGAATGACCGGCGACCTGTGCGGTGCGAGCTCGCCTTCCACCACGTGGAGGTCCGTGCGGCACACGCCGCAGGCGGTGACCCGCACCAGGATCTCACCCGGTCCCGGCGCCGGTTTCGGCATTTCCACCCAGCGCAGCGGGCGGGTTTCGACGGGTGCGGGAGAATCGAGCCGGCAGGCTTGCATCATGCTCCTATTGTGCGTTAGTCTTCACCCAGTCGGAGGTGGAATGGGAGTTCTTCTGGCCTTGGCGGCTCTGGCGGTGCGCGCGGAGATGCTGTCCACCTGGGGGCTGCCGGTGATCGACCCGCTGGCGAACGACCCGCGCAACGTGGCGCTCGGGATCTCTGAATTGGAGCTCGAGGGGTTTACGGAGGATACGCGCTCGGAGTACCGCGCCCGCTCAGTGCGGCGCACCGGGCAGCAGGCGCGCCTCACCGCCGTGGCGCCGCGCGCCGGCCGCTTCCACCCCGGGTTCATCCTGTATGACGCCGCCGGGGCGGAGCACGTGGCGCTCTACGTGGATGGCAGCCTGCGTGGTGAAGCTCTCGCCGATCGGGACGATAACCGGCAGCGTTTGTTCTTCACGGCCGATCCCGTGGACCTCCGCGGCGGCGAGAAGATCGAGTTGCGCGCGATGAACGCCGAAGGCGGCTACCGCATCGAGAAGATCCTGCTGCTGGCCAACCGCCCCGAACCGGGACGCTTCGCCTACGAGTTCCGCGACGTGCGCCCGTTCGCCGGCACGCTCACCTGGGTCACCAACTGGCCGGCGCGTTGCACGGTCGAATGGGAGGGCGGGACGGTCCGCGAGCCCGCTGCCATGAACAATCACCGGGTAATCCTGGAAGGGGTTCAGCCCGGCCGCCCGTACCGCTACCGGATCAGCGCGGCCACGCGCGAGGGTGGCACGGCCTCAACCGGATGGAAGACCTTCACCGCGGAGCCGCGCCGCGAAGCCGCGGGCGGCGTAAGGATCGAGCGCGTGCCCCTTGCCGTGGACGGCGTGGGCCATCCGGTGACCGCCGGGGCGCCCTTCCCCAAGGGCGCGCTCGGCTCGGAGGAACACATCCTGCTCCGCGACCCGGCCGGCGGCGAAGAAGCCCTGCAAACCCGTACGCTGGCGCGGTGGGATGACGGCTCGGTCAAGTGGGCGCTGCTCGACTTTTACGGCCGCTCGCCATCTTACACCCTGGAGTACGGCACGGAGGTGCAGAGGCGGGCGAAGCCCGGGGTTCTGCGCGTCAGCGAAGATGCCGGGGCGGTCACGGTCTCCACCGGCCCGCTGGTTTTCCGGATCAGCAAGCTCCGGTTTGGATTCCTCGAAGCGCTGCGCCTCAATGGCGCGCAGGTCACGCGGCCGGGCCAACCCGGGGCGTTCTATCTTACCGGCGCCGACGGCCAGGTCTACGACACGCTCGCGAAGCCCGATGAAGTCGTCATCGAGGAGCGCGGGCCGGTGCGCGCCTGCATCCGGGTGAGCGGCCGCCATCGCGGCTCCGGCGGCAAGACGCTGTTCGCCTACACCCTGCGATTTCACGCCTGGGCGGGCCGGCCGTACCTTCGCGTCCTGCACACCTTCGGCAACGACGGCGCCGCCGAGTTCGCTTCCGTGCGCAGCCTGGTGCTGCGCCTGCCGCTCGTGGGCAGCCAGGAAGGGCGGCGGAGCGTCGAGGCGCGCAACGACAGACAACGCGAGCGCGGCGTCGTGCGCTGGAACGCCGTCACCCTTTCCGTGCGCGATTTCTGGCAAAACTACCCCAAGGCCCTGAGCGCCGGCGGGGACGGCATCGAGTTCGGGATCTGCCCCGCTCTGCGCCCCTCCGAGTACGCCTGGGCGCGCGGCACGGTGGACGAGCATCGCCTGTTCTACTACCTTCAGGACGGCCTCTACAGGTTCCGGCAGGGCATGACCAAGACGCACGAGTTCTGGATCGCACCGGATGCCGTGCGGCCCATGCCCCTGATGGCCGCGGCGCCGCCGGAGTGGTATGGGCGCACCGAGGCCGCCGGCCGGCTTTCGCCGGCGCGGGCGAAGGGGCTGATCGCGGACTACGACGCGGCCTTCTCCCGCGCCTTCGGCCAGTATCTGGACAACCGCGAGCGCAACCGGGAATACGGCATGATGAACTGGGGCGACTGGTGGGGCGAGCGCGGCATCAATTGGGGCAACAGCGAGTACGACGCGCAGCATTCCTTCTTCCTTCAGTTCCTGCGCACGGGCGACTGGCGCTACTTCCGCACGGCCGAGGAGGCCGAGTGGCACAATCGCGATGTGGACGCCGTCCACTACAGCAGCGATCCCGTGCGTCTGGGCGGCGTATGGCTGCACGCCGTGGCTCACACCGGCGACTACTTCGCCGAGAGCCCGGTGAAGGGCCAGGGCATCGCGCGCGGCGGCATGAGCGTGGACCATACCGTGATCGAGGGCCACCTGGACAACTATTTCCTCACCGGCGACCGGCGGTCGCTCGAAACCGCGCGGCTGATTGCAGACCGCTACTGCGGATGGTTCACGCGCAACTACGATTTCAACAACTGCCGGCAGGCGGGCTGGCACCTGATCCTGGCGGTTTCCATGTACGAGGCCACGGGCGACCCTTATTACCTGCACGCCGCGCAGATCGTGGTGGAGCGGGTGCTGGAACGGCAGACCGAAGACGGCGGCTGGCGGCGGCAGCTCGTGCCCGGCCACTGCTACTGCACCCCGCAGCACAGCGGCAACGCCGGCTTCATGGTGGCCGTGCTGATGACGGGGCTCAAGATGTACTACCGGGCAAGCGGCGACGAGCGCGCGGCGGAATCCATCGTGAAGGCCTCGCGCTTCGTGGTGGATGATATGTGGATGCCGGCGCAGAAGGCCTTCCGCTACACGTCGTGCCCCAACTCGGCGCCGGGCGGGGCCTCCAGCTACCTCCTGTTCGACGGCCTTTCTTTCGCCCACCAGCGCACCGGCGACGAGCGGCTGGCGCGGCCCATGCGGGCCCGCGCGCGGGTGCTGGCGGACGGCGTGGACAACTTCGGCAAGAGCTTTACGCAAACGACGCGGCTTGCGCCGCGTTTCCTGGAGTATCTTGAAAGGGTAGTGGAGAGACGATGAGCACGAAGATCGCGATGATTGGCGCCGGAAGCATCGTATTCTGCAAGACACTGATGCACGACCTGATGGCGACGCCCTCGCTGGCGGGTTGTGAGTTCGCCCTGATGAGCCGCACCGAACCGAAGCTCAGGGCCATGGAGGATTTCGGCCAGCGCATGCTGCGCGATAACGGGTTAGAGGGCAGCGTATGGGCGACGCTCGACCGCCGCGAGGCCATCAAGGACGCGGATTTCGTGGTTGTCATGCTTCAGGTGGGCGGCGTGGAAGCGTTCGAGATCGACTACCGGATCCCGCTCGAATACGGTGTCGACCAGTGCGTGGGCGATTCGCTCGGACCGGGCGGCATCTTCCGCGCCCTGCGCACCGTGCCGGCGCTGGTGGAAATCGCGCGCGACATGGAGCGGCTCGCCAAGCCCGGCGCCATCATGCTGCAATACGCCAATCCCATGGCGGCCAACTGCCTGGCGCTGGGCAAGGCTACGAGCGTCCCGTTTGTGGGGCTGTGTCACGGGGTGCAGACCACGCTCGACCTCATCGCGCGCTACTGCGGCGTGCCGAAGGACGAGATCCGCTACGTTTGCGGCGGCATCAACCACATGGACTGGTTCCTCAAGCTGGAGCACAATGGCCGCGACCTGTATCCCATCCTGCGCGAGGTGTTCGAGAAACCGGAGTACTACAAGAACGAGAAGGTCCGCGGCGAGGTGTTCCGCCACTTCGGCTACTTCATGACCGAGAGCACGGGCCACCTGAGCGAGTACGTGCCGTGGTTCCGCAAGAACAAACAGGCGCTCGACCTTTACTGCGACGAGCCCTCGTTCGGCGGCGCGAGCGGCGCTTACTACACCTGGTGCAAGACCGTGGCGGAAAAGTACGCGGAGCAAAACCCGCTGGAACGCGAGAGCACCCTTCTCGGCCGGCGCAGCGTGGAGTACTGTTCCTACATCATTGAAGCCCTGACCGCGAACCGCCCGTTCCGCTTTATGGGCAACGTGCGCAACGACGGCTATATCACCAATCTCCCCAACGGCTGCTGCGTGGAAGTGCCGATCTGGGCCATACAGGGGGCGGGCCTGCATCCCGCCGTGGTGGGCGAACTGCCGCCGCAGTGCGCCGCGCTGTGCATGACCAACATCAATTCGCAGATTCTGGCGGCGGAAGCCGCGCTGCAATCCGACACCGAGCACATTGTGCAGGCGGTGGCGCTCGATCCGCTTACCGGCGCGGTCTGCACGCTGGCCCAGATCCGCGAGATGTGCAGCCGCATGCTGGAGGCGCAGCGTCTGTGGTTGCCGGGCTTCGTGGGCAAATCGATCGCCCCCAAGCCGGCCATCGTGATTCCGCCCGATTGCAGGCCGGTGGATGTGCCGCTCGACCCCGCCCTCGCCATCGGCAGGCGCTTCGGGGAGTTGCTCAAGGAGCAGACGGCGTAGGCCCGTCCGCGCCGGTGCTAGAGTGAAACTAGAACATGAAAAGGGCTTTTTTTGCGTTTGTGTGGCTGTGCGCGGCAGGGATGCTCGGGGCTCAGGAGGGCGGGTTGACCCCGGTTTGGGACATCGGCGCCGTGCTGAAGGAGATTGGCGCTCATGCCGGGCGGCTCGTGCCGCTGCTGGATCAGGCCGATCCCAGCGGTTGGATCCTGAAAGGCGCGCCGGAGGCCTACGTGGCCCAGTGGAAGTCCTGCAAGGAACAGGCGGCCGCGCTGGCCGGCGATGCCGCCGCGCTGGCGAAGAGCCCCGAGACCCTTCCCGGCGCCCTCAAGGTTTTCTTCCGCATGCAGTCTCTGGAGTTCAGCCTGAACTCGCTGGGCGCGGGCATCCGCAGATACCAGAACCCGGCGCTTGCCGACCTGTTGGCGAGCGTGGCCGCGGAGAACGGCGCCAATCGCGAGCGCTTCCAGCGCTATATCGTGGACCTGGCGGCGCAGCGCGAAGAAGAATACCGCATCATGGATCACGAAGCGCAGCGCTGCCGCGCGCAACTCTCCAGGCAGCCTTCGCAGAACAAGAACGGGAGGAAGTAGCCGTGCCGTTTGTTTGCAGTATTTGCGGCGAGGAGTCGACGCGGATCTGCGTGCGCTGCACCAAGGACGCCTGTTCCAATCACCTGTGCGAGAAGTGCGGCCGGTGCAGCGACTGCTGCGAGTGCGAGATCGCGCTCGCCGAGACCCCCCGCGAGCACCGCCACGAGCCCGAGCACGGGCACTAAGAAAAAGAACTTCACCTTTGTGACTTAAGTCATACCTGCTCCGCCCGGGCGCATCTTACTTTTGAATTTCGGAGAGAAGGATGCGCTTAAACCATACGACTTCAGGATTGTGGAAGCACGGGTTGCTGCTGACCCTGCTATTCGGTTTCACGGTGATGATCACCGGCGGGGTCTACATGTATCGAAGCCGCGCGCCCATACCGGAACGCGTGGAGGACGGCTCCGGCCGGACGCTATTCACCGCCGCGGACATCCAGCAGGGGCAGGAATTGTTCCGCAAGCGCGGCCTGATGGATTACGGCTCCGTGCTGGGGCACGGCGCTTACCTGGGCCCGGATTACACCGCCGAAAGCCTGCACTGGCTGGCGGAGGCCATGCGCGCCGGCAGGGCCGCAGATTACGCCTCGCTCGGCGCGCCGCAGAAGGCGGCGATTGACGCCGGGGTCGCGCAGGAGATGAGACACAACGGCTACGCCAACGGCGTACTGAAGTTCACTCCGGCGCAGGCGGCGGCGTGGGAAACCGTGGCGCAGCGCTACACCCGGCTGTTCGCCGCCGGAGACGCGGCCCGCTCGCTGCCCGCGGGTCTGTACAATGCCGCCGAAGCGCGGCAAGTGACGGCGTTCATCACCTGGACGGCGTGGCTTTCCACGGCCAAGCGTCCGGAGGCACAGCACTCTTACACCAACAACTGGCCGTATGATGCCAGCGTCGGCAACACCGCCACGGCGGGCTCCATGATGTGGTCGGCCGCCAGCGTGGCCTGCCTGCTCTTCTTCATGGCGGTGATTCTCTATTTCCACCAGAGGTACCGTCTCTCCGCCCAGGATGTGCCGGGGGCCAGCCTGCGTTTCGAACTGCCCCCGCTTACGCCTTCGCAGCGCGCCACCGCCAAGTATTTTGTGATCGCCGTGGCGCTGTTCCTGGTGCAATCGCTGCTGGGCGGCAAGATGGCCCACGATTACGTGGACGGGGCCAGCTTCTATGGCTTCAATCTTTCGAAGTACCTGCCCTTCGCCATCGCGCGCACGTGGCATCTGCAACTCGCCATTTTCTGGATCGCAACGGCGTGGCTGGGGATGGGCATCTTCATCGCGCCGCTGGTGAGCGGCCGCGAGCCGAAATACCAGCGCCTGCTTGTAAACACCCTGTTCGGCGCGCTGGTGCTGGTGGTTGGGGGCAGCCTGACGGGCGAGTACCTCTCGATGCAGGGAGCGCTCGGCAATTCCACCTGGTGGTGGCTGGGCACGCAGGGCTGGGAATACCTCGAGCTGGGACGCCTGTGGATGTGGCTGCTGATCGGCGGCATGGGGATCTGGCTGTACATCGTTTACCGCGGGCTCAGGGGCGCGCTCAAAGCCGAATCGGACCGGGGCGGGCTCACCCACCTGCTGCTCTACTCGGCGGCGGCGATCCCGGTGTTTTACTGCTTCGGGCTGCTGGTGGACCGCAACAGCCACATCACCATGGCCGACTACTGGCGCTGGTGGCTCATCCACCTGTGGGTGGAAGGCATGTTCGAGGTGTTCGCCGTGGTGGTGATCGGCTTCCTGATGGTGAAGCTCGGGCTGGTGACCGCGCGCTCCACGCTGCGCGCCACTTACTTCCAACTCATCATCCTGCTCGGCAGCGGCATCATCGGAACCGGCCATCACTACTACTGGATTGGCGCGCCGGAAGCCTGGATGGCTCTGGGCGCGGTGTTCTCGGCGCTGGAAGTGATCCCGCTTTCGCTGCTCATGGTGGAAGCCTACGGGCAGTACCGGGTCATCCGGGAGGGCGGCGCCGAGTTCCCCTACAAAGCGGCGTTCTGGTTCCTGGTGGCCACCGCGTTCTGGAACCTGTTCGGCGCGGGTGTGCTGGGCTTCCTTATCAACCTGCCGTTCGTGAGCTACTTCCAGCACGGCTCGTTCCTCACCGCGGCGCACGGACACGGCGCCCTGATGGGGGTCTACGGCATGCTGGCGATCGCCCTGGCGCTGTTCTCCCTGCGCAACGTGGTGGAACCGCGCTACTGGAAAGAGCGCTGGATCATGGCCGGATTCTGGGCGCTGAACATCGGGCTGATGGGGATGATCGTAGTGACGCTGGCGCCGGTGGGGGTGATGCAGGCGCTGGAGTCTTTCCGCAACGGCTTCTGGTCGGCGCGCTCCTGGGAGTTCTACCAGCAGCCGCTGGTGCAACGGTTGCTGTGGCTGCGCGGGCTGCCGGACGCCCTCTTCCTGGCGGGCGTGTTGCCGATCGCGGCCGCGGCGGCTTACGGGCTCTTCCACCTGCGCCCGGCGCGCTCCGCGCAGACGGTTGAGGAGTTCAGCAAACCGGTGGAACTGGTGGGCGTGTAGCGCGCACAGACCGGGGACGGGCGGCTGCGGGCAATCTTGCCCGCAGCCGCTTTATTGACTGGCGCGGCAGTTCGACCGGAAGCAGATCCGCTGCAAGTTACTGGACAACACCTTCACCGTCATCGAGGACTGGGCGGCCGCACAGAAGTTATCGAATAATCGGGATGCGCCGCATCTGCACCGCAAGTTGCGGAACACCGCTTTGCAACGTCAGCCCGGTACGGATTCGGACATAAAGACCGTCAAAGGTCCTGTATGCGGTACGGAAGGTCACACTTGCAAGGTTGCGGCCGGGGCGAAACGCAATGAACACGACTTACGATCTCTGTATGCCAGGATGCAGGGACTAGCCGCGAGTAAGTTATGGTGCGCCGCGCTCTCACATGCTGCCTGCTTGTGCTCCTGGGCGGATTCGATCCCGGGCCGGTCGTGGCGGCGGTGTCGCACGGCGCCGCGGGCGCGTGCACTTGCGCGGTTTCTGGCAAATCATCGTGCTGTCGACGCCGTGCCGCCGCACGGGTGTCCGATTCTTCCGAGCGCGCGTTCCGCACCAGTTGCTGCGGAGCGGAGTGCCGCTGCGAGCGAAAGCAGGCGTCGCGCGTCATGCCCGCTCCGCTCCCGGCAGCCACGCTGAACTTCAACTGCCGGGCGGCGGACCCGTCGCCCTTATGCACCGCCGCGCTCGCGGTCAGGCTCGATCCCGGCCTTCCCGCATTTCTGCACCAGCGCCCTCCACCGCGAACCTAGCAGTTTGTTGAAAGAGCCCGGACGGAGGCGAAATCGCCTGCACGGGGGGCGGGCTGCCAGCCGGCCAAAGGTTCTTTCAACAGACTCCTAAGCAGCCTTTCGTCTGCCGGTTCGGAGATTCAGAGGAGGAGGACTATGAGGTGGTGTGTGTTGTTATTCGTGGCCGCGCTGCGTGCGCAGGCTCCGGCCTCGCTGGAAGGCAGGATTGTGGACGCGTCCGGAGCCGCAATTTCAGGAGTAGAGGTGCGGCTGAGCGCCGGTCCCGACTCGCGTGCGGCGGTCACGAACCGGGATGGAGCGTACGTCTTCACCGCTTTGCCCCCCGGCACCTACACGCTGGAAGCGGCGATGGCGGGATTTGAAACATTTTACCGGCGGGATTTGCGCCTGGCCGGCGGTCAGCATCTGCGAGTGGACGCTACGCTCGAAGTTGGCGCCGTGATTGAACACGTGCTGGTCACCGCCAAAGCTCCGCCGCTCGAGGGCAGCCCAGAAGTCCGCGCGCGAAATTTCCAGGAATACCTGGAGATTCGCGAGGTGCGCGAAAGCGCGGCGCGGGACGTGGGCGAGGCCCTGGCAGGCCTGGCAGGGCTTTGGAAGGTCCGCAAGGGAGGCATCGCCAACGATGTCGTGCTGCGCGGCTTCCAGTCGGGCAACATCAACATGCTCATTGACGGTGTGCGGATCCAGGGCGCCTGCCCCAACCACATGGACCCGCCCGCTTTTCACGTGGATTTCGCCGAGATCCAGCAAGTGGAGGTCACCAAGGGCGCTTTCGACATGACCAGCCAGGGGGGGTTGGGGGGAGCGGTGCGGATCGTGAACAAATCTCCGGAAGACCGCCTGCGGATTACTCCCAGCCTTACGGTGGGTTCATTCGGATTCGTGAACTCGTCCATTACCGGATCGGCGGGCGGCGAGAAGGCTTACGTGCTGGCGGGGCATTCCTACCGCCGCTCGGCGGCCTACCACGACGGTTCCGGGCGGGCGATCACGTCCTACGCCAACTACCGGGCAACGAATGGGGATCCGAGCGCGTTTGACATCCACACGGGTTGGTTCAAGCTGGTGGCCGCACCGGCTTCGAACCAGCGATTCACGCTGGGCTACACGCGCCAGCGAGGGGGCGAGACGCTCTACCCGTACCTGATGATGGACGCCGGGTACGACAACGCCGACCGCATCCAGACCGGCTATACCATCGACCGCCCCGGCGGGCTGCTGGAGCATGTGCACGCCGAGGGCTACTTTTCCCGCGTACGACACTGGATGACCGACGAGCGCCGGGTCAGCTCCGCCGGGGCCGCGCTCCCGTTCAGCATGGCCACCTTCGCGGCGACCAAGACCCTGGGCGGGCGCCTCGACGGTGAATTCCGCGGCTTCAGCGTGGGGGTGGAAGGGTATCGCCGCTTCTGGAATGCCGTAAATACCATGCGGATGGGAACGGCGTACATGGACCAGCCCTCTGTTCCGGATGTGGTCATGAACGCCGGCGGGGCCTACGCACAATACCGCCGGACTTTCCGCCGCCTGCTGGTTCAGGCCGGCGCCCGCTACGACCTGGCTTCCACCGAGGCCCGCAGCGCCAGCTTGAACACGGACCTTTACTGGGCCTACAATGGCACCCGCGCGCGTTCGCGGCACGATGCCGATCCGTCGGCGAGCGTGTGGGCGTCTTACGACCTGGGCCGCGGCCTGGAAATGTTCAGCGGCATAGGGCGGACGGTGCGGCTGCCGGATCCGCAGGAGCGGTTCTTCGCGCTGAAACGCTCCGGCTCGGACTGGGTGGGGAACCCCAACCTGCCGTCCAGCCGCAATACCGAGGCCGACGTGGGCCTGAACCTGCGGCGGGAGCGTTTCACCCTGCGGCCGACGCTGTTCTACAGCCGGCTGGCCGACTATATCGTCCTGCACAACCAGACGCGCCTCAACGCGGTCGCCGGGGTGATGAACCCGTTTGCCCGGTCCTATCAGAATGTCGACGCGCGCATGTACGGTGGCGAACTCTCCTATAGCGTTAGGTTCAGCCAGTCACTGCTGCTGACCGGCGGGGTTTCGCAGGTTCGCGGAACCAGGCCGGGCCGTGACCTCGCCGAGATGCCTCCCCTCAAGGCTCGCACGGGGCTGCGGTATGGCAACCGGCTATGGTTCGCGGAGGTGGAAGGCCTGGCGGCGCGCGCACAGGACCGGGTGGACGCGGAAGTGAAAGAGTCCCGCACGCCCGGGTACGGCGTTCTAAACGTGAGGGCCGGCATACACAGCCGCCGCCTCAACCTTTCGGCGGGCATCGACAACCTGCTGGATCGTTTCTACTACGAGCACTTCTCCTATCAGCGCGATCCCTTCCGCCTCGGCGTGCGGGTGCCTGAGCCGGGACGGAATGTATTTGCTACCCTGTCCTATGCTTTTTGAATGTAAGCGACAGGCCCGAAATCGTGATCGACCGCATCATTGAGTTTTGCGCACGCAACCGGCTGCTGGTCTGTTTTCTGGCGGCGGCCGCCGCACTGGGCGGGTGGTGGTCCATCGGGCACCTGCCGCTGGACGCCATCCCGGACCTGAGCGACACCCAGGTGATCGTGTACTCCCGCTGGGACCGCAGTCCGGACCTGGTGGAAGATCAGGTGACCTACCCCATCGTCACCGCCATGCTCGGTGCTCCGAAGGTCAAGGCGGTACGCGGGTTCTCGGATTTCGGATATTCGTTTGTGTACGTCATCTTCGAGGACGGCACAGATATCTACTGGGCGCGTTCCCGCACTCTGGAATATCTCTCCACAGCCCTGGCGAGCCTGCCGCAGGGCGTCAAGACCCAGCTTGGCCCGGATGCCACCGGCCTGGGCTGGGTATTCCAGTATGTGGTGGAGGACCCGTCCGGAAAGCACAACCTGGCGGAACTGCGCTCGCTCCAGGACTGGTATCTCCGCTTTCATCTCAAGTCGGTTCCCGGCGTGGCGGAAGTTGCGCCGGTCGGAGGCTTCGGCAAGCAGTACCAGGTGAACATCAATCCCAACAGTCTGCGGGCGTACGGCATTCCGATTTCGAAAGTGGTGGATGCGGTCCGGGCCGGCAACGCGGAAACGGGCGGCAGGCTGATCGAGTTCGGCGGCACGGAGTACATGATCCGGGGGCGCGGCTACGTCAGGTCCATCGGGGACATCGAAGCCATCGTGCTGAGCGCGGCCGACGACGGCACGCCGATCCGCGTACGGGACGTCGCCCAGGTGGTGTTGGGGCCGGATATCCGGCGCGGCGTCGCGGACCTGGACGGCAGGGGCGAAACCGTTTCCGGAATCATCGTGATGCGCCAGGGTGAGAATGCCCTGGACGTGACCGAACGGGTGAAGAAGAAACTCCGGGATATCGAACCGGGGCTGCCCGCCGGAGTGCGTGTCGTTCCCATCTACGATCGCTCGGACCTGGTGCGGAAGGCCGTTGCCACGCTGCGTTCCGCGGTGGTGGAAGTGATCCTGACGGTTTCCCTGATCGTTTTCGTGTTCCTGTGGCACGTTCCCAGCGCGATCATTCCGGTGCTCACCATTCCCCTGGCGGTGCTGATCTCGTTCATCCCGTTCCGGGCTATGGGGGTGACCGCCAACATCATGTCGCTGGGCGGCATCGCCATCGCCATAGGCGCCATGGTGGATGCCTCCATCGTGGTGGTGGAACAAACCCACAAGAAGCTGGAGGAGTGGGAGCGGTCGGGACGTCGTGGAGACTACCGCGACGTGGTCATCACCGCGATTAAGGAGGTGGGCAGTCCGAGTTTCTACGCGCTGCTGGTGATCGCGGTGGCCTTCCTGCCCGTGCTGGCGCTGGAGGCTCAGGAAGGGCGCTTGTTCAAGCCCTTGGCCTATACGAAGAACCTAGCGATGCTGGTGGCGGCGGTGCTGGCGATCACCCTGGACCCCGCGCTGCGGCTGCTGTTCACGCATGCCCGGAACTTCAGTTTCCGGCCCGGCTGGCTGTGCCGGGTGGCGAACGCGGCACTGGTGGGCAAGATCCGTTCCGAAAGCGGGCATCCGGTGAGCCGCGTGCTGATCCGAGTGTACGAGCCGGCGGCCCGCTGGTCGCTGCGGTGGAAGTGGTGCGTGATCGCCGGGGCGCTGGCGCTGGTGGCGGCGACGGTTCCGGTGTACCGGAAACTGGGTTCGGAATTCATGCCGCCGCTCTACGAGGAAGCGCTTTTCTACATGCCTTCCACCATGCCGGGGATCTCCATCGGCGAGGCGCAGCGGCTGTTGCAGGTCACCGACGGCATGATCAAGCGCTTTCCCGAGGTGGACCGCGTGCTGGGGAAAGCGGGGCGCGCGGAGACCTCCACCGATCCGGCGCCGCTTTCCATGCTGGAGACCGTGATCACTCTCAAGCCGAAGGAGGAGTGGCGGCGGGCGCCCACCTGGTACACGGGATGGGCGCCGAAGTGGCTGAAACCGCTGTTCCGGCACATCACCCCGGACCACATTTCCACGGAGCAACTGGTGGAGGAAATGAACGCGGCGTTGAAGCTGCCGGGGGTCTCCAATGCCTGGACCATGCCGATCAAGGCGCGCATCGACATGCTCAGCACCGGCATACGCACGCCGGTGGGCTTGAAGATCCACGGCGACGACCTGGCGAGGGTTGAGGAGATCGGCGCAAGGGTGGAAGGGGTTCTGGCCGGTGTGAAAGGCACCCGCAGCGTGTTTTCAGAACGAACGGCCGCAGGCTATTTCCTCGACATCGAGTGGGACCGCGAGGCGCTGGCGCGATACGGAGTCAGCATGGAGGAGGCGCAGGTTGCGGTGCAGAACGCCATCGGCGGCGAGAACGTGACCACCACGGTGGAAGGCCGCGCCCGATATTCGGTGAACGTGCGCTACATGCGCGATTTCCGCTCCGACGTGGACGCCATCGGGCGCGTGCTGGCTCCGGCCGGCGGCCAGCGGCAAGTGCCCCTGTCGGATCTGGCGCGAATCCGGCCCGCGACCGGCCCGGGGATGATCCGGGACGAAGACGGCATGCTCACCGGCTACGTCTACGTGGATCTGGCCGGGCGCGACCCCGGCAGCTATGTGGAAGAAGCCCGGCGGGTGGTGCGGGAAAAGGTCCAACTGCCGCCAGGGTACGCGATCACCTGGAGCGGGCAGTACGAGGCCATGGAGCGCGTTGCCGACCGGCTGAAGGTCGTGGTGCCGGTCACCGGCGTGCTGATTCTGATGCTGCTGTACCTGAACACCCGATCGCTGGTGAAGACCGCGATCGTGGTGCTGGCGGTGCCGTTTTCGGCGGTGGGCGCCTTCTGGTTCCTGTACCTGCTCGGCTACAACCTGAGCGTGGGGGTCTGGGTGGGGCTCATCGCGCTGCTCGGCGTGGACGCGGAAACCGGCGTCTTCATGCTGCTGTATCTCGACCTGGCATACGAACAGGCCCGCGGCGAGGGCCGCCTGAGGAGCCTTGCGGACCTCCGCGAGGCCATCATTCATGGGGCTGTAAAGCGCATCCGCCCCAAGTTCATGACCGTGGCCACGGATTTCATCGGCCTGATCCCGATCATGTGGGCCGCCGGCGTGGGTGCGGACGTGATGAAGCGTATTACCGCGCCGCTGATCGGAGGGGTCTTCACCTCGTTCCTGCTGGAACTGATGGTGTATCCGGCGATCTACCAGATCTGGAAGTGGCACTTCGACTTGAAACCGCGTCTGCGTGCCCACGATGCGGAGGCGCCGGTCCGGGGCTGAGCGTAGCAGCAACTGCCCAACACCCGCGCGTTATGCTGGTAGGAAATGGAACGGAGGGCATTCCTCAGCGTGGCCGCGGCGCCGCTTGCGTGGGCGGCCGGAGCGATGCCGGAGCCGCGCCGGCAAGAGCCGTTTGACTTCGACTGGAAGTTTTCCCTTGGCGATGTCGCCGGCGCCGAACGCCCCACCTTCGACGACTCCAACTGGCGCACGCTCGACCTGCCCCACGACTGGAGCATCGAGGGCGTCTTCGATCCCAAAGCGCCCGCCGGCCGTAGCGGCGCGTTTCTGCCCGGCGGCGCCGGCTGGTACCGAAAGCGGTTCCGGCTTGCCGCGGGCGACCGCGGCCGCAAGGTCTTCCTGCTTTTCGACGGCGTTTACCACAACAGCGACGTATGGGTGAACGGCGTTCACCTCGGACACCGCCCGTACGGCTTCATCGGGTTCGAGTACGAACTCACGCCGCACCTCGATTTCGGACGCGAGAACGTCGTCGCGGTGCGCGCCGATAACTCCGATCAGCCCAACTGCCGCTGGTACACCGGCTCCGGCATCTACCGCCACGTCTGGCTTACCGTGACCGGGCCGGTCTACGTCCCGCTGTGGGGCGCCTGCGTCACCACGAACGGCCACACGGCAAAGGTTCGCACGCGCGTCGTGAACGCCGGCGCCGCCGGCGCCGCGGTCGAAATCGAAACCCGCGTACGCGACGCCGTGCGCGTCTCGCAGCGCCGCATCCCGCCCGGTAACTCTGCCGAAGTTACCGAAGATCTGCAAGTCCCGCAGCCGAACCTCTGGTCGCCTGAGAACCCGGCGCTCTACGAGGCGCAAATCACGCTCCGCGCGAACGGCCGCGTAACCGATCGCTACGCGATCCCGTTCGGCTTCCGGGAGGCACGCTTCGACCCGGCGCGCGGCTTTCTCCTGAACGGCGAGCCGGTGAAGCTCAAGGGCGTCTGCCTGCACCACGACGCCGGCTGCCTCGGCGCCGCGGCCCCCGAGCGCGCCCTCGAACGCCGGCTGGAAGCCCTGAAATCGCTCGGCTGCAACGCCATCCGCACCAGTCACAATCCACCCGCGCCCGAACTGCTCGACCTTTGCGACCGCATGGGCTTTCTGGTCATCGACGAGGCTTTCGACAAGTGGGGCGGGCGCACCAACCCGGGTTTTGACGGGTGGTGGGAACGCGATCTGCGCGCCATGCTGGAACGCGACCGCAACCACCCCTCTGTGATTCTCTGGAGCGTCGGCAACGAAACCGGCGCGCCCGGATCGCCGGAGGTCAACGGCAAGCTCGCGCGGCTGGTCGAGTTCGTTCACAAAGAGGAACCCACGCGCCCGGTCACGTGCGCGCTCATCCCGCCGAGCCGCGGAAACGCGGAAGAAAAGGCGCGTGCCGCCGCCGCGTCCGGCAAGCTGATGGACGTGGTTTCCGTCAATTACCAGGAGCAGTGGTACGAGGAGCTGCACCGCCTCCTGCCGGGGACCGTGATCCTGGGCTCGGAGTGCTACGCCTACTTCCGCGGCGATGCCGATACCCATCAGGCCTACCTGCCGCAGAATCCGTGGTACGACGCAGCCAGGCACCCTTGGGTGGCCGGCCAGTTCCTCTGGGCGGGGATCGAATACCTGGGCGAGTCCATGGGCTGGCCCGGCAAAGGCTGGCCCAACGCGCTCATCGATACGTGCGGCTTCCCCAAGCCGGGCTCCTGGTTCCACCGCAGCGTCTGGCGCAAGGAACCGCTGGTGCGCATCGCCGTGCTCCACGACGGGCTGGATATCGATCCCGGCAAGCCGCACTGGGGCTGGCCGAAGATGGCGGAGCACTGGAACTTCGAACCCTACGCGAACCAGGTACTGCGCCTTCAAACCGTGACCAACTGCGAAACGGTGGAACTGATTGTGAACGGGAAATCCATGGGCGAGCGGCGCGCCGCCGGCTGCCCGAATTCCACCGTGACGTGGTTCGCGCCCTATCAGCCCGGCCGCGTGGAGGCGATCGCGCGCAACCGCGGCGAGACCGTGGCTCGTCACGAGCTGCGTACGGCGGGCGAACCGGCGCGCATCCAACTCGTGCCGGACCGGGTCAGGCTTACACGGCGCGGCGACCTCAGCCACATCGAAGTGCGTCTGGTGGACACCGAGGGCATCACGGCGCCGCACGCCGACCGTCCGCTGACGTTCTCCGTGGAAGGCGCGGCGCGGCTGGCCGGCGTGGACAACGGCGATCTGCGCGGGAATCAGCCCTACAAGGGCAATACGCGCAGCACGTACTTCGGCCGCGCCCTGGCGGTGGTGCAATCCACTGGCGCGGGCGCGGTCAAGGTTACGGCCGCGGCGCCGGGACTCCCGCCCGCCACGCTCGAGCTCCATGCCGCGGTTTAGCTGCCAGGCCGGATGCACGGCGTGTTGCCGCCAGAGCGGCTTCGTATACCTGACCGAAGCGGACCTGGACCGCATCGCCCTCCACCTTGGCATGGAACCGGCCGAGTTCGAGAGAAAGTACGTCTATCGCACGCGACATTTGTTGCGGTTGCGCATGCCTCGCCATGCCACCTGCCGTTTCCTGCACGCCGGCGGCTGCGCCATCCACGCAGTGAAGCCCACGCAGTGCCGCGTGTTCCCGTTCTGGCCGGAGCTCGTCGAAAGCGTCCGCGAGTGGCGCAAGGCGGGCAATTACTGCCCCGGGATAGGCAGCGGCGAATTGGTTACCATCGAGACGGCGGGCAAACTGGCCGAAGAGATGCGTAGCGCCTATCCCGGGCTTTACGCGCGGCGGCGCAGGTGATAAGGGGAACGGGAAGCCTGGCCGTCAGAGTTCTTTGAGCCAGGCTTCGGCAGCCGCCACGGCGGCCATGGTAGGGTCCTTCCCGAGCCGGTAGAGCATCTTCCAGGCGTCGGGCTTACGTTCATAAGCGGGATTGACGAAGACTTGCCGGTTCGCGGCCGGGCGCGTCTGAGCGGCGAAATCGACGCTGCGCGCCAGGGTGATAAACGCCTGCAAGCGTCTCTTCAATTCCACTTTGAGGGTGTGCTCGTTGTAAGCGCGCTGTTCCTGCTTCGCCTTGGCGCCGGCCTGCGTCTTAGCGCCCGCGTTCGAAGCCGCTTCGATCCCCTGCCATGTATCCGGACCGCCCATCTCCATACTCTTCAGCAGCGCGTACTCTTTCTTGAACGCCTCGGGGTTGGAGTTGAGCAGAGGCGCGATCTGCTGGGCTTTGGCGGCGATCTTCCTGGCCTTCTCGTCGCGCGGGTTCCGCGTCCACTTCTTCAGATCCTCGGGGAACATCATCTTCAGGACGGACAGGTCCAAGTTCAGAAAGGTCTGCGCGGCCATAGCCGCGGCCTGGGCCTGCATGTCTTCCACGGCGCCCGGACGGGAGAAGGCGGCCATATCGGCCGCGGCGTCCGCCTGAATGCCATGATTCACCGCCTGATAGCGGCTCGCGATCCACTGGTCGTAGGTCTTGGAAAACGCCGGCGCGGAAACGTACGACTTGGCATAACGGGCCAGTTGCTGCACGATCTTTGCGCGTTCCGGGCCGCTCAATGCCTGCAATTGCCTGCGGGCAGCGGGCTTCAACAGGTAGGAACCCGGCAACTGCGAGACGCCGGTATCGATCAAAAACGCCTTGGCGATTCTGGGGGCGTCGGACTCCGTCCAGCCCGCCGCTTCAAGGCCCGTCTGCCAGGCCAGCACGCCGGAGGCGCAAACGGCAGCGCCGGCGAGAAGAAACAGTCGTAATCGTCTCACAAGGATCTCCCGTTGAAGAAGTATACACGCAAAGGGGGCAGCCTCAGGCTGACGGGTTCTTGTGGTAGCGGTCGCCGAGGTGCAGCGTGATCATGGGCTCGGGCTCCCTGCCGCGCCGCAGCGCGGTGCGCAAGCCGCCGAACGCCAGCCCGGAGACCACGGCGAAGACCAGCAGCACGCCGATCAACTCGAATATGGTGAGGATGAGGTCGCCGATGTTGTCGCGGCGCGTGGGCACGTACTCC
This sequence comes from Bryobacteraceae bacterium, assembly GCA_041946965.1. Taxonomy (GTDB): domain Bacteria; phylum Acidobacteriota; class Terriglobia; order Bryobacterales; family Bryobacteraceae; genus JBHGBM01. The sequence goes on from JBHGBM010000084.1 coordinate 28,359, forward strand.
GTGTCGGTGACCTGGGCCTGGTAGCGCACCAGCGAAAGCAGCCGCTCGGCCGCGTCGGCGTTGGCGGGCGAGAGCACCACGGCCACCAGCGGACCGCTTCGCTTCACCACGGCGCCGGCCAGTTTCTTGAAAGACTCCGATTGCTGCATGGCCATCTGCGGTGTCGGGTAGCTGAACAGCGCCAGCTTCAAATCTCCGCCGGGGGCGCGAAAGACGCCCACTTGCGCCTCGGCGCCCAGGTGGAACGCCGCCACCGAAGGCGGAATGCCCGGGCTGAAACGCTCCAGTCCGGCCGGTCCAATCACGTACCGCTCCGAGTTCGGGACCAGGTTCTCGATGGGAAAGAAGTCCGGCAGCGTGGGCAGCGCGGCCAGCTCGGCGCGCGGCAGCGCGGCGAGAAAAGCATTGGCCTCGTCCCTGGAGAGCTTACCCTGGAACGACGCCACGTAGTTCCCGTGCGCGGCGATCAGCGCGTCACCGGCTTCGGCCGCGAGTTTCGCGACGAGCGAAGGCTTGGCATCCGCCGGCCGCAGCATGTCGAACACGGCCATGGCGCCGGTGGAATCCTGCAAACGCCAGGCGGTTGCGCTGAGTTTCCGGTCGCCATTCTGGTAGACGACGCTTTCGGCCTCCTGGAAGCCGTACTCGTTCCAAAGGCGCCGGTCGGCGACCGCGGCGGGGGTGGCCGAGAGACGTTTCCATTCGGCAACGGTCTCCGGCCACACCGCGGCCGCAGCCAGCGCCGGCACAAGCAGCGCGAAAAGGCACTTCATTCTCATCATGCTCCGTGGCACTTCTTGTATTTCTTACCGCTCCCGCAGGGACACGGGTCGTTGCGGCCGACTTTCGCGCCTTTGTGCACGGTTTGCGGCCCGGAGGTGGAGTCGCCGCCGGCGAACTGGAGTTGCGCCATCTCGCGTTCCTTCTTGCGCTGGATGTTACGGGTGAAGTCCTGGAGCGCGTTCTGGGCGGCGGCCCTCTCTTCTTCGCCGGGCCCGGTTTCCTCTTCTTCCTCGCCTTCGTCCCAGCCTTCGTCGACCTCGAACGGCATCACCGGCGCGCGTTCGGCAATCTGTAAGAAGAAGAGGTACCGCACGGTTTCGTCCTCGATGCGGTCCATCATGGCTTCAAACAGGACGAAGGACTCTTTCTTGTACTCGACCAGCGGGTCCTTCTGGCCGTAGCCGCGCAGCCCGATGCCCTCCTTCAAATGATCCATGGAAAGCAGGTGGTCCTTCCACTGGTCGTCGATCACCTGGAGCATAATCATGCGCTCGGTGTGCCGCATGACGTCGCCGCCCACCAGATCTTCCTTCTCCTGGTACTTCTCCGAGAGGCGGTCGAAGACGTAGTCTTCGATCTCCGTCCTGCTCAGTTGGGCGAGGCTGGCGGCATCAATCCTGCACCCGAACTGGCTGAGGACGTCGGTGAGCAGGCCCTGAAGGTCCCAGGTGTCCGGATGCGCATTCTCCGGGCAGCGCAGTCCGGTCATCTGGTTCACAATGCCGCGGACCATGTCCATGACCCGCTCTTTCTGATCGGCGCCCTCGAGCAGTTGACGGCGCATGCCGTAGACGGCCTGGCGCTGCTTGTTCATGACGTCGTCGTATTCGAGCAGGTGCTTGCGGGCTTCGAAGTTCTGGGTCTCGACGGCCTTCTGCGCCGCGGCGATGCGCTTGGTGATCAGCCGCGATTCGATGGGCACGTCCTCCTCCATGCCGAGGCGCAGCATCAGCCGCTGCATGCGTTCGCCGCCGAAGATGCGCAGCAGGTCGTCCTGGAGCGAGAGGAAAAAGCGCGAGCTGCCCGGGTCTCCCTGGCGGCCGGCGCGCCCGCGGAGCTGGTTGTCGATGCGCCGCGATTCGTGCCGCTCGGTGCCGCAGATGTGCAGCCCGCCCAGCCCGACCACCTCATCGTGCTCGCGGTCGCACTGGGCCTTGAAGCCGGCGTAGATCTCATCCCATTTCCCGCGCGGCACGCGGTAGAAGCGGTTCAGGTGGTGGAAGTAGTAGTAATGCTCATCGCTGAGAAACACCTCCTGCCCGGCGGGCAGCATCTCCGCCACTTTCTGACTCAGGCAGGCGTCCTTGGCCATGAACTCGGGGTTGCCGCCCAGCAGAATGTCGGTGCCGCGGCCGGCCATGTTGGTGGAGACCGTGACGGCGTTCTTGCGGCCGGCCTGCGCCACAATGGCGGCCTCGCGCTCGTGGTGCTTGGCGTTCAGCACTTCGTGCCGCACGCCCATGCGCTTCAGGATTCCCGAGAGGCGCTCGGACTTCTCCACGGAGATGGTGCCGACCAGGACGGGCCGGCCCTGCCCGTTCAGCTCCTTGATGTGCTTGGCCGCATTGCGGAACTTCTCTTCCTCGGTGCGGTAGACGATGTCCGGGCTCTCCACGCGGATCAGCGGACGGTTCGTGGGGATCACCACCACCTCGAGCTTATAGGTTTTCTCGAACTCGGCTGCCTCGGTTTCCGCCGTGCCGGTCATGCCGGAGAGCTTCTTGTACATGCGGAAGTAGTTCTGGAAGGTGATGGTGGCGAG
>JBHGBM010000085.1:0-24228 GCA_041946965.1 Bryobacteraceae bacterium
CACCGACCTCCTGGTCCCGAACCAGGCGCTCTAGCCAGGCTGAGCCACGCCCCGAGACTCTTAGTGTAAACCGTATCGGCGGTGTAGACAAGCGGGGGTGCGCGCCGATAGGATCGTCAGGTGGCCGGCAGTGAGAAATTGCGGGAATTGCCCGCCGTGCACGAGGTCCTCGAGCGGCTGGGGCCGGCGCTCGAACGCTACCCGCGGGCGCGGGTGGTGGCGGAAGTGCGCCGCGCGCTCGAAGAGGCCCGGGCAGCCATCCGTGAGGAGCGGGAACCGCCTGACGCCGCCGCCCGCGCGGCCGCCGCGCTCGCCCGGCTGGAACAGCCTTCGCTCGTGCCGGTCATCAACGCCACGGGCGTGGTGCTGCACACCAACCTGGGGCGCGCGCCGCTCGGCCCGCTCGCGCCGCACGCGGGATACACGAACCTGGAGTACGACCTGGCCGCCGGAAGCCGCGGCCGGCGCGATGTGCACGCCGCGCCGCTGATCGAGCGGCTTCTGGGCGCTCCGGCGGTCGCGGTCAACAACAACGCCGCCGCCGTCTACCTGGCGCTCCACGAATTGGGCGCGGGCGGCGAGGTGGTGGTTTCGCGCGGCGAACTCATCGAGATCGGAGACGGCTTCCGCATCCCGGACATCATGGCCCACTCCGGCGCGGCGCTGGTGGAGGTTGGGACCACCAACCGCACGCACCTGGCCGATTACCGCGCCGCCATCACTCAGCGCACGCGGTTGCTGCTGCGCGTCCACCCCAGCAACTTCCGCATTTCAGGTTTCACCCAGCGGCCGGCGCTTGCCGAATTAGCCGCGCTGGGGCGCGAGCGCGGCATCCCCGTCTATGAAGATTTGGGTAGCGGCTGCATGGCCGATCTGCGGTCCTACGGCATCGACGAGCCGCTCGCGGTGGAGAGCCTCGCAGCCGGCGCCGATCTCATCTCCTTCAGCGGGGACAAGCTGCTGGGCGGCCCTCAGGCCGGCATCCTGGCGGGGCGGGCCGAACTGGTGGCGCGGCTGCGGCGCAATCCCATGTTCCGCGCGCTGCGGCTCGACAAACTCATCTATCAGGCGCTCGAAGGCACGCTGCGGAACATTCTGCTGGAACGCTGGGACGAAGTGCCGGCCCTGCGCATGATCCGCGAAAGCGCGGAGAGCGTCAGAGCGCGCGCGGCGCGCGTGCTCGAGCGCGTCCCGGAACTCGGCGCCCGCATCGTCGAGGGACAATCGGTGATCGGCGGCGGCTCCACGCCGGAGCAGTCCATTCCCACGTATCTCATCAGGCTGGAAGGACGGAGCGCGAACCAGGCCGAACGCCTGCTGCGCGCGCAACAACCACCGGTGATCGCGCGCATCGAGGAGGATGCGCTGGTGCTGGATTTGCGAACCGTGTTTCCGGAGGAAGAGGCGGCCGTGGCCGCCGCGCTTCAGGCTCTCGCCAGGTAGCTGCCGTCGGCGGTGTTGATCCTGATCTTCTCGCCCTCGGTGATGAAGGGCGGCACTTGCACCACGAGTCCGGTTTCCATCTTCGCGGGCTTGGTCACGTTCGAAACCGTCGCCCCCTTCAGTCCCGGTTCGGTCTCCACCACGGTCATATCCACGGTGGCGGGCAGTTCCACGCTGATCGGCTTGCCTTCGAAGAACTCGACGCTGACCTGCAACTGCGGAATCAGGTAGGAGATGCCGTCGCCGAGGATTTCCTTGGTCAGGTGCATCTGCTCGAAGGTCTCCGTATTCATGAAGTAGTAATACTCGCCGTCGTCGTAGAGGTACTCCATCTGCTGTTCGTCGAGGTGGGCGCGTTCGACGCGGTCTTCCGAGGAAAACCGGTGCTCAATCATGGTGCCGCTGCGCAGGTTGCGCATTCTGGCTTGCACGAAACCGCGCAGGTTGCCGGGAGTACGGTGATTGACGCTGAACACGGAGAACAGGTCGTTGTTGAATTTGATCACCATGCCGGGGCGCAGTTGGGTCGCTTGGATCATGAAAAACGAAGCTCCTAAACTGTGGGTCTTGGCGCTACAGGTCTGATTTTTCAGTATAGCACCGCTGCGGCGCCTGGCCCGCTAAGGTACGAAATGCACCAAATGCAACAAAAGTACCGGGGTCATTCGGAACCAATGATCTATTGTAGCGTCCCGACATTTCCGCAAACACTAGACTATTATGTCGCCACTGGTTGAAAGCACCTCCCCCTCGTACAGGTTCGTAGAACGGCGCAACTCCGACAGATTCCCCATCATGGAAGAGGTCCGCTACCGCGTGGTGGACCGTGGCGGCGCCCGGCAAGGCACCGGTATGAGCGTGGATATGAGCCGCGATGGCGTGCTCTTCACCACCGACAATCCGCTCCCCCCCGGGCGCGTGCTGGAAATGTCCGTCAATTGGCCCGCGCGGCTGGACGGGGTCTGCCCCCTGAAGCTGGTGGTTACGGGCCGGGTCGTGCGGAGCACCGGGCCGCTGGCGGCCCTGCGGATCGAGCGCTATCAATTTAAGACGCGCGGCCGCTCCTGACTGGAAGTTATCATTAAGAAGTATTGATTCCCGAACCGCCTGAGACCGAACGCTACCGCGCTCTGCTCGACGTATCCGAATCCATCGCGCTCTACCGCGAGCTGCCGGAACTGTTTCATCACCTGGCCGGGGCGTTGCACAACGTGGTGCGCTTCGACTTTCTCGTCCTGCTGCTGCACGACCCGCGCCGAAGCGTGATACGCCTGCACGTGCTGGAGACCTCCGAACCGGCCCGCGTGGAGCCCGGGTTCGAAGCGCCCGTGGACAGAGGTCCGGGCGGGATGGTGTGGAGCACGCAGCGGCCCTGGATTCTGGAGGATATCGAACGGGAAAGCGGATTCCCCGAGACGCTGGAACTGCTGCGGGCGCACGAGGTCCGTTCCAGTTGCGCGCTTCCCCTGACCACCGCGCACCGGCGCCTCGGCGTGCTGGGGTTCGGCAGCAAGCAGCCGCGTGCGTACGGCGCCGGAGATCTGCACTTTCTGGAACGCGTGGCGGCGCAAGTCGCGGTGGCCGTGGATAACGCCCTTGCCTACCAGGAAATCGCCCGGCTAAAAGAGAAACTCGCCGAAGAGAAGCTGTATCTCGAAGACGAGATACGCACGGAGTACAACTTCGAGGAGATCATCGGCGAAAGCCCGGTGTGGAAGCGGGCGCTGCGGGAGGTGGAGATCGTGGCGCCCACCGGTTCCACCGTGCTCATCCGCGGAGAGAGCGGCACGGGCAAGGAGCTGATCGCGCGCGCCATCCATAACCTGAGCACGCGCCGTGAGCGGACCTTCGTCAAGGTGAACTGCGCAGCCATCCCCACGGGTCTGCTGGAGAGTGAACTGTTCGGCCACGAGCGCGGCGCCTTCACCGGAGCCATCTCGCAGCGGGTGGGGCGCTTCGAGCTGGCCAATGGCGGCACTTTGTTCCTGGACGAGATCGGGGATATCCCGCTCGAGTTGCAACCCAAGCTGTTGCGTGTTCTCCAGGAGCGCGAATTCGAGCGGCTGGGCGGCAATCGCACGCAACGCGTGGATGTGCGGCTGATCACCGCCACGCATCACGACTTGGGCGCCATGGTGGCCGCGGAGGAGTTCCGGAGCGATCTCTACTACCGCCTGAACGTATTTCCCATCACCCTGCCGCCGCTGCGCGAGAGGCCGGAGGACGTGCCGCTGCTGGTCCGCTATTTCGCACAAAAGTTCGCGCGGCGGATGAACAAGCGCATCGAAACCATTCCTGCGCCGGTGATGCAAACCCTCGTCCGCTGGCCCTGGCCGGGGAACGTGCGGGAACTGGAGAATGTGATCGAGCGCGCGGTGATTCTCTCCCCCGGGCCGGCGCTGTGCGTCTCCTTCTCCGAATTCGAAACCGCCCCGCCGCATTTGCCGCGCAGGGGGGTGGCCACCATGCGGGACGCCGAGCGCGAACATATTTTGCGCGCGCTCCGGGAGAGCGGCGGGCAAGTGGGCGGGCCGCGCGGCGCGGCGGCGAGGCTGGGAATGAAGCGCACCACCCTGCAATCGCGCATGCGCAAGCTCGGCATCCGGCCTGCCGAAATATCGTCGTGACGCCGGCATCGCGGCACGGGCGTTGCACTCCCGGCTGATAAACTCTTGCCTTCCGGATGCGCGGGTCTGGCCCCCGGCGTGCCCTGAAAGGGATGCGATGCTCCGGATTACCACACAAGAAGTTGCGGGGAAAATCACTTTCCGGCTCGAGGGCAAGCTAGCCGGGCCCTGGGTGCCGGAGTTGGAACAGTGCTGGCTGGCCACCGCGGCGGCGCCGGGGCAGGGCGTCGTCCTCGATCTCGCGCAAGTAGACTTCATCGACGAAGCCGGCAGGAAACTGCTGGCGCGCATGCACGCGCGCGGTGTGCGGCTGCTGGCCAAGGCGCCGTGGATCCGCGCCGTGGTCGAGCAGATCGCGGGGTTGATCTGGATCGCGCTTGTTCTGACGGCGCTCGCGCCGGGGTTGCGCGCCCGCGAGGCCCCCGCGCCGGAGCCTCTGCGGCTCACCTTGCGCGACGCCGTCGAGACCGCCCTGAAGCAGAACCCGCAGGTGCAGATCGCCAACCTGAACGTGGCGCAAAGCCGCGAGGAGGATAACGTCGCGCGCTCCGCGCTGCTGCCCCAGATCGGTTTGCAGTCCTTCGAGCGGGTGCAGCGCATGAACGTGGAGGCGCTGATCGGCCGCAGGTTTCCCGGCATGGCGCAGCACTCGGGTCCTTTCGGCGTGTTCCAGGGCGGAGCGGGCGCCTCGGTTCCGGTGTTCGACCTCACGCTATGGCGCCGGTGGCGGGCCTCACAACGCGGAGTGGAAGCCGTCCGGGCGCAGGAGGACGCGGTGCGTGAGCAGACCACCGCGCTGGTGGTCTCGCAGTACCTGGGGGCCTTGCGCGCGGCGGCGGATGTGGAAGCTTCGCGCTCCCGGGTGAAACTGGCCGAGGCGCTTTACAACCAGGCGCGGGATCTTCAGGAAGCGGGGGTGGGCACCGGCGTCGACGCGCTGCGCGCCAACGTGCAGCTCCAGGCCGAACGCCAGCGGCTGATCGGCGCGCAAACCGTGTTCGACACCACCGTGTTCGGGCTGCGGCGGCTCCTCAACCTCGATCCGGCGCAGCCGCTCGATCTCGCCGACCGCGTGAGTTTTTTCGAGACTCCGCCGCCCGGCCCGGACCAGAGCCTGAAGGCCGCGCTGGATGCGCGTCCGGAGCTGCGCGCGCTGCGTTTCCGCGAGCAGGCGCTTCAGCTTCAGACCGCAGCGGCGCGAGCCAGCCGGCTGCCGTCGCTGCGCTTCGAAGGCGCCTGGGGCTATCAGGGTCTGGATACGCCCGCCGCCGCCATTCCGTCTTACATGTACACGGCGTCGGTGACTTTCCCGCTGTTCACGGGCGGGCGGATCGGCGCCGAAACCGCCCGGGCGCAACTGGAAGTCCGCAAGACGCGCCAGCAGCAGCAGGACCTGCGCAATCAGATCGCGGTGGAGGTTCAGACCGCCACGGCGCAGCTCTCCGCCGCGCGCAACGAGGTGGACGTGGCCACGCTCGGGGTGAAGCTTGCCACCGAGGAGGTGGAACAGGCTCGCGACCGTTTTCAGGCCGGGGTGGCCAACAACATCGAGGTGATCCAGGCGCAGGACGCGCTGGCGCGCGCCAACGACAACCAGATTGCCGCGCTCTATCGCTACAACCAGGCCCGCGCCGACCTAGCCAGGGCGACGGGACAGATTCGGGCGCTATACACGAAATAACCTGGAAAGCAGACGACGATGGCAGATTCCATGACGCGAGAACTGGAGCGGGACGAAAGCGGCGGCGACCGCGAACCGGAGCAACCTCAGACGCTCGGGCGCGTTTCGCGTGGCAAGATCGGGGGCATTCTGATCTCCGGGGCGCTGATTGCGGCGGCGGCGACGACGTGGTTCTGGCTGCACTACCGCGACCGTGTTTCCACCGACGACGCCCAGGTGGACGGGCACATCGCCCCCATCTCCTCGAAGATTGCCGGCAGCGTACTCCAGGTGTTGGTGGAGAACAACCAGCCGGTGAAGGCAGGGCAGGTGCTGGTGCGGATCGACCCGCGCGATTATCAGGCGCGCGTGGACCAGGCCGCGGCGGCGCTGGCGGTAGCCGAAAGCCTGGCGCGGGCCGCGCAGGTGGGAGTGCCGCTCATCGAGGCCACCACCGCGAGCGGCACCGCGGCGGCCGCGGCGCAGTTGGCCACGGCGGAAGCGGAGTATAACCGGGCGCGCATCGCGGCGGACCAGGCGGGCACCTCGGAAGTGGAGGCCGCGCGCGCCAACGTGACCGCCGCCGAAGCCGGTAACGAGCGCGCCCAGGCGGACCTGGCGCGCATGCGGCCGCTGGCGGCCAAGGCGGAAATCTCGCGGCAGCAGTTGGACGCCTACGTGGCCGCGGCGCGGGTGGCGGAGGCGCAGTTGCGCGCCGCCCGGGAGCGCTTGTCGGCCACCGTTCAGGCCGCGCAGAACGCGCGCGCGGCCGCGGACGCTGCGGGATCCCGCGTCCAGGCGGCGCGCGCGGCGCTGGATCAGTCCCGCGCGGGCCGTGAGCAGGTGAAAGTGAGCGCCGCCCAGGCCTCCTCCGCGCAGGCCAACGTGCAGCAGGCGCGGGCCAACCTCGAGGCCGCCCGGCTTCAGCTTAGCTATGCCAGCGTGACGGCGCCGCTGGACGGCGTGGTCACCAAGAAGACCGTGGAGCCCGGCCAGATCGTGCAGCCCGGGCAGGGCCTGATGAGCGTGATCCCACTCCAGGATGTGTGGGTCACGGCCAACTTCAAGGAGACGCAGCTCGCCGCGGTGCGCCCCGGCCAGCGGGCGGAGGTGGACGTGGATATGTACGGCCGCTCCATCGCGGGCCGGGTGGATTCCATCGCCGGAGCCACCGGCGCGCGGCTCAGTCTTCTGCCGCCGGAGAACGCCACCGGCAACTTCGTGAAAGTCGTGCAGCGCATCCCGGTGAAGATCGTCTTCGACAAGCTGCCCGAGGGCGTGGTGCTTCGCCCCGGCATGAACGTGCACGCCACGATTCTGACCAGGTAACATGCCCGGTTCCTCTCCATCTACCGGCATCAGTCCCTGGGTCGTGGCCATGACCGTCATGCTGGCCACATTCATGGAGGTACTGGACACCAGCGTGGCCAACGTGGCGCTGCCGCACATCGCGGGCAGCCTCTCCTCCACGGTGGAAGAGGCCACGTGGGTGTTGACCTCCTATCTGGTTTCCAACGCCATTGTCCTTCCTCTGGCCGGGTGGTTCTCGAGCATTCTCGGCCGGAAACGTTTCTACCTGCTGTGTGTGGTGCTCTTCACGGCGAGCTCGCTGCTGTGCGGGCTGGCGCCGTCACTGGGGATGCTGATCTTCTTCCGCATCCTCCAGGGACTGGGCGGCGGGGCCATGCAGCCCATCGCGCAGGCGATCCTGGTGGAGAGTTTTCCGCGCGAGAAGCAGGGCATGGCGATGGCGGTTTACGGCATGGGCGTGGTGTTCGCGCCGATTATCGGGCCCACGCTCGGGGGATGGATCACGGATAACTCGAGCTGGAGATGGATCTTCCTCATCAACATCCCCATAGGACTGCTGGCCTTCCTGCTGGCCTCGGCGGTGGTCTTCGATCCGCCTTACCTGGTGCGCAGGAAGCTGCGCGAGATGCACATCGACTACGCCGGCCTGGGCTTCATCGCGGTCGGGCTGGCGTTCCTGGAGATCTTCCTCGATGAAGGCCAGCGCGAGGACTGGTTTTCCTCGAACCTGATCGTGGTCTCCTCCATCGTCGCGGCGGTCTGCCTGACGGTGGCGGTGTGGTGGGAATTGCGGCAGAAAGATCCGGTGGTGGACCTGCGGCTGCTCAAGGACCGCAATTTCGCCGTATCCACCGCATTCATGTTCCTGCTTGGCTTCGTGCTTTATGGCAGCACCATGCTGCTGCCGGTGATGCTGCAAACGCTGCTGGGCTACAATGCCACGCTGAGCGGGATGGTGCTTTCGCCGGGCGGCATCGCGGTCGCGATGCTTATGCCGCTGGTGGCCGTGCTCCTCTCGCGCACGCAGGCGCGCTGGCTGATCATGTTCGGCCTGGCGCTCTCCGCCGTGGGGCTGTTTCACATGGCCCGGTTCAATCTGGAGGTGGACTTCCGCAGCGCCGTGATGGCGCGCTTTGTCCAGAGCGCCGGGCTGGCTTTCCTGTTCGTTCCCATCAACACCATCGCCTTTGCGTACATCCCAAAGGCAAAGACCAATTACGCCACCGGGCTCATCAATCTGGCGCGCAACGTGGGCGGCAGCGCGGGAATCGCCATGGTCACCACGCTGCTGGCGCGGCGCTCACAATTCCACCAGCACAACCTGGTGGGCCACCTGACGCCGTTCGATCCGGCCTACAACCAGATGCTGCAAGGCGCGGCGCAGATCCTGATGCAGAAGGGCGCCGGCGCGGCGGACGCGCTCCGGCAGGCGCAAGGGATACTCTACGGCTTGATGCAGCGGCAGGCGGTCATGAAGGCCTTCATCGATTGCTTCTGGCTGCTGGGCGTCATTTTCGTGCTGATGATTCCGCTGATGATGCTGGTGCGCCGCACCCGTCCCGGCAAATCCCAGATGATGGGCCATTAGGGTACCCTGTGAGGGATGCGCACCCTTACTCTGGCTCTGCTGGTGGCCGCGCCGCTCGCCTGCGAGCCGCGGATCGCGATTCGCCGCCCGATGCCCGCGCCCGCCTGGGCGCTTGCCGAGCGGGCCCTGCTCAAAGCCAACGCGGATGCCGCCGCCGAGTTCTCCGCCAGGTATGTGGACAGCCGGGGATGGCTGCGCTGCATCGAGCGCTGGGGCGGCAACGACGGCCCCGACGACGCCATGGAGAATTTTCACAACTGGACGCTGGCCTATGCGCTCGGCGCGCCGGAGAGCCTGCTGCGCCTGTATGAAGCCGCCTGGGAGGGCCATCTCCAACAGTACACGCACGCTCGCATCCCCTCCATCGAAATGGCGCGCGAAGGCATGTACCACCAGGAATTCGTGACCTCGTTTGACTGGGAGCACAACGGCGAGGGCCTGGCCGCCTTCGAGTTCTATGCGCTCGCGCGGCCCGGCGACCAGCGCTATTTGCAGCGCGCGCTGCGTTTCGCCGGACTCTATCTCGATCTCCCGAACTACGATCCGAAGCTAAAGATCATACGCAGCCTGCACAACGGCAGCCGCGGCCCCAAGCTCACCCCGGCGACGCCCGAGGACTGGGGCGGCCTGCCGGTGGCGGGACATCCCGAACGGCTCACGCGGTACCGCGACGCGGCCAACATCCGCGGCGACCATCCGCTGAACCTGTGCGCGGCCACGCTGGGCTTCAACGCCTACGCGCTCACCGGGGAGCGGCGCTACCGCGACTGGCTGCTCGATTACGCCGGGGCCTGGCGGGAGCGCGCGGCGGCCAACGGCGGCAACATCCCCAGCAACATCGGGCTGGACGGCCGCATCGGCGGCGAGTGGGAGGGCAAATGGTACGGCGGCGTGTTCGGCTGGAACTTCGATCCCTCCACCGCCAGCCGCAACTACTACATGCGCGGCCCGCAGATCGCCTTCGGCGAGGCGTTCCTGCTCACCGCCGACGCGCGCTTCGTGGATGCGCTGCGCGCGCAGATCCATAACCTGTACGCGGCGAAGAAGGTGGAGAACGGCCGCACGCTGCTGCCCAACAAGTACGGCCCGCAGGGCTGGTACGGCTACACGCCCAACCAGCACTTCGACGTGCAGCGCGATATCTGGCTGTGGTCGATGCAGGAGCAGGACCGGCAGCGGATCGCCTCGGATCCCTGGGTGGCCTATCTCTCCGGCGGGAATGCGAATTATCCGTTTGAGGCGCTGCAACGCGACCTGGAAGGCGTACGCAGCCGCGTGGCGGGGCTGCGCGCGGACCCGAGCACGCCGGACACCCGCGCCTCCGATCATCCGCAGCGTTTCAGCCCGGTTGCCACCGAAGCGCTGGTCAATCTGACCATGGGCGCCAACGATCCGGGCAAGTCGGGCAATATCGTCCATGCGAGGGTGCGCTATTTCGATCCGGAGCGCCGCCGCGCGGGCCTGAGCGAAAGCGTGGCCGCGCTGGTGGAGAAGATTGCGCCGGACGCGGTGACCCTGGTGCTGGTCAATACCGGCCCGGTGAACGCCCGCAGCGTGGTCGTGCAGGCGGGCGCCTACGGCGAGCACGAGTTCGAAAGCGTGAACGGCGCCCCGGCCCGTGCGCGCTGGTTCACCGCCACGCTCGCGCCCGGCTGCGGCGAGCGGCTCCAGATCCGCATGCGCCGGTATGCGCATCAGCCCGACGCGCGGTTCCCCTGGGAGCGCTGAGGCGATGCGGCTCACCGGGAGCTGCGAACGAAGATATCCTTGTACTGGATGAGCAACTCGTCGCGCACGTGCAGTTGCAGCCCGATGCGGCCGCTGGGCCTGTGGCGCTGGTCGTCGAGCAGGCCCCGGCCGTCGTAATCGGCGATCACCAACCCGTTCACTCGCGTGCGGACGCGCGGCCCCTGGCACAGAATCTCGATGTCGTTCCAGCCGTCCGAGTCCCACCTCCACTGTTTGGGGCCTTGTGTGGCTTCGATCTTCCAATCCGGCAGCGAAGGGAAGATCCAGCGCCGCACGCCGCGGGTTTCGTCGTAGATCAGCCCGGTGCGCCAGGGAGCGGGCGGGTGGACATCCACCTGCGGCCCGTCGAGCCAGCCGGCGGCTTCGTCGTAATGGCTGCGGATCTGCACGCCGGAGTTGCCGGGCGATTGCGGGAAGCCGCGCACCTTCAGCTTCAGCTCGAAGTCCCCGAATTCACGGCCGGTCAGCAGCCACACGTAATCGTGGTCCTTGCGGCCGAGCGAATCGCACGTGATGGCGCCCTCGCGGACCTTCCAGAAGTTCTTGCCGCGGTCGGCGGGCCTGGCGCTCACCTGCCAGCCGTCCAGTGTCTTGCCGTCGAAAAGCGGCGTCCAATCCTGGGCGGCGGCCAGAAGCAGCAGGGCGGAAAGGATCATCCGCACATCTTACCTTGAACTCGCGGTATAACAGAACGTCGAGGCCGAACGCCATGCCCAAAGATCCCGAGCAACTCTACACGGAACGGCTGAACCGGTATGTGGCCGCCATGCGATGCGGCGAGCCGGATTGCGTGCCCATACGGCCGCTGGCCGCCGAAGTCACCGCCAAGTATGCGGGCTTCACCTGCCAGGAAGTCACGCACGACTACCACAAGGCCTTCGAAGCCGTCATCCGTTGTTGCCGCGATTTCGATTGGGACGCCGTGGTGCCCAACATGGTCTACGTCTGGACCGGGCTGACCCAGGCCATGGATCTGAAATACTACGCCATCCCCGGCATCGACATCCCGCCCGAGGTCGCCTTCCAGTACCGCGAGCCCAGCGAGCAGAACGCCTACATGCGCCGCGAGGAGTACCCCGAGCTGATCGAGGACCCCGTGCGCTTCCTCTTTTCCAAGTGGCTGCCGCGCGTCTCGGGCGAAATCCCCGAGCCCGGCAGCCCCGCCACGCACCGCGGCAACCTGGCCCTGGTGAAGGGCGGCATGGCGATGCTGGAATACTTCTACGCCTTCGGCCCGCAACTGGAGCGCATGCGCCGCGAGTGCGGCACGCCGTGCTCGATCGCCGGCATGCTGAAGGCGCCGCTCGATGTTCTCGCCGACAAGCTGCGCGGCTACATCGGGCTGGCTTTCGACCTCATGGAAATTCCCGACCAGGTGCTGGCCGCCTGCCGCGCCCTCCAGCCGCATTTGCAGAACCTCGCGCTTTCCGGTCTGGATCCCTCGCAGCAGTTGCCCATCCCCATCTGGATGCATCGCGGCTGCGTTCCTTTCATCTCCGACAAGCTGTTCGAGACCCACTACTGGGCCACCATCCGTCCCGTGATCGAAGCCGTGTGGGCGCGCGGAAACCAGGTGCTGCTCTACGCCGAGGGCGATTGGACCGCGCACCTGGACGCCTTCGCCGCCCTGCCCGCCGGCAGCGTCATCTTTCACCTGGACCGCACGGACGTGAAGGAGGCCAAGCGCGTGCTCGGCAAGCGCTTCTGCCTGAGCGGCGGCGTGCCGAATTTCCTGCTGGCCACCGGCACGCCGGATGCCGTGCGCGCCTGCTGCAAGAACCTGATCGACGAGCTGGGCGACGGTGCGGGCTACATCATGGATGCCAGCGCCATCATGCAGAACGACGCCTCCATCGAGAATCTGCGCGCCATGACCGATTTCACCCGCGAATACGGCCGGTACGGACGCGCCACGCGTGTGCCTCAGGCCCCCGCGCCGCAGCCGGTTCCGGCGGCGCCCGGCGCCGGCGTGTGCTTCCCGTGGGAGGCGAAACGGGCCGAACTCGGCGCCATCCCCGGCGATCCGGCGGTGGCGAAGCGCGTCTGGGAGCAGGTCGATTCGCTCGCCAACCTCTTCATCTGGCACGTCCTTCTAAGTTTCTGATGCAACGCTCCTATTACCTGGACCTGGCGGCACGCGGGTTGCGCATGCCCGTCGGCACGGACCTCGTGCTCCACGAACAGCCGGACCCGGAAGCGATCCGGCTCGACGGCGCCCGCTTGGGCCGCGTCATTGAACAGGCCGCGCGCCGGTACGCCACGCCGCTGGCGTTCCCCCTGATGGACCTGCGCCTCGAGAAAGCCGACCTGCTCGGCGCCTTCGAGGTGCCCGAGGCTGAAGTGGACGGCTTCCACTTCGACCGCACGCCGCCGGTTATCCCGCTCACGCATCGGTTCGCCGCGCGCAACCAGGCGCATATCGACGCCGTGCGCTACGTGGCGGGCATCGGCGGCCTGCTGCCGATCGGCATGGCCATCGGACCGTTTTCGCTCTCCACCAAGCTGATGGCCGACCCGATCATGGCAGTGGCCACGGGGGACGAGATGGCGGCGTGCTGCCTGGCGCTCGCCGAGCGCGCCGTCCAGCGCTCGGTGGCGGCGCAGATCGCGGCCGGGGCGCGCGCCGTGCTGATCTGCGAGCCCGCGGCCAACATCGTGTACATTTCTCCCCGGCAGGTGGAGCGCGGCTCGGATATTTTCGAGCGCTTCGTGATCGCGCCCAACCTGCGCCTCAAGGCGCTCATGGAAGCTGCGGAGGTGGACCTGATCTTCCACGACTGCGGGGAGCTCGCCCCGTTCATGGTGAGCGAATTCGCCGCCCGCCTGCGGCCGGTGATCCTCAGCTTCGGCAGCTCGCGCAAGCTGTGGGAGGACGCGGCCCTGGTCGCCAAGGACATCGTGCTCTACGGCAATCTGCCGACGCGCCAGTTCTACTCGGATGCGGCCATGCCGCTCGAACGCGTCGTAGATCTCACTCGCGAGCTCACGGCCCGCATGCGTGAGGCCGGGCACCCGCACATCCTGGGTTCGGAGTGCGATGTGCTCCACGTGCCTGAAGCGGCGGAAACCATTCGCCGCAAAGTGGAAGCGATGCTCGCGGCGTGATCAGCCCGCCGTCACGCGGCGGCCCTGGCGATAGGCAAGGTTCGCCATGTGCGGGCCCGCCACGGCGGCCGCGGCGATCTCCACCGTGCAGTTGGGCTGCCGGCGCGAGCGTATGCAATCCAGAAAATTCTGCTGGTGCGCGGTGGCGCTGTCGCGGTCCGGCTCCTGCGCGATGATCTCGACTTTGCCGCTTTGCGTCCATGGCCGCGGAGAGGCGCCTGGATCGCGGAAGATGCGGTAACCGGTGCGGTCGAGCAGCATGCTGGCCTTTTCGCCCTGGAACAGAATGGACCAGTCGTAGTCCTGCGAGCTGCCGTAGTTCAGGGTCCAGGTGGCCAGGAACCCGGGGTACTCGAATGCCGCGCAGAACACGTCCGGCACCTCGCCTTCTGTGGCGTTGAAGATGGTCCCCTGGCACACGGCCGAGCGCGGCGGGCCGGAGTCGGTCATCCACTGCACGACGTCCATCAGGTGCGTGCCCTGGTCCGTCATGTTGCCGCCGGAGTAGGCCCAGAAGCCGCGCCACCAGCGGAAAAACTTGGGTTGGAGCGCGCGCCGCGGCGCCGGCCCCTGGAACAGCTCCCAATCGAGCGCGCCGGGGAGCGGCGAGTTGTCGAGCGGGATGTCGAAGTGCCAGTTCCACATGGCTTTCACCATGGAGATGCGGCCGAGCGCGCCCTCCTTCACCACCTGCACGGCTTTGCGCACGAAGGGCATGCTGCGGCGGTGCATCCCGACCTGGATGATGCGGTCGCTGGTGCGCGCGGCCTCCACCATGCGGGCGCTCTCCTCCAGGTTGAGCGAGAGCGGTTTTTCGATGTACACGTCCTTGCCCGCGGCGAGCGAGTCCATCAGCATGGGACAGTGGTGATGATCGGGCGTGGCGATCATCACGAAATCGAGGCCCTTGTGCGCCAGCAGATCCTTGTGATTCACGTAGGCTTTGGCGCCGGGCGCCGAGGCCGCTTTCGCCCGGTCGCGGAAGGGCTCGTAGACATCGCACACGGCCACGCATTGCGCGCCCAGCTTCTGAAAGGTCTCATGCAGCCAGAAGCCGCGGTTTCCCACCCCGATGGCACCGAACGCCGGCCGGTCATTGGCGCCCCGCGCGGCGGCGGGCAGTATGAGGGGCGCGACACCCTTCAGAAATCCCCTGCGGTCCTGCTTCATGACGACTCTCCTCCCTTTGCAGAATACTCCGTCAGCACCTCCGCGTGCGCGCGCACCGCGGCGGCAAGGCCCGCCAGGTTGTAACCGCCTTCCAGCACCGAAACCACGCGGCCTCCTGCGAACCGGGAAAGGATGCGGGTCATTTCGGCGAAATCGGCGTCGGTGAGCCGGAAGCGGCCGAGCGGGTCGCCCTCGCGCGAATCGAAGCCCGCCGAGACCAGCACCAGTTCCGGCTTGAACTTTTCCGCCGCGGGAACCAGCTTTTCGCGAAAGGCGCCCAGAATCTCGCGGCCGCCCGCTCCCGCCGGAAACGGGCAGTTGATGACGTTGGCGCCGCTCTTCAGGCCGGTTCCCGGGTACCAGGGCGACTGGTGCGTGCTGAAAAAGAGCACCGGCGAGTCGCCCTGGAATGTCTCCTCGGTGCCGTTGCCGTGGTGCACATCCCAATCCGCGATCAGCACGCGGGCAATTCCGTGCTGCCGCCGCGCGTAGCGGGCCGCGATGGCCACGTTGTTGAACACGCAAAACCCCATTCCCCAGCCGGGTGCGGCGTGGTGACCCGGAGGCCGCACCAGGCAGAGCGCGTTCCGCGCCTTGCCTTCCAGGACCGCGTCCACCGCGTTGAGCGCCGCCCCCACCGCGTGCAGGGCGGCCGGCCAGGTGCCCGGACCGATTGCGGTATCGCCGGTGCTCAGTTCGCGCGTGCCGCTTTCGGTTTCCTCGCGCACCAGGGTCACGTAGGAGCGCGTGTGAACCAGCATCAGTTCCGCTTCGGTGGCCGCGCGCGGGGCCAGGCGCGTGAGCCGCATGTCCCGCAGCGCCGCGACCGCGGCGTCAAAACGCTCGGGACGCTCCGGATGTCCCGAGCCGGTCTGATGCGTCCGGGCGATCGGGTCGGCGGCAAGCGCGGTCATCACACCCCCCGGCGGTTGCCCCAAAGGTCCACGTGCAGCCGCGGGCTGTAGCGGAAGCCTTCCCGTTTGCAGATCTCCGCCACCCACTGGCCGCGCTCGCGCAGGATGGCGGCGTTGCGTCCCTCCGGCATGAGGATTACGCGAGAGGTTTCGGCGGCCAGCGTTTTCACAAGCTCGCGCAGTTCGTCGATATCCTGGGGGCGCGCCACCACGAACTTTAACTGATACTCGTACGCCGCCATCAGGCGGCGCAGCACTTCGGGCTGGATGCGCAGGCGCTCGTGCTGCGCGGCCCAGCGGCCCTCGGGCGTCGAATTCGAGAGCTTGGGACTGATGCTCATCAGGCCGCAGGCCACGGGCGCGAACACCGTGCCGGCGGTCTCGATGGTGATGTGCCGCCCGCCGAGCGCTTCGGTCAACGGGACGATCTCCGGCATGATCATCGGTTCGCCGCCGGTGATTACCACGTGCCGCCCCGGGTGTGCGTCCACCGCCTCCACGATCTGCTGGATCGTCATCCCGGCGCCTTCCGGCTCCCAGGAGGCATACGGCGTATCGCACCACGAGCAGCGCAGGTTGCACCCGCTCACGCGCACGAAGACCGACGGCGTGCCGATCAGCCCGCCTTCCCCCTGAAGCGAATAGAAGACTTCAGCGATCTTCAATGCCGGCCTCTTCGAACCCCTTGCGCCGCAGCAGACAGGCGTCGCACCGGCCGCACGGGCTGCCCTGCGCGCCGGGATCGTAGCAGCTATGGGTCAGGCTGAAATCCAGGTCCAGCTCGCGGCCCAGCCGCACGATCTCCGCCTTGGTCAGCCCGAGCAGCGGCGCGTGAATGCGTACCCGGGCCCGCCCTTCCACTCCCGTGGCGGTGGCCAGGTTCGCCAGGCGCTCGAAGGCCTCGATGAACTCCGGGCGGCAATCGGGATAGCCGGAGTAATCGAGCGCATTCACCCCGATGACGATGTCCTCCGCCCCCAGCACCTCGGCCCACGCCAGCGCGAACGAGAGAAAGATCGTATTGCGCGCGGGAACATAGGTGACGGGGATGCCCGCCCCGATCTCCTCGAGCGAGCGCGCCTTGGGAACATCCCCATCGCCCGTCAACGCCGAGCCTCCGAAAGTGTCAATGCGGATGATGCGGTGCTCCGCCGCGCCGAGCGCGCGCGCCACTCGTGCGGCGGCCTCCAGCTCGACGCGGTGCCGCTGGCCGTAATCGAACGAGAGCGCGTAGCAGGCGAACCCCTCGCGCCGCGCCCATGCGAGGCACGTGGAGGAATCCAGGCCGCCGCTCAACAGACACACCGCGGGTTTCATTTGAGTTTCAGCGCGAGCAGGGAGCCGATCAGGGGGAACGCCGCAAGGCCGGCGAAAGCCGGCTGCAACCCCACCAGGTCCGCGACCCACCCCGTCAGGGGAATGAACACCATCCCCGCCATCCCCCAGGCGAAGCCCATCATCAGGGCCGAAACCGTGCCGCCCTGCGCCGGCGCCAGTTCCTGAGCCATGACGATGTTCACGGGGTTGGCCAGCAGCAGGATCAGCCCGCTCAGCATCAGTCCGGCCACGGACGGGGCTCCCGTCGTGAACAGGAACAGCGCCAGAAAGGGGAACGAACCGATCATGGAAAACAGGATTACGCGCTTGCCTCCGAAGCGGTCCGCCAGCGTCCCGCCCGCCAGCCCGCCGAGCGTCCCGCCTACCAGGTACACCGACAGGCTCAGGCTCGCCGCGCGCAGCGAATATCCGCGCAGGGTCTGTAAGTACAGCGGCAGGAATTGCGTCAGGGTGATCTGCACGATGGAGCGGATGAACACCAGGAAGTACAGGATGGTCATCGGCTTCCAGACGGCCCGCAGCGGCGCCCAGTTGAAAGGCTTGCGCCCGGTGCGGGCGGCCGGCGCGGGCATCACCGCCACCAGCAGCGCGGAAACCAGCAGCCCCGGCACGGCGCACCACACGGTCCGTTTCAGCCCCCCCGCCGCCACGGCGGAGAAGAACGCCGGGCCCAGCGCCAGCCCCATACTGCCGCTGCAAATGAAAAACGACATCGCCCGCGCGCGGTTCCTGGTGATGTGGGCCACGGCGTTTGACGCCGCCTGCGGATGAAACGAGGCAACTCCAGCGCCGCCCAGGAATACCATGAGCGCGAGCACCCAAAACCCCGGCGCCCAGCCCAGGCTCGAGATGAACACCCCGGCCACGGCCGGCGCCAGCGCGGCGAACAGCCGGGAGCGATACCGGTCCGAAAGATACCCGTACAGCGGCTGGAGCACGGAGGCCGAGAACACCAGCACCCCTCCCAGCACGCCCGCCTGTGTGAAACTCAGCCCGAAGCGGGCGCCCAGAAGCGGCTGCAAGGCCCCCAACGCAGCCGAATACAGGTCCACGGAGGCGTGTCCCAGGCAGAACAGCACGAACAGCAGGGTGGCGGTGCGCGCGCGGGGGGCGTGCTGTTCGACCTCGACTGGTGCAGCGGGAAACGCCATCGGCAGGATGCTTTGTTATTATAGCGAGCGTTAGATACTCCTATGGGGCACACGGAACGGATTGCGGCGCTGCTGGTGGCGGCGGCGCTGTCGCTTAACGCGCAAAATCGGCCCGTGATCGAGCCGCGGGGCGTGACCAACGCCTTCACCCTGGAACCGGCGCCGGCGCGGGTGGGCCAGGGATCCCTGGTCCAGATCACGGGATTGAATCTTGGCCCGCTCGAAGGCGCCACGGCTTCCGGAACGCCGTGGCCCGCCGAACTCGGAGGCGTGCGGGTGAGTATCGGCGGCAGGCCCGCCGCGCTCTATTCGGTGGCGCCGGGCAAGATCCTGGCCCAGGTCGCGCAAAACGCCAACACGGGCCTGGCACAAGTGGTGGTGGAACGCGACGGCCAGCCGAGCGCCCCCGCCCGCGTGTTCGTCGATCCCCTGCGGCCCTCGGTCAAGCCCGGCGCCACGGTCTCCGGCGGCGCGCTGGCTCTGAGCGCCACGGGACTGGGGGCCACCGGCGAGGACGGTGCGCCGGCGGCCGAGATTTCGGTTTTTGTGGGCGGGTTGCCGGCGGCCGCCTCGGTGGCTGCGTCGGCAAGGCCCGCCGAGTTCGACGTACGCGTGGAGGCTCCCGCCGCGGCGCGCCCGGGCGACATCGTCATGCTCACCGCCGCGCGCCAGGCCGCCAACCCGGTGGTGTACGGTTCGCTGCGGCAGCCGCAGGTGCAGTTTTTGCCGCTGCCGGAGGGCACGCCGGCGCTGCAAGCCATCGAGGATGCAGGGCTGAACGGCAATTTCGTGATGGCCAACGGCGCGCGCGACGATGCGGGCTGCTATCCCGCCGCGCTCTTCGACTTCCTCGCCATGAAGGCCGCAGCCGTGTCCGGCTGCCTGACGGCGCCGAACAAGAACGCGGTCACGCCGCTGGTGGCGCCTCCGAACGGCTCGGTCATCGCCACTCTTCTCGGTCCGCCCCAGGGAGAGCCGCCCAACGGCGTCAGCTCGCAGCTTCGGATTTTTTCGTATGGGAGGGATCCGCTCACCGTAGACCTGCCCGGCCCCGCGAATGCCCTCGATGTTGCCGGTGCGGATTTCACCGCGCGCCTGGCCGGCGTCCCCCCGCGGATGGTCGCCATCGATTCGCAGACCGGCGAGATCGGCCAGGCAGCGGCCGGAACGGGGACAGCCGCCGCGGTGGCCCTGGCGAACCTCCGCGTGGACGTCGAGGGTCTCACCCAGGTGCTCGCGGCGGTTTCGATCGCGGCGGGACGGGCCGCCGTCATCGCCGCCGACGATGCCCAGGCCCCCACGCGCGCCCGCTTCGCCGTGATCGGCGTGGCCGGGGCCGAGGTGGTGTTCACCAAGGAGTTTCCCGAAGGCTGGCTGCCGCTGCTGGGCGCCGTTCCACCGGCGGCGGCGCGCCCGAATGCCCCCGCGGCTCCCGCCGCCCTCCCGCGCGGAACCGTGGCCTACGACTCCGCGCGGCGCATCATCTACGCGCTGGCGCGCAGCGGTGACGGCTCGCGGCACGGCTTCGTGGCTTTCGCCGCCGACCAGCGCACTGATCCCAAACTGATCGCCTTCCCCGACGGCTGGTTCGCCCCCACCTGCACGGCGAACATCCGCACCTTCACCCTCGAGCTTTCGCGCCGCATCGCGCTGATCGGCTCCGGCGTGGCGGAAACGGCGTTCAGCGCGGCGTGCGCGGGCAAGGGGTTTCTGCTGGTGGACCTCGAGCGGCAGGAGGCATCCGCCGCTCCGCTCCCGGCGCAATCGCAGATCAACGCCACGGGCGCCGACGAGTTGAACGATTACATCTACGCCGGCAACATCGACGTCTCGCGCCGCGGGCAGGGCGCCGACACGCTGTACGTGCTGGACGGCATTACCGCCTCGGCGTTCACCATCGCACTGCCCGGCGGCATCGACAGCTTCACGCGCCTTCAGCCGGTGGCGGGCATGAGTCTCCTGATCGGGGCCGCCATGCAAAGCGTGGCCGGCGACCAGGGCCTGATCGTGTTCGACCTCGACCAGGCCATCGCGCGCCTGCTTGCCATCCCCGACGGATTCAATGCCGTTTCGGAACTCGGGGTGTTTCCCGCCACGCGCAAGATGGTGGCGCGCGCGCAGCGGCCGGGCGCTTCCCAACTGGTGGTTTATGACCTGGTGAACGGCGACGTCATGCCCGTACCGAACCCGCCCGGCGTGGCTTCCATCGGGCCGGTTGCCGCGCCGCGCGAACCGCAGCCCGGGTTGCCGGGGTTGCCCGGAGGCGTCCAGCTTCCGGCCGCTGCCGCCGGGCGAGTGATTTCGGCGAACGCGCGGGCCAACACCGTGGCTGCGATCACCTACGACGCCGCCGGGGTGCAGAACGGCATCGTCGCCGTTCGTGTGCCGTGATGCGGCTGCGCTTCCTTACCTCGACGCCGCTCGACGTGCGCCGCGGCTCCGGCACCTATGCCGGCATCAGCACGCTCGCAGCGGCGCTCCGCGCGCAGGGCCACGAGGTTGAACTCGCCTCGCCCCGCCTGCATCTGCCCGTCTACACCGCCGAGCGCCTGCTCTTCAACGCCACCTTGCGGCCGGATTCCGGCTTCGACGCCACGGTCGGCTTCGACATGGACGGCTACCGTGTCGCCGGACGCGGACCGGGGTTCCACGTGGCCTCCATCAAGGGCGTGATTGCGGACGAGTTGCGATTCCAGGCGGGCCTCACGCGCCTCACCATGTCCGTGCAGGCGCGCTGCGAAAGGGCCCACGCGCGCCGTGCGGGGCTGGTGATCACCACCAGCCATTACGCCGCCGGGTGCATCCAGAAGCTCTACGGAGTGCGTGCGGAGGTGGTGCCGGAACTGATCGACCTGGCCGGCTGGCGCAAACTGCTCGAAGAAAACCCCGCCCCGCCGGATGCGAACAAGTTCACGGTGCTGGCGGTCTGCCGCCTTTACCGCCGCAAGCGCATCGACGTGCTGCTGCGGGCGGCGGCGCGGCTGAACATGCCGGGACTGGAGGTCCGCATCGTAGGCGACGGTCCCGAAGCCGGGGAGTTCCGCTCGGTGTATCGCGCGCTGCGCATCGGCTCCAAGGTGCAGTGGCTGGGCGACGTGAGCCGCGAGCGCCTCGCCCAGGAGTACAACCGCTGCGATCTCTTCTGCCTCCCCAGCGTGCAGGAGGGCTTCGGCATCGTGTTCCTGGAGGCCATGGCGGCGGGCAAGCCGATCGTGGCCGCCCGCGCCGCCGCGGTGCCAGAAGTCGTGACCCAGGGCCTGCTGGCCAAGCCGGGCGACCCGGTTTCGCTCGCGCAGGAAATCGAACGGCTCTACCGCGATCCCGGCTTCCGCGCCCGCCTCAAAGAGGAAGGCCGCCGCAGGGTCGCCCAGTTCGACGCCCCCGTGGTGGCCCGCCTGTTCGCGGAGAAGATCGCTAACCCGAAGTTTCACCGCGCCGTGTAGGCGGAGCCTTGTCGCCGGTCTAGCCGGGCCCGTGGCGTTCGGAACAAGCGGAACGGCGCGGCCGTGCGCTTCGAGCGATTGCAGACACCAGGTCGCCCGTACGGGCTCCGAAGCATCGGCGCGCCGCCGGTCAAAACAGCAGCTTCAAGCCAAACCGGATTTCGCGCGATGCATTCGCCTGATGGTTCACCCGATCCCGAACGCCTGGAGATCGTGGTGAACGGCAACGTGGTGCGCGCCGCCGAAACCTCAGAACGCAGCGCGGCGCTCGAATTCGATCTCCCGGTTCGCGAGAGTACGTGGATCGCGGCCCGGTCCGCCCGCGCCCACACCACCCCGGTGTACGTGACCGTCAACGGAGCCCGCCACTGGAACTGCCCGAAGGCGGGCGCATCCTGTGGGAATCGAACGAAATTTTCGAGCGCGATGCCGCCGCCCTTCGCCACGCCATCGACCTTACCCGCGAACACTACCGCAAATTACAGGGCGAACTGCGGAGGTAGCAGTTACCGTCCTCGCTCGACCAGCCTTGCGAGCCGGTAGGGATGGCCAGACCCCAACGTTTCCGGCCGTGGCCGCGGGCTGCGCAAAATGACCGGTTCGCGGGGACATGGGCCGGCTCGGTCGCTGTTCCCGCAGAGTGAAGCTGCTTTAAACTAGTGGAAGCGTGGAGGCCGCGGATCTGTCATGCCCATGAGACGCTTATGTGAGACCGTTTTGACTGCGCTCCTGCTTCCGGCCGGGTCTCTCCTGGCCCAGGAGTTTCGGGCTACCCTGACGGGACGGGTTCTCGATCCCTCGAACGCGCCCATCGCGGGCGCTTCCATCACCGTACGGAACGAGGGCACCAACGTCGCGTATCCGGCCAAGACCGACGCGCGGGGCAACTACACGGTTCCGTTCCTGCCTCCGGGATCTTACTCCGTGAGCGCGTCCGCCGAGGGTTTCCGGCAGACGGTGCAATCCGGATTCGCCCTCACCGTGGCCCAGACCGCCACGCTCGATTTCCAGCTCGAGATCGGCGCCGTCACGCAGGAGGTGACGGTTACCGCGGAGGCGCCGGTTCTGGAACAGGCCAGCGCGGACCGCGGCGGCCTGGTGGATGCCGAATCCGTCACCGAGTACCCGCTCAACGGACGTAATCCGTTCATGCTCTCGATGCTGGTTCCCGGCGTGGATTTCAACGGGCCGCTGGTCTACCAGCGCCCGTTCGATAACGGCGGCATCGCGAACTGGAACATCAACGGGAGCAACGCCAACAACGAGTTTTTGCTGGATGGGGCGCCCAACAACGCGCAGGCCGGCGGCAACAACATCGCTTACGTGCCGCCCGTCGATTCGGTCCAGGAGTTCAAGATCCAGACCAACGCCTACGACGCCCAGTACGGCAAGAGCGCCGGCGGCATCATCAACGTGGCCCTGAAGAGCGGCGGGAACCGCATTCACGGAACGCTGTACGAATTCATGCGCCGCGATATCCTGGACTGCAACTCCTTCCAGAACAACTCCCGCGGAGCGCCCAAGGACGGCCACTACCTCGACCAGTACGGCATGCAGCTCGACGGCCCCGTGTACATTCCCAAGCTCTACAACGGGAGAAACAAGACCTTCTTCCTGTTCAATTACGAAGGGTACCGGGAAGGATCGCCGCAGCCGCTGGTGCTCTCCGTGCCGGAGCCGGAGATGCGCACGGGCGATTTTTCGAAGCTGGTGGATGCCACCGGCCGCCGCATCACCATTTACGATCCCACCACCACCGCCCGCAACGAGGCCGGCGCGTGGGCGCGCGAGCCCTTCCCGGGCAACATTCTTCCCGCGGCGCGGGTAAATCCCATCGCGCGCAAGATCGTGGAGTTCTATCCGGCGCCGAACACCAGGACCTCCGGCGTGGCCTACTCGCAGCAGAACTACTTCGCCTCCGGCGGCGCCAATCCCGCCACGGACAGTTTCTACAACCTGGTGTTCAAGTTCGATCAGAACCTGGGCAGCCGCCATCATGCGTTCTTTCGCCACGGCAGCAACGACCGCAGCGAAATGCGCTCCACCAACGGCTTGCTGGGGAAGGTGGGCGCGGACGGACCGCAGCCGCTGAAGCGCGTCAACGACGCCTACGTGCTCGACTGGGTCTCCACCCTCTCGCCCACCACGATCGTCAACCCGCGCATCTCCTTCAGCCGCTACCTGTACGCCAATGACGCGGTGATCAACAGGAATTTCGATATGACCAGCCTGGGATTTCCGGCCTCGCTCGCGGCGTCGCTGCCCTACAGCCCCGGATTCGGCCGCTACGTGGTGAGCGAATACCTGACGTTGGGAAAGAGCAATGTGGCCAAGGACGTCACCAACACCTGGGCGTTCGCCGTTTCGCTGACCAAGGCCCGCGGCACCCACACCACCAAGGCCGGCTTCGACGGGCGCTGGACCCAATTCGCCCTCCAGACCACCGGCACCGTGTTTCAACTGAGCAGCAACAAAGTGTTCACGCAGGGCGAGTACAACCGTTCGGACGCCCTGAGCGGAAACGGCATCGCGGGCCTCCTGCTGGGGACGCCCAGTTCCGGAACGGTGAACTACAACTCGTTCTTCATGTACATGCGGCCCTACTTCGCGCCCTGGGTGCAGCACGACTGGAAACTGACGCGCCGGCTGACGGCGAACCTCGGACTGCGGTTCGATTTCAACCTCCCGCCCACGGAGCGCTTCAACCGCATCAACCGCGGCTTCGATAC
>JBHGBM010000086.1:0-24205 GCA_041946965.1 Bryobacteraceae bacterium
CGCCGCACCTTGTAGGGGCAGTTGTTGGAGCAGTAGCGCGTGCCCACGCAGCGGTTGTATACCATGTCGTTCAGGCCTTCGGCCGAATGGGTGGTGGCCTGGACGGGGCAAACCACCTCGCACGGCGCATTTTCGCAGTGCATGCAGGGCACCGGCTGGCTGTAAATGGCCGGTGCCTGGATGGAACCCTGGTAATAGCTATCGACCCGCAGCCAGTGCATGTGCCGGTGCGCGGCCACCTGCATCTTGCCGACCACCGGGATATTGTTCTCCGCCTGGCACGCCAGCACGCAGGCGCCGCACCCGGTGCATGCGTTCAGGTCGATGGCCATGCCCCACGCGTAGCCCTCATACTTGTACTCGGGGTAAAGCGTCAGCGAACGATCCGGCGTCTCGGCGCCCTCGTTGGAGACGTCCGGGTTCTTGCGGTACTCCTCCAGGTCCGCATGGCGGATGATGTGCCGGCGCGAATCGAGCATGTGCTCGTTCTGCGTGGAGGCCAGCACATAAGCGCCGCCGGTCTTACGCACTTTCAAGCCGAAGTCCTGCCACAGGGCATCGGAAGTGCGCAGGCCGTAGGGATTGAATCCCACGCCGGTTCCGGCGCGTCCCGCCCGCGTGCGGCCGTAGCCCAGGTGCAGGGTGACGCAACCGTCCGCGTGACCGGGCTGGATGAACACCGGCGCGCGCAGCTTGCGGCCCTTGTACTCCAGTTCCACGAGGGTGGAGTTTTCGGCGCCCAGGATGTTCGCCATGGCGGGACTCATGATGGCGGCGTTGTCCCAGGTCAATTGCGTAATGGGACGCGGCCACTCCTGGAGCCAGCCGCTGTTGGCGAAGCGCCCATCGTAGACCGCGGGGTCGGGGCGAAAGATGATCTCGAAATCGCGGTGCGGCGCGGGCCGGCCGGTCCACCCGAAGCGCAGCGCGGGCTTGACGGGAGGCAGTGCACTGCCGGGCACGACGCCGTCGTGCAGCGCGCGGCGCCACCACGCCTCGAAATCCGCGCCGGGATGCTGCCGCTGCCAGTAGCCTTTCACGATCTGCGCCCCCGGCTGCGCGGGGTTGGGCGAGAGCATCGCCAGCACTTCGTGCATGGAGCGGCCCTGATACAGCGGCTGGATGAGCGGCTGGATGATAGTGACGGTGCCGTCGAAGGCGCGAGCGTCGCTCCAGGATTCCAGGAAGTGCGTCTCCGGAAGATGCCAGTGGCAGAGCTGCGATGTTTCGTCGTCGTAGAGCCCCAGCCGCACTCTCAGGCGCGCCTTTTGGATCCGGTCGCGCAGGCCCATCTCCACGGGCGCGGTGAACACGGGGTTGCCGCCCAGAATCAGCAGCAGGTCCACCTTGCCCGCGTCCAGGTCGCCCGCCAACTCGCGCAGCGAAGCGAGCTGATCGACGGGGTTCACCTCGAGCGGCGCCGTGTAGAAGACCGTTTGCCCCACGTTGCCCAGCAACTGGTTCATGGCGTGCGCCAGCGCATGCACCATGGGCGGCTGGTGTTCGCCCGCCACGATCAGGCCGCGGCCCTTGTGCGCCTGCAAGTCGCGCACCAGCGGCCCGAGCCAGGCCTCGAACTTGGGGTTGTCCACCCGCGGCGCGCCGGGAATGTTGACCCCCAGGGTGGCGGCGAGCCGCGTCGCGAACGCTTCCACATCGGAGGCGCGCAGCGGCATGCGGTGGTCCGCCTTGGCGCCGGTGGGAGTCGGCATCGGCTCGATCACGTAGAGGCGGTTCATCTCCGGCTGCCCCTCGCGCACGCGCCGCCGCAGTGAGAACTGGCGCGCGTAGCGCAGGTGGCCCGGCCCGGAGTTCAGGATGTCCGCGTCCAGCAAAAGGATCACGTCAGCGCGCGTCAGGTCGTAGTAGACGTTCACCGGCTGGCCGAAGGCCATCTGTGCCGCAGCGCGCGCGTTGTGCGGGCCGCATGGTTCCCACTGGTGCCACCTGGCCGCCGGAAATTCCTTCAAAATGCCTTTGATCTGGTCGCCGATGGAGGGCGAAGTGATCGTCTCGGTGAGGATCCGCAGCCCGGCGCCTCCGGTGGCGCGCTGGGTGCTGAGCGTCTCCCGGAAACCGGCGAGGAAGGCCGCCCAGGAGCGGATCTCGCCGCCGTAGGTGAGGGCGCGCGAACGGTCCGGATCGTAAAGACCCAGCACCGAAGCCTGCATATAGGCGTCCGCCGCGCCCAGGCTCGCGGGGTGTTCCGGATTGCCCTCGACCTTGACCGGCCGCCCTTCGCGGCTCTTGGCGAGCATGCCGGTGGCCACGCCGCCCAGCGTCATGGCGGTGGCGTAGAACAGCGGCTTGCCAAGCACCATCCCCTCGGGCTGGTTGACGTAGGGCACAATCAGCTCGGTTGGCTGGCGCGTGCAGGCGGTGAGCCCCGCAAGTCCCAGCGAGGCGGCCATGATCTTCAGAAACTGGCGCCGGCCCGGCCCATCCTCCTCGGGCCATTCCGATGCCTGCCGCGGGAACTCGCGGTGCAGCATCTCCTCGAATTCCTCGCTCGAGGCGAGGTCTTCCAGGCTGCGCCAGTATTCTTTTCCGCCCTTGCCCGCCAATTTCTCCTGAAGGGCGGCCAGGTCGAGCTTCTTTCTCTCTGTCATCGGTGGCACGTACTGCAACTTGTAAGGGTTCGCTGGTCCTGGATTTTGTATTCGCGAACCAGGCGCGGCCCGAGCGTGGCCTGGCTTTCCGCCGGCTGGTAACCCATGGCGGTGATGAACTCGCGCGGGCGGACGTGGCGCTCGGGGTGGCGATGGCAGTCCAGGCACCAGCTCATCTGCATCGAGTTCTCCTGCCACGTGAGCGGCATGCGATCTACGCGCCCGTGGCAAGATTCGCACCCGATTCCCTTATTTACATGAATGCTGTGATTGAAATAGACGAAGTCGGGCAGATCGTTCACGCGCGTCCACTGAATGGAACGTCCGGAGCGGAAACTCTCGCGCACCGGCTCCAGCGTGGGGCTGGTCAGCCAGATTTCCCGATGGCAGTTCATGCACGTCCTGGTGGGTGGGATGCCCGCGAACGAGGAGGTTTCCACCGAGGTATGGCAGTAGCGGCAATCGACGCCCATCCCGCCCACGTGATGTGCGTGGCTGAAGGGGATGGGTTGCTCGCGGGCCACGTCGGCGCGCGTCTCCCAACTGCCGCGGACCAGCTCGGTGAGCGCCCAACCGGCAAAGCCCACGGCGAAAACGGCTCCGGCTAAGGTGATTCGCGCAAACGTGTTGGCGCTGTGATGGAAGATCTGGGCCATGTTCCGGCGCTACGGCCTTCCTCTTCCCCCACGCTCGCCGGCAGCATGAGCGCTAATGTAGTTGTGCATCTGGCGTGCGATTCCCAAGGTTCAACAGGCAGCGATTCCGGTCCTTCTGGCGCTTGCCTTCAGTGTGCCAGAACATCCGGCAATTAAGGGATGCGGCAACCGCGCGAAATGTCGCAAGCCTCGCCCGAAAGTGATGAATCGCACCTGCCGCCGGTTACAGTTGTGACCTGCCGTATACTGGGGGTTCTATGAACAGGCGGCGCTTTCTCTCCACTCCCCTGGCCGCGTCGGCTTCGGGCGCGGTCCCCTCGGGCGCGGCTTCACGGCCGAACGTCATCATCTTTTTCACCGACCAGCAGCGCTGGGACAGCATCGGCGCTTACGGCAACCCCATGGGGATCACGCCGAACCTCGACCGCATGGCCGCTGAGGGCGTGCGATTTCACCACGCCTTCACCAGCCAGCCGGTCTGCGGTCCCGCCCGCAGCACGCTTCAGACGGGCAAGTATCCCACCGCTACCGGCGTCATCCGGAACGGCCCGGTGCTGCGGGACGGCGAAACCACGCTGGCGCAGCAGTTCGGCGCCGCCGGCTATCGCACCGGATACATCGGCAAGTGGCACCTCGGCGGGACCGTGCGCGAACCGGTGCCGCTCGAACGCCGCGGCGGCTACGACCAGTACTGGATGTCTTCCGACGTCCTCGAGTTCACCTCCACGCCCTACGAAGGTACGGTGTTCGACCGCGACGGCAAGCCGGTCCGCTGGGACGGCCAATACCGCGTGGATTTCCTCACGGACCACGCCATCGACTTCGTCCGGAAGAACCGCCAGTCGCCCTTCTTCCTGTGCATCTCCTACCTGGAGCCGCACCACCAGAATTCGACCCAGACCTTCATCGGTCCCAAGGGTTACGCGGACCGTTTCCGCAACGACTTCTGGATTCCGCCGGATCTGGTTCCCTATCCGGGCGACTGGAAATCGCAGCTTCCCGATTACTACGGGATCATCGCGCGCATCGACGAATGTTTTGGCCGCCTGATGCAGGAACTGCGCGATCAGCAACTCGACAAGAACACCATCGTGGCGATGGTGACCGACCACTCCTGCCACTTCCGCACGCGCAACCGCGAGTACAAGCGAAGCTGCCACGACGCCTCCATACGCATCCCGCTCATGATTCAGGGGCCGGGCTTCGAGCCCGGGCGCGTGGTCTGGGACCTGGTGAGCCTGGCGGACCTTCCGCCCACGCTGTGCGACGCCTCCGGCATACGGCCGCCGGCCGGGATGCAGGGGCGCAGCATGATGCCGCTGGCGCGCGGCAATCGCGAGGGCTGGCCGCGCGAGGTGATCGTACAGATGCGGGAAGAGGCCTTGCAGCGCGCAATCCGCACGGACCAGTTCAAATACTGCATCTTCGACCCCCAGAGCAAGCCCAACGAGCCGCACAGCACGCGGTACACCGAACGGTTTCTCTACGACCTGCGCAGCGATCCGCACGAGCACTTCAACCTGATCGGCAGGCCGCAGTACCGCAAGATCGCCGAGGAGCTCGGCCAGAGGCTGGCGCGGCGCATGGCCGCCCTTGGCGAGCCGGCCTTCGAGACCCAGAAGACGCGGTTCTACGCCTAGGAGGGAGCCGCGGGCTGCGTGTCCTTTGGCGGTGGCCTCCGGCGCGGAATCCACGGCCCCATCATTGCAACATAACCGATTGGCCGCATTGCGAAAATCCCCGCAAAATACGGTGGCTCGGAACTCTTTGCGGGGGAGCCTCCGCCCGCAATCGGGTTAGCGCAATCGGGCTATAATCGGGGGTGCCTTCCTTTTCAACCGAGAGCGGCATGCGCTGGCGCATCCTCGCGCTGCTGTTTTTCGCCACCACCATCAACTATCTGGACCGCATCGTGTTTTCGGTCCTGATACCGGTGATCCGCGAGGAGATGCATATCTCCTCGCAGCAGTACGGGTATCTTACCGGGGCGTTTACGGGCGCCTATACCATCGGGTTCCTGTTGGCGGGGAAGTTCATCGACCGCTACGGAACGCGCATTGGCTACTCGGTCGCGATTGTGTGGTGGTCGCTGGCGGCGGCCCTGCACGCGGTTTCGGCCAACGCCTTTCACCTGGGCTTCTGGCGCGCCATGCTCGGCTTTGGCGAATCCGGCAACTTCCCCGCGGCCATCAAGAGCGTGGCGGAATGGTTTCCCAAGAAGGACCGCGCTTTCGCCACCGGCATCTTCAACGCCGGCACCAACGTGGCCTCCATGCTCGGCCCTCCGCTGTTCGTCTGGCTCAACATTCACTTCGGCTGGCGCGCCTGCTTCATCATGACCGCGGCCACCGGTTTCGTGTGGGTGGTGCTGTGGCTGGTGCTCTACCGCAAGCCACCGGTGCAGGCGGAGGATGTGAAGGCGCCCACGCTCGGGTGGCTCGCAACGCTGCGCTATCCGCAAACCTGGGGTTTCGCCAACGCCAAGTTCCTGACCGATGCCGTGTGGTGGTTTTACCTGTTCTGGCTGCCGCCTTACCTGTTTGATGTGCGCAAATTCAACTTGCAGGAGATCGGCTGGGCGCTGCCCGTCATCTACTTAATGGCGGACACGGGCAGCGTGGGTGGCGGGTGGATTTCCGGCGGATTGATCCGGCGCGGCTGGCAGACGGCGCGCGCCCGCAAAGCGGCCATGGCGCTGGCGGCAGTCTGCATGCCCATCGCCGCCATGGCGGTGTTCGCTCCCTCGGCGGCGTTGACGGTGGCCCTGATCAGCGTGGCCACGGCAGCCCACCAGGCGTGGTCGGCGAATCTCTACACCACGGTTTCCGACGTGTTTCCGAAGAACGCCGTGGCGTCGGTCACCGGCATCGGGGGTTGTGCGGGGGGCATTGGCGGGTTTCTGTTCTCCGCCATCATTCCGGGTTTCGTGGTGCAGCACTTCGGCTATACTCCGATGTTCATGCTCATGGGCTCGCTGCACTTGACGGCGCTTTTCACCAGCAGTTTCCTGCTCTGGAGGAAAAAGGGCACAGGCTTCGAAACAGCTGCTTAGGAGACACCCATGACCCAGTTACCGCCAGTCCCGCTGACGCTCGAAGGAGCCAGCGTCCTGCACCAGATGTTTCGCGTGCGATGGGGGGCGTGGAATGCGCTCGCGTCCGAGATGCGCGCGGAGATCGCCGCCGAAGCCGCCGCCGCCCTCCAGGGCATGGCGCAGACTGCGGTTTACTCGCTCCTCGGACACAAGGGCGACCTGATGCTGCTGCATTTCCGGCGGGATTTCGCCCTGCTGAGCCTGGCCCAGTCGGCGCTGAACCGGCTGCGCCTGGCGCCCTATCTGAAACCCGCCAGCTCGTATCTTTCCATGGTGGAGCTGAGCCTGTACGAATCGAGCGTCAAGCTCTACGCCGATCTCACGGGGCGCGGCGTCCAGCCGGATTCGCCGGAATGGGAGCGCGCGGTGGAGGAGACCGTGGCGCGCCAGCGGCAGGCCATGGCGTCCCGCCTCTGGCCGGAGATCCCCGCCTCTCCCTACATCTGCTTCTATCCCATGGACCGCCGCCGCGGCGAGCAGGTCAACTGGTACCAACTCCCCATCGCGGACCGCGCCCGCATGATGCGCGACCACGGCCTCATCGGCCGCCGCTGGGGCGACCAAGTGAAGCAGATCATCACCGGCTCGGTGGGGCTGGACGATTTCGAATGGGGCGTGGACCTGTTCGCCGCCGACCCGGTGGCGTTCAAGAAGCTGATTTACGAGATGCGCTTTGACGAAGCCAGCGCGGCATACGCGCTGTTCGGGCCATTCTACATCGGGGTGCGCCGGGAGCCCGCCGAAATGGGCGCGCTGCTCAACGGGTAGGCAGCCGCACGGGGGAAATGTCTACTTTGCGTACTGATTGTATAGCGCAGGGATGTCCGCGGTTTTGGCATCGCCCGGATGAATCACCACGCGGTAGCGGAACCGCAGCGCCTGGCCCTTTTCCACGGTCATCGAGCCGTCCTTGGTCTTGTCGCGCTCGAAATCGGCCACGCCGAACGGGTTGGCGGCGAACAGTCCGTAGGCGCGCGAATGCCAGTAGGTGGGGTGCCGCGGGTTGCCGGGGTGGTCGAAGATCGCGATGCCGACCGGTTCGCCCTTGATGCTGCCGTAATAGTCCACCCACTCGGCTCGCGAGCCCCAGACTTCCTTTTCGGTCTGCTTGCCGGTGGAGGCCACCATGCGGCCGTTGCGCTTGGGCTGCTCGATCTTGCGCGGCTGCTGCTCTTCCAGTTCCGCCGCCAGGCGCACGGCGAAGGTGCCTTCCTTGGTATCGCCGAAACGGGCCGTATCGAGCGCCTTCAGGGTGATATCGAAGTCGATGATGCGCAGCTTGGGATCCGCATAGAACGTCATCTTGCGGAACTCGGTAAGCAGCGGCTTGCCGTCCGTGGCCCACGTGAAAATCGCGTCCACCTGCCCGGTTTTCGAACCGCCCTTGGCCGCGGTGATCTTCTCCAGGGTGATCTTGCCCTTGCCCTTGCCCACGCCCTTCTGGGAAGCTTCGTTGGCCCAGAAATCATAATCGTTCACTTCACCGTGGGTGAACCACAGCCCGCGATGGTGCGGATGGTCCTGGGCCTCGCCGGCGATCTGCTCCATGGGGTACCCGCGGGTCACGACCGTGCCGGAGGCGGCGCGCAGAGGCGCCAGATAGGGCTTGGGGGCCGCCGGCCCCACATAGAAGACGGTGAACGGCTTTCCGTTGATCTCAATGCTGACGGACTCGTTCCCCTGCCGGGTGACTTTCACCTGCGCGCAGAGCGGCACGGCCATCGCCAGTACGCAAACGAACGCTTTCATGCCCACAGTAGAGCACACCGCACGCCGGGGGGGCAAATCGCGGGCGGTTATATCTGGCGAAAGGCCTGGTCCAGGTCCGCGAGGATGTCTTCCGCTGCCTCGATTCCCGCAGACATGCGCACCAGGTTCTCGCGAATGCCCATGCGCTCGCGCAGCTCCGGGGAGACGTCGCGGTGGGAGCTCATGAAGGGATACAGAATCATGCTGTGCACGTCGCCGAGCGAGGTGGCCGGCACGATCATTTCTAGGGCGTTCAGAAAGCGCATGACGCCGGCGCGATCGGCGCCGCGCAGCTCGAACGCAACCATGGCGCCGGAGAGGCCCGCGGGCAGCAGGCGGGCAATGGCCTCCCGGTCGGGATGGTCCGGCCGGGCGGGGAAGAACACGCGCTCGACGGCGGGGTGCGCCGCGAGCCATTCGGCGAGCCGGGCGGCGTTGGAGCACTGCCGCTCGAAACGCACCGCCAGGGTCTTGGCTCCCCGCATGGCGAGGTAGCTCTCGAACGGGCCGAGGTTGGCGCCCACTACCCGCGCCAGAGTGCGCAGGGGCTCCAAGTGCGCCTCATCGGTCACGATCACGCCGCCAAGCACATCGCCGTGTCCCGCCAGGTACTTGGTCGCGCTATGCACGGAGAACTGCGCGCCCAGCTCGAGGGGCCTGAGAAGCAGCGGGGTGGCGAAAGTGTTGTCCACGATCAGCGGGACGCCGGCGCGGCCGCACAGCGCGGCCAGGCGGTCCAGTTGCGGGACTCGCAGCAGAGGGTTGGAGATGCTCTCCACCAACACGCAGCCGGGCCGGAATTCGGCCAGAGCCGCCTCCACCGCCGCCAGGTCGAACATGTCCACGAAGCGCACCGCCGCGCCGGTTGGCTGCAACACGTTCAACAGCAGCTTGAT
The DNA here is from genome assembly GCA_041946965.1 of Bryobacteraceae bacterium. Taxonomy (GTDB): domain Bacteria; phylum Acidobacteriota; class Terriglobia; order Bryobacterales; family Bryobacteraceae; genus JBHGBM01. The sequence goes on from JBHGBM010000086.1 coordinate 9,005, forward strand.
AGTGGCGCCGTACAGGGCCTCGGCGGCGAGGACGGACTGCGCGCGCCCGGAAGTGGCGGCGGCGATCGCCATTTGCAGCGCCGCCATGCCGGAGGAGCAGGCCAGCGCGCCGCAGCCGTTTTCGAGCGCGTTGACCAGTTCCTCGAAAGCCGCCGTGGTGGGATTCGCGTAGCGCGCGTAAGCGTAACCGGCGGTGGTGCCGGCGAATACGCCGTCGAGGGTCTCTATGTCGTCGTAGTAATAGCTCGCCGCGGTGTAAATGGGCGTGGTTACCGGAATATAAGGGCCCGCCTTGCGCCGGTCCCCGGCGTGGACGGCCTTGGATTCGATTTTCATTTCCGTTTCCAGCGCACGCCGTCCTTGGTGTCTTCCAGGATGATCCCCTGATCGAGCAACTGTTGGCGGATCATATCGGCGCGGGCGAATTCGCGGCGCTTGCGGGCTTCGGTCCGCGCGGCGATGAGCGCTTCCACCTCCGCATCGCCGAGGTAGCCGTTTTGAGCCGTGGGCTTGAGGACGTCGAACACGGCATCGAAGCGGGCCAGCAGGCCAAGCGCCCGGGCCGCATCCTCGGTTCCGAAAGCGCCGGTGTCCATGGCGGAGTTGGCGTCGCGCACGTATTCGAACATCGCCCCCAGCGCCTCGGCGGTGTTGAGATCGTCATTCATGCCGGCCTCGAAATCCGCGGCCGCGCGTGCGATGCGCTCCGCCGCCGAGGGCACGGAGCCGGGCTCGAACTTGCCGGTCTCGAGGCGCAGCTTGAAGTTGCGCAGCCGCTCGATGGCGGTGGCCGCGGATTTGAGCCCGTCGAAGGTGAAGTTCAGCGGCTTGCGATAGGGCACCGAGGCCAACAGGTAGCGGATGGCCTCGGGCGCGTGGCCGCGGCCCAGCACATCGCGCAGGGTGAAGAAGTTGCCCAGCGACTTGGACATCTTCTGGCCTTCCACCAGCAGAAACTCCGAGTGCAGCCAGAAGCGCGCGAAGGGTTTTCCGGTCAGGGCCTCCGATTGCGCGATCTCGTTTTCGTGGTGCGGGAAGATCAGGTCCACGCCGCCCGCATGGATATCCAGCGTCTCCCCAAGGTACTGAATGGCCATCACGGAGCACTCGATGTGCCAGCCGGGGCGCCCCGGGCCGGCCTCCGTCTCCCAGAACGGCTCGCCTTCGGCGGGCGCTTTCCAAACCGCGAAATCGCGCGCGTCCTCCTTCTCGTACTTGTCCGTGTCCACGCGCGCGCCGGAAATCATGCCGCTGAAATCGGTATGGGAAAGCTTGCCGTACTCGGGGAACGTGGAGATGCGGAAGTAGATCGAGCCCTCGCTCTGGTAGGTGTGGCCCTTCTCCTCCAGCGTCTTGATGGCGTGCGCCATCTGGTGGATGTGTTCGGTGGCGCGCACCAGTTTCTCCGGCCGCTCCAGGCGCAGCGCGGCGCTGTCGTCCAGAAAGGCTTGGGTATAGATACCCGTATATTCCGCGAGCGAACGGTGCTGGGCCACGGCGTTCTGGATGATGCGGTCGTCCACGTCGGTGATGTTCATCACGTGGTCTAACTGAAAGCCGGAGGCGCGCAACCAGCGCCGCAGCAAGTCCACAAAAACGAAGGTGCGGAAATTGCCGATGTGGGCGTAGTCGTACACGGTGGGGCCGCAGGTGTACATGCGGGCGGTGTTATCCCGCGCCGGGAGGAAGTCTTCCACCTGTTGCGTGAGCGTGTTGTAGAAGCGGAGCGGCATAGGAAATCAGGAGGGAAGTCCCATCGTAGCATGGGCGCGGCAAGCCGTTGTATCATAGGGGTTTCGTTCCCGATGAAAGCATTATTGGAAGCCCTCCAGCCGGGGGAGAAGGACTGGGAACTGGCCCATGCGCTGGATCCCGAGCGGCTGCCCGCCCACATCGCGGTGATCATGGACGGCAACGGCCGGTGGGCCAAGCGGCGTCATATGCCGCGCGTCGCCGGCCACAAGGCCGGGGTGGGACCGGTGCGCAGCACGGTGGAGACGTGCGCGCGGCTGGGCGTGCGGGACCTGACGCTGTACGCCTTCTCCTGCGAGAACTGGAAGCGGCCGCCCGCCGAGGTGGAAACGCTCTGGCATCTGCTGCGTTACTACCTTCGCCGCGAGTTGCCCCAGATGCAGCAGACCGGGGTCCGGATGCGCGCCATCGGGCGCCTGGAGGAACTGCCCCGTGAAGTGCGGGACGAACTTCTGGCCACCGAGGAAGCCACGCGGGCCAACACGGGCCTGCGGGTAAACCTGGCCATTAATTACAGCGGGCGCGCGGAACTGGTGGATGCGGTCAACGCCCTGATCCGCGAGGCGCGCGAGGCCGGGCGGCTCGATCAGCTCCGCGTGGACGAAGCCTGCATCCGCCGGCATCTTTATGCGCCGGACGCGGGCGATCCCGACCTGTTGATTCGGACCTCGGGGGAGCTGCGCGTCAGTAATTTTCTGCTCTGGCAGATCGCCTACTCGGAGCTTTACGTGACCGAGACCCTGTGGCCGGATTTCGGGCGCACGGAACTGCTCACGGCCATTCTGGCGTACCAGAAGCGGGAGCGGCGCTACGGCGGCCTGGCCAACGGTCTGAACGGCGCGATCGCCAAGCTTGCCGGCGCGCCCGCCATAGAGACCCTCCCCTCCCAATGAAGCGGCTCATCACCGCGCTGTTGCTGGCCCCGGCCATCGTTTTCGTGGTGCTGTGGGGTCCGGCCTGGCTGTTTTACGGCGTAGTCGCGGCGGTGTGCTTCCTGTGCTACCGCGAGTACGCCGGAATCGCCGATGCGTACGGCTTTGGCTCTCCCGGACCGCTCGGCTACGGCGCGGGTCTGCTGGTCCTTTTCGTTCCCGGCGAATGGTGGTTCGCGGCGGTGCTGGCCATCCTGCTGGCCGCGGTTACGCTCGCCATGCGGCGGGCGGAGCTGCGGACCTCCCTGCCCTCGGCCGCCCTGCTGGTCTGCGGTGTGCTGTATGTGTTCGGCTGTTTTCGTGCGGCGCTGCCGATTCGCGATGCGAACCCGCACTGGCTCATGTGGGGGCTGATGCTGAACTGGATCGGCGATACCGGCGCCTATTACGTGGGCCGCCGCTGGGGCCGCCACCGCATGGCGTCCCGCGTAAGCCCCAAGAAATCGTGGGAAGGCGCCGCGGCTTCCATGGTGGTGTCCATGGCGGCGGGCGCCCTCTATGCGGCGTATCTGATCCCGCGCATCTCGTGGCCGCATGCCGCTGCGCTCGCCGCCCTGGTGAATGCGGCGGGACAGATCGGGGACCTGGCGGAATCCGCCATGAAACGCGGCGCGGGCGTCAAGGACAGCGGGAACATTTTACCCGGCCACGGCGGTTTCCTCGACCGCGTGGATGGCTCCCTGTTCGCTTTGCCCGTGCTGTACGGATACTTACGCTTCCTGGGCTGAGCCGCGCCGCTTGGCACGCCAGGTGCTTCCGATACGGCGATGCCAAAGGGAGCCATTCTCCTCTTGTGTGCGCTGGCCGTTTCGTGCGGCACTTCGCATGCTCCCAGACCGGGCGAGCAGACCAGCGGTCTTTTCCTGATCCGTCAGGGCGGCAAGAGCGGATTCGTCGATAAGAAGGGCAAGGTCGTCATTCCCGCGCAGTTCGACGACGCGGCGCCGTTTTCCGAGGGCCTGGCGGTGATCGGCATGGCCAACCGCGCCGGGTACATCGACGAGCGCGGCAAGATCGCCATCAACCCGCAGTTCGACGCGGGCGCGCCGTTCTCCGAAGGTCTCGCCGCCGTGCGCGTGGGCAACGCCTGGGGGTTCATCGACAAAGACGGGAAAATGGCGATCAACCCCCAATTCCAGGATCCCGGTCCGTTGCCTATGGCGTTTTCCGAAGGCCTGTGCGCGGTGAATAGCGGTCCGGGGACGCCGGTGGGCTACATCGACCGCTCCGGCAGGCTGGCGATTCCCGCGCAGTTCCAGGCGGGGCTGCCGTTCTCCGAGGGCCGTGCGCTGGTGGGCGCCGGCGGCTCTTACGGCTACATCGACAAGCAGGGCAAGCCGGTCATCCCGCCGCAGTTCCAGGAGGGCAGCAATTTCTTCGAGGGGCTGGCGGCGGTGCGGCTCGGCGACCGCTGGGGCTACATCGGCCGTGACGGCAAGTATCAGGTCAATCCTCAGTTCCAGGCCGCACGCGTCTTTTCCGGCGGACTGGCGCTGGTGGGTGCGGGCGACAAGTACGGCTACATCGATAAGAAAGGAAAGATAGCCATCAACCCTCAATTCGAGGTGGCGGGCGATTTCGGCGATGACCTGGCGGCGGTGAAGGCCGGCGGGAAATGGGGCTACATCGATCGCACCGGAAAGGTTGTGATCAACCCGCAGTTCGACGACGCGCGCCCGTTTTCACTCGGACTGGCGCCCGTCGCCATGGGGCAGGCGTGGGGCTACATCGAAAAAAGCGGCAAATTCGTGTGGAACCCAAGCATGTAATTCAATCGAGCGCGAGAGCGCGGCGCGCGCGGCCGAGAGCCATTACCGGGAAGTAGTGCCGGTACAGGTTGTAGTTGATCATGAAGGCGCGGCCAAGTTCGCGGCCCTGCGGCAGCGTGGAGCGCGGCACGCGCAGGTTAGTGCGCCGCCCGACGCCATAGCCGGGGAACCCCGTGCCGGTATACTGCGGCTCGTTCCAGGTGCCCTCGGGCGTTTGCGTACGGGTAAGGAACTCCACCCCGCGCAGGATGGCCTCGCGGTAGCGGCGGGCGTCCACCGCCAGCAGCCCCATCAGCGCCCAGGCGGTTTGCGACGCGGTGCTCTCCCCGCGCCCACGGAGCGATTCGTCCATGTAGGACGAACAAGTCTCGCCCCATCCGCCGTCCTGGTTCTGATGCGCCACCAGCCACTCGGCCGCGCGGCGCGTTTCCGGGCGTGACATGTCGAAGCCCACGGCCTCCAGACCCGGCAGCACCGCGCCGGTTCCGTAAATGTAGTTCACGCCCCAACGTCCGAACCAGCTTCCGTCAGGCTCCTGCTCGGCGAGGATGAAATCCACGGCGCGGCGCACGGCGGGCTCGTCGAGCCTGAAGCCCATCAGCCCCAGCGCCTCGATGGCGTGGCCGGTCACGTCCACGCTCGGCGGATCGAGCACCTCGCCGAAATCGCAGAAGGGGATCTTGGTGACCAGCACGTGCTCGTTGTCCTTATCGAACGAGGCCCACCCGCCGCAGGTGGATTGCAGCGCCAGCATCCAGTTGCGCGCCCTGGCCACGGCCCCCGAGACAGCCGCGGGCAGATGCTCGCGCGCGGGGCTGTCCCACAGGCGCGTGAGCACGATGAGCGCCACGGCGGTATCATCCAGGTCCGGGTAACAGTTGTTCTCCCACTCGAAGGCCCATCCGCCGGGTTCCACGTCCGGCGCCATCACCTGCCAGTCTCCCGGCGTGCGGACTTCCTCGTTGAGCGCCCACGCCAGCGCGCGCTGCATGGGCGCGGAGTCCACGTAGCTCACGCCGCAATCGAGCAGGGCGAGCAGGGTGAGCCAGGTGTCCCACACCGGAGAGTTTGAAGCCTGAAGAAAGATGGCGTCGTCTTCGCGCACGGCCCATGGCTCATTGAAGCCGTCCAGTCCCTTGGCCATCACCGGGTGGTCCACCCCGTAATCCATCACGTTCAGGGCGATGAGGCTGTAGATCCAGGGCGGCTGGATACCGCCCCAGGCGCCGTCGGCATCCTGGTGCCGGATGATCCATTCCAGGCAAATTCGTATCGCCTTATCGCGTCCGGGGGTCCAGGGGGAGCGCGCGTACCAGCGCAGGAAACGGTCGATGGTGAGGAAGAAGTTCTCCCAGGAAAGCCGCGGGGCGCGGTGCGGCAGCGAGTAATCCACCGCTTCGCGACCGTCGGGGAAGAGCTCGTCCAGGCGGCGTCCGGGCGGAAGCGGACGCACGGGACGCCGCGCGGATACCACCGCCAGCGGGACCAGCGTGGCGCGCGCCCAGGAGCTGAAACGATAAATGTTGAGCGGAAACCAGGTGGGCAGCAGAATCAACTCGGGCGGCAGCGCGGGAGTTCCTTCCCACGGCCATTCGCCGATCAACGCCAGCCACATCTTGGTGAACACGCGGATGCCGCCTAACCCGCCGTGGGCGAAAATCCATTGGCGGGCGCGGGTCAGCTCGTCGCCATCGGGGTCGAGCCCGGCGCGGCGCAGCGCGGCGTAGCACTCCACCGTGGCGCTGATGTCGCCTTCCGGGGCGTTGCGGAAGGTTTCCCAGGAGCCGTCGGTGCGCTGGCGCTTGAGGATGGCACGGACCACGCCCTCGTACTTGGGGTCGTCTTCCACGCCCAGGAAGTGCATGGCCAGAATCCACTCCGCTTCCATGGAGGAGTTGGATTCCAGGCGTCCCACCCAGTAGCCTGGCCGCTCCTGGCATTCCCACAGCCAGCGCGTGGCGGCATCGATGGCGCGGTCGAGCGAGCGGGCGTGTACGGGCGCAGTCTCAGCGGGTTTCACGGCGCGATCACGAGAACAACCATGTTCATTTTATCGCAAGGCCGCCCGCCGGACGGGGAGAAGGCGCCTGTCAAAATGAAAAGCGCCGGCCGCGAGTTGCGCGGCCGGCGCCTTCCCCCGTTTACATCGAGAACGCCTAGCGGACGCCGTCCCTTGGGCCGAAGCGGCGCGGACCCATCATGCCGGGGCCCATGCCGCCCTGCCCGAAGTGCTGCCGCATCTGGTCCGCCTTCTGCTTCTGTTCCGGAGTGAGCAGTTGATAGACCTTGCCCATCGCCTTGGCATGGGTCGCGATGAGTTGGCCCATGAGCACGCCCTGGGCGTTGGCGGCGCTGTCCACCGCGGCGTCGTTGCCGGACTTGGCGGCATTGGCTATCGACTCCCGCCCCTGCTTGAGCTGCTGTTGGATCGGCGCGGCGCTTTGCCGGGCTTGTTCGAAGATGGCCTTGACCTGCTCGCGCTGTTGCGGCGTGAGGTTGAGAAACTGGGCCATGCGTTCGAGATGGCCGGCGCGGCCGGGATGCGGGGCCGGCGCCGGGGTTTGGGCGAAAAGCATGCCCGCCGCCAGCGCGGCCGCCACGGGGATGCCCATCAACCGGTTGTTCATAACTTCCTCCTATTTCAATCTACGAGCACGCCGTAAACCGCTTGTGTGCGGCCGGTAAATGTATGTAAAAAGGCGTGCTACAACAACCCTATGGTGAAAGAACTGCCCCTTCTGTTTCTGGCGGGCATGTCCGCCCTTGCCGGGACCTTCAACGTCAGGGACTACGGCGCCGCGGGCAACGGTGTTAGGAAGGATACCGCCGCGATCGCGCGCGCGGTTGACGCGTGCGCCAAAGCCGGGGGAGGCGCCGTCCTGCTGCCTCCCGGCAGGTACCTGACCGGCTCCATCGAGTTGAAGAGCAATGTCACGCTCGAGATCGAAGCCGGCGCCACAATCCTGGGAAGCACTGATCCGGCCGACTACGCCGTGGCGCCGAACGCCTACATGCCGGAGCGCAGCGAACTGACGGGTTTGATCTGGGGCCGCGACCTGGTGAACGTGACCGTGAAGGGACGCGGCACGGTGGACGGCCAGGGTAAGACGTGGTGGGAGCGGCAGTGGGCGGCCAGCCCGAAGAAGGGGCGGCCCGCACCTTCGCCAGCGGCCACCGCGGCCGCGAAGAAAGCGCTGGTGAACGGCCGCCCGTACCTGCTCAAGCTGGTGAGGTGCAAGAACGTGCTCGTGGAGGGCCTCACGTTCGTAAATTCTCCGGCGTGGACCATCCATCCGGTGATGTGCGAGTTCGTCAACATCCACGCCCTGACCATCGTCAACCCCGTTCCTTCCCCGAACACCGATGGCATCAATCCGGAATCGTGCCGCAACGTGCACATCTCCAACTGCCACATCGACGTGGGCGACGATTGCATCACGCTGAAGTCCGGCAAAGACGAGGCCGGACGGCGCGCGGGGCGGCCCAACGAGAACATCACCGTCACTAACTGCACCATGCTCAAAGGTCACGGCGGCGTGGTGATTGGCAGTGAGATGTCGGGCGGCGTGCGCAACGTGACCGTCTCCAACTGCGTGTTCAATGGGACCGACATCGGCATTCGCGTCAAATCGCAGCGCGGGCGCGGCGGCGTGGTGGAGGGCGTGGCGGTTTCGAACATCGTGATGCAGGACGTTCCGGAAGCCTTCACCATCACCACCTTCTACCAGGGTTCCGATCAGCCGGGCGAGATTTACCCGGTGAACGACGGCACGCCGGTCTTCCGCGATTTCCGCATCAGCAACATCACGGCGCGCGGCTCGAAGAGCGCCGGGCAGATTACGGGCCTCAAGGAGATGCCGGTCTCCGGCATCAGCTTCAGCCACGTGCGCATCGCGGCGGCCAGGGGATTTCGCCTGCGCAACGCGAAGGGGATCGAGTTCCACGACGTGCAGATCCTGCCCGGCGAAGGTCCCGCGCTGTTCGGCGACAACGTGGAGGACCTGCACCTGGATGGTTTCCGCAACACCGTGGATCTAAAAGATGTGGGGGACGTTTTCGTGGACGCCAGGCCGGCCGTCACCGGCCGCAAGCCCGTCTTTCAACTGCCCTGATCAGGCGGGAAGCCGCAAGCGTGCAATCGAACCGCGCGCTCCAGCGCGGTTCTCCAGCGTCAGCGAGCCGCCGTGGGCCTCGGCGATCTGGCGGCTGAGCACCAGGCCGATGCCGGAACCGCCCGGCTTGGTGGTGAAGAACGGGACGAAGAGGTTGCCCGTGTTGGAGATCCCCGGACCTTCGTCGGTGACCCGCACCTCGACAGACGCGCCCGTGCGCACCCAGCTCACGCGCACGCCGCCGCCGGTTTCGAGCGACGCTTCGGCGGCATTGCGTAACAGGTTGATGAGCACCTGCTCGAGCTGGTCCGGATCGCCCCGCACCGTCATTTCGGGGCCGGGCTCGATCTCGACTTTCACCCGCGTTTCGAGGGCCGCCACGCGGTGCGCCCAGGGCCCGACCCCGAGCGGCTGGAAGTGCGGCCGGGGCAGCTTCGCCAGACGCGCGTAAGCGCCGATGAAGCGACTGAGGGCGTCGGCGCGGGTGTTGATCACGGCCAGGCCGTGACGCATGTCGTCGCGCCAGTCCGGAGGCAGCTCGTCGCGCGCAATCATGGTGGCAAGGCTGCCCGCAATGGATTTCACCGGCGTGAGCGAATTGTTCAGCTCGTGTCCCAGCACCCGCACCAGGCGCTGCCAAGCCTGCAATTCCTGCTCGCGCAGCGGCTGGCTCAGGTCGGAGAGCACCAGCAGTTGAAGCGGCAGCCCGCGCTCGCGGACGCTGCTGCGGCGCAGCCCCCAGCGGCCCTGATAGATCTGCGGCGCATCGGGTTCCAGGCAGCCGTCCAGCCCCAGTTCCGCGGCCTTGGCTCCCAGCAGGCGCTCGGCGGGCCGCCCGAGCAGGCGCGCGCCGGCGCGGTTCACCAGGCGAAGCTGCCGCAGATCATCGAAGGCGAACACCGCGACGTCGATCTCGTTCATCACGATGCGCAGCAGCGTGGTGGCTTCGAGCGCGCCCAGGCGCTGCTCGCGAAGGATGGCGCCGAGCGTGTTGATCTCGCGCATCACCTCGCCCAGCGCGTCGTCGGACCGCGGCGAGCGGCCGCGCACGGAAAAATCGCCCTCGCGCAGCGCCGAAAGCAGGTTCGAAAGCGTTTGCAACGGGAACACCACGCGTTCGCGCAGCGCGAACGCGAAGCCCCACCACAGCCCCACGATGAACAGCGTGAGAGTCCACTGCACCTTGGGCGTGTAGCCGCCGGTCCACAGCATGATGAGCGAGACCAGCGCGCCGGGCAGCCCGGCCATCAGCGCCATCCAGGTGATGCGCGATTCGAGCGTAAGCGGCCGCGGGCGCTTCACGTCACAAACCGTAGCGTTGCAGGCGCCGGTACAGCGCGCTGCGGCTCAGGCCCAGCGCGCCGGCGGCGTGGCTCACGTTGCCGTCGAAGCGCGCCAGGGCCTTCTTGATGAGCAGACACTCGACGTCCTCCAGGCTCATGTCCTCCATGCGCGGGGCCGCGTCGCGCGCGGTGCGAAGCGCGAGGTCGGCGGCCCGGACGTCGCCCGTCGAAGACATCAGCACGCCGCGCTCGACGGCGTGGTCGAGCTCGCGCACGTTGCCCGGCCACGGATGGCTGAGCATGGCCTTCACTGCGGCGTCGTCGAACCCGCGGAGGTCTTTGCGATAGCGTCCGGCGTGCTGCCGCAGGAAGTGGGCGGCGAGCAGCGGGATGTCCTCGCGCCGGTCCCTCAGCGGCGGCAGGTGAATCTCGATGGTGTTCAGCCGGAAGAGCAGGTCCTGGCGAAAGCGGCCGCCCTCCACCTCGGCGTTGAGGTCGGCGTTGGTGGCCGAAAGCACCCGCACGTCCACGCGCCGGGTGCGGGAGGAACCCACACGCTCGAACTCGCCGGTCTCGATCACCCGCAGCAGCTTGGCCTGCATCCCCGCCGAAATGTTGGCGATCTCGTCCAGGAACAGCGTGCCGCCGTCGGCCATCTCGAAGCGGCCCACGCGGTCCGTCTTGGCGTCGGTGAAAGCGCCCCTCACATGGCCGAACAACTCACTCTCGAAAACGCCTTCCGACAGGCCGCCGGCGTTTACCGTGAGCAGCGGGCGCGGCGCGCGCAGCGAGACGGAGTGGATGGTGCGTGCGACGACTCCCTTGCCCGTTCCGTTCTCTCCGGTGATGAGCACGTTGGCGTCCGACGGACCCACGCGCGCGATGGCCTCCAGCACGGGGCGCATCGCCTGCGATTCGGCGATCAGGTCCGGGAACATCTCCGAACGCAGCGCGCGGTTCTCCTCTTCCAGCAGTTGCCCCTTGCGCAGGGCCTGCCGCAGCTCGATCTGGGTCTTCAGGATGGCGATGGCGCGGGCGTTGTCCCACGGCTTCTGGATGAAGTCGCGCGCGCCGCGCCGCATGGCTTCCACGGCCAGTTCCACGCTGCCCCACGCGGTCATCACGACCACCGGCAGCGCGGGGTCCATCGTTGCCAGACGCGTCAGCAGGTCGAGCCCCTCCTGGCCGGAGGTCGTATCGCGCGTGTAGTTCAGGTCCATCAGGACCACGTCGAAGTCGCGCGCCTCCACAGCCGCGAGCGCGGCGGCGGGCGAAGAGACAAGCTCGGCCTGGTATCCCTCCCCCTTGACGAGGAAGCGGAGGGCCTCGAGCACGTCGGGCTGGTCGTCTGCGATCAGGATTCGTGCCACTCGAATGGGCATTCTATACGATTGCGCAAGCGCTGCGCAGGGCCACGCGGCATTTGCGCCGGCCCCGGCAGCGGCGTGTTGATTTCAAACGGTTTCCGCGTGGCACGGGCCGTGCCTTGCATGAGGCCGAAGGGAGAACACTCCGATGAAAAAGACCTTACTCGCAATCGCCGCCATGCTCGTCATGACCGGCACTACGTTCGCCGTCGATCCCGTCATCTGCAATCAGACCCAGCAGGGCCAGGGGCAGAAAGCCGGCAAGCGCGGCGGCAAGAAGATCGGGCCGCAGGACGGCTCCGGTCCGATTCACCAGCCGGGCACCGGCGGCGGCACGGGTGCGGGCAATCGCCGGGGGCGCAAGTAGGCGCTCACGGTGCCGGCGGCGGAGCGCACAGCACGGCCTTATCCGCCTGGCTGAGCTTCGCCGCCGGGTGCATGGCCGCGTAATACCAGGGCGGCATTTCGCCGCGGCTCACCTCTGCGCAGATCTGTTTCATGCGGATGGCGGACATCTCCGCGCTGTAGCGGTTCCACTCCGATAGATTCAGCCGTGCGCGGCCCTCATTCACGTCGCTGGCCAGCAGCCACGAGGCCGGCGCCACCTGGCTGTACCACGGCCACACGGTCTGATGGCTGTGGCAATCCCCACAGGAGCGGTTCAATATTTCCGCCGCCTTGGGCGAACGCGCCACCGCGAGGAAAGACGCGCCGGGATCCGCCGCCGGATTGGAGAGCGATGGCCGCACCAGTTGCGCGCCTCCCACAAGGATTGCCGCTACCCCAAGCGCGATATACAGTTTCCGCATGGGCCTAATCCGCCTCCGAGGGCTTCGGCGTCTTCGGAGTGCTTTGCGGCAGCGTGGGCTGCTTGATGTACTCGGCCGGGACCTCGCCGGTAAGCGCCCTTAGAAACGCGGCAATCGACTTCACGTCCGCCGAGTCCGGTTGCTTCCCAAGCTGGTACTCGCTCATCCTGACGATGGCATCTTCGAGCGTCTCCACCTTGCCGTTGTGGAAGTATGGGCCGGTCTTCTCGATGTTGCGCAGCGTGGGAACCTTGAACACGAAGCGGTCGGACTCGACCTTGGTCACTTTATAGCGCCCGGGATCGGACTCGTCGGGGTATCGCTTCATCGCGCCAATTCTCTGGTAGAGGTTGCCGCCCAGCAGCGCACCCGCGTGACAGGCCTGGCAGCCCTGCGCGTTGAACGCCTTGAAGCCGGCCTTCTCCTCCTCCGTCAGCGCCGCGCGATCGCCCTTCAGGAACTTGTCCCAGCGCGAGGGCGTGATCAGCCCGCGCTCGAACGTGCCGATGGCGTCCGCCATATTGGCGAAGGTCACGGGATCTTTCGCTTCCGGATAGGCCTTCTTGAACGCCGCCACGTACTCGGGCATGGATTTGAGCACGCTCACCACGTCCTTCTCCGATCCCATGGCCATTTCCACGGGGTTCACGACGGGCCCCTTGGCCTGGTCTTCCACATCCGGCGAGCGCCCATCCCAGAACTGCACGAACTGCGCTGCGGCGTTGTACACCGTGGGCGAGTTGCGGTCCCCCTTCTGACCCTTGTGGCCGTCGGAGGTGGGGTGCCCGTCCACGCCGAAGTTGTTCAGGTCGTGGCAGGTGTTGCAAGAGATCTTCTGGTTCTTCGAAAGCCTCGGCTCGTAATAAAGCATGCGCCCAAGCGCGACCCGCTCCGGGACCGGCCCGCCGGCTTTTGCGGGAATCGTATCCGGCAGCGGCGCGAACAGCGCCAGTTCTGACGGCTCGATCTCCGCCTTCTTGGCGGTGCAGGCGGCGCCGAGCAGAAGCGCCAGGACTGCCGCGCAGACGACCGTAATTTGGGATTTCCGCATCGTTTTTCCTCCGCAGCGCCAGTATACATCGGCTGCGGCTGCCAGGTTGTTAAAATGAATCGAAAATGATCCAAACTCTGTTTGGCTCCGTTGCGCAGGAGCCAACCCTGCTCGAAAAGCTGAAATCCGGCGTGCAGAAGACCCGCGCGGGCCTGGTGTCGCGCCTGGAAGACGCCTTGCAGGGCCGGAAAGAAATCGACGCCGGCTTGCTGGATGAGCTCGAGTACACGCTCATCGGCGCGGATATCGGGGTGAAAACCACCGAGGAGATCCTGGAACGCATCCGGGAGCGCGTCGGCCGGAAGATGGTGGGCGATGCCGCCGAGCTGCGCGGCCTGATCCGCGAGCACCTGCTGGAGATACTGGAGTCCACCGCGCGCCCCATCGCGCAGGTGGAGGAGCCCCCGGCGGTCATCCTGACGGTGGGCGTGAACGGTTCCGGCAAGACCACCACCATCGGCAAGTTGGCGCAGCATTTCAAGGACGACGGCCGCAGCGTGCTGCTGTGCGCGGCGGACACCTTCCGCGCCGCGGCCATCGAGCAGCTTGAGATCTGGGGCGAGCGCACCGGCACGGCCGTCATCCGGCAGAAGCCCGGCGCGGACCCGAGCGCGGTGCTGTTCGACGCGCTGCAAGCCGCGCGCGCCCGCAAGAGCGACTACGTCATCGTGGATACCGCGGGGCGCCTGCAAACCAAGACCAACCTCATGGCGGAGCTGGAGAAGATGCGCCGCACCGCCTCGCGCGTGATTCCCGGCGCGCCGCACGAAGTGCTGCTGGTGCTGGACGCCACCACCGGCCAGAACGGGCTGGAGCAGGCCCGCAAGTTCACCGAAACCTCGGGCGTCACCGGCATCGTGCTGACCAAGCTCGACGGCACCGCCAAGGGAGGCATCGTGGTGGCCATCGCGCGTGAACTCGGGCTGCCCATCCGCTTCGTCGGGGTGGGCGAGAAGATCGATGACCTGCTCCCGTTCGACGCGGAGCGCTTCATCGAATCGCTGTTTGCCCAATGAATCCCGAACGTCTGCGGGAAGCGCTGGAGCTGGCGCGGCAGGGCCGCGGGCAGGCGAGCCCGAATCCCATGGTGGGCGCGGTGCTCGAGCGCGAGGGCGAAGTGGTGGGCCGCGGCTTTCATACCTGGGCGGGCGTGAAGCACGCCGAGGTGCTGGCCATCGAGGAAGCCGGAGAGCGGGCGCGCGGCGCCACGCTCTATATCAACCTGGAGCCGTGCAGCCACCAGGGACGCACGGGGCCTTGCGCCGAAGCCCTGATCCGCGCCGGCGTGACCCGCGTGGTGGCGGCCATCGAGGACCCCAACCCGCGAGTGGCGGGAGCCGGGTTCCGCAGGCTGCGCGAGGCGGGCGTGGAAGTCGAGATCGCCGGCGAGTTCGCGGACGAAGCCGGGCGGCTCAACGAGGGGTTCGTGCACTTCATGCGCACGGGCCGGCCGCTGGTCACATTGAAATCCGCCGTCACCCTGGACGGCAAGATCGCCGCGCCCGACGACAACGAAGGCTGGATCACCAGCGAGCGGGCGCGGGCGCACGTGCAGGAGTTGCGGCACGAATCCGACGCCATCCTGACCGGCATCGGCACGGTGCTCTCCGACGATTGCCTGCTCACCGACCGCACCGGCCTGCCGCGCAGCCGTCCGCTGCTGCGCATCGTGCTCGATTCGCAACTGCGCCTGCCGCCCGATTCGAAGATGGTATGCAGCGCGCGGGGCGACGTGGTCGCGGTGGGAACCTCCGCGGCGTCTCCGCTGCGGCGCAAGGCACTGGAACAACGCGGTGTGCGCGTGTTGATCTTCGACGGTCCCGGCGGCCGCGCGGATCTGCGCGCGGTGGTCGCCTGGCTCGGCCGCGAGCGCTATCTTTCGCTGATGATCGAGGCGGGCAGCAAGGTGAACTGGAGCGCGCTTGAAGCGGGCGTGGCCGACAAGGTGTTCCTTTACTACGGGCCGAAGATCCTGGGCGGCATGCAGGCGCTGCCCATGGCGGGCGGCATCGGCCGGCGGCGGCGCGCAGACGCCATACGGGTGCGCGGCGTGCGCCTGCACCAGATCCCGCCGGACGAGTTCGCCGTGGAAGGCTACCTATGTTCACCGGAATCGTAGAGGAGCT
>JBHGBM010000087.1:0-23685 GCA_041946965.1 Bryobacteraceae bacterium
ATGCGCCAGTGGCGCACGATGTTCTCCACCACCACGATGGCGTCGTCCACCAGGATGCCAATCGAGAAAATCAGCGCGAACAGCGTGATGCGGTTCAGCGTGTAGCCGTACAGGTAGAACACCGCCAGGGTGAGCGCCAGCGTCACCGGGATGGCCAGGAACACGATCAGCGACTCCCGCACTCCGAGCGTGATCCCGACCAGGATGCTGACCGAGATCACCGCGATCAGCATGTGCCATAACAGCTCGTTCGACTTCTCCTCCGCGGTATCGCCGTAATGGCGTGTGATCTCCACCTTCACGTCGGCGGGGATGACGGCGCCCTTGAGCGGCTCGATGCGCCGTTCCACATTCCTGGAGACCGTCACGGCGTTGGTGCCCTTGCGTTTGGCGACCGAAATGGTTACCGCCGGATCGAAGCTCCCGCCGGAGGAGTAGCGCACGTACTCGCGCGGCTCCTCGCCGCCGTCGCTGACCTCCGCCACGTTGCGCACCATGATGGGCCGGTTGTTCGCCACCCCCACCACCACGTTGCGCACATCGTCGGCATGCCGCAGGAATTCGCCGGTTTCCACCAGAAACTCCCGGTTGCCGCTCGAGAATCGCCCCGCGGGCAGGCGCCGGTTGGAGAGGCCCAGCGCGCCCATTACCTGCATGGGCGTCAGCCCGTACGCCGCGAGCCTGCCGTCATCGAGCGTCACCGTGACCTGCCGGCGCTGCCCGCCGATGAGCTTCACCTCGGAAACGTCAGGCACCTGCTTGATGGCGTCCTGCACCTGCGCCGCCACCTGCCGCAACTGGTAATCGCCGTAGCGCTTGCTCGTCAGGGTGAAAGCCAGAATGGGCACGTCGTCGATGGAGCGCGGCTTCACCAGCGGACCCGCCACTCCCGGCGGCATAAGATCCAGGTTCGCGTAGAGTTTCTGGTTCAGGCGGACGATGGCCTTTTCCTCGTCCTGCCCCACGTAGAACCGCACGATGGCCATGGACATCCCCGGGCTGGAGGTCGAGTAGATGTACTCCACGCCGGGGATCTCCCACAGCAGTTTCTCCATCGGGCCGGTGACGCGCTGCTCCACTTCCCTGGCCGACGCTCCGGGCATCTGCACGAAGACATCGATCATGGGGACGATGATCTGCGGCTCCTCCTCGCGCGGCAGCTTGATGACGGAGAAGGCGCCGATGGCGAGCGCGAACAGGATCGCCAGCGGCGTCAGCTTGGAGTTGATCCAGGCGCCGGCGAACTTGCCCGCCGGACCGAAGCGTTCCGCGCTCACGGCCGGACCTCCACACGCGCTCCATCGGTAAGGGTCAACGGCAAGGGGAAGACGATTTTCTCGCCGCCCTCGAGCCCGGAGAGCACCTCCACCTGACCGCCGGATTTCTGCCCCAGCGTGACCAGCCGCGTGCGCGCCACTCCGTTGTCAACCACCATCACCGATTGGAGTTGCCCGCGGGACTGGATGGCGCCCTCGGGCACCGCGATCACGCTGCGCGTGCCCATGGGGAACACGGCGCGTCCGAACACGCCCGTGCGAATCTGCGGCACGGGCGGCAGGTCGAGCTTCACGGTGTAGGCGCGCGAGCCCGGATCGACCGCCGGAACAATCTCGCTCACCCGCGCATTCAGCGCCCGGTCGAGCGCCTCGATCCTCACCACGGCGGTCTGACCCAGCTTGATGTAGGGCAGGCGCGATTCCTCCACCTGCGCCTCCAGCCGGAAGGTTCCCTCGCGCTCCAGCGTGAGCAGCGGCGCGCCGGGAGCCGCCATGCTGCCGGCTTCGGCTTGCTTCGCCGTAACCACGCCGGCGAAGGGCGCGGCAATGGTCGCGTAGCTGCGCATCACCCCGGCCGCGGCGCGCGCCTGCTCGGCCTGCGCGATCCGCGCATCCACCTGCGAGCGCTTGGCCACGGCCATCTCATAGTTGGCGCGCGCGGCTTTCAGGCGCGTGGAAGCCTCGTCGTACTCCTGGTTGGAGACGGATTTCTTCTTGAACAGGTCGTCCATGCGGCGGAAGGTGACTGCGGCGAGTTCCATGTTGGCCTTGGCCGCGGCAACGGCGTTATCGGCCTCCGGAATGGCGGCGCGGGCTTCCTGCTGGCCGGCCTCGGCGCGGCGGTATTCGGCTTCCAGGTCGCGCGCGTCGATGGTAGCCAGCACCTGGCCCTCGCGGACGCGGTCGCCTACCGAAACCCGCATCTCGCGCACGTAGCCCATCACCTTGGCGGAAATCACGGCGGTGGTGCGCGCTCTGACGGTGCCACTGGCTTCGTAGTTGTTGCTCCAGACCGCGGGCGCGGCGGTCGCCACCCGCACCGTGACCGGAGGAGCCGCCGCCGCCTCGGCCTTCTTGGGGGTTTTCTCTCCGCCGCAGGCGGCCATCAGCAGGAGCGCGGGAACCAGCGTGGCAAGTGTCGCTTGTTTCATGGGATCAGTCCTATCGATTCAGAATTTCGGAATCCGGTGTCAGGACGCCGGCGGAAAGTTGCAGCATCGTGGCGGCCACACGCTGATCGTGCAGCGCCACCAGGTAACGGGTGCGGCTGTCGAGCGCCGCGGTTTCGTTGCGCAGCAGGTCGGTGACGGTGGCCAGCCCGGCCGCATAGCGGTTCTGGGTGATGCGCAGGCTCTCCTGCGACTCCGCCATGGAAGCCTTGGCGACCTCGATGCGCTCGGTGGCGGCGCGCAGGTCCGCCCAGGCGCGGCGCACGCCCAGCCGCACGGCGGAATCCGCGCGGCCCTGTTCGGCCTTGGCGCGCTCGAGGCCGAATTTCGCCTCTTCGATCCGCGCCTTGTCGCCGAAGCCGTTGAACAGGTTCCACTTGAGCGATACCGCCGCGGTCCAGTTGGCGGCCGCCCCGGTGAAGAAACGGCGGCGGTCGATCTCCGCCCCGGCCCTCACCCCCACCTGCGGCAGCAGCGAGGAGCGTGCCAGGTCCGATTGCACGCGCGCCAGGTTCATGGCGATGCGCGATTCGCGGGTTTCGGGGCGGTTTTCGCTGGCGAGCTTCTCGTACTCGGCCAGCTCGCGCTCCGGCACGTCCGCCGCGCTCAGCGGGGTGGTGAGCCGGTGCTCGGTTTCGAGCGGCAGACCCAGAACGTCGTTCAGCGCCGCCCGCACCACCGCCAGGTCCGCCTGCCGCTTGATCTCCTGCTCCCGCACGGCGGCCAGGTGTACGCGGATCGAGAGCACGTCCACGTCGGTCGACATACCCGCGGCACGCACGGTCTCCGCCCGCCGCAGGTCGGCTTCGGCCGAACGCACCGCTTCCCGCGCGGCGGCCAGGCTTTCCGAGGCCAGCACGGCGCCGAGATACGCGCGTACTACTCCGGAAAGCACGTCCATCTCCGCGCGCCGGTTCTCCTCGCCGGAGAGGTCGTGCATCAGCTCCGCCGACTTCACGCCGTTGCGGATCTGGCCGGCATCGTAGATCACCTGGTCCACGGTCAACTGCGACTGGAAGTTGTTGACCGCGTCGGGATGGTTCAGCGGGCCGATGGCGAAATTCTCCGCGCCGAAGCGCCGCTGCGTCAGCAGGGTGCTGAAGACCATCACGGGATTATCGCTGCGCAGCGCATTTTCGCTATAGTTCAGCTTGGGGAGCCAGTTGCTTCCGGCCTGCGTGATGCGCGTCCGGGCGGCTTTTACGTTCGCCGCCGAGGCTTCCAGCGCTTTATTGTGTTCCAGCGCCGTGCGCACGGCGTCGCGGAGGGAAAGCGGGGACTGCGCCGCGAGCGGCGCGGCCACCAGAGCGAAGAGTAGAGTTTGCCGTCTCATTTGCTTTCAAGCTCAGAGGATGCAGCCGCGGCGGCGGCGTGACACGTGTCACCCCGGCGGCGGGTCTGCATCCGGGAAAGTGGGAATCGATAGATGGAGATCACCGTTCAACACCTTGGAGACGTGAAGTTCGAAGTCGCCGCCCGCGGCCATCGCGTGGTTTGCGACCAGCCGCCCGATAACGGCGGCGCCGATGCCGGCATGTCGCCCCCCGAGTTTCTGCTGGCTTCGCTGGCGACCTGCGCGGGATATTACGCAGTTTACTACCTGAAAAGCCGAAACCTGCCGCTCGAAGGCGTCGGGGTGCGGGTTACGGCGGACAAGGAACTTAAGCCCGCCCGCATGACGAACTTCCGCATCGAGGTCAACGTGCCGGAAATCGAGGAGCGGCACCGCGAGGGCGTGCTGCGAGCGGTGAAGAGCTGTCTGGTACACAATACGCTGTTGCAGGCTCCGGCGATCGAGACCGTCGTACAGACCGCCGTGCGAGCTTAGGCATATTATGGGTCTTCGCTACAATTGGAGCGAGGACGAACTGTGGAGCGCGATACAGAAGTGGAGCTGGCCCGGCAGTTGGTGGCCGGCGAGCCCGAGGCCTTCGAGCGTTTTGTGGAACATTTCCGGTCCAAGATCTTCCAGTACAGTTGGCTGATGTGCGGCCAACGGGAGGACGCCGAGGAGGTCGCCCAGGAGACCCTTCTCAAGGTGTTCGAGAACTTCAACCAGTTGCGCGAGCCGGAGCGCGTCCGCCCCTGGGTTTTCCGTATCGCCAAGAACGCCTGCCTCATGAAGCGCCGCAAGAGCGTGTTCGCACCCAAGCAGGAAATCTCGCTCGACGAACTGATGCCTACGCTTCAGCAGGATGGCGACGCCGTCAAGCTCGAAATCGCCGACTGGTCCGGCCTGCCGGACCGCGAACTCCTGCGCGGCGAACTGCGCCGCGTGCTCGAGCGGGCCATAGGCGACCTGCCCGATACTTACCGCTCGGTCATGCTGCTGCGCGACGTGGAGGAGCTTTCGACCGAAGAGACCGCGCAGGTTCTGGACATCACCCCCGACACGGTCAAGACCCGCCTGCACCGCGCGCGGCTCGCGGTGCGGCAGAAGCTGGATGCGTACCTGAAAGCCGTCACGGTGAACTGAGATGAGCACGCACCACGACCATCAATCCGGAAGCTGCAAAGAGGTTTTCGCACTGCTCTCCGATTACCTCGACCTGGAGCTTCCGCCCGAAACCTGCGAGGAAATCAGAGAACACCTCGCCGGCTGCCCGCCCTGCATCGAATTCGCCGAGAGTCTCCGCAAGACCATCGACCTGTGCCGGGGATACGAACCCACCGAATTGCCTGGCCCGATTGAAGAAGACGCCCGCCGGAAGTTGATGGACGCCTACCGCAAGATGCTGGCCTCCAGGGGCAAGTAACTTTTTGCCTCCCCCTTGCCTCCCCGCGCGTATACGCTTGGTGAGAGGCGATGACAGCCGCCGATTTCACCGAACTGCTCACGGAACACCAGGCCATGGTTTTCAGCATCGCCTGGCACTATCTGCGCGACCGGAGCGTGGCGGAGGAAGTCGCCCAGGACGTTTTTCTTAGTCTTTATAAGCACTTGGACGGGCTCGAATCACGGCAGCACGTCACCTACTGGCTGCGCCGGGCCGCCGCCAACCGCGCCATCGACTACGGGCGCAGGCGGCGCGTGCGGCCGCAGGTGAGCCTGGATGACGTGCCGGAACTCTCGACTCCGGCCGACCCTGGCGATCCGTTTCTGGGCGAGCGGCTGCGGCAGCTTGTGGCCTCGCTCCCCGAGAAGGCCCGCATGGTGGTGGTGCTCCGGTATCAGGAGGAACTGGGGCTGGAGGAGATCGCCCGGATTTTGGAAATCCCGGTGGGCACCGTGAAAAGCCAGCTCCAGCGTGCGCTGGCGATGCTGCGCGAGAAGGCCTGCCGGACGATAGGTGTGGCGATATGAACCTGGATCAGGAACTTAAGAACGCGCTCGGCCGGAAGGAGCCGCCCGAGGGCTTCGCCGCCCGGGTGATGGCCCAGGTGCGCGAGCGGGAAGCGGGGCCGCGATGGATGGCGTGGTTTCAAAAGCCCGTCATGGCATGGGCGTTCGCCGCGGCGTTTTGCCTGATGCTGTTGGCCGGCATTCAGTTTCAGAACGCGCGCCTGGAGCAGGCCCGGGGCGAAAAGGCAAAAGAACAACTGATGACGGCATTACGCATCGCAGGCCAAAAGCTCCATGAAGTGCAGGTCAAGGTGAACCGAATATGAATCTGACGGCAATCGCTCTCCTGGCGATCGTGGCGGCGGGCCAGGAGTTCAAAATTCCGCTCAATATCGAAAAACTGGCGGCCAAGGCGTCGGAAACCGTCGAGGTGACTCTTGACGGCGCCATGCTGCAACTGGCCGGAAAGGTATTGTCCGAGAAGCGTGCCGATGAGGCGCAGGTGAAGAAGCTGATCCAGGGTTTGAAGGGCGTCTTCGTGCGCGCCTTCGAGTTCAGTTCCCCGGGCCAGTACACGCAGGCCGACCTGGAATCGCTGCGGTCGCAACTGCGCGCGCCCGAGTGGTCCCGTATCGTGGGCATCCGCAGCGCCAAGGGCGAGAACGCCGACGTGTTCCTGAGAATGAACGTTAACCAGATTATCGGGCTGGTGGTGATCGCCGCCGAACCCAAGGAGCTCGCGGTAGTCTACATCGACGGCCCCATCGACCCCGCCCAGTTGACGGCGCTCAGCGGCCAGTTCGGCATTCCCAAACTGGAAGGGCAGATCCGCAAGGAGACCACGAAATGATGCGGCTGGCGGCGGCTCTCGCGCTCGCCGCCGGCATGCTGCCGGCAGGCGACCGCCAGTTCGATGCCCTGGTGCGCGGCGTGGAATCCGATTACGGCGTCAGCCGCACCCGCATCCCGTTCTTCGGCGTGGTCAACTTCTTCGTCAAGGTCGCCCGCCCGGCGGGAACCCGCGACCTGCGGCTGGCGGTGTTCGAGGATTTCAGCCCGGGCGGCGACTTCACCTCGCGCCTGGAAAGCCGCCTGGATCCTGCCTGGCGTCCCATGGTGCGGGTGCATTCCCGCCGCAATGGCGAGCGCACCGCCATCTATGTGCAAATGGGCAAGGATCTTCGTCTGCTGATCGCCGCCGCCGAGCGCCGCGAGACTTCGCTGATCCAGTTGCGCCTGAACCAGCGGGCCCTGCTGAAGTGGATCGAAGACCCGGCGCGCCGCGCATGGGATAGGAACCGATCTACGGACCGGTAAGGATGCCCAGCCGCCACGGGATCGACGGGTAGTCTTCCTTCGGCGCGCCGGGCGCCGCTCCCTGGATCAGAAACCGCATCCGCCCCGGCTTCACTTCGAGCTTCTGGTCATACCCGCTCCGCAGCAGCTCGCCGTGGGAAACGTCCCCGGTCCAGCGTTCCCCGGCGAACTGCAACTGCCCGGCGAAGGCGAACTCGCTTTCTTCCAGCTTCCAATCGCCCTCCAGGCGCGGCGCCGTGAGTAGCGAGAACGAACGCACGCCTTCCACGTTGTTCTCCCCCAGCAGCACGTAGCGCGGTTCGCCTTCCACCTTGTAGACGTGGACCGCTTCGTGCAACCCGCTCCACACCAGCCGCGCCGCGCCCCAGCCGGCGGGGAAATCGCCCAGGGCCGTGGCAGTGACGTACAGATCGCGCTGGTTGCGGGTGTAGAACAGGTAGGCGCGCGTCTCGTCGCAGATCACCCAGAAATCGATCCACTTGCCGCTATCCTGTTTGGCGACGAGCGGGCGCGGCGCGCTCCAGGATTCCGGCGCGTCCATGTTCTGGGTCGTGGAATAGACCGGCTGGTAGTTGGAGTCGCGTGTCTGGAAGATGAGGTACCACTTCTTTTGCGGCTCGAAGTAGAACACCTGGGGCGCGGCGGCGTAGCCTGTGAATTTCAACTGGAACCGCCGCGCATCCCGCAGCTCCTCGAGGTTGGCGGCGGCGGCATAACCCAGCGTGTACTCGCCCTGCCCGCGCGCGGTGTAGAACAGCCGCCACTTGCCGCCGGCGTACACGATGCTCGGGTCTTTCACGGCGGTCTCGTCGAACGTCCCGGCAGGTCCCGGCAGAAACAGCGGCGGCGGGGCGTACCAGCGTTTGGCCAGCTCCGCCAGGTAGCGCTCGAGGTTGGTGTATCCGCCCGATGCCGCGGCCGCGCCGTCGGAGGCGTCGCCCGGGTCGAGCCCCATGGCGGATTCCCACCAGTCCGGCATGCCGTCGCCATCGCCGTCCTGGGGCGCGGGCGTGGAGACGTAATCCGGCCAGCCGCCCACCTCGTTCTGCGAATCGATCAGCCGCCCGCCGCCCTCGAGCAGGTGCGCCGCCAGCCGCGCATCCACCGGGTCGCGGTAGGGAACGCTGGCTCCCGCCTGCGCCGCCACCCGCCGGAAGGCTTCGGTGGGGTGTTCGGTTTCCACCGGCGCACCCTCGAACGGCGCCTCGGAAATCCGCACCGGCCGGTCCGTCATGCGGCGGTTGTCGGCGGTGAGGTCCGCGCGCTGCTCCATTATGTTGCCGTCCAGGTAAAACTCGGTCACACCGGGGTTCTCGGCGCTGATCGCGATGGGCGCCCGGCTGGCGCGGCTGTCCGGGCCGGGCTTCAGGTAGTTGGCGACGTAATTCACCCGGATGTTGCCGTCCACCATGCCGGTGCAGTAACTGCCCCAGTTGTACATCACGTTGTTGCGGAGGTCGAAGGTGGGCCAGGGCGGCTCGCCGTAGTTGTCGCCCAGCCGCGGGTTGCGGCCGCTGTTGTGGATCCAGAGATTGTGGTGCAGCGAGACCCCGCCGGTGGCGCGCGCCAGCGACCCGTACCCGTGCGCCCCTTTTGCGTGCCCGCTGTGCCACAGGCTCTCGCCGATGAAGCACCACTGCACGGTGACGTCGCGGATGTCCCCGCTGGGCGAAAGCGCCTCGTCCACCGACCAGCTTGCGGAGCAGTGGTCCAGGATCACGTTCCGCGCGCCGTCGCCGATCCAGATGGAATCGGCCTCGGTCCGGGATTCGTCGCCCAGCCGGCTGCGCAGAAAACGCACGATCACGTCGTGCGTGACGATGTTCAGCGGGTAATCGCGCAGGCAGATGCCCCCGCCCGGCGCGGTCTGGCCGGCGATCGTGAGATACGGTTCCCGCACGTTCAGGTCGGATCTCAGCGCGATGGCGCCGCTCACCCGGAACACTACGGTCCGCGGCCCCCTGGCCAGGCACGCCGCGCGCAGGCTGCCGGGGCCGGAGTCGTTCAGGTTGGTCACCGGCAGCACCTGGCCTCCGCGCCCCCCCCCGGGGTCAGGGCCCCGAAACCCTCCGCGCCCGGAAAGGCGGGCAGCGCCGCAAGCAGCAACAAGGGGATCACGGCGCCACTTCATCACGCCCGCGGCCAGGTTGTCAACGCGCTACAGTGAAGGTGGCGCATGCCCAAGAAGCCCTTCATGGTCATGGTGGGCGAGTACACCTCGCTGGCCTTCCTGCTTCCCACCGCGACCTTCGTCGGTTACCTGATCGGCTACCTGCTGGACAAACTCTTCGGCACGCACTTTCTGTACATCCCGTTTCTGATCCTGGGGATCGCCTCGGGCTTCGTGCAACTGATCCGGCAACTGATGCGGGACACACGCGACGATGACGGATCCTGAGTTCTTCGACCGCGCCACGCGCCGCATCGAGCGGTGGATCACCGCCTTCGCTGTGGCGGGCGCCGCCGTCGCGTTCCTCTGGCGCGGATGGCCGGCGGCCGGCGGGTTCGCCCTGGGCGCCGCCATCTCCTGGCTCAATTACCGCTGGATGAAACGGCTGGTGGACTCGCTCGGAGGAGGTCCCAGCCGCTCCCGGGCGCGTGTGGCGGTCCTGTTCGGCCTGCGCTATCTGATTCTGGCATTAGGGGTTTATGCTATATTGAGGTTTTTGGCGATGAGTCTGCCGGCGCTGTTCGCGGGCATCTTTGTGGCCGTAGCCGCGGTGCTGGCCGAGATTGTGTTCGAGTTGCTGCATGCACGAAACGGAACTGTGGATCACCCGGATTTTTAACGATCACCTCGCAGACTTGGGCAACGCCGTCCTCACCGCCGTGGGCAAGCACGCCGAAACGCGGCCCTGGGCGAATTTCATCACCATGCAACTGGTGGTGGCGCTGCTCATCATGGTGTTGTTCGCGCTGCTGCGCCCGCGCCTTTCCATGGACCGCCCGGGCAAGCTCCAGCACATCCTGGAAGCGGTGCACGGCTTCCTGCGCGGCGAATCCGAGGACCAGATCGGGCACGGCGCCAGACATTACCTCGGGTACTTCTTCACGCTTTTCATTTTCATCCTCACGGCCAACCTGCTGGGCATCGTGCCCGGCTTCGAGTCGCCCACCATGGTGCCGCAGGTGCCGCTGGGCTGCGCGCTGGCCACCTTCGCTTACTACAATTTCGTGGGACTGCGGGAGCAGGGCGTTTTCAGCTACCTGAAACACTTTGCCGGACCCATGCCGCTGCTGGCCCCGCTGATGGTGCCCATCGAGCTCATCAGCCATTCGGCGCGGCCGCTCTCGCTCACCATCCGTCTGTTCGCCAACATGTACGCGGGCGAGCAGGTGACGCTGGTGTTTCTCAGCCTGACTTATTTCCTGGTGCCGGCGCTGTTCATGGGTCTGCACGTCTTCGTATCGTTCTTGCAGGCCTATATCTTCACGCTGCTGACGATGATGTACGTCGCCGGAGCGGTGGCGCACGAGCACTAATACCGGCTTAATGCCGCCCGGCAGCGTGAGCCCGGCTGCAAGAGGATGACGGGAACCACCCACTGCGGGCGATCCTGGAAGGAGAGAAGTATGAAGACAAAGCTGATGTTGCTGGCGCTCGTGCTGTTCGTGTTCGCCAGTCCGATTTTCGCCCAGACTCCCGCCGGCGGAGTGAACTGGGTGGCGATCACCTCGGGTTTCTCGATGGCCATCGCCTCCGCGGTATGCGGCATGGCGCAGGCCAAGGCCGTGGCGGCCGCGGCCGAAGGCATGGCGCGCAATCCGGGCGCCGCGGCGGCGATCCGTTTCGCCCTGCTGCTGGGCCTCGTGCTCATCGAGTCCCTGGCGCTCTACACGCTCGTCATCATTTTCGTGAAAGTGGTCTAGTCGGCCGACCCGGCGGCGGCGCCCACGGCGCCGCCGCCGGGCTGTGTTATCCTGCACGTTTCAAGAAGTCATGCCGTCAATGGGGCGCAGAAGTGTCTTTGGCTGTCTGATCCTCGGCTTTGTGCTGCTTGTACTCAGCCTGTATCTTTACAGTCCATGGCACATCCACACGCCGTACAAGGCGTGCAGCTTCTCCAACCTGGAGCACGGAGGCGCCGTCGAGTCCTGCGCCCAGCCGATATTGGCGCGGCCGGCGCTCCTGTTGTGGCGCACTCCGGAGGAAGTCCCTGCCCGGCTGCTGGCTTCGGCCCTGCTCCCCTCCTTCGGCCGCGCTCCTCCCGCGTAGTCCCTCGCTCCGCCTGAAACGAAATAACGATCAAGTGTTCGGAAGGAATCTATGCGGCTGTGGTTGGGCGTCCTCGTCCTGTTTGCCGGCGCGATCCGCGCCGAAACCCTAACGGTGGAGCAGGCCGTCGCCGAGGCGGTGGAGAAGAACGTGGGCCTGCTCGCCGAGCGGGCCAATATCGCCGTGGCGGAGGCACGCATCGTCACCGCGCGCCTGCGCCCGAACCCCGTGTTCACCGCCGGCGGCAATCATCTGGACCTGCTGGGCACCAGGTTCAACGACGTGAACGGCGGCGGCCCCTCGGAGCTCACCGTGAGCTCGGAATTCACCGTCGAGCGGGGCGGCAAGCGCCGCGCGCGCACGGAAGAAGCGCAAGCCGCGCGCTCGGTGGCGGAGCTGCGTTTCCAGGATGCCGTGCGGACGCTCACGCTCGAAGTGCAAAACGCCTTCGTCGATGTCCTGCTGGCCAAGAGCACTGTGGCACTGGCCCGGGAAAATTTCGACTCGGCCGCCAAAATCGTCGACGTGAACGCCGCCCGCGTCAAGGCCGGCGAGATCGCCGAACTGGAACTGATCCGCTCGCGCCTGGCGGCCTTGCAGTCGGAAAACGCCCTGCGGGTGGCCGAGATGAAGGTGCGCACCTCGCTCGCCCGGCTGCAAACCGTGATGGGCCGCGCGAAACCCTCGGCGACGTTCGACGTAGCCGGGGAACTGCGCCGCGACCGCGTCATCCCCACCCTCGAGGAGATCCAGCGGCTCGCCTCCGGGCAGCGGCCGGACCTCAACGCGCTGCGCCGCGATGTCGCCCGCGCCGCCGCCGAGAAGCGTTTACAGGTGGCGCGCTCGAAGCCGGATCTGACCCTTGGCGCGGACTACATCCGCCAGCAGGTGAACGCCAAGGCCAACTCGCTGAGTTTCGAAATCGGCATCGCGCTGCCGCTGTTCGATCGCAACCAGGGTGAAATCGCGCGCGCCGCCGTCGAGGAGCGCCAGGCCGAGTTGCGGGTGCGGGCGCTTCAGGCCGCCATCGCCGGGGAAGCCGAGACGGCGTGGCGGCAACTGGCCACCGCCCGCGACCTGCTCGATTCCATCGAGAGCCGCATGCTCCAGCAGGCGCGCGACGTGCGCGAGATTACCCAGTTCTCCTATCGCCGCCAGGAGGCCACGCTGCTGGAAATGCTGGATGCCCAGCGCGCGTTTAACGAAACCATGCAGGCCTACAACGAGGCCCGCGCCGAATATGCCCGCAGCCTGTACCTTGTGGACTCCATCGCAGGAAGGACAAACCCATGAAGAAGTCTCTGCTTGCCCTGTCTTGCGCCGCCCTGCTGCTGGGCGGCTGCCGCGCGGCGAGGACCAATGCCGCCGCGCCTTCCGCCGAACCGGCGCCCGCCCCGGGCGGCGAAATCGTGCTGGGGGCGGACTCGCCCCAGCTCAAACGCATCCACACCGAGCCGGCCGTGATGGTGGAATACGCCGCCGAGGAAGTGGTGGCCCCCGGCCGCGTGGAAGTGAACCCGAACCGCGTCTCGCGCGTGCTGGCGCCCATTGCCGGGCACGTGCGGCAGGTGCTCGCCGGGCTCGGCGACGCCGTGAGCGAGGGGCAGGTTCTCGCGGTGCTTGAAAGCGCCGAGGCCGGCGCCGCCTACGCCGCTCAAACGCAGGCGCAGGCCGAGTTTCGCCAGGCCCGCAGCGCGCTGGCGAAGGCGGAAAAGGACCTGGCCCGCGTGCGCGACCTCCATGAGCACCGCGCCGGCGCCCTGAAGGACGTGGTGGCCGCGGAGAACGAGGTCGCGCAGTCCCAGGCGGCCCTCGAACAGGCCGAAGCCGGGCTCCAAAGCGCGCGCTTCCGCATTGAGGGCCTGGGCCTGAACCCTGAAACTCCCACCCGCGAAGTCGCCGTGCGCGCTCCGATTTCGGGCAAGGTGCTGGAGATCGCCGTGGCTCCCGGCGAGTACCGCAACGACGCCAACGCCCCGCTGATGACCGTCGCCGACCTGAGCACCGTGTGGATCGCCTCCGAAGTGCCCGAGAACTACATCCGCCTGATCACTCCCGGCGAGCACATCCGGATCGACCTGGCCGCCTATCCCGGGGAGGTGTTCCACGGGCGCGTGCGCCGTATCGCCGACACCGTCGATCCCCAAACCCGCGCGGTGAAGGTGCATGCCGAGCTGGATAACCGCGCCGGGCGTTTTCGTCCGGAGATGTTCGGACGGATCCGCCACTCCCACGGCACGCGCCAGGCGCCCGCCGTCCCGGCCAACGCCGTGTTGCAGACCGGCGGCAGCCCCACCGTTTTCGTGGAGCGCGCCCCTGGCCGGTTCGCGCCCGTGGCCGTGGTCACCGGGGAATCGCGGGGCGGCATGGTGCCCATCCTCTCGGGCTTAAACGCCGGCGCGCGGGTGGTGGTGGACGGCGCCATCCTGCTGGGGGGCCGCTGACGTGGCTGAAAGACTCCTGGAGTTCGCGCTGCGCAAGCGGCTGGTCACGCTGCTGATGGGCCTCGCCGTGGCCGCCCTGGGCTATTGGGCCTTTACCCGCCTGAAGATCGAAGCCTACACGGACATCTCCGACGTGCAGGTGGTGGTCATTGCCCTGTATCCCGGCCACGCCCCGGAAGAGGTGGAACAGCAGATCACGCTGCCTATCGAGCGCTCTCTGAACAACGTGCCGCGCGTGACGGCGCGGCGGTCGCGCACCATCTTCGGGCTGTCGGTTGTGGACCTGACTTTCGAATACGGCACCGCGGAGAACCTGGCCCGGCAGATGGTCATCGAACGGCTGCGCGATGCCCCCCTGCCCGAAGGAGTGGAGGCCACGCTCGCCCCTCCGACGACGCCGGCGGGCGAATTGTACCGCTACCAGGTAGTCGGGGCCGGCTACAGCCCCATCGAGCTCCGGGAATTGCAGGATTGGGTGATCGCGCCGCGCCTTCTCCAGGCGCCCGGCGTGGGCGACGCGTTCGCCTTCGGCGGTCTGGTGAAACAGTACCAGATCGAAGCCGATCCGCTGGCGCTCTACAAGTACAAGCTCTCCATTCGCGCCATCGCGGACGCGGTGGGCGCCAACAACAGGAACTCGGGCGGATCGCTGCTCCGCAGCGGGCAGCAGGACCTGGTGGTGCGCGGCGTGGGGCTGCTGCGCTCGGCCGCCGACATCGAGAACGTGGTGGTGGCCTCGGTTCGGGGCACGCCCGTGTTCGTGCGCGACGTGGGCCGGGTGCGCATGGGCGCGGCGCCGCAAACCGGCATCTTCGGCTTGAACGCGGAAACCGGCGGCGTGGAAGGCGTGGTGGCCATGCGCCGCGACGAGAACCCGAGCGAAGTCCTGAAAGCCGTGCGCGAGGCCGTGGAGGAGCTGAACCACGGCGGGCTGCCCGCGGGCGTCCGCATCGAACCGGTCTACGACCGCACGGAACTGGTGGCCGGCACCCTGCGCACGGTCTCGCGCACGCTGCTGGAAGGCTTCACCATCGTGTTCCTGGCGCTGCTGTTTCTGCTGGGCAGCTTTCAGGCGGCCATCCTTACCGCGATCACCGTGCCGCTCTCGCTGCTGTTCGCCTTCCTGTGCATGTACCTGTACGGCATCCCCGCCAGCCTGCTCAGCCTGGGCGCCCTCGATTTCGGAATTGTCGTGGACGGCACGCTGGTCATGGTGGAGTTCATTGTCCGCCGTCTGTCGGCCGCACCTTCCCCGGCCGGAGAAGCCGCCAACACCGCGGAGATCCGCAAGTCCGTCCTGCTGGTGGAGCGCGCCATCGTTTTTTCGCTGCTGATCCTGGTGGCGGCCTACATCCCGCTCTTCGCCCTGGAGCGCGTGGAGCGCCGGCTGTTCGCCCCCATGGCCTTCACCGTTTGCGCCGCCCTCGCCGGCTCGCTCCTGTTCACCATCACGCTGGCGCCCGTGCTTGCGAGCCTGCTGTTCCGCCACGGCTGCCGCACGTGGCACAACCCGCTGATCCCGTGGCTGACGCGGCGCTATGAGGCTTTTCTGGGGGTGCTGCTCAACCGCCTGGGGGCCGTAATTGCGGTGACCGTGGCGCTGTTCGCCGCGGCGGGCTTCCTCGCCACGCGGCTCGGGACCGAGTTTCTGCCCAAGCTGGATGAGGGCGTGATCTGGGTGCGGGCCATCCTGCCGCCGGGCGTCTCGCTGGAGAAATCCGCGGAGGTCGCCGCGCAGGTCCGCGCGCTGGCTCTGGAATCTCCCGAGGTGACGCTGGCCGCCTCCCAGACGGGACGGCAGGAGTCCAACACGGAGCCCTTCGGACCCAACAAGAACGAGCTGCTCCTGGCCCTCAAACCGTATGCGGAGTGGCCCGCCGGCAAGCGTAAGCCCGACCTGGTAAACGAGCTCGCCGCGCGCTTCCGCGCCCAGGTGCCCGGGGTGACCTTCAGCTTCACCCAGCCCATGATGGACATGGTGACCGAAGCCGTCACCGGCTCCTCGGCAGACCTGGCGGTGATCTTCAGCGGGCCCGACCTGGGCGTGCTGCGCACGCTTGCCGGCCGGGCGCTGGCGATCTTGCGCGAAATCCCCGGCGCGGCCGATACCGCCATCGAACAGGAAGCCGATCAGCCCCAGTTGCACATCGGCATTCGCCGCGACGAGGTCGCGCGCCACGGCCTCAACGTGGGCGACGTGCAGGAGGTGATCGAGCTGGCCGTGGGCGGCCGCCCCGTCAGCCAGATCTTCGAAGGCGAACGCCGTTTCGACATCACCGTGCGCTACGTGCCCGAAGCCCGCGGCAGCGCCGGGGAGATCGGCAATATCATGGTGCCGGCGCCCGACGGCAGCCGCGTGCCGCTGGCCCGCCTGGCCGATATCAGGATCGCGGCGGGCTCCACCATCATCACGCGCCGGAACAATCGCCGCCAGATTAACGTGCGCACCAATATCCGCGGGCGCGACCAGGGCGGCTTCGTGGCCGAGGCGCAGCGCCGCATCGGGGGCCAGATCGCCGTGCCGCCCGGCTACCGCGTGGAGTGGGGCGGAGAATTCGAAAACCTGGACCGCGCCCGCCGCCGGCTGGCCTGGGTCCTGCCCCTCACCATCTTCATCATCTTCCTGCTGCTCTACTGGGCGTTCAATTCGGTGCCGAACGCCGGCCTGGTGCTGCTGAATGTGCCTTTTTCGATTGTCGGCGGGGTGGCGGCCCTCTACCTGAGGGATATCCCCTTCAGCGTCTCGGCCGCGGTGGGTTTCGTCTCGCTGTTCGGCGTCGCGGTGATGAGCGGTGTGCTCTACGTGGCGGAAATCAACCGGCAGCGGTTTGACGCCGGCCGGCCGCTCCGCGCGGCAGTGTTGGCGGGGGCCTGCGCGCAATTGCGCCCCCGGCTCATCCTGATCCTGGTGGCGACGTTCGGCATGGTGCCCGCCGCCTTCGCCACCGGCATCGGATCGGATATCCAAAGGCCGCTTGCGACGGTGGTGCTGGGAGGCCTGGTTTCGACGCTCTTTCTCAGCCTGCTGGCCCTGCCCTGCCTGTATTACCTGATGGAGGCGCGGCGAAACCGGTAGCTACCGCCCCGCCAGCCGCTCCAGCTTCTCGCGCACGAAACCGAGCACCGCGCCGGCCCCCGTGGCTCCGTCGAGCGGCAGGATAAGCACCCCCGCGGGCGTGAATTGCGCGCCCTGCGTCCCGCTCACCAGGTCCATCAGGCGCACCGGATCGATGCGCGCCTCCTGGTGGAACTTCACGCTCAGCAGCGAATGGCGGCGGTCGATCACCTCGATGCCCAGCTTCTCCGCGGTGGATTTCAGCGCGGAGTACTCCAGCAGGTTGCGCACGGCCTCCGGCACCGGGCCGTAGCGGTCGGCCAGTTCCTGCTCGGTCTTCTCGCGCGCCGCGGCGTCACCCGCGCTGGCGATCTGGCGGTACGCGCGCAGCCGCTGATTTTCGTCGGCGATGTAATCGACCGGGATGCGTATGTCGAGCCCCAAGTTGAGGGTGGAGTGAATTTCCGGCGGCACTTCCTCGCCTTTCAGCTCCCGCACGGTCTCCTCCAGCAGCCTGACATACATGTCGAATCCCACCGCGTTGATGTGACCGTGCTGCTCGCCTCCCAGCAGGTTGCCCGCGCCGCGCAGCTCCAGGTCGAGGGCCGCGATTTTGAAACCCGCTCCCAGGTCGCTGAATTCCTTGAGCGCCGCCAGCCGCTTCCGCGCCAGCTCGGACAGTTCCGTTTCCTGCGGCACCAGCAGGTAAGCGTAAGCGCGGCGGTTCGAGCGCCCCACCCGGCCACGAAGTTGATAGAGCTCTGAGAGCCCGTAGCGCTCGGCGTTTTCCACGATGAGGGTGTTCGCCAGCGGGATGTCCAGACCGTTTTCTACAATTGTGGTTGATACCAGCACATCGAACTCGTGGCGCATGAACTTGAGCATGGTGCGCTCCAGTTCCGCCTCGGCCATCTGGCCATGACCGACCCCTATGCGCGCCTGGGGGACAAGTTCCTGGACAGCGGCGGCACGCGTCCAGATGGAATCGACCCGGTTGTGAAGATAGTAGACCTGCCCGCCACGCCCGATCTCCAGTTCGATGGCCGAGCGCACAAGGTCGGGATGGAACGGCGCCACCACGGTCTGAATGGAGAGCCGGTCCTTGGGCGGCGTTTCAATCACGGACATGTCGCGCAACCCCAATAGCGACATATGTAGTGTTCGCGGAATGGGAGTGGCGCTCATGCTCACCACATCCACTGACTTCTTGATCTGCTTGAGGCGCTCCTTGTGCTTGACGCCGAAGCGCTGTTCTTCATCGACGATCAACAGCCCCAGGTCGCGGAACTCCACATCCGCCGAGAGCAAACGGTGGGTCCCTATGGCGATATCCACCTTGCCCTCGGCCAGGTCGGCGAGGGCCGCTTTCAGCTCCTTGGGAGCCCGGAACCGGCTGAACATTTCGATGCGCACAGGGAAGGGCTGGAAGCGGCGTTTGAAGGTCTCGAAATGCTGGAAGGTCAGTACAGTTGTGGGCGCCAGAACCGCCACCTGTTTGCCATCGCCCAGCGCCTTGAAAGCGGCGCGCATCACCACTTCGGTCTTGCCGAAGCCCACGTCGCCGCACAGCAGCCGGTCCATGGGCTGCGGGGTTTCCATGTCGCGCTTGATGTCGGCAACCGCGGAAAGCTGGTCGCGCGTCTCGCTGAACTCGAAGGCGTCCTCGAATTCCCGCTGCCAGTTGCTGTCGCTGGAAAAGGAGAAGCCCTCGGCCGTCTTGCGGGCGGCATAGAGTTTCAAGAGTTCGTCCGCCATGTCCCGCATGCGGGCCTTCACGCGCGTCTTGGTGCGGCTCCAGGTGGCGCCGCCGATGCGGTCGAGGGTGGGTTGCGATTCGCCGGAGCCGCGGAAACGCTGCACCAGGTCCATGCGGGCCAACGGCACGTAGAGCTTGGATTCGCCGGCGTACTCGAGCGTCATGTAGTCGCCGCGCGAGTCGCCGTGCTCGATCTCCCGCAGCCCCAGAAACCGCGCCACGCCGTGGTCGGCATGCACCACGTAGTCCCCCGGCTTCAGGTCGATCAGGTCGGCCGAGAAGGCCGCCTGTGCCTTTTTCGTAGAGGGCGTTCGGGCGACCAGTTCGGGGGTCTCGAACAGATCCTCCGAGCCGAATACTACAAGACTGGAATCACGGAAGACGCTGCCGTGCGCAATGCGGCCACGGATCAGGTAGATGCTGGCAACCGCGCCCGCCATGTAGGCGCGCTCGGCCAGGTAGTCCGATCCCGACCGGTCCAACCCAAGCTGATAGGGAACCCCGTACTCGTCCAGGATGTCCGCTACCCGTTCCACGTCGCCGACGGTGGGGGCGAAGAACGCCACCCGGCTGCCCGATTCCACCAGGGTGCGCGCCTCCGCGATGGCCACCTGCATGTTGCCGTGAAATGCCATGGAGGGCCGCGTGGAGACGTGGAATCCCGGCTCCGCGGAGATATCCAGTTCCCTCAGACTGACCTGCGCGCCGCTTGCGGAGTCGCGCAATTCGTCCCAGGTAAAATAGATTTTACTACTGTCGTAAGAACCGGGGGCTTCGATCTGGTCCAGGCGCTTCCAGAAACGTTCCGCGGCAGCTTTGGTACGCTCCGGCTCGTCCCACACCAGCAGCGGCGCTTCGGGCAGATCGAAGAGGCTGGTGCCGGGGCGTTTGACCAGGGCCGTGAGCAGCTCCCAGCCGGCGAAGGGCTCACCGGGAGCGGGCAACTCCCTGGCGGGCATTCCCGATTCCCGTAGTAACTCGGTGAGCTTTTCCAGCATCGGCCGGGAGCGCTGCCACTCGGTGAGCGGCAGCAGCACGCACTCTTCGGTCTTCGCCGTGGAACGTTGGGTCTCGACGTCGAACCGGCGTATGGATTCCACCTGGTCGCCGAACAGGTCGATGCGCGCCGGCTTGGCCGATTGCGGCGAATAGACATCCAGAATGCCGCCGCGCACGGAGTACTCGCCCACCATCTCCACCGGCTCCCGGCGCTGGTAGCCGATGCTTTCCAGGTGCGCGACCAGCTCCTCCAGCGGCACCTCGTCGCCCACCCGCAGCGTCAACCCCAGTTGCCTGTAGTAGTCCGGCGGCTCGAGGCGCATCAGCGCGCTCGCCACCGGCGCCACCGTGACCGGCACGCGCGTGGTGGCCAGCCGCCACAACCCCACCGCCCGCTCCTCGGCCACTTCGGCGTGAGGCGACATGCGCTGGAGCGGCAGCACGTCCACGGCGGGAAGCAGTTGCGGTCCGGCGCCGCGTCCGGCTATGAGCAGATCGTGGAACGTCTCTACCGCCTCGAAGATTTCTTCCGATTGTTTCGCGCCTTCTACTACTAAAATAATAGATCGTTCCGTGAGTTGGTGCAGCAGAACCGTGTAGAGGGCTTTGGCGGTGGTGGTCAGGCCGACGAGGGAGAGGGTCTCACCGGCGGGAATACGCCGCACCAACTCCTGGAACGCCGGGTGGCGTCCCAGGTTCTGGAACAGATCGCGTACCGCGGGATGAATCACTTGCGTGCCAGAAGATTTTCTATTATTCCTGTAGTAGAATAACCTGGTTCCAGGGCCAAAGCCATCACGCGGCCGCCTGCCGCTTCGACCTCCTCGCGTCCGGCGATCCAGTGCGCCCAGTCGGCGCCCTTCACCAGCACATCCGGCAGCACCGCCGCGATCAACTCGCGGGGCGTATCCTCGTCAAAAAGGGTGACTGCGTCCACGGCGGCCAGGCCCGCGCACACTGCGGCGCGCTCTCCTTCGGAAATCAGCGGACGGCTGGGACCCTTCAGGCGCCGCACGGAGGCATCGGAATTGAGCGCCAGGATGAGAACGTCGCCGAGCGACCGCGCCTGTTCCAGCAGCCGTATGTGTCCGGGATGCAGCAGGTCGTAGCAACCGTTTGTAAACACAACGACTTTGCCCTCCTGCTTCCAGCGGGCGCGCTGCTCGATGAGCCGCTCCCGGCGGTAGATTTCGCCCATCTGCCTCCAGTGTAATTTATTTCAGCCGGCGGAAATACTCGATGGTCCGGCCGAGCCCTTCTTCGAGCGGCACAGAGGGGGTCCAGTTCAGCAACTGCCGCGCGCGCGAGATATCCGGCCGGCGCTGTTTCGGGTCGTCCTCGAGCGGCGGTGCGTGGACGATCTCGGATTGCGAACCCGTCAGGCGGCGGATCTGTTGCGCGAACTCGAGTATGGTGCGCTCCTCCGGGTTGCCCAGGTTCACCGGGTACGGCTCGCCGGCCAGCATGAGGCGGCAGAGCCCGTCCACCAGGTCCGACACGTAACAGAAGCAGCGGGTCTGGGAGCCGTCGCCGAAGACCGTGATGGGCCGCCCGGCGAGCGCCTGCCCGATGAAGGCGGGCACCACGCGGCCGTCGTCGGGCTTCATGCGCGGGCCGTAGGTGTTGAAGATGCGCGCAATGGTCGTCCGCACCCCGTACTTGCGGTGGTACGCCATGGTGAGCGCCTCGGCAAAGCGCTTGCTTTCGTCGTAGCAGGAGCGCGGCCCGACCGGGTTCACGTTGCCCCAGTAGCTTTCCGGCTGCGGGTGGACCGCGGGGTCGCCGTAGATTTCCGAAGTGGAAGCTTGCAGGAAGCGGGCGCCTTTCTGGCGCGCGAGCTCGAGCAGATTGCGCGTGCCGGCGGAACCGGCGTCGAGCGTCTCGATGGGGTGCGCCATGTAGTCCTTGGGACTGGCGGGAGAGGCCAGGTTCACCACGGCGTCAACCGGGCCAGGCAGGGTGAACTCCAGGGCGACGTCGTGCTGGGCGAATTCGAGGCGCTGGTGCGTCGCCAGGTGGGCCAGGTTCTGCTCCGAACCGGTTAGAAAGTTGTCCACCGCGGCGACGGTGTGACCTTCGGCGATCAGCCGGTCGCACAGGTGCGAGCCGATGAAGCCGGCGGCGCCGGATATCACGATACGCAATGCGTCTCCTCCGCTAACTTCGTTTATTCTAGCCCGTGATACAGTCGAAGCAGCGCGATGGAGCACTCCCTCCTGGAAATGTCCATTCTCGCGGCGCTCTTGGGGGTGTCGGCAACGTGGTTCTGGATCCGCTTGCGGCCCACGCTCGATGTGTTGCGGCGGGCCCGCGTCACGGCGGGCTGGGCGCTGCGCCCGCTGGCCCCGCGGCTGAAACAGTTCGCCTGGGAAGTGCTGCTTCAGGGCAAAGTCATCCGAGAGCGGCCCCTGCCCGGACTGGCGCACGCCTTCGTGTTCTGGGGTTTCCTGGCTTTTGCGCTCATCACGGTGGACCACATCGCGCGGGGG
Organism: Bryobacteraceae bacterium; assembly: GCA_041946965.1. Taxonomy (GTDB): domain Bacteria; phylum Acidobacteriota; class Terriglobia; order Bryobacterales; family Bryobacteraceae; genus JBHGBM01. Next base: position 22,006 of record JBHGBM010000087.1, read on the forward strand.
TTCGGCGCGGAGGTGCTGGATACGCGGAGCGGCTTCGGCCGCGCCTACGCGTGGTTCGTGGCGGCGTTCGCGGCGGCGGTGGCGGTTTCCATCGCGGGCCTGTTCGTGAGGCGCTACTTCGTGCGGCCGCCGTGGCTGGGCACGATCAAAGCCGAATCGGGCGTGATCGCCGGGCTAATCTTCGTCCTGATGATCACCTATCTGGCGGGGATGGCGATCGGGGAAGCCTCGGCGGCGGCGCGCGTGAACTGGTGGGTCCACACAGCCGCGCTGGCCGCGTTTCTGCCGCTCATCCCGCGCACCAAGCACCTGCACCTGGCCTTGAGCCCGATCACGGTCTTGTTGCGGCGCCACGGCTTCAGCGCGATTCCGCCGCTGGCGGGCGACGAGGATTTCGGCCTGGATACGGGGCGCGACGTCACCCGCATCGACGCCTTGCAGGCCTACACCTGCGTGGAGTGCGGCCGCTGCACCGAGCACTGCCCCGCCTACAACACCGGCAAGGTTCTGAACCCCAAGGAAATCATCCTCGGGCTGCGGCGCTACCTGAACAGCGAGGGTCCGGCGGGCGAAGAGCCGCTGCTCGCGGAGCACATTTCCGAAGAGGCGGCGTTTCAGTGCACCACCTGCGGAAGCTGCGAGTACCAGTGCCCGGTGGGGATTCAGCACCTGCCCGTGATCGTGGGGCTGCGGCGCGGCGCCGTGAATACGGGCCGATGGGAAGACGAGCACGGCACCCGGCTGCTCCTCACGCTCGAGCGCAATGGAAACTCGCTCGGCTTCGCCGGTGTGGAGCGGCAACGGTTCATCGAGAAGGCCGCGCTGCCGCTGTTCGACGGCTCGCAGGAGTATTGCCTGTGGCTGGGCTGCATGGGTTCCTACGACCCGAACGGGCGCGAGATTGTGCAGGCGCTGGCGCGGGTCCTGGGGCGCGCCGGGGTGAGCTTCGGCGTGCCGGCGCGCGAGAAGTGCACGGGCGACCCGGCGCGGCGGCTCGGCAACGACCTGCTGTTCCAGCAACTGGCGGAGTACGGGATCGGGCAATTGCGCGAAGCGGGCGCCCGCAAGCTGGTCTCGATCTGCCCCCACTGCGTGCGGACCATCGGCGGCGACTGGCGCGAATTCGGAGCGGATTTCGGGATCGAGCACCACAGCGAGCTGCTCGCGCGGCTGGGTGAGAGACTCCCGCCGGCGGCGAACGGAACGCGAGTCGCCTATCACGACCCGTGCTACCTGGGGCGTTACCGCGGCGTCTACGAAGCGCCCCGCGCGGTGGTGGCGCGCGCGGCGAAGGTAGTGGAACCGGAGCGGACGCGGCAGCGGTCGTTTTGCTGCGGGGCGGGCGGCGGACTGATGTTCCTCGGGGAAGAGAAGGGCCGGCGCGTAAACGTGGAAAGGGCCGGACAGCTCGCCGCGACGGGAGCGGCCGTGGTGGGGACCGCCTGCCCGTTCTGCCAGTCGATGTTCCGCGACGCCTTCGGCGCGATGGGCGGGGAGCCGCCGCGCCTGCTGGACATCGCCCAAATCGCCGACGGCGCGCTCGAAAAGCAGTGATGGCGCGGCAAAAATCCGGATGCTATAATTCGATTTGGCCTTCCGGGCCAAGTCCCGCCAACCATGTGGGCGCGTAGCTCAATTGGCAGAGCAAGTGACTCTTAATCACTAGGTTGCAGGTTCGAT
>JBHGBM010000088.1:0-23527 GCA_041946965.1 Bryobacteraceae bacterium
ATCGATCTCCCACGCTTTCAAACAGATACTCGGCCTTCTGTCGTGGAACTTCGGTCTAGAACCACTGCTCGACGGCGGTGGCTAAGCGTCGCGAAACCACTTCCCGCGCAACGTGGCTGCCCACCCCAGCGCCGGCGCCAGCATCACGAATCCCGTGATCGTCACGAACGTCCGCACCGGCAGCCCGAGATCGATCGCGGCCCCCGCCACGTAGCTGCTGATGGCCAGGGTGAGAGTCAACAGCCCCACGTCGGCCGCGAACACGCGGCCGCGGAATTTGTCGCCGGTGTAGATTTGCAGCAGCGTTGTGGAGAACACCCACACGCTCGACGACCCCGCATGCGCCATGATGACCAGCGCCATGGCCGCCCAGGTGGAACCCGCGAACCCCAGCGCCACGTACCCGAGGGCCGCCGCCAGGAAGCCCGCCAGGATACCCAGCCGCAGCCGGTCCTCCCTCTGCCCCGACCAGCCCGCGGCGGCAAACGGGCCGAGCAGCGATCCCACCCCGCGCGCGCCCATCAGCAGGCTCATGCCGAGCATGGCGCCGCGCCGCGGGTCGAGGCCGCCGCCCTGCACCGGGAAGACCCTCTCGCCCAGGATCGGCAGCAGCACGTTGTTCGAGCCCAGCAGCCCGAGGCCGAACTTCACCATGACCGTGGCCAGAATGCGCCGGTCGCGCACGATGTAGCGGACGCCGTCCGCCACGGGCGAGAAATCGGCCAGGTCGCGCGCGCGAAGCGCCGGAAGGCCCTCCAAGTGAGGCTCGTCGAATCTCATGCCGGCGATGAAAAGGGCCGAGATCACGAACGAACCCGCATTGATCAGGAACACCGCGTCGCGGCCCAACAGCGCAGCCACCACGCCGCCGAGCGTGGCGCCCACGGCAAGGTTGAAGGACCAGGTAGTCGAGGAGAGCGTGTTGGCCGTCATCAGCCCGTCCGCGTCGGTGATGTTGGGCACCGCGGCGTTGCGCGCGGGCTCGAAGAAAGCCGCCATCACGCTTTCGAGCGTGAGCAGCGGCCACACCAGCCAGAGCGTCGAGCGCGAGCGCACCAGCAGCATGCACAAGACCAGCGCGGCGCGGGCGAGGTCGGCGGCGATCATCACCCGCTTGCGGCTGGCGCGGTCGTTCACCACTCCCGCCGTGGGCCCCGCGAAGGTCAGGGGCAGCACTTGCAGCACCACCGCAAGCGCCACGGCGGCGGCGCTGCCGGTAAGCTCCAGCAGCAGGTTGTAGATGGAGAGCGAGTAGAACCAATCGCCCAGCTCGCTGACGATCTGGGCGAACCACAGCCGCCGGAAGTTGCGGTTGCCGCGGATCAGGCGCCAGTACGGGTCGAGCGGCATCGGGGCGCTACACGTACAGCCCCATGCGCTCCTTCACCACACGCACGGTTTGGTTGGCGATGGGAGCGACGCGCTCCGCGCCCTCGCGCAGCACGCGGCGCACGTACGCGGGGTCGGCCGTGATTTCCGCGTAGCGCTTCTGGAAGCGTCCGAGGTGCTCCAGCACCATCTCCGCCACCTGCTTCTTCAGTTCGCCGTAGCGCATGCCGGTGAAGTGCGCGCGCAACCGCTCGTCCGGCCATTCGCTGAACGCCTGGAAGATGGTGAGGAGGTTGCGCACGCCGTCGCCCATGTCGTCGAAATCCACGGCGGGCCGGGAATCCGTGGTGGCGCGCATGATCGTCTTGCGGATGGTTTCCGGCGGATCGAGCAGAGCCACCGCGTGGTAGGCGCCGGTCTCGGACTTGCTCATCTTCACCGTGGGGTCGTCCAGGCCCATGATGCGCGCCCCGCAGGCGGGAAGCCTGGTGTCCGGGACCACGAAGGTATCGCCGTACAGCGAGTTGAAGCGCTGCGCGATATCGCGCGTCAGCTCCAGGTGCTGCGACTGGTCGTCGCCCACCGGAACGATTGCGGCCTGGTACAGCAGGATGTCCGCAGCCATCAGCACCGGGTATTGCAGCAGCCCGTCGCCGACCGATTCCTGCTTGGCGGCCTTGGCCTTGTACTGCGTCATCCGCTCCAGCCAACCCACCGGCGTGGTGCAGGTCAGCATCCAGGCAAGCTCCGCGTGCGCGGGCACGGCGGATTGCACCATGATGGAGGAACGCGCCGGATCGATGCCCGCGGCCAGGTAAAGCGCGGCGATTTCCTCGATCTTGGTGCGCAGTTCCGCCGGATCCTGGTAGACGGTGATGGCGTGCAGGTCCACGATGCAGAAGATGCATTCGTAATCTTCCTGTACCTTCACCCAGTTCTTGAGCGCTCCCAGGTAGTTGCCGATGTGCAGGTTGCCCGAGGGCTGCATGCCGGAAAAGACTCGTGCTTTCATGGGAAGAGGAGGTTAATTTCCATCGTAAGCGATTTCCAGGTCAAGGTGGAGAAGTGGGTCTACGGCGGCGAAGGTCTGGCTCGGCTGGACGGCCGCGTGGCGTTGATCCCCTTCGTGCTGCCGGGCGAGGAAGTGCGGGCGGAGGCCGAGCGCGAATCGGCCAACCTGGTACGCGCACGGCTGGCGAAGGTGGTGACGCCGGCGCCCGAACGCGTAGCCCCCGCCTGCCCCTATTTCGGCCGCTGCGGCGGCTGCCATTACCAGCACGCTCCGTACGAATTCCAGCTTGCGGCGAAAACCGCGATCCTGCGCGATCAGCTCCGCCGCATCGGGCACATCGAGGCGCCGGACGAGATCGCGGTGGTTTCCGGCGAGCCGTGGAATTACCGCAACCGCTCGCAGTTCCACATCCGCGGGACGCAACTCGGATACCTCGAGATGCGTTCGCACAACCTGTGCCCCATCGAGCAGTGTCCCATCGGCTCGCCGCGGCTCAATGAGATCATCGCCACGCTGCGCCAAATGCTGCGCGACCGCCGCTGGCCGCGCTTCGTGCGCGCGCTCGAGGTATTCACCGACGAGCGGCAGGTCCAGTTGAACGTGCTCGAAACCGGCCAGCCCCTGGCGCGGCGGTTCTTCGAGTGGTGCGCCGAACGCATCGGCGGGCTGGTCCCGGGCGAACTCGAATACTCGGCCGGCGGATTCACCTTCCGTGTGAACCGCCACGCCTTCTTTCAGGTGAACCGCTTCCTGCCGGAGCGGCTGGTCGAGACCGCCCTCGCCGGCGCGCGGGGTGAAAGCGCGCTGGACCTCTACGCGGGCGTCGGGTTGTTTGCGCTGCCGCTGGCGCGGCGCTTCGCGCACGTCACGGCGGTGGAGGCGGGCGGGTCCGCGGCGCGCGACCTGGCGTTCAACGCGGAACGCGCCGGCCTGGCCGTCGAAACCGTGCAGCGGGACGTGGCGGATTATCTGGAAACTATCGAGCGCCCGCCGGATTTCGCGCTGCTCGATCCCCCGCGCGCTGGCCTCGGCAGACGCGTCGTGCGCAGGCTCGCGGAACTACGGCCCCCGCGGCTGGCGATCGTATCGTGCGACCCTTCGACGCTCGCGCGCGATCTCGCCGGATTGCTGGAGGCGGGATACGCCGTCGACCGCCTCGCCCTGGTGGACCTGTTCCCGCAGACGTTCCACCTGGAGACCGTCGTCGCGCTACGGCTCCTTGGGTAGCTCCCCCTTGCGCCGCAGCGTGGGGGCCTTCTTCTGCTTGCGCTGCTCCTCGGCGGCCTTGGCCTCCTGCTTGCGTTTCGCCGCCAGGTCCGCCGGAGTCATCATGGACTCGATCTCTTTCTTCTCCCGCGCCTCGCGGGCTTCCACCCCGGCGGTGCGCGCGCGGGTGTCCTGCTGCGCAAGCTCCAGGCTGTCCTGGGTGGTCTCGAGCGCCTGCTTCAGCACGAATTCATAGCGCCCGTAATCCTTGGGCGGCGCGTCGACCCATTTCTGCAATACCGGCGCCGCCTGCCGTTCCATGTCCGCCACCGCCGAAATCCCCGCCTTGATGTCCTGTTTGCGCTTGAGGCTGTCGTCGATCACTTCGTCGATGGCATCGATGATGTTGGAGTAGTCCTCCAGCGTGTCGTGCACCATGATGGAGCGGCCGGTCTTCTCCTTCGAGAGCAACTGTTCCACCAGGGCGATGCGCTCGCGGGCAAACTTCGCGTAAAGCTTCAGGCGCTCGTTGGGCTCCTGCGCCTCGCGCACCTGGTCGGCTTCGTCCGCGGTGAGAAAGTCGCGCTGCGCCGCCAGCGGTGCGGCAAACATGCAAAAACAGACCGCCGCCTTGATCATTTTTTCTTCTTGCCCTCCATGATGCCCGTGAGCAGGTCCTCGTGCACCTGGCGCGTCTTTTCCATCGCGGGCTTGAGCATGTCGCGATCCTCGTAACTCATTTCCCGGCTGAAGCCGTCCAGTTTCTTCATCAGGTCGCGCGTCTTCAGCTCGGCGCGCTTGAACCACTTGGGGCTCCTGCGCGGGTCCTTGCCGGTCTGCTGGAGAGACGTTTGGGCCAGCGCCACCGATTCGCGGATTTCCTCCACCGCCGCCGCGGTCTGTTTCAGGTCGCCCTTTCCGTAAAGGCCGCGGGCGCGCTTGAGGGCGTCATCGGCGTTCTCCAACGCCAGTTGGGAGCGCTTCTCCAGGTTGGGCTCGGCGTTGGCTTTGCCCAGATCGGCAGCCGCCGGTACGCACGCCAGCAGCAGCACGGCCAAGAACCTGGTATTCACCGTTTGCTCAACTCCTTCTCCAGCACGCGCACTCTCTGGCGCGCTTTGAACTCTTCTTCCGGGTTCTTGCCCTGGCTCATCGCCAGGAACTTGCGATAACTTTCGAGCGCCGGTTTGAAAGCCCGCAGCTTGTCGAGAGTGATGGCGCGCAGGTAGTGATTCGCCGGCGTGTCTTCGCCGAGCTTCAATGCCTGGTCGAGCGCCGCCAGCACCTGGGGATAGCGCTCGGTGAGATACAGCATGGCGGCGAGGTTGTTCCAGGCCTCGCGCGAATCGGGCTTCAGCTTGATGGCGGCGTGGAATTGTTCCGCGGCGGGCAGGTACTGCCTGGCGTCGCGCAGCGCGCGGGCGTACATCATGCGCACGTCGTAGTTGGCGGGCTCGGCCGCCGCGCTCTGCTGCAAAAGCGGCAGCGCGCGCTCCAGTTGCTTATCGAACAGGTAGGCGGCGGCCAGCGCCGCCCGGTTGCCGGGCGTCGGATCTTTCTTGAACGCTTCTTCCAGCCGCGGGATGGCCTCGGAGTAGCGCTTGGCATCCAGCATCAACTGCCCGAGCCTTTCCTGCACCGCCACGTTCTGGGGAAACTGCTGATAGATGGCGACCGCCTCGGGGATCTGCTTGTTCTTCTCGTACAGCTCGCCGAGCTCCAGCAGCGCGTCGCGGTAGGCGGGGTCGAGTTCGGCGGCTTTGCGGAAATGCGGCGCGGCCTCCGCGAGCAGGTTCCGGCGCGCCAGCGCCTGCGCCAGCCCGAGTTCCGCGGCGGGCTGCCTGGGATCGAGTTCGAGGGCCGCCTGAAACTCGGCCGCGGCCCTCTGCGCGTCGCCCGAGCCGAGCAGCGCTTCGCCGAAGTAGTAGCGCGGCCGGTACTCCTTCGGCTTGGTCTCGGAGGCATGCTGTAAGTACGGCACGGCCTCCGCCGCGCGTTTCTGCCTGATCAGCAGGATGCCGAGGTTCAGTTCGGCTTCGTACAGCGCGGGCTTCATTTCCAGGACCTTTTGATACTCCGCGATGGCTTCGGCATCGCGCTTCAGCATGGTCAGCGAGAGCGCGAGGTGGAAGTGCGCGGCGTAGTCCTTCGGGTCGGCCGCGGCCGCCTTGGCAAACAACTGCTCGGCTTCGGCGTATTTCTGCGCTTCGAGCGCTTTCATGCCCTCGGCATAGTAATCCGCCCCTTGCAACAGAAGCAGAAGGATGGCCGCCGGGCCCACGCTCCTATTTTACCGTTCGCCTGAGAAACAGGCCGGTGTGGGACTTTTCCGCGGCGGCGATGTCCTCGGGGCGTCCGGCGGCCACGATCTCTCCGCCGCGCTCGCCGCCCTCGGGCCCCAGGTCGATGATCCAGTCGGCGGCCTGGATCACCTCCAGGTTGTGCTCGATAACCAGCAGGCTTCCGCCGTTCTCGATCAGCCGCTCGAAAGCCGAGAGCAGCTTGGCGATATCGTCGAAGTGCAGCCCGGTGGTGGGCTCGTCGAAAATGTAGAGCGTGCCCTCGCAGGTGGAGTGCGCCAGGTGCCCGGCCAGTTTCACCCGCTGCGCTTCGCCGCCGGAGAGCGTGGTGGCGGACTGCCCGAGCCGCAGGTACCCGAGGCCGACTTCATCGAGCACTCGCAGCCGGTCCACCAGCCGCGGCACGGCGGAGAAGAACGCGATCGCCTCCCGCACCGTCATTTGCAGCACCTGGTGAATGTTCTTGCCGTTGTACTGAATCTCCAGGATGCCGCTCTTGTAGCGCGTGCCCTTGCACTCCTCGCACACCAGTTCCACGTCGGCCAGGAACTGCATCTCCACCGTGACCGTGCCGTCTCCCTGGCAAGTCTCGCAGCGCCCACCCGGGATGTTGAAGGAGAAGTGCCCGGCGGTGTAGCCGCGCCGCCCGGCCTCGCGCGTGGAGGCGAACAGCCCGCGGATGATGTCGAACGCCTTGATGTAAGTGACGGGGTTGGAGCGCGGCGTGCGGCCGATGGGCGACTGGTCGATCATCACCGTCTGCTCGATCCATTCCGCGCCCTCCACCTTACGGCAGGCCAGCCGCGCCGCAACCTCGCCTTCGGTGTACTCCTCTTCCGGCGAGCCCGCCGCGGCCTTGTGCAGCGCCTGCATCGAGCGATAGATCACGTCGTGCACCAGCGTGGATTTTCCGGAACCGGAGACCCCCGTGATAACCACCATGCGGTTCAGCGGGATCGTGACATCGATGTTCTTCAGGTTGTGCTCGCGCGCGCCATAGAACCGCAGCGAGCCTCCGTTCACCGTGCGTCTGGCGCGCACCGGGGCGGCGCGCCTTTCCCCCCGCAGGTACTGGCCGGTGAGCGAGCCGTTGCCGCCCGAAACCAGGTCCGCATAGGGACCCTCGTAAATGACGCTGCCGCCGCGTTCGCCCGCCCCCGGGCCGAGGTCGATGATGTGGTCGGCCGCGCGCATGATCTCCGGATCGTGCTCCACCACCAGGATGGTGTTGCCAATGCCGCGCAGTTCCTCCAAGATGCGTATCAGCCGCCCCGTGTCGCGGCTATGCAGCCCGATGGAGGGCTCGTCGAGCACGTAGCACGCCCCCACCAGCCGCGAGCCGAGCGAAGTGGCGAGCTGGATGCGCTGCGCCTCGCCTCCGGAGAGCGTGGCCGAGATCCGGTCCAGCGTCAGGTAGTCGAGCCCCACGTCGTTGAGGAACTTGAGCCGCTGCCGGATTTCGATCAGGACCTTATCGGCCACCGCGGATTCCTCCGGCGTGAGAGCCAGCGAGTTGAAGAACGCGCAGGCCTCGGCGATATTCATGCGCACGACCTCGGCCAGGCTCTTTTCCCCCACGCGCACCCAGAGCGCCTCCTTGCGCAGTCGCGCGCCGCGGCACTCCGGGCACAATGCGTAGCCGCGGTAGCGGCTCATGAACACCCGCACGTGCAACTTGTACTTCTTCGTCTCCAGGTACTCGAAGAAGTTGCGGATGGAGTGGTCGAGCACCTCGCGCTCCTCCGCCGTCAGCTCGCACACCGGCACGTTCAGCCGCACCTTGCGGGCGCGCGCGGTCTTCTTGAAATTGCCCAGCCAGCTACGGTATTTCGGCTTGGTCCACGGCTCCACCGCGCCGCCTTCGACGGAGAGGGTCCTGTCTGGAATCACCAGGTCCGGGTCGATGTCGATGGTGTTGCCGAATCCCTGGCAGCGCGGGCAGGCGCCGAAGGGCGAGTTGAAGCTGAACAGGCGCGGCTCGGGATCGGTGAACTCGATACCGCAGCGCTTGCACGCGAAGCGCTCGCTGAAGCGCAGGCGCTCGCCGCCGGAAGCCGGTTCGAAGATCGCCTCCCCGGCTTCGCGATAGCAGGTTTCCACGGTATCCACCAGCCGCTGCCGCAGCTCGGCGCCGCCTTCGGCGGAAATCGCCAGCCGGTCCGCCAGCACGTACACGGGCTGGGAAAAATCGATATCCAGCAGCGATTCCGGCGTGGAGAACTCGAACGTGCGCCCGTTCTGAAACAGGCGGTTGAAGCCGCGCTTGCGCAGTTCGAACAGGTGATCGCGCAGCGCCTTGGTGTCCGGGCGCGCCTCACGGCTCACCGGAAACAGCGCGTACCAGCGCGAGCCGGCGGCCAGCGCCAGCAGCCGTGCGGCCACCTGGTCCACCGTGTCCCGCTCCACCCTCCGGCCGCAGCCCGGGCAGAAGGTGCGGCCCACGCGCGCGAACAGCAGCCGCAGGAAGTCGTAGCACTCGGTGGAAGTGGCCACCGTGGAGCGCGGATTCCGCGAGGTGTTCTTCTGGCGGATGGCGACGGCGGGCGCGATGCCTTCAATCTCCTCCACGTCCGGCTTTTCCATGCGCTCCAGAAACTGCCGCGCGTAAGCTGAGAGCGATTCCACGTAACGCCGCTGGCCCTCGGCGTAAATGGTGTCGAAAGCCAGAGACGACTTGCCCGAACCGGAGACGCCCGTAATCACCGTGAGCCGGTTGTGAGGGATATCCAGCGAGATGTTCTTCAGGTTGTGGAGCCGCGCCCCGCGGATCCGGATGTAGTCTTGCACGCCGAGTGGATTACGGTTTCAGTATAGCAACCGCCAGCGGGCGGCTATAATGTTGGCGATGCGGGGCGTAATCATCCTGGCGTTGTTTTTCGCGGCGGCGGCCGCGGCGGACGTGCGCAACTGCGCCTGCGATCCGGCCAAACCGGAGACCATGCAGGCCCGCGAATGCGGGCTCTGCCGCGAGGCGGAGAACCAGCAGCCCGGCGTCGACGTGTTCTTCCTCAAGGACATCAACCCGCGCAAGCCCAACCGCTGGCTGGCTCTGCCCCGCCTGCACGCCGACGGCGTGGCTTCACTGAGCGGCATGAGCAGGGCGCAGCGGGCGGCGTTCTGGACCGCGGCCATCGAGAAGGCCAGGTCGCTGTTCGGTGAAAAATGGGGCCTCGCCATGAACGGCGACGAGAGCCGGACGCAGTGCCACTCGCACCTGCACATGGGCAGGCTGCTGGACGGGATCGAAACCTCCAACCTCGTCGTCGTGAGCGGGCCGGAAGCCATTCCCGTGCCCAAGGACGGCACGGGATTGTGGGTCCACCCGCACGGCTCCAAGCTGCACGTTCACCTGGGCGAGCAGATCACGGAAACGGTGCTTCTGCGCTAGATGGTCATCCGCATCCATCCGGACGACGATGTAGCCATCGCGCGCGAGGCGCTGCCGCCCGGCACACAGGCGGCCGGCGTCACCCTGCGGGAACCCGTCCCGCCCGGACACAAGATCGCGCTCCGGCACATCGCGGCCGGCGAGTTGGTGCGGCGCTACGGCGAGCCGATCGGGCGCGCCGCGTACGAGATCGAACCCGGCGCCCACGTCCACACCCACAACCTCGCCTTCGAGGAATTGCGCGGCCACTACGAGTTTCCCGAAAACGAGCGGCCACTGCCGGAGCGCCAGGCCGAACCCGTGTTTCAGGGCTACCCGCGCCAGGATGGGCGCGCCGGCACGCGCAATTACATCGCCGTGGTGGCGGCCAGCAACTGCGCGGCGCACGCCGCCACGCTCATCGCGCGCGGCTACGAAGGCGAGGCGCTGCCTGAGAACGTGGACGGCGTGGTGGCGTTCCCCCACGGCGACGGCTGTGGGCACGCCATCGGTCCCGATTCGGAACTGGTGCGCCGCACCATCGCGGGCGTGCTCGACCACCCCAACGTATCCGCGGCGGTGCTGGTGGGGCTCGGCTGCGAGATCAACCAGGTTTCGCAATACGCCGCCGGCCCGCGGCTCACCCGGCTTACGCTGCAATCGAGCGGCGGCACGCGCGCCGTGGCGGAGGCGGCGCGCGGCGAGATCCGCCGCTTCATCGAACGCGCGGCGGAGGAGGAGCGGCGCGTGCCGATCCCCGCCTCGCGGCTGGTGCTGGGCTTGAACTGCGGCGGGTCGGATTCCTTCTCCGGCATCACCGCCAATCCCGCGCTCGGCGTCTGCTCGGATATGCTCGCCGCGCTGGGCGGCACGCCGGTGCTGGCCGAGACGCCGGAGATCGTGGGCGCCGAGCACCTGCTGGTGCGGCGCGCGCGCAATCGCGAAACCGCCGAAAAGGTGCTCGGCTACATCCAGTGGTACCGCGAGTACCTCGCCCGCTTCGGCGAGAGCTTCGACGATAATCCCTCGCCGGGCAACAAGGCCGGCGGGCTTACGAACATCATCGAGAAGTCGCTCGGGGCGGTGGCCAAGGGCGGCTCGTCCATGCTCGCCGGCGCAGTGGATTACGCCGAACGCATCGCCACGCCCGGGCTCGTCTTCATGAACACGCCCGGCTACGATCCGCCGTCGCTCGCGGGCCTGGCCGCGGGCGGCTGCACCGTGATGGCTTTCACCACGGGACGCGGGAGCGCCATCGGCTTCCCCACCGTGCCGGTCATCAAGATCGCCAGCAACGCGGCCATGTTTGAAGCCCTGCGCGACAACATGGATATCAACGCCGGCTCGGGGGATGTTACCGAGACAGGCCGCGCCATCTTCGACCTCGTGCTGCGCGTCGCTTCGGGCGAACGCACCGCGGCGGAGCGGCTGGGACACTCTGAGTTCGTTCCGTGGCGCACCGGGCCGGTGATGTAGACTGGACAGAAGAGGTTGGTTCAGGAAGATCGCATGAGAATTCGCACACTCGGCGCGTTTGCCGCCTTACTTGTCTGTTCGCTTGCCGCGCAGGATCCCCGCGGCAACATCTCCGGCACGGTTTTCGATAATTCGCAGGCCGTGGTTCCCGGCGTCCGCATCCGCGCCGTGAATTCGGAGACCGGGGTGGCGGCTTCCGCCGTCACGAACCAGACAGGCCACTACAGCATTCCGTTCCTCATTCCCGGCACGTACAGGATTACGGCCGAGATGACCGGCTTCAAATCGTTCTCGCGCGACGGCATCGAGGTGCGCGTGGGTGAGACCGTGGACCTCGCCATCCACATGGAGATCGGCGCGGTCAGCGAAACCGTGGAAGTGCAGGCCGAGACGCCGCTGCTCGACACCGCCAGCGCGTCGCTCGGCCAGGTGATGGACCAGCGGCGCATCGTGGAATTGCCGCAGCGCGGCGCCAACCCGCTCGAACTGGCGCTGCTCACTCCCGGCGTGGTGAACACCGGCAACATGCGGCTGCGCAAGGCCATGGCGCCGGAAGCCACCTCCGAAGTGGCGGCGGACGGCTCCGGCAGCTACAACAACGAGTTCCAGATCGACGGCATCAGCAACATGGCGTTCGACCGCGGCCGCGGCTACGCGCGCGTGGCCTTCAGCCCGCCCTCCTCGGCCGTGCGCGAGTTCAAGATGCAGACCTCGGCTTTCGACGCGAGCGTGGGCCACACCATGGGCGCGGTGCTTAACGTCAGCACCGCGAGCGGCAGTAATGAGTTCCACGGCGAGGGCCACTACTGGCTGCGCCACAGCTCGCTCGACGCCCCCAATTTCTTCAACAACAAGAACGGCACCAGGCCCGCCGTCTACCAGGACCACCGCTACGGCGGCTCCATCGGCGGCCCCGTGATCCTGCCGAAAGTTTACGACGGCAAGAACCGGACGTTCTGGTTCTACTCGGTCGAGAAGAACCAGTTCGGCGTCCCCACCACCTTCACCCGCACGGTGCCCACCGCGGCCCAGCGGGACGGCGATTTTTCCGCGCTGCTGCGCGTGGGTTCCGCCTACCAGATTTACGATCCCGCCACCACCACGCCGGCCGCAGGCGGCCGCTTCCAGCGCCAGCCGTTCGCCGGCAACATCATTCCGCGCAGCCGCCTGGATGCGGTGGGGCTCAACCTGGTGAAGCTCTACCCCATGCCCACCAGCGCCGGCACCTCCGATGGCCGCAACAACTACTTCTCCTCGCCCAAGGCGCTGCAACGCATCTACTCGCACCTGCTGCGGCTGGACCATGCTTTCAGCGAGAATCACCGCGCCTTCCTGCGCCTTAATTACGATTTCTGGAAAGAGAAAAAGAACAACGACTTCCTGAACTGGATCAACGGCATCCACCAGAACCGTCCCAACCGCGGCATTGCGCTCGACGACGTGATCGTGGTCAACCCCACCCTGGTGCTCAACCTGCGCTACGGCCTCACCAGCACGAAATGGTGGCAGTACCGCGTCACGCGCGGCTACGACCTCGCCTCCCTCGGCTTCTCGCCGCAACTGCTGGCGCTGGTGGATAAGAGCCAGGCTCCGCTGCCTCGCATCAGTGCGGGTGCGTACTCGCAAATCTCCTGGTGGGAGAATCCGGGCGACGGCGTGAACTCCAGCCTGATCCATTCCTTCGCCTCGAACCTCACCAAGCTGCAAGGGCGGCACAACTTCCGCTTCGGCGCCGAAGCCCGCGTCTACCGCAGCTTCAACAACCGTCGGCCCGCCGCGGTGGCGCCCGACTTCACCTTCGGCACCACGTACACGCGCGGCCCGCTCGATAACGCCACCGCCGCGCAAATCGGCCAGGACCTGGCCTCCATGCTGCTGGGCGTGCCGGACGGCACCATGGAGATCACCGCCAGCTCCGCGCTTCAGCACAAGGACATCGGCATCTACTTCCAGGACGACCTGCGGGTGACGCGCAAGCTGACCCTCAACGTCGGGCTTCGCTACGAGATCGAGTCGCGCTTCACCGAGCGCTTCAATCGTCTGGTGGCGGGCTTCGACGCCGCGGCCTCCAACCCCATCGAAGCGGCCGCCCGCGCCAATTACGCCGCGCGCCCCATTCCCGAGCTTTCACCCAACGACTTCCGCGTGCGCGGCGGACTTACCTGGGTCAGCGCCAATAGCCGCAGCCCGTATGCCCCCGAGAAGAACAACCTGATGCCCCGCATCGGCTTCGCCTACCAGCTCAGGCCCAGCACGGTGCTGCGCGGCGGCTACGGCATCTACTACGACACCATCGGCATCGCCAAGATCGTGCCCATCCAGACCGGGTTTACGCAGGTGACGCCGATTCAGGCCTCGCTCGACAGCGGACTGAGCTTCCGCGCGACCACGGCCAATCCGTTCCCCGCCGGGCTCATCGCGCCGGCGGGCGCCGCCGGCGGGTTGAAAACCAACCTCGGCCAGGCGCTGGAATTCTACAACCGCGGCCTGAAGCAGCCCTACTCGCAGCGCTGGTCCCTCGGTGTGCAGCAGACGCTGCCGGCGCAGTTGCTGCTGGAAGGCGCTTACGTGGCCAGCCGCGGCGTCCGCGTCGGGGTGGACCGCGAGCTGAACTCCACGCCCGCGCAGTATCTCTCGACCAAGCCCTACCGCGATCAACCCACCATTGACTGGCTGAGCGCGCAGTTCCCCAGCCCGCTGCGCGGCCTCGACCCCATCTACGGCGCCAACATCTCGCGCGCCAACCTGCTGAAGCCGTACCCCGAGTTCGGCAGCATCACGGCGGAAGAGCCGATCGGCTATTCCTGGTACCACTCGCTGCAAGTCCGCTCGGAGCGGCGTTTTTCGCAGGGCTTCACCTTCCAGCTTGCCTACACCTTCTCCAAGCTGATGGAGGCGACGGAGTTTCTCAATAGCACCGACCCGATGCCGTATGAAACCATCGCCTCACTCGACCGCCCGCACCGGCTGGCGGCCAGCGGCATCTGGGAGATCCCGGTGGGCCGCGGCCGCCGCTTCGGCGCCGGCTTGCCCGCGGTGGTGGACCGCGTGATCGGCGGTTGGCAGCTCGGCGCAGTGGTGACGCGGCAGTCCGGCGCGCCGCTGAACTTCGGCAATGTCATCTTCAACGGCGACATCAAGAACATCGCCCTTCCGTCGGATAAGCGCAGCGTCGACCGCTGGTTCAACGTGGATGCCGGTTTCAACCGTAACTCCAGGGAGCAGCTCGGGAACAATATCCGCGCGTTTCCCCTGCGCTTCAGCGGCATTCGCGCCGACGGCCAGAGAACCTGGGACTTCTCCATCGTGAAGAGTTTCCCCCTCAAGGAGAGCTTCAAGTTACAGTTCCGCGCAGACGCCTACAACTCGTGGAACCACACCAACCTGAACGCGCCCAACATGAGCCCGGCCAATACGTCGTTCGGCGCCATCACGGGCACCGCGGGAGACGCCCGGAACTGGCAGTTGTCGCTAAAAGCCGCGTTCTGATCGCTGGAGACTTTCAGGCGGGGCAGGCTGTGCCGCCTGCCCCCGAAACAATACCCTTATAGCCAATACTGCCAGTTCCCCGTCCCGATCACGTACGCCGAGAGGCACGCATTCGTAACCGCGTGCGCCAGGATGCAATCGGCCAGGTTGCGCGTCCGCACGGCCCACCAGTTGTAAGCGATGCCCGCCAGCAGGCCAACTTCCCAGTACGGGCCGTGCTCGGAAGCGAATAGCAGGGCAACCACCCAGAACGCCTCCCCGTGGTACTTGCCGAAAGGCACCCCCAGAAAGTTGCGTTGAATCAGCCAGCGCATCATCCAGCCGCGCCAGAACAGCTCTTCGAGCAGCGGCACCAGCACGATGCTGCCCGCCGAGCGCATGGCGACAAACGCCGCGTTGGATTTCAGCGCCGCCGGAATCGTGCTGGCCGGCTCGCCCATCACCGCGTTCGAGAACAGCCAGTGGCCGCGGTATCCCGGCCAGAGCGCGTCCGGCCCAATCCATATGGCGAATACCGCGATGCCCAGCGCGATCGAGGCCCAGGGATGCGAGGTGCGCACCGGGATGACCCGCCGCGAGACCACCGCCAGGCACAGCGCCACCGCGATGAAGCGTCCCAGGTAAAGCAGGCCTTCCGAACCGGGGAAAAATCGGTGTGCCGCGAGGAACAGCACGAAGACCAGAAACGGCGCCACGTACGGCGCCGCCGGGTGATTCCGCCCGGCCCCCAGGGGGCGCATTGCCGCGGAGGACATTGGTCGAGATGTCAGTTTAGGAGGAATACTACGGATTGTCTACCCTACTAGTCCCAGTACTTTTCTCCCCTGGCCAGATTGGCTTTTACCACGTCGCGGTTTAATTCGATGCCCAGCCCAGGTTTTTGCGGCACTTCCAGGTGCCCGTCGCGCACCACCGGGCCCTCGTGTACAATCACGTCGTCCATCCAGTTGCGGCGTCCGATCAGCGTCTCCGCGGCCAGGAAATCCCGCACCGCCGCCGCCCAATGAGCGGTAGCGTAGTTGCACACGATGCTTCCGGTGTTATGCGCCGCCATGGGGAGCAGGTGCAGGTCGGCGAGGTCGGCGATCTTCTTCGACTCCAGTAATCCTCCGGTGTTGCGCACGTCCAGTTGGACGATGTCGCAGCCTTTCTTCTCGATGAATTCCCGGAAGCCGTGCCGCCGCGCCAGGTTTTCCCCCGTGCCGACCGGCACCCGGGAAGCTTCGGCCAGCCGCACCCAGGCGCCGCTGAAATCCGGCGGCATGGGATCTTCCAGCCATAGCGGCTTCACCGGCTCCACCGCTTCGGCGAGCTGGATCGCCGAGCGCAGGTCGTACTCCCAGTGGCAGTGCACGATGATGTCGCGGTCCCAGCCGAGCGCGTTGCGGCAGTTCTCGTAACCGAGCCGGATTTCGCGCAGCTCGCGCGAGGTGAGCTGCCGGTTGGCGCCGTCGCGCGCCGGGTCGATGCGCGGGTTGGAGCGCGGAAAGCCGAACTTGAAAGCCGTCCAGCCGGCCGGGTCGGCCTTGACGCGGTCCGCCCACTCGCGGCACGCGCCCGAATCGAGCATGTTGCGCGGGCCTTCGTCGTGATAGAGCCGGATGCGGTCGCGGTAACGGCCGCCCAGCAGCGTGCACACGGGAACGCCCAGCAGCTTGCCCGCCAGGTCCCACAGCGCCGTTTCGATGGCGGAAACCGCGCGCAGCAGCATGTGGGCGCTGCCGTCCACGTGCCGCCCCAGACCGTTGTAGAGCGCCTCGATCTCCAGCGGATCCTTGCCGATGAAATAGGGCCGCAGCTCCAGCACGCCTTCCCGCACCCCCACGCCCGGCGAGCCGTAGCCCTCCCCGATGCCGTACACGCCCGCGTCGCTCATCACCTTCACCAGCGTGTAGGTGCGCGGCCCCTGCAAGATCATGGTGCGGATGTCGGCGATCTTCGCGCGCCCGCGTGCGGGCGCCGCCATGGCGGCAAAGGCGGCGAAAGGCGCCGCCAGCAGATCGCGGCGCCGCACCCTACGCCCCCGCGGCTTGCGCGTTGATGGTCTTCACGATTTCACAGGCGCGGTCGTACATCATCGCCAGCTCGTTGCCGCAGCCCAGGAACCGCATGCCGCGCTGCTTCCAGAACTGCGCCAGCGAGGGCATGCGCGTCTGCGTGCCCGGCGCCACGCCGTGCCGCACGCAGCTATCCCGCACCGCCTCCATCGCTTCCACCATCTTCGGGTTCTGGAAATCGCCCGGTACGCCCAGGGAGATGGACAGGTCCGCGGGGCCCATCATCACCGCGTCGATGCCGGGCACCGAGAGCAACTCGTCCCGCGCCTCCACCGCCCGCCTGGTTTCGATTTGCAGCACCACCATGACGTTCGCATTCATGTGCTCGATCACCTGGTTGAAGCTGACGCCTTCGTAATCGAGCTGCGGGTGCGAAAGCCCGTAGCCGCGCACCCCCATGGGCGGGAACTTGGTCCAGGAGACTGCCTTCTCGAGCAGCTCCGGCGATTCCACGCGCGGGAAGATGACGCCCTGCCCGCCGCAATCGAGCGCGCGCGCCACCAGGTGGTATTGCATGTCGGCGACCCGCACGATGGGGCACAACCCCGCGATGTTCGCCGCCCCGCAGATGTCCTGCACGGTCTCGATATCGTAGCCGCCGTGCTCGGTGTCGATGAAGGCCCAGTGGAAGCCCGCCTTGGCCAGCAGCCGGGCGACTTCGGGCGAGCGCATTTGCCAGTAGCTGGTGCCGAGTTGCACCTGTCCCTCGGCCAGCGCGCGTTTCACGGTATTTACACGCATAAGGCTGTATGGTATCAGGTCCAGCGGATGCCGCGGGCGCGCATCTCGCACTCCAGTTGCTCGAGCGACTGGAACTGCGCCGCCTGCATGCCCTCTGAGCGCGCCGCTTCCACGTAGGCCGCCACGTCGTCGGTGTAGAAACACTCCTCCGCGCGGCAGCCGGCCAGCGCGATCGCCTCCCGGTAAATCGCCGGATCAGGCTTCATGGCCTTCACCTTGTAGGACAGCACGAAATCGTCGAAATGCCGCAGCAGCGGGTAGGTCTCCACCAGCATGGCGAAGTGGATGGCGTTGGTGTTGGAGAGCAGCAGCAGCCGGTAGTTGCGGTGCAGCGCCTCCAGCATGGCCTCCGGAACCAGCGGGTCCGGGAGAAAGATGCTGCTCCAGGCCCGGCAGAAGCCGGCGTAATCCACCTCCGCGCCGATGATTGCGGAAAGCTCCCGCACGAACTCATCCGGCTCCACGAATCCGCTTTCGAAGCGCTCCACCAGGTCCGTGGTCCCCAGCCGCGCGCGGATCTCCGCCGCGTCCACCCCGCACAACGCTTCCATCCCGCTGTAGCCGCGGGTGAAATCAAAAGGAATCAGGGTCTTGCCCAGGTCGAAAAGAATCGTCTTGATCATTTACCAGATCCCGATCAGCTTCCACCACCCAAATCCCACCGTACACCAGATCGCCAGGTTCACGAGCGAGGCGGCGAAACCGATCGACCACCAGTTGCGGAACGAAACGTACCCCACCGAGTAGAACATGGGCGCGGGCGTGGTGCCGTAGTGCGTGAGGCCCGCGGCCAGGTTCGTGGCGCAGGCGAAAGCGAACACCGCCAGGCCCGGCGGCGCGCCCTTGGCGATCATCACCGCGGTGAACGGAACGTACATCGCCATGATGTGGGAGGTGATGCTGGCGTAACCGTAGTGCGCGTAGAAGTAGATTGCGAGCGCGCAGCCCAGCAGCACCACCCAGCCTCCCCCGCCCAGCAGGCCCGAAACCAGCTTGGCGAATTCCTGCGTCAGCCCGGCGTCGTTGAGCGCTTTGCCGAGCCGCACCAGGCCGCCGTACCAGATGAAGATGTCCCAGGCGGCGCGGTTGCCCGCCACGTCTTCCCACTTCAGGACTCCGAAGGCCAGCAGCGCCGCCGCCCCGGCGAGCGCGGTTATGGAGATGTCGAGCCCGTGCAGCGGCGTGGTGGCCCATAGCCCGCACACCCCCGCGAAGACCCCCAAAACCGTGAGTTCGCCCCGCTTCATCGGCCCCATGCCGCGCAGTTCAGACGCCGCGAAGCTGCTGGCCTCCGGCGTCCGCCGGATTTTCGGCGGGTGCATGCGATAGACCAGCAGCGGCACAACCGCAAGCGAGCACAGACCCGGAACGATGCAGGCCCGGAACCAGCTCAGCATCGTGACCGGCACGTGAAACGTCTCTGTGGCCATGCGGGCCACCAGCGGATTGCTCGCCTGCCCGGTGTAGAACATGGCGGTGGTGATGCAGATGCTTTGATAGATGCCCGCCACCAGAAAACCGCCCAGCACGCCCGCCGTCTCTCCGGGCTTCGACCCGTAAAGTTCCGCGATGGAGCGCGCCACCGGCAGCACCACGCCGCCGGAGCGCGCCGCGTTGGAGGGGATGATCCCGGCCAGAGCCATGTCGGTGGCGGCGAGCGCGTAACAGATGCCCAGCGAAGTGGACCCCACCGCGCGCACGAACAGCAGCGCGATGCGCCGCGCCAGGCCGGTCTTGATCAACGCGTCGGAGATGAACAGCGCCGCCATCACCAGCCAGACGGTCGGCTCGGCGTAGCCGCTGAGCGCCTGTGCCGCGCTGAGCCCTCCGAACAGCGCGGCGAGGGTGATGGCGATCAGCACCAGCGCGCCGCCGGGCAGCGGTTGCAGGATCAGCCCCGCGATGGTCGCGGCGAAGATCCCCAACAGCCGCCAGGATTGCGGCTCGACGCCCGCCGGGCGCGGGAGCAGCCACTGGATGGCGAAATAGATGGCGGCCAGCACCGCCAGTCCCACCGCGCGCCGGCGGCTTTGGCCCTTGAGTTCCAAGGCTTCGATTCTACCTGAACTTCCGCCGCAACGAGTGTGCCGTCACTACGCCCGTGACACCGCCCTCTCGCGGTCGCGGCTCGGAATCGGGCGTCATGTCTCTACGCATGTCACTGATCTGGAGCACGCTTCCGAGCCGCGACCACCGGGGAGCGGTGGCCGGAACGGCGGAATTATTTCGCTAAGAGAGGGACTGCGGCGCGCGGAAGGTGACGCTCACTCGGAGCGGAAGGGGAGTCGCGGAGGGCGATTTCAGGGGCAAGCTCGGGCGGAAACAACGGGGGCCGCATTCCCTCTCGCCCCCACGTTATCCGGCGCGCAGGCCGGGATTGCGGCGGTGGGTCCGCAAGCTCCTGAAAACAAGCCGCAAAAAAATGCAGTTCCGTTGTGACCGCGCCTCCTGTCCGCCCCCGCACAAGCCGTCCCACAAGCGGACAGCCGGAAAACCCGAACTAACCTTCCCGGCCCTGCGTAGTCAAAGTGTTATCCGGGGGATAGAATGGCAGGAGCCGTGCGTTATACCCGGTGAATCGGACATGGATATCCCACGCAAGTCCGCCGCGAAGAAGAAGCTGATCCGACGCATCGTGATCGGGGTTGTGCTGCTGGCGGCGATCCCCCTGGTCACCTGGGGGCTTTCGCGGCTCAAGCCGGCGGCCCCGCCGGTGGAGCGCTCCACGGTCTGGATCGACAGCGTGAAGCGCGGGCCCATGAACCGCGACGTGCGCGGGCTCGGCACCCTGGTCCCCGAGGAAACCCTGCTGATCCCCGCCAACACCGATGGCCGCGTGGACAAGATCCTCATCCGGCCCGGCGCCGCCGTCAAGCCCGATAACGTGGTCCTGGTGCTGAGCAACGCCGAGCTGCAAACCGAGTTGCTGAACGCCGAGTACGCCCTCAAGGCCGCCGAAGCCGATTACACCAACCTGCGGGTCACCCTGGAAAAGCAATCGCTCGACCAGCGCGCCACCGCGGCGCAGGTCAGCGCGGATTTCCACTCCGCGCAGCTCAAGGCCGACCGCGACACGCAGCTCGCCAAGGAAGGCCTGATGCCCAATGTGGACGCGCAGATCTCCGCCGTGAACGCCAAGGAGCTGGCCACCCGCAATGCCATTGAAGAGAAGCGCATCAGCATCAGCTCCGAAGCCGTGGAGGCGCAGCTTGCGGCGCAGCGCGTGAAGATCGACCAGTTGCGCGCGCAATTCAAGCTCAAGCAGCACCAGGTGGAGCAGTTGAAAGTGCGCGCCGGCGCCGCCGGCGTCTTGCAGGCGCTGCCCACGCCGGTGGAGGTCGGGCAGAAGGTGGCCGCCGGGACGCCGCTGGCCAAAGTCGCCCAGCCCTGGAAGCTCAAGGCGGAGCTGAAGATCGCCGAAACCCAGGCCAAGGACATCGCGCTGGGCCAGCCGGCGGTGATCGATACGCGCAACGGCACGGTGAACGGGAAGGTCTCGCGCATCGACCCGGCGGTGCTCGGCGGCACCGTCACGGTGGACGTGCGCCTGGAAGGCGAGCTGCCCCAGGGCGCCCGGCCGGACCTGAGCGTGGACGGCACCATTTTGCTGGAGCACCTGGAGAACGTGTTGAACGTCGGGCGGCCCGTCATCGGCCAGCCGCACAGCACCGTGACCCTGTTCCGGCTGGAGCCGGACGGCAAGCACGCCAGCCGCGTGCAGGTGAAGCTCGGCCGCAGCGCCGTGAACACCATCGAAGTGATCGACGGGCTGCGCGCCGGCGACCAGGTCATCCTTTCCGACATGTCCAATTGGGATAACTACGACCGCATCCGGTTGAACTGAACGAGGAAGATCACATGGAAACGAATGGCACCTCTCTGATCCGCCTGGAAGGCGTCACCAAGGTGTTCGTGACGGACGAAGTGGAGACGCACGCGCTCTCGGGGATCCAGATGGAAATCCGCAAGGGCGAGTACGTGTCCATCGCCGGGCCCTCGGGCTGCGGCAAGTCCACGCTGCTGGCCATTCTGGGCCTGCTGGACACGCCGACCCACGGCAACTACTGGCTTAACGGGCGGCCGGTGAGCGGCCTGAAGCTGGCCGAGCGGGCGCGCATCCGCAACCGGGAGATCGGGTTCATTTTCCAGGCGTTCAACCTGATCGGCGACCTCACCGTGTACGAGAACGTGGAGCTGCCGCTCACCTATCGCGGCATGGGTGCGGCCGAACGCAAGAAGCGCGTGCTCGAGGCGCTCGAACGCGTGCAGATGTCCCACCGCACCAAGCACTACCCCTCGCAACTTTCCGGCGGCCAGCAGCAGCGCGTCGCCGTGGCCCGCGCGCTGGCCGGCGATCCCTCCGTGCTGCTGGCCGACGAGCCCACTGGCAACCTGGATTCGGCCAACGGCGAGGCGGTCATGAACCTCCTCCGCGAGCTGCACCGCAACGGCTCCACCATCTGCATGGTGACGCACGATCCGCGCTACGCGCAGTGGGCCGAACGCACCGTCCACCTTTTCGACGGCAGAATCGTGGAGGAAAGCGTGGAGCAGGCGGCGGTCTGACGCATGGGCGGCCATGAGAGCGCGGGGGATCCTGGCATTCCTTCTGTTTTCGATACCCGTTCCGGGCCAGAGCTCCCCGCCGGCCCTCCAGACTTGGCGGCGCCTGCCGAAGTTCGTCCTCCAGGATCAGAAAGCGATCTGGACCAGCCCGTTTCACGCCGGCGAAGCGGAGGCCAGTTGGTGGGGCATCTTGGGCGCTGCCGGAGCGGCCCTGATCGCCACCGACAAGCACACCGCGCGGCAATTGCCCAACACCGAAGACCAGGTCGCGGTGGCCACGTGGTCCTCCCGCATCGGAGCGATCTACACGCTGGCGCCCCTCGATGCCGGCCTGTACTTGCTGGGCGCCGCCAAACACGACGGCGATTTGCGCGAGGCCTCGTTTCTTTGCGCTGAAGCAATGATCGACGCCGCCATCGCCGGCAATGCGGTCAAAGTTGCGACACAGCGGGAACGGCCCACTGAAGGCAGCGGTGAGGGGCGGTTCTGGCGGGGGTCCGGCCGCATCTGGAATGCCGGCTCGAGTTTCCCTTCCGGGCACGCCATCGAAAGTTGGGCCTTCGCCTCGGTGATCGCCAGGAAGTACCCGCGGCCGGTGATCGTCCCGGCGGTCGCCTACGGCCTGGCGGCCATCGTCAGCGCCTCGCGCTTCGCGGCGCGCAGGCACTTCGCCAGCGATGTGGTCATCGGCGGGGTGATGGGCTGGTTCATCGGCGATTATGTCTACGGCAAGCGCCATCATCGCGCGGGAAAACAGAGCGCGCTGCGAAAGGCGCTGGCGCGCGTGAACTTCGGTTTCCGCTTGCAGTGATAGCATAGGGGTTCGTGAAAGGATCCCTATGAAGAAATTCGCCGTCGCTATCGCCGCGCTTGGCCTGTGCCTGCCCGCCGCGGCCCAGCAGTACAAGATGGCCGTAATCGGCCTGGTGCATTCGCACGTGTGGGGACACCTGAAGACCATGGCCGGCGGCCGGCAGGTCACCCTGGCGGGCATCGCCGAAACCAACCCCGAGCTGATCGCCGAGGCCAAGAAGCGCGGCGCCGCCAACGTCCCCTTCTTCAGCGATTACAAGCAGATGCTGGATAAGGAGAAGCCCGCCTTCGTGTGGGCCTTCGTGGAAAACAATCGCCACATGGAGATCGTGGAAGCCTGCGCGCCGCGCAAGATCCACGTGATCTTCGAGAAGCCGCTGGCCTCCACCTACCGCGAGGCCCTGGGGATCAAAAAACTGGCGGAAAAGCACGGCATCAAGGTGATGACCAATTACCAGATGGCGTGGTGGCCCGCCAATTACGCCGCCAAGGCGCAGGTGGACGCCGGCGCGCTCGGCCAGGTCTGGCGGCTGCGCGGCGTGGTGGGGCATGGCGGTCCGGGATCGAGCGGAGCCGGCAACAAATATTTCTTCGAGTGGCTGACCGACCCGGTCAAGAACGGCGCCGGCGCGCTGATGGATTTCGGCTGCTACAACGCGCTGTGGTCGCTGTGGTACCTGGGCCGCCCGGAATCGGTCTATGCCCAGGCCAACCACTTGCGCCCGGACCGCTTCCCCAAGGTGGAGGACAACGCCACGCTGGTGCTGCACTACAAGAACGGCGTGGGCATTTTCGAGGGTAGCTGGGACCTGCCCCGCAGCTTCCAGGACTTGGAGATCTTCGGCCTGAACGGCAGCGTCTACATGCAGAACGGGCGCGTGGAGTTGCGCAAGGGCCGCGGCGCGGGCGAGGAGGTGAAACTCGAACCGCTGCCGGCGGAGCGCTCCGAGCCGATCGCCTACATGGTAAGCGCGCTACGCAACAACAAGCCCATCGAGGGCCTGACGGCGCTGGACATCAACGCCGCCGTGGTCGAGATCATCGACGCCGCCAAGGAATCCATCAAAACCGGCCGCGCGGTGCCGCTGAAGTAAAATACCATCATGCCCGATCCAGTCATCCTCATCGCCAGCGGCGACCTGCGGCTCTCGGCCAACCGGAACTGCTGGGC
>JBHGBM010000089.1:0-23498 GCA_041946965.1 Bryobacteraceae bacterium
GCGCCGGTACTCGAACTTGTCGGCGGCGCGCATCAGGCCGATGTTGCCCTCCTGGATCAAATCCAGCAGGTGCAGCCCGCGGTTGACGTACTTCTTGGCCACCGAAACCACCAGGCGGAGGTTGGCCTCCACCAGGTCTTTCTTGGCCCGTTCGGCTTCCAGTTCGCCGTGCCGGATTACGGTAAGGGTGTGCTTCAACTCGGAAAGCGTGGCGGCCGCCGCCGTCTCCCGCTTGCGGATTTCGCGCTTCAGTTCCCGCAGCCTGGCCTGCAACACGGGACCGCTGCGCGGGTCGATCTTGCGGGCCTCGTTATCCAGGTGGCTGAGTTCCTCCACCGCGCGCTCGATTTCCTTGCCGAACTCCTTCCACTTGTTGGGGCGGAAAGGAATGGCCCTGATCGAAAGAGAGGTTTCCACGCGCGCGCGGTTCAGCCTGCCGCATAGCCGCTTGCGCGGCTTTTTCGCGGCCGGAGGGGTCGCCTCCAACTTGTCCGAGAGCTGCTGCATCTTCTTGTACGCCGCCGTCACGTCGAAGAAAAGCTCTTGCAGATCCGCCCGCTTTTTCAGGTCCGCCGGGGTCCCTTCTTCCACGTCGCCCACATCCACCAGGCTGTCCAGCTCAATGACGCCCTTCTTCAACTGCTCGGCCAGATCCACAACCGCGTGCTGCACCAACGGCGACCGGCTGATGGCCTTTTGCATGCGCAGCTTGCCGCGCTCCATGCGCCGCGCCAGGTCCACCTCACCCTCGCGCGTGAGCAACGGAACCGCACCCATCTCCCGCAGGTACACCCGGACCGGATCGTCCGTGTAGATCGACTCTTCCACCGGCGGCTGGTGGAGAAAATCCTCATGCACCTCGTCAAAAAACTTGGCATCTTCATCGAAGTTGATGCCCAAGGACTCGGGATTATCGGTCAAAAACTGGTCTTCGAAATGATCCACCTAAGACTCACCTCCCCCATTAGCAGGGTCCATGACGGAACGGCTGTGACGTGCTCGTGGGGTACTCGCAAAAGATGCAGTTTCGAAATTGCTGGTCCAGCCGGAAAGACAGAGGAAGCCGACCTTCCTCCTCCGGGCGCTTCGACTGATCATATCACCATTCCCGGAGATTGTTAAGCTCTAATCTAAGAGATGTCTTAGAAAGGTTTTGGTTACAAAGAATTGCGGGCGGAGGGCTGAGATTTCCACAGCCCTTGGGGGCCGCCCTAAGCCGGTTTTTCGGGTACCAGATTGTTCAACTCGGTAAGGAACGCACGCTCATCCTGGAAGTCCCGGTAAACGGACGCGAACCGCACATAGGCGATCTTGTCGAGTTCCCGGAGCCGCCGCATCAGCAGTTCGCCCACCTGGGAGGTGGCGATCTCCCGCTCCGGGGAGTCGGTAACCCTGCTCTCCACCTCATCCACCAGTTGGGAAAGCGTACCCATCCCGATGGGCCGTTTCTCACACGCCTTAATCAGGCCGTTCAACACCTTCTGGCGGTCGAATTTTTCACGCCGGCCGTCCTTTTTCACCACCATGTAGGGGACCTCGTCGATGCGCTCGTAGGTGGTAAAGCGGCGCTCGCAGCCGAGGCACTGGCGGCGGCGCCGGATGGCCTCGCCTTCTTTGCTCTCCCTGGAGTCGATGACGCGGTCCTCGATGTGGCCGCAGAACGGACATTTCATGTCTGGGTTTCGGCCTCCCGCCCTAAGTTCTTCAGATTACGAAAGTTAACTCCCTCCCGCAAGGCTACCGCGGCGCCGATCGGCACGATCAGGACAAAACTCATGGCCCACAGCACCATGGCCACGCTGGTAGCCACCTCCAGGTTGACCCCGAACAGCTCAACCAGCACCAGGGCCGCCACCACCTGAAAACCACCCCCAATCCCTGGAATCTGGATCACCGCGCCGAAGGCTACAAATCCCAAAAAAACCAGTATGTCCACCAGCCCCATGGAAATCTTACCGTGAAAGGCCTTGAGCAGCGCCGCCACGCTGCCAGCGATGAGCGCCCATTCCACCACGGTCAGCCCCGCCACCAGAGAGAGGGAGCGCGTGCTCCTGGTCGCTTCCGCACCCTGCACGAAGGCGGTTACCAGCTTTTCCGCCCGGGAGTGCAGGTGGGCGGGAAGGAAAGACAACGCGGCAATCAGGCGCTTGCGCGCGGATTCGGAATAGTGGCGAAGGATCAGCAGCACGATCACGCAGATCAGCCCGACGACCGCCGCAACCCGGCCGCCCATGGCCAGGACCCACGCCATGGCGGGACCCACGGCGAGTTTGGACGGGTCCAGACGGCTCAGGGCGAATCCGAACAGCAGCAGCGCGGCCAACAGGTCGTAGATACGTTCCAGCAGGAGCGCGGCAAGTTGCGAAGAGAGCGGCACATCTTCCTTGCGTGCAACAAGATACGGCCGAACCAGCTCTCCGGGCCTGCCGAAGACTGTAATGGCGGCGAATCCGATCAGGGTTGCCGAGGTCAGGTTCCACAGGCGCGGCCGGGGCCGCACCGGCTTCATGAGCACCGCCCAGCGCAGCGCGCGGCCATAGTACGTAGCCAGGCTGAGCACGCAGGCGGCGGCGAGCCATCCCCAGTGCAGTCCGGCGATGGTTTCCAGAAACAGCCGCCAGTCGAAGCCCCGGCTGCGGATCCACTCCCACAGCAACCAGCACGCGGCGGCGGCCACCACCAGCCCCAGCACGGTCCAATGCAATTTGCGACGGGCGATAGGTCCCCCTTATACTTGTGTTCGCCGCAAGAGCGGGAAAAAATTGAACATATCATGATAAGACTTCGTTTCTTGTGGGTGGAAGCCGAAGATGGCAAATCGGCCCGTCCGCACGGGAGAGGAGACGAAGTCCATGGCAGCCGCGGTGATCACCTGGAATTCCCCAAGGGAAATGCCGGTGAGCCGCCGCGGCGATCTGGTACAAAGTAGCTTGGATCTCGAAACCAGCTTGGTGGAGCGGTGCCTGGCGGGCGACGAAGCCGCCTGGGAAGAACTCGTCCGCACGTACACGCGCCGCATTTACGGGATCTGCTACCGCTTCACGGCCAAGGAATCGGAGGCCCAGGACCTCACCCAGGAAGTCTTCCTGCGGGTGTACCGCACGCTCAAGACATTCCGCTCGACAGAAGGCTCGCTCACCACCTGGCTGACCCGCCTCACGCGCAACCTGCTGATCGATCATTACCGCCGCACGCGGCAGCAGCGCCTGACGGACTCTATCGAAGACCAACTGCCCGTGCTCGAAGAGCAACTCGCGGCTTCGGCGCGCCCGGACGGCATGGTGGCGGGACGCGAGGCCGGCGAGATCCTCCAGGCGGCTTTGCAGAGACTTTCTCCGGACCTGCGCGAGACCGTGATCCTGCGCGATTTGCAGGACATGGAATATCGCGAGATCTCGCAGGTTCTGAACATCCCGGAAGGAACCGTAAAGTCCAGGCTGAACCGGGGGCGGGCGGAGATGGCCCGCATCCTGAGGAAACAGAGGGTGCCGGTATGACGTGCGCGGATTGCGAGCTGCTGATCTGCGACTACGTCGAGGGCGCGCTGCCCGGCCCGGCGCGGGAAGGCGTCGAGCGCCACATCGCCGAATGCCCGGCCTGCGCCGAACTGGCGCGGGACGGCGCCGCGGCGGTGGCGTTCATGGACCGCGCCGCGGATGTGGATCCGCCGCCCGAGCTGATTACGCGTATCCTGTTCGATCCGCCATGGGCCAAGCCGCGCGGCGCGGGCGAGGGATTGCGCAGCCGCCTTCGGGCAATCTGGCATCCGCTGCTCCAGCCCCGGCTGGCGATGGGGATGGCGATGACGATCCTCTCCTTCGCCATGCTGGCGAAATTCGTGAAGCCCGTGCGGCAGCTTAACGCGCGCGACCTGCAACCGGCCGCCGTCTGGGCCGCCCTGGATGATCGCGTCTACCGCACGTGGCAGCGGACCGTGAAATTCTACGAAAGCCTCAAGCTGGTGTACCAGATCCAGTCCACGGTGCGGGAGTGGGAACAGCAGCAGGAGGAACAGCGCCCGGCCGAACAGGACCGCGGCGCGAGGCCGGACGATCGCAAGCTTTCCGTAAAGCCGCCGGCCGCCACGCAGGGAGAGAACTGATATGAATTGCCTGAATCATCCGGAAGTTCCCGCCGTCGCGTATTGCCGCACATGCGGCAAGGCCCTGTGCGCGGAATGCAAGCGCACGTCGCAGGGCATCATCTATTGCGCGGAGCACGCCCCGGCCGAGTACGCCGCGCCGGAGTCGCCGTACACCGCGCCCGCGCCGCAGCCCGCCGCGGTTGTCCAGGCGGAGTGCTCCCCGGCGCTGGCCTGCATCCTCGGATTCATCCCCGGGGTCGGCGCGATTTACAACGGCCAGTACGCCAAGGGCCTGGTGCACGCCATCATCTTCGGCCTGCTGGTGAGCATCATGGGATCCCACGCCGAGGGAAGTTTCGGACCGATGTTCGGCGTTTTGCTCACGGCCTGGATCTTCTACATGGCGATCGAGGCGTTTCATACCTGCCGCCGGCGGCGCCTCGGCGAGGAGGTGGACGAGTTCTCCAGCCTGGTCAACCTGCGCGGGCGCGCCGGAACCTTTCCGGCTGGAGCGCTGGTCCTGATCGCGCTGGGCGTGGTTCTGCTGCTGGACACCATGAACATCCTGCGTTTCCGCGAGATCGCACGGTACTGGCCGGTGCTCCTGATCCTGGCGGGCCTGTACATGCTGTACGCGCGGATTGCGCCGGACGCAAGAAACTCGGAGGCCGGGCATGAACGGCGGTAGCGCAGGTCTGGTCCGAGCCATTCGCGGGCCCGTCACGCTGATCGCGCTGGGCGTGCTGTTTGCCATGGATCACTTCACCGGATACCGCTTCGCCCAGACCTGGCCCGCGCTTCTGATCGTGTACGGGGTGCTGACGCTGTTCGGGCGCGAATCGCGGCCGCCGTATGTGCCGCCTCCGCCCAGCCAGCCCGTTGGAGAGAACCGATGAGACGCCGATCCATCACCGGTCCCTTGATCCTGGTTCTGGTCGGGGCGCTGTTCCTGATCAATAACCTGCGGCCGGAATTGCCGCTGTGGGAGCTGGTCGCTGTCTACTGGCCCTTTCTCCTGATCGCCTGGGGCGCGCTCAGGGTGGCGGAGGTTTTCTGGAGCTATCTGCGGCACGAGCCGCTGCCGCGCGGGCTGGGCGGCGCTGAAATCGTCCTGATCGTTTTTGTCTCGTTGATCGGAACGGGCATGTTTTCGGCGCATCACCGCGGCATCCGCCTGGGCGTGCACGGCCTGGAGATGTTCGGCGAACAGTACGACTACAGCATCGCGGCCGAGAAGCCGCTGCCCGCCGGAGCCGTACGGGTGATCGTGGACAACCTGCGCGGCAACGTAAAAGTCACCGGCGCGGACGCGCAGGAGATCCGGGTTTCCGGCCGCAAGAACGTTCGCGCGTTGGGCCGTTCCGAAGCCGACCACGCCGACCGCAAGACGCCCGTCGATATCGTGAACGAGGGGGGGGCCTGGGTCGTGCGCACCAACCAGGACCGCATCGACAACAACCAGCGCATCGCGCATGACCTTGAAATCACCGTGCCGCGCACCGCCAGCGTGACGCTGCGCGGGCGCTCCGGAGATTACGACGCCCTGGACGTGGCCTCGGTGGATATCGACTCCGAGCGCGGCGACGCCCGCATCGCCCGCATCCCCGGCAACGTGCGCGTGGAGATCCGCCGCAGCGACCTGGTGCGCGCCACCGACGTGAAGGGCAACGTCGATCTTCAGGGCCGCGGCTCGGACGTGGAACTCTCCGGCATCGCGGGACAGGTCGTCATAGCGGGCTCTTTCAGCGGCACGCTGGAATTCAAGAACCTGGCCAAGCCGTTGCGGTTCGAGTCCCAGAACACGGATCTGCGCGTGGAAGGCGTTCCGGGGCAGCTCAGCATGGACTTGGGCGAATTCACCGCGCGCAACGTGGCGGGACCGATCCGGCTGGTGACCAAATCCAAGGACATCCGCATCGAGGACTTCACCCAGTCGCTGGAAGTGGAGACCGAGCGGGGCGATATCGAGATCTCGCCCGTGCGCCTGCCGGTGCCGAAGATCGACGCGCGCTCCCGCACGGGCAAGATCGATCTGACGCTGCCCGCGCGCGCGAATTTCGAGCTTCAAGCTTCCACCGAGCAGGGTGAAGCCATCAACGAGTTCGGTCCCGCGCTGCAAACCGAAGCCCAAGGCAGGGCGGCGTCCCTGAAAGGCAAGGTCGGGCAGGGACCGCCCATCCACCTGAGCACACAACGGGGAACGGTATCGGTGAAGAAGGCGGGAACGGTCCCGGCGCAAGCCCAGTTGTAAGTCCGCGCAGTTTACCGGGAGGCAACCATCAGGGCGGGATCGGTAACCCCGCGGGGTTCGGAGTTCTGCACTCTCTGCCCGGGTACTTGTTCCGGCTGCTTCCTCTTCGGAAGCGGCACACTGCCGTCCAGCGGAGTTCCTTCGCCCTGGTCCCACCAGATCACGCTTTCCGCACAATACAGGCTCAAAGTGTCAAGCAGCTTGTGCAGGGAAGCTGCTTCTTCTCTGGTAAATCCGCGCTTCTCGTTGGCCAGAGCCATGGTGGCGTCGTCCGGGACGATTTCGTACTTATCGCTGGCCGATGGCACAAACTGTCCGTTCCGCTCGGTGCCGCGCTGCACGACCCAGGTGAGCTTGTGGTTCTTGAGGTCCCAAGTGACGGATTCCAGGCGTTTCTTCTCCTTCCCGGCACTCATGCTCCCCTGCGGCGCCCTGCTTTCCGGTTTCTTTTCTTGGGCGCAGGAAAGGCCCGCCAAGGATAGCAGCAACACTGCCGCGGTTCTCATCATTACTCCTCCTCGTGAACAGCCGGGCGGCCCCCGCCCGGCTGTTTCGCAAATTCCACAAGCGAGACGCCCTCGAGCTCTCAGCGCCCTTAGAGCATTTCAAGTGCCGATGCGCAAGTCCCGCAGCACCGGGTCCACACACCTGCCGGCCGCCGTGTTCTGCGACATGCGCCGCCCAATGTGTCACAACAAGCGGCGGCGCACCAGGTCGAGCGCGTGCTGGGCGGCGAAAGCGCGAACGCGCTGCCGGTCGCCAAGAAACTGCCGGCGGTGAACCTGGCAGCCCCCCGCGCCGGAAATTCCGATGAACACGGCGCCCACCGGCGCCTTCTCCCCGCCCGCGTCCGGACCCGCGACTCCGGTAATCGAGACGGCCATCGCCGCGCCGGTTCGCTCGCGGGCGCCAGCCGCCATGGCTTCGGCGGTTTCGGCGCTCACCGCCCCGTACTGCTCCAACAATTCGGCGCTCACGCCGAGCAACGCGGTTTTCATCTGTTTCGTGTAAGCGATGAACCCGCCGGCAAAATAGTCCGAACTGCCGGGTACGGAGGTGATGCGTTCGCCGAGCAGCCCGCCGGTGCAGCTTTCGGCCACCGCGAGCGTGGCGTGCGCGCGGCGGAGCAGCCCTCCCACCACCACTTCGAGGGGGTCGCCGTTGCGCGAATAAACGCGGTCGCCGAGCAGCAATTCGATCGGCGCCGCCACTTCCCCCAGTAGTGCCGTAGCTTCCTCTTCGGTGGCGCACCTGGCCCGCAGGTGCACCTGAATATCTCCGGCGGCGGCGAGCACGGTGGTAGCGGGGTTCTGATACCGCTTGTAAACCGGGGCGATCAGCTCGTCCAGGTCCGACTCCCCCATCCCCGCCACGCGCAGCACCAGGGTCCGGATGCACTGTTTCGGAACCAGGCGCTGGAGCCGCGGCAGGCACTGGCGCTCGAACATGGCCTTCAGCTCGTGCGGCGGTCCGGGCAGCAGCATCAGAAACGCTCCCGCTTCCTCCACCCACTGGCCCGGCGCCGTGCCGCGGTCGTTCGGCAAAATATCCGCGCCCTCGATGACGAAGGCCTGCCGCCGGTTGCTATCCGCCATTCTGCGGCGCGCCTGCGCGAAGCGCTGTTCCAGCCACGCGGCGATGTCCTGGTTGAAGACCAGCTTGCGGTCGAGCGCCTGCGCCACGGCCTCGCGCGTCAGGTCGTCTTCGGTGGGACCGAGCCCGCCCGAAACGATGACGATTTCCGAGCGTGAGATCGCCAGCCGCACCGCCTCCGCCAGCCGGTCGCGGTCGTCCCCAATTACGGACTTGGCGACCACTTCCACCCCGATGGCGTTCAGCTCCGCGGTAAGGCGGAGGGAATTCGTGTCCACCCGGTCCGGGGTGAGCATCTCGGAGCCGACCGCGATGATTTCGGCGTTCACGGTCAGATCAGCGGGCGGCCCTTGATGCCGGCATCCACGCGATAGAGCGCATTGCTGGTGGCCACCAGCATCGCCCGCGAGGGAGTGAACGCCAGCCCCACAATTCCCGGTCCGGAGAGGAACAGCTCCGGCTTGCGGTCCGGACCGATGCGCACCACGCCCTTGCGCCCGGCGAGCGAAGCGGCTACGTACAGCCGGCCTTCGTCGTCGAAAGCCATGCCCTGCGGGCGTCCCAGACCGCGATAGAACGTTTCCACCTCGCCTTCGCGCGAGATGCGGTACACGGAGTCGAAGCTCGAAGTGGTGGGACCTGTGACGTACAGATAGCCTTCGGGGCCGAACGCCAGGTGATAAGCCGCGATGGAGGGCTCGAGCGTAGCGAAGACGAAGATCTGCCGGTTCGGTGCGATCTTGAAAATGGTTCCGTTGCGGTCTCCCACGTACAGGCTGCCGCCCTCGTCGAAAGCGACGCCGGTGGCCACCCCCATGCCCTCCACATAGATCGACATGTTGCCGTTGGGCGTGATCTGGTAGACGTTCCCCTCGTAACGGCTGGAAACGTACAGAAGCCCTTCGCGGTCAAAGGCGAGCGCCGTGGCATTCATCAGATCGTTGATGAACGGCTTGACGTTGTAGTTCAGATCCACCTTGTAGACCGCCACGGGAACCTTCTGGCCGCGCGAGCCGCTGAACGTAACGAAGATGTTGCCGAACGCATCCACCGCCGGATTCGCCACCGGGTGCAAGCTGTCCGCCACCAGGATGCCGATATCGCAGGTCCAGACTTCGCTCGCGTGATCGCCGCTCTCGATGACGAGTTCGCCGGCGGAGGCGCCCTCCGGCACGCGCACAATCAGGTACGAATCCGAGCCGATCACCAACGGCGCGGTCACATCGCCTATGGTCACGCGCGGGCGCTGGTGACGCGCAAAGCCCTTTCCGCGCACCTGAAACTCGCCTCCGGCGATGGCTGCCGCCGGAGTCACTTGTGCGATCTGCGGCTTCGCGTCCGCTGCCTTCCGTATCGCCATATGGTTAATAGAGATTGAACCATCCCGCTGCGAATAAGACAAGTGCGGCGTACAGCCCGGCCATCAGGTCGTCCGCCACAATACCAACGCCCCCGGGCAGTTGTTCCAACCGGCGCACCGGAGCCGGCTTCCAGATATCGAACAGGCGGAACAGCACGAAGGCGCCCAGGCAGGCCTTCCAGTCGAGCGCGGACGCCCCGGCCAACGCCAGCCACTGCCCGAGCGCTTCGTCAATGACCACCAGGCCGGGGTCCTTGGCTTTTCGCAGGAACGCCGTGCGGCCCGCGGCCCAGATTGCGGCGGGCACCGCGGCCACGGCCAGCAGCGCGTACCAGCGCGGGGCCCACCCCAGCAGGAGGGCGATCGCCACCGCGGCGGCGGACCCCACGGTCCCCGGCGCGAGGGGCGCATAACCGCAGCCGAACCACGTGGCGAGAACCACCGCAAGCTTATTCTTCATCTTCTTTGTTCGCACCGTCTTTGGACGGCGGCGCTTCGGTTGGCGGGCCTGGAATCCGGTACTTTTCGGAGGCCCAGTCGCCCAGATCCAGAATACGGCAGCGCTCG
This sequence comes from Bryobacteraceae bacterium, assembly GCA_041946965.1. Lineage (GTDB taxonomy): Bacteria > Acidobacteriota > Terriglobia > Bryobacterales > Bryobacteraceae > JBHGBM01. Next base: position 9,856 of record JBHGBM010000089.1, read on the forward strand.
CAGCAGAAAGGGAAATCGGGCGAGCCCGGCTGCGTGGGCCGCTTGCAGGTCGGGCACTTGAAGGTCATAGCGGAGCGATTTGGAGCAGCGGGCCGGGTGCGTTCGCCTCGGAGGGATCCGCTGCCAGCAGCGTCCCAATGACATCGTAGTCGTGCGCCTCGGTGACACGCAGCCGGCGCATCTGCCCGGCGGCCGGCGGCGCTCCTTCGAAGTCGTTCACCAGGGTAACGCCGTCGATCTCCGGCGCCTGCGCGGCCATGCGCGCCTGCCAGAGCATGTCCGTCTCCGGCGATGGGCCTTCGACGATGACCTGAAACTCGCGCCCGATCAGGGTGCGGTTGTGCGCGCGAGAGATCTTGCGCTGGATGGCCATGAGCCGCCGCCTGCGGTTGTAAATGGTGCGCGCATCCACTTTCCCCGCAAGCGCGTAGCTGGCGCTGGTGTCCTCATCCGAGTAACCGAAGACGCCCAGGCGGTCGAAGCGCGCCGCTTTCACGAACTCGCAAAGCTCGTTGAAGTCCGCCTCGGTTTCGCCCGGGAAACCGGCGATCAGGCTGGTGCGGACGGCGACACCGGGGATGGTCCGGCGGATGCGCTCCAGAAGACGCAGGAAAACCTCGCCGGAGCCGCCGCGCTTCATGCGCTTCAGCACGGGGGCGCTGGCGTGCTGGAGTGGAACGTCGATGTACTTCGCGATGGCCGCGTGCTCCGCCATGGTGTCCAGCAGCCGTTGAGTCAGTTTGTTCGGGTACGCGTAGAGGAAGCGGATCCACTTCGCGCGCGGCGTTTCGATTTGAGCCAGGCGCGCGAGCAGGTGCGCGAGGCCGTCCTGGATGCCGAGGTCCTCGCCGTAACAGGTGGTGTCCTGGCCGATGAGGTTGATTTCACGCACGCCGCGCGCGAACAGGCGCGTGGCTTCGGCCACCACGGATTCGAAGCGCCGGCTGCGGAAGGCACCGCGAAACTGCGGGATTACACAGAAGGTGCAGGGATGATCGCAGCCCTCGGCAATCTTGATGTAGGCGTAGTGCGGCGGAGTGGCAAGCACGCGCGGCGTCAGGTCGTGATACAGGTAAGGCGCGGCGGGCGCGGAGTCCTCGCCCGCCCCGTCTTCGCACAGCGCGGCGATGCGCTCGATCTCGTTGGTTCCGATGATCGCGTCTACCTCGGGCAACTCCTTGCGGATATCGCCGCGGTAGCGCTCCACCAGGCACCCGGCCACGATCAGCTTGCGCGCGCAGCCGGACTTCTTGTAGGCGGCCATCTCCAGGATGGCATCAATGCTTTCCTTCTTTGCGGCATCGATGAAGGAGCACGTGTTCACCACCAGCACCTCGGCTTCGGCCGGGTGCGGGGTCAGCTCATGGCCGCGGGACACCAGGCGCCCCATCATGACTTCGCTGTCAACCAGGTTCTTGGGACAACCCAGGCTTACGAAACCGATCTTCAAGGCGTGTGGAACTCATTACCAAGATACCATGGGGGCTCCGGTAAACTTGCCTGTTACCGCGCGGCGCAGGGCGGGCCGCGCGGTCATGCGAGATGAAACCATCCGAGCCCGGCCTGGGGCAGTGAGGCGCCCCGCACCGGGCAAGGCGGCAACGGCCTAACTGCCTTCCGGCGCAATACTGAATTTAGAACACCGCGCGGAACGAAAGCTGCACTCTGCGGGAGCCGCCCGCGCTCTGGATCACGCCGAATGTCGCCTTGTTCGACATGCTCGTGCCGGGACCGCCCCATTGCGGCGTGTTCGTCACGCTGGAGGCGTCCGCGCGAATGTCGAAGTTCAGCCGCTCCCGGATCGTAACGCGCTTGACCAGCGACAGGTCCAGCGTTTTCGAAGCCGGGTTGCGCAACTCGGCGAAGTAGGGCACCTCGGGCGAGACCGTGTACTGGGTTGGCAGCGACGCGAAGGCGGTGGTGTCGAAATACGGGTTCAGCACCTGTCTGGTCACCGGGTCCACGCGATCGCCGATGCGTTCTACGATCGGTCCGCTCTTGGCGGCGTTGCGCAGCCGGATCGGCCGCCCGTTGCTGTCGCTGATGGAGAGCGGCGTGCCGGAGCTGTAGCGCGCCCGCCCGCTCAGGCTCCATCCGCCGAAGAGCTTCGCCACCGCCCCGTTCTGTGCCAGCAGCTTGCCGCGCCCGAAAGGCAGGTCATAGACGAACGCCAGGTTCATCATGTAAGGCCGGTCCATGTCGGAGATGCAACGGTAGTATCGCGTGTTTACCAGGCTGGTGATGTTGTTCTCGATCATCTTGGAGCCGGTCAGGTTCCACATCAGCGTCAGCCCGTGGGTGAGGCGCTTTTCCAGGCTCAGCTCCAGCGCGTGATAGACCACCGTGCGGGTGTTGCTGCCGTCCTGGTTCACGCTGGTGAATTGCGGATAGGCCAGCCAGAACTGCCGCTGCGAAATGGTGTTCCCGGACCCCAGGTTGGAGCTGTTGGAGATGATCCCGTAGAAGGGGTTGGGCACCTTGTTGTTCTCCGCCGCCCCCAGCGCCAGGTACTGGTCCGGTTTCTCGTTCAGGTTGAAGCTCTCCAGCCCCTTCAGGCTAAGCATCCTCACGAATGCCGCTTCGAACTTCATCTCTCCGGGCAGCGCCTGTTGCACGCCGAACTGCCACTGTTGTGAGTAAGGCAGCACCCGGTCCTGCGCCGTGAACGAGACGCTGTCGCCCACGCGGCTGGCCATCCCCAGACTCGAACCGGGAGGGGGAGTGATGCCGTTCGGGAACGGGTTTGAAAGGTTGGTATACGGCGTCGCCCCGCGGTCCGTGCTGGACACATACGGGGCGTTGAGGGCAAAGGTGGGCGGCACCGGAATGGTGGTGTCCATGTTGACAATCACGCTCGAATAGAACAGGCCATAGCCGCCGCGGATCACCGTTCCCGGCCGCAATTGGTAAGCGAAGCCAAAGCGCGGCCCGATGTTGTTCCAGTCCGTCGTGCCTTCGCTCCGCGAGAGGCCGTTCGTCCCGGCGAACAGCAGACCGCCCCGCAGATTCATGCCCGGGACCTTGACGGGGCTCGGCGCGTTGTAATCGAAGCCGTATGCCAGCCGGTTGTAGCGCTCCGTGTAGGGCGTTTCCAGTTCCCAGCGCATCCCGAGATTGATGGTGAGTTTGGGAGTGATTTTCCAGTCGTCCTGCACGAATCCTGCGTAGAAATAGCTGCGCATCGCGTACGGCGTGGGGCCTCCCAGCGAACCGGAGGACGGCACGCCGAGAACCATACTCGCGATCCCCGACCCGCTGGTCCTGCTCGAAGCGCTGGTGAACGGGTCGGATTGCGTGAAGCCCGCACTAAAGGTGAAAGAGCCCGCCGCCGCGGTGCCGGGGCTGATCTCGTTCCAGCTTACCTGCCGAACCTCGCCGCCGATCCGCAAGTTATGCGAGCCCGCCAGCTTGGTCAGCGTGGGCACCAGCGCGTGCGAGTCGTTGGCCCTGGTCTTATAACGGCTGCCCAGCCCGATGCCGCCTTCCCCGAATGCGATGCTCGGCCAGCCCGTCCGCATCTGGTTCGCCAGCAACTGGTCCGGAAGTTTCAGAACCTTCGGGTCCTGCACGTTGCCGGAGTTGAACGTGTCGCTCCAGTACCGCGCGAAACTGTAACGCAGCGACCCGATCAAGGTCGGGCTGAACGTGTAATCGTCGTTCAGGCTGATGTTGTAGAAATGCCGCAGGTCCGTGTTCACGTCACCGCCGATCGGCGCCGTGTACAGGCCGACGGGCATGTTCGTGTAGTGGCCGCCGTAGCCCATGTAACCGAAGCGCCCGAAGAGCCGCTGCTTCGAACTGACGATCTGGTCGATGCGCTGGCTGATCTGCTTGGCCGGGTTGGCAACCGACACCAGGGCCGCCCAGTTATAGACGCCGATCTGCGCCGGCACGTTCAGGTTGGGTTTCGGGAAGGCAGCCGCAATCGCCACGCCAGTTGTATTCAGCATGGACTGGGGGATCCTGTTCCCGGCGAACGGCTGGCGGGTCGCGGTCGATCCCGTCACCACGGTCGAGTAGGGGTTGTAGATCGCCAACTGCCCGCCCTGCCCGCTGATCGTCTGCGAGAAATCGCCCTGCCGCTCCAGTTCGGTCGGGACGCGTCCGGATTCGGTGGTGCCCTTGTGCATCCTCTCGTATTGCACGCTCGTAAAGAAGAAGGTCCGGTTGCGGCCGTCGTAAATCTTGGGAAGGTAAACCGGACCGCCGAATGCTCCCGAGTAGAACTGGCGTGAATCGTCCGGCCGTTGCAGGCCGCGCTTGTTGTTCAACCAGGAGTTCGCGTTGAGGGCCTTGTTACGGAGGAAGCCTTCGAAGGACCCGTGCACCTGGTTGGTGCCGGAGCGCGTGGCATAGGTGACCACGCCGCCGTTGGTGTGACCGTAGGCGGCGTCGAACATGGTGGTCTGCACGCGCAGTTCCTCCACCACGTCTCCGGAAGGCGAGCTTGCGATGCTGCCCCCCTGGCGCGGCATCACCACCGACGCGCCGTCCACCACGATTTCATTGGCCACTTGGGTGGCGCCGCCGCCGTGCACGCTGAACTCGTGCTGTCCGCTGTCGGCGAACTGTCCGCCGCCGCCGCGCACGCCGGGAGTCATGCCGATCAGCGACAGCGGGTTGCGGTCGGGAATATACAGCAGGTCCAGGAAGCGCCGGTCGATGACCTGCGCCAGGTCCGCCGAATTGGTCTGGATGAGCGGAGCGTCGCCCGTCACCGTGATCGACTCCGCGGTGCCTCCGACCTCGAGCTGAAAGTTCATTTCGACCCTGTCGCCCGTGCGCACCGTAATGGCTTCATGGCGGACCTGTTTGAATCCCGCCGCTTCCACCATCATGGTGTAGCTGCCCGGCTCGAGCAGCGGCACGAGGAAGTTGCCCTCGGCATTGCTCTCGGTGGTGTTGCGCGCATTGGTGCCCTGGTTCGTCACCGTGACCGTGGCTCCCGGGATGACGGCGCCGGATGCGTCCGTCACTCTTCCCAGAATACTGCCGCGATAATCCTGCGCCATCGCCAGCGCGGCGAGGAACAGTAGAACTGCGAGTCTGAGCATGTTATTTCCTCTTCTGTTCGGATTCTGTTGCTTTCGAGGTTGAACTGCGGTAAGCGCCCGATTTGTCATTGAACGCGCGCACGTTGAAATTGTAGTCGTCCGCCACCAGATGGCCGTTGCGCTGCTCTACGATGCTGGTCATGCGCTCTATAAAGAGGCGGTACGCGGAGGTAAAGGGATCGATTCCCGGATTGAGCCGCCGGACAAAATCCCCCACCTGCCGGCGGTATTCCTCACGGGACCCGGCCTTGAAATCGTAGTCCTGCCGGATCTCCTGAAGCTTGCCGGCCTTGGCAGCGAAGACCACGGTCTTGAAGGCGGGATCGCGCCGCACCGGAGAGCGGCCGAGGTCGGATAGAGGCGGCTCGACAATGCCTTCCACCGCGTCTTCGGCAGGCGCGACGGCCGTGACGGTGACCTCGGCCGCGGCGAGACCCGGCGCGGAGACCGTCACCCTGATGGCCCCCGGCGCCGCCTTCGAGCGCAGCACGTTGGATACGGGCACGTCGATGTACATGGCCCCTTCCATGGCGCCGTTTTTCGCTGTGTCAGTGCGGTACTCGCGCGGGCCCACCAACGTCGCCGGGCCATCCACGGACCACTGGAGCGTCGGATTGGCGCCGTAAACGTGCACGCCGTTGGCGTCCACGATATCCGCCGAGATGACGGAAATACCGGAGCGGTCCGCCGGGATGCGGTCCGGCGAAGCCCTGAGCACCAGCCGCGCGGGTTTGCCGGCCATCTTCAAGGAATACTCAACGCGCTGCCCTCCTCTGTATCCCTCTACCGCAATGGCCCCGCGGCGGATCTCCACGTTGGGGAAGGTCACGGCGTGCGCGTTGGCATCCGAAGGGCTGGCCTTCCCCACCATCTCCCCGTTCACCTTCAGGATCACTTCGTCGCAGTTGGAATCCACCACGATGTCCTTTCGCTGTCCCAGGTACTGTTCGCGCCAGTAGTGCGGATGGATGAAGGCCATCGGCTTGGAGGTGAAGTTCGCCTGCCACAAGTAGTACACGTACTTGGGGAAACGGTAAAGGTCCACCCAGCCCTTCGGATTGATGTGCTTCAGTGGCGAGTTGAGGTATTCGCGGTCCGCGCCGTGGTCGGCATACAGCCACACCACCACGTTGTCGTTGGCCAGGCGCCCGCTGCGCGCGCAGGTCTCGTGCTGCCACGCTTCGGTCCCGGTCACCTGGCCGCTGGAGGGATTGCGCGTCTCCGGGCCGAAGTCGCGGTCGTCGCTCGAATACCAGCCGCGCGCGGTGCAGCGCAGCAGGTTCTCGATCGCCAGATCCTTATCCGTGATCTGCACGTGATCGCCGCCGTTCTCCCCCCGGCGCAGATAGATGAGCCGCGTGGGGTCCTCTTCCGCTGCCCAGGCGGAATCGGCCGGCTGGTTGGTCTCGTTCCCGATGCTCCAGACGAAGATGCTGGGGTGGTTGCGGTCCCGGCGGATCATCTCCCGGAGGTTCTGGCGCTGCACGTCCCGTCCGAAGGCGATGTCCTTGATATTGGGCGCCTCTTCGATAAGGATGAAGCCCAACCGGTCGCACTCGTCGTAGACATACGGGTCGTTGGGGTAGTGCGCCGTCCGCTGGAAATACAACCCCATGTTGTAGCGGATATCTTCCAGGTCCTTGCGGTGCATCCACTTGGGAAGGGCGTCGCCCAGCCACGGGTACTCCTGGTGGCGGTTGATGCCCCGCAGCACAAGCGGCTTGCCGTTCAAGTGCAAGCGCCTCTCCGCCTTGTTCCAGGTGTACCAGCGGAATCCCAACGGGGAGGTGTACGTATCGGCCAGGCGGCCGCCTTCGCGAACCGCCGTGTCGACCCGATATAGATACGGCGAATCGGGCGACCACAGACGCGGGTTCGGGACCGGCCCCAACACTTGCACAAACTCCCGCGTCTGGCCGGCTTCGATTGTCTGACGGCTACTCGCGCGGGCCACAACATCGCCTTGCGCGTCGCGCACCTCTGTTGCCAGCGTGCACTCGCGCGTCTCCGGATACTCGTTGCGCACCCAGGTGCGCACCCGCGCCACGCCGCGCGCCTCGCTCACCTCGGGCGTGGTGACGAAGGTTCCGCCTTCGTAGTCGGCCGATCCCTGGAAGGGCACGTGCAGCCGGTCGCGGATCACCAGCCGCACGTCGCGGTAGATCCCCCCGTAGACATCGAAGTTGCCCGCGGTCATCGGCGGGATGCGGCCGAACGGATCGTCGCGGCGGTTGGACACTTCCACCGCGAGCACGTTTTCCGCTCCAAACCGCACCTGTCTGGTGACATCCATCGAGAAGCTGGTATAGCCACCCTTGTGTTCCCCCACCAGCGCGCCGTTCAGGTACACGCGGGCGTACTTCTGCACCCCATCGAATTCGATGGCCACCAGCCGCCCCTCATACACCTTGCCCACGGTGAACCGCTTGCGGTACCAGCCCCAGCCGTACCACCAGTAGGAGTCGTCGCGCTCGGAGGCGGAGCGAATGAAGGGGTGTGGATCTCCGGTGGTTTCGTAGGTGCTCCAGGTATGCGGTAGTGCTATGGCGGGCCAGCGGCGGTCGTCGTAGCCGGGCGCTGCGCGACGCGCGTCGGACCGCTCATCGGGAAAATATTGAAACGTCCAGTCCCGGTTGATGTTCCTGGCAATTCTGCCACCCGAGCCCAGAGCGGTGCCCAGGCAAACGAAGAGCACGACCGCGACTGGCACAACCTGTTTCGTCAACACGAGACTTTCCCCAGCCGCTGCGCTCCAATCACGGGGTTTGGGAGTGTTAACTGGTGCTTCACTGTGTTCAGATCTCTTTTTTAACACTTGGCGCCGTGATGGTGGAGGCTATCGGGCAAATGGCCTTCCACGAACTGAAGTAGCCGATCGGGTCAGGGCTCGAACCGGGCGAGGAATCCACCGCCCGCGCGCAGTTCGATGGCGAGCGTATCGGATCGCTTGGAAACGCCGTTCTCGATCCGCACCGCCGCCGGGTCGTCCGCACTGTCCCGCACCATGGCAGTGCGATAGCTGCCGGCACCGAGGAACGAGAGTGGAATCGCCACGCTGCGGGCCGTGGCTCCGTTCATGATGGCCAGAAACCATGTCTTGCCGGTGCGGCGTGCAAACACCGCCACTTCGCCGATCTCCGAAGCGGGCAGCGCGATGGTCTCGTCCCACACGCTCGGGATGCTCTTGATGACTTCTGCCGCGGGGTTCTTCAAAATGTTTGCTGGATTCGCGGCATAGACCAGCAGCGGCGAAGTCAAAATCGCCGCGCTGGCAATCTGGTGCGCCCACGTCGTGTCGTTCCGCCTGTCGCCAAAGTGCACCGGCGTGTAATCGGCGTGTCCGGCCAGCATGCGGGTAAACGGCAGGGTTGCGTCGTGCGGCGCCCGCACCGCCTTCCGCGACTCCATGCCACGAATGCCCTCGCGCGTCAGTTCGTTGGGGAAGGTGCGCGACTCGCCCGTCGGTTTGTTCGCGCCGTGGAAGTCGAGCACCAGATGACGCTCGGCCGCATCCCGCAGGCAGGCCTCATACAACTCCACTACTTCTTTGTGCTCGTGATCGAAAAAATCGATCTTCGCGCCCGCCGCTCCGGTCCGCCGGCACAAATCGAAAAACTCGCGGCGGCTTGCCGGGTCACGCAGTTCCTTACTGTGCTTCCACAAGAGTACACCGACGCCCTGCGCGCGCGAATAAGCGTTGTACTCTTTCAGTTCCTGCTCGCTCCATTTCCGCCAGAAGCCCTCGAGCACGTTGTATTCGAACCCGAGATCATGCGCCAGTCGCGAGAACTCTTTCTGCCCCTCGATGGTGCCTTCGCCGCCATCCAGGTATCTCCAGACCGCGCGTCCCGGCTTGATCCACTCCGTCTTCGCGCCCTTGGGGAACAGCTTGGGATCGGGCGGCGGCGCCACATTGTTTACGATGTCGCAATTCACCAGCGCGTTCAGGTCGGCCCCCATCATGACCACCCGCCACGGCGTGGTGATGTCGCCCTCGACCGCGGCGGGCTTTGACAAGCGCTGTACGTCCTCCGAGTAACGCAGGCGGAAAGGATAGGACGGCGGATGCGTGTGACCGAGCCGTGCGTCGAAGCCGCCTTTTCCATCGCCTTCGAGGCCCATGCCGCTGTATCGGAACAGCGCGCCTTCGGTGATGGAAGCATAACCGGCATTGGCCGGCAGCCTGAACGTCACCGGCGGGGCGGCCCACTGACCGGCGGGCACCTCCCCGATCGCCTTCCTCACGTGCACCGCCTCGTAGTGGCCTTCGAAATCGTGGTACCAGACGGTGCTGCCCGCGGGCAGGCGGAACGACGTCACCTCGTCGGGCACTCGGGACTGCCCCGGCGCGCCGGGCACGATGAAGCGGAAGGCGATGCCGTCATCATAGGCGCGCGCCTCCAGGGTGTAGGCGGCGCTGCCGTGTTTAACGGGTATCTTCACCCCGTTCGAGCGGTCCACCGCCATCGAGTGCACCCCGTGCCACGCGTAAGTACCGTTCGTCTTATACCGCTGCGCCTTTCCGGCGTATGCGCCGGCGGCGAGGTTCACACCATCGACGACGATCCCGAGCGGCGAAGGCTCGATGACCGTTCTGCCATTCAAGGCCGCGGCATAACCCAGCCTGGCGCCATCGAGCGTTAGAAGCCGGAACTCGACCTTTCCTGCGGGGCTCTTCAGCGAGAGCAAGTCCGCCGCCAGGGCCGGAACGGCCGAGAGTAAAATACACGCTGCGAATCGCATCAGAAACTGAACCTCAGCGCCAGTTGCTGCGTGCGCGGGTTGCGCGAGCCGGTAATCTGCCCGAAGCGGGTATTCACCAGCTTGCCGGCAGCATCAAAGCGCGCGCTCGTATCCACGCTGTCAAACTGCGTATGGTTGAATGCGTTGTACATCTCCCAGCGCAACTGAAAGCTGGCGCGCTCCCGGACGGGAATATTGCGGAAGAACGTCAAGTTCCAGTTGTTGATCCCCGGGCCGCGGAACGCGTAACGGCTTGCGCCGGCTCCGCTGCCGTAACTGCCTTTCACGGGGCGCGCAAAGACGCTCGTGTCAAAGAAACGGTAGAAACTGCGCTCGCTCTTCGGAAGCATTGCCCTACCCGTGATCACGACGCTGTTGCCGTCGCCGCCGCCGGTCAGGTCCGCGCCATCCGCCAGGCTCAGGCCGACACCCTGCGGCGGTCCGCTCACGAACGCGCAGTCGCCGGCGAACTGCCAATCATCCAGCGTCCAGCGCACGACAGGGTTGCCCCACTTGCGGCTGGCCTTGGGCAATTCCCAAACCCAGTTGGCCGCCAGCGTATGGGTGCGGTCATATCCGCCGGGACCGTAATTCCAGAATCGCGGCGAGAGGAACGCGGCCACGCCGCCATCGTAGTTGTCGCCGTAGTTCATCGCCTTCGCCCACGTCCACGCGGCGCCGAATTGCAGGCCCTTGGAGAAGCTGCGCCTGACTTGCGTCTGGAGCGAGTGGTAGCTGGAAGAACCCGCGAATTCGAGATACGGCAGGTTGCCGTAACCGTAATACGGGCGGTAGAAGTTGTCCGGCAGCGGCGTGCCCCTGGTCGGGTCGATGTTCTGCGGCAGGAAGCGCGCCCCATACGGGACGCTATTGAGTTGTCGCGTCTGGCCGATGTGGCGGCCCAGGTTGCCGTCGTACGCGATGTCGACGACCGTCCCGAACCCGATGTTCCGCTGGATGCCGAACGTCATCTGGTACAGCGAGAGCACCTTCGAATGCGGGTCCATGACCCGGGTGAAGTTCGAAGGAGCCAGCAACCCGACCCCGGTCAGGAACGTGTTCACGTTGCCGTAGTACTGCACCGGGAAGGATTGCACCGGCGGGTTGAAAGACATGTCGCCCATCTGCCCGGACCTCGGCCGCGCATTGTAGAAGATACCGAAGCCCGCCCGGATGGCGGTCTTGCCGTCGCCGAACGGGTCGTAGGCGAAGCCGAACCGGGGCGCGAACAGCAGGCCGTTGCCGTTCACAAACCCGCGAGGGTAACCCGCGGAGCCGGCCCGGATGGCGCCGACATAGGGATCTCCCGAGCCGGGCACGAACAGCCCGATGTACGCCTCGGGGAAGAGTTCGCCCGTGATCGGGTTCACCGCGCGGCGCGTGCCCCTGGCGTCTTTGGCAGGAGCAAACAGCACGGGCGCCTTGGCGCGGTTGTAAGCGGCGGAATCGAAATTCCCGCCGACGTTCTCCTTCTGGTATGGCGGCAGATCGTAGGTGAACCGCATGCCGTAATCCAGCGTGAACTTCCGGCCTACCTTCCAGTTGTCCTGCAAATACCACTCGAGCACCTTGTTGATGGGCTGATAATTCACACGCGTGGTCGCCTCGGTGTAGGTCTGGAAATTTCCGAGCAGGGCGTTGGCGTACGGATGGTTGGAATCGTTCGGATTGTTCGTGGTCTTGCCGAAGTTGAAGGTGCCGGCAAAGTTGCTCCCGTGATGACGCTGCAAGTACTCGGCGAACTCGTAATAGATGCCGGTCTTTATGGTGTGCGCTCCGGACACCTTCGTCAGGCCGTCGGAAAAGCTCACCGCGTAGACGTAGTTGTCCATGGGGAAGCGGCCGTCGTAGCCGATGCTGGCCGCGCCGGTCACGCCGCCGAAGCTTGCCGCCGGAATCAGCCCCAGCGGATTATTCTGATAAATCTGGCCGAGCTGAATGCCGAGTTTGTCCTTTTGAAGTTTGGCCAGTTGCGAATCGGAAATCTTTTGCGCCTCCGTCCAGAGTCCGAGACCAACGGACAGTTCATTGACCAGCGTGGGACTGGCCAGGTAGGTGACGTTGAAGCCCACATTCGGGTTGGTCGTCTCATAGGTCTGCTGGATGCCCCACTGGTTGGAATTCGCCGTCACGGCCAGGCCGTCTACTTTCGTCGCCATGTTCAACCCGCGGAAATACGTCCGCCACTTCGACGAGGGGTTGTAATCGACGCGCAGGATCTCCTGGTGCACCGGGTTGTCGATCGAATCCGAAATGGCGTAATTGTACGCCCCGCGGCTCGTCGCCAGGTCGAAGAAATTCGGCAGGGGAAAGATGCCCAGCAGTTTCTGCGTGTTCGAATTGATGCGCGCAGCGGGCACCACGTTCCCCGGAAACGCCTGCCCGCCGGCGGCCGGGTCCTTCACCACGATCAGGGCTCCGTTGGACTCGACCGATTTCGAGAAGTCGCCCTTGCGCTCTAGTTCCGTCGGAAACGTATACGTGCGGGCGCTGGCGCGCTTGTTCGGCTGGATCTCCTGCGAGAAAAAGAAGAACAGCTTGTCCTTCGTGCGGTTGAACTTGCCCGGCCAGTAGATCGGGCCTCCGAGGTTGTACCCGAGACTCGTGTACCGCGACCGGCCTTTCGCCAGGCCGTTCCGGTTATTGAAGAAGTCGTTGGCATTGAACATCTCGTGCCGCTTGTACCAATACCCCGTGCCATGGAAGGACTGGCTGCCGCTCTTCGTCACGGCATTGATGATCGCCCCGGAGTTCTTGCCGTACTCCGCCTGGTAGTTGCCCATGAGCACCTTGACCTCGGCAATCGCGTCCAGGTTCAGCATGTTCTCGGTAGTGCCGAGGCCGCGGCTGTTCGCCACCACTCCGTCGATGCTCAGCGCGATGTAATCGCTGCGCACGCCGTGGATGATGGGCGGGGAACTCGACCCGAGCGAGTTGGCCCCCGAGCCGTCCGGATACGTGACCCCGGGCAACAGCCGCAGCAGGTTCAGATAGTCCCGGCCGGCCGCCGACATATAGGCCATCTGCTTGTCGTTGAGCACGGCGGAGCGCTCCTGGCTTTGTGTCTGCACAGGGGTGACGTCGGCGGTCACGGTGATCGATTCGGTCGGCGCACCCACCTCGAGGACCAGCTTCCCAACGGCGAGCCGCTCCGAGGCGGTCAGCACGAGGCCGGTCTTCTCAAAGCGCTTGAAGCCCTGGGCCTGCACCGCAACGCTATAACGGCCCGGCAGCACCGACGGAAACACGAAATCGCCGGTGGCTTCGGTCCTGCCTATCAGCTTGACGCCCGTCGTCTCCTGGGTGAGTGTCACTTCGATGCCGGGCACGGCCATGCCTTGCGGATCCATAACGGTTCCCGTGATGACACCCGTCGAAGTCTGCGCGGCGCATCTGCCCGGCGCGATCCAGAGCGCACTTGCCAGCCCAAGTGCCAACGAAAACCAACCGTGTCTCATATAAGATCGATCTCCTGCGTTCCTTATTGTACTTATGAACTACCGCGGCGCGGGGGCGGTGGAGGGCGGAGCTGGCTTGCCATCGACGGTGCCGGGTTCCATCAGCTCCACGCGGGTGCCGTCGGGGTCGGACAGAAGACTCGCGCGATTGCACGACGGACAACATTAGGTGCGTTCTGGCTCGACGTGGTGAGAAGCGTCCTTGTGATCGTCGCGGCCGTGCTTCTCGGGGCGGTCGCGGGAGGACTAATTGCAGCGAAGATATCGCGTGATTGGCTGCCCGGCTTTTGGCTGCCTTAATAGTGATGCCATCCGGTTTCTCGAAGGGCCGGTGGACGACGAATGGATCGAGGACCTGCTCTTCGCACTCACGCTGGTGGGCTGGAAG
>JBHGBM010000009.1:0-94032 GCA_041946965.1 Bryobacteraceae bacterium
GGCGCGCACGCCGAACTTGCCGCGGAACTCGTCGGCCCAGCCCATGAACTTGGCCAGGAAGCCGGAGGACGGGTCGGCGTCGATGGTGTTGGCCTGGCCGGCGAACACTTCACCGGTGGAGCCGTCGAGCGACACCCAGTCGAATTCCTTCAAGGTGAGCTTCTTGCCGCCCACGTTGACGTAGGCTTCCTTCTTGTGCTCGTTGACCTCGATGGCTTCGGCGCCGGCCACGCAAGGCGTGCCCATGCCGCGGGCGACCACGGCCGCGTGGCTGGTCATGCCGCCGCGCGAGGTGAGAATGCCCTTGGCCACTTCCATGCCATGAATGTCGTCCGGCACGGTCTCCTTGCGCACCAGCACCACGGGGCCCTTGGGGGCGGCTTCCACGGCGTGGTCGGCGGTGAAGACGATGCGGCCGACGGCGGCGCCGGGGGATGCCGGCAGGCCGGTGGCGATCTTCGCCAGGCTCTTCTTGGAGGCGGGGTCGAGCACCGGGTGCAGGAGCTGATCAAGCTGCTGCGGATCCACACGGAGCACGGCCTCTTCCTTGCTGATCAGGCCTTCCTCCACCATGTCCACCGCGATGCGGACGGCGGCCGGGCCCGTGCGCTTGCCATTGCGGGTTTGCAGCATGTACAGCTTGCCTTCCTGCACGGTGAACTCGAAGTCCTGCACGTCGCGGTAGTGCTTCTCGAGCATGGTGGTGATCTCGTGAAGCTGGGTGTAGACCGCTTCGTTCCACTTCTTCAACTCGGCGATGGGGAAGGGGGTGCGGATGCCGGCCACCACGTCTTCACCCTGCGCGTTAGGCAGAAATTCGCCGTAGAACACCTTCTCGCCGGTGGCGGGGTTGCGGGTGAAGCCTACGCCGGTGGCGGAGGTGTCGCCCATGTTGCCGAACACCATGGCCTGCACGTTGACGGCGGTGCCGAGGTCGTCCGGAATGGCGTTCATCTTGCGGTAGTGGATGGCGCGGTCATTGAACCAGGAGCCGAAGACGGCGTCGCGCGCGCCTTCGAGCTGCTGCATGGCGTCCTGCGGGAAGGGCTTGCCGGTCTTCTTCTGCACCAGCTTCTTGTAGTTTTCGATCACGGCCTGGAGGTCGGCGGCGGTCAGTTCGGTATCGAGCTTCACGCCGGCCTTCTTCTTCTGGCCCTCGAAGATCGCGTCGAAGTCGTGCTTTGGGATCTCGAGCACGACGTTGCCGTACATTTGGATGAAGCGGCGGTAGCAGTCGTAGGCGAAGCGCGGGTTGCCGGTGCGGGCCTCGTGCGCCTTCACGGTCTTGTCATTCAGGCCCAGGTTGAGGATGGTATCCATCATGCCGGGCATGGAGAACTTCGCGCCGGACCGCACGCTGACCAGCAGCGGGTTCGCCACGTCGCCGAGCTTCTGCCCCATGCGCTCCTCGAGCAGGCGCAGCGCCTCCAGCATCTGCTGCTTCACTTCTTCGGGGACCTGGTTCTTGTTCTCGAAGAAGATGTTGCAGACTTCGGTCGAAATGGTGAAGCCCGGGGGAACCGGCAGCTTCGCCAGGCACATTTCCGCCAGCCCGGCGCCTTTGCCGCCGAGCACGTCCTTCATCTTGCCGTTACCGTCAGCCGTTCCGTTGCCAAACGCGTAAACGTATTTCTTCATGCGTCTCTCCTATGAACTCGTCACGATTTCCGAAAAGTCGGCGATCGTTGAAAACTCCGCCAGCAAAGTATGCAACAACGTGAGCCGGTTCTGGCGAATCCGTTCGTCCGGCGCGTTGACCAGGACCTTGTCGAAGAACAGGTCCACTACCGGGCGGATTCCGGCGATGGCCTCGAGCGCCGGGCGATACTCCAGCGTCCGGGCCGCCTCACGTACCCGCCTGAACTCGCGATACAGATCCGCTTCGGGGCCGGCCTCGACGAGCGCCTCCTCGACCGCGCCGCCGCCCGTGAATTCCGCCTGAAGCAGGATATTGCGGATGCGCTTGAAGCTGGCCGCCAGCGGCTCGAAATTTTCGGTGGGCCGCACGCCCTGAATGGCGGTGAGCCGCGCCTCCACGTCCACCAGGTCGTCCCATCCGGAGGCGATCACGGCGTTCACTTCGTCGTAGCGAAAGCCGCGGATCTCGCGGAAGTAGAACCGCACGCGGTCGAGCACGAAGGGTTCGAGCTCCCCTTCCAGGTGCTTCCGCAGGGGCAGCCGCAGGCCGCCCTCGACGATGGTCTTGACGATGCCCTGCGCGGCGCGGCGCAGCGCGAACGGGTCGCGCGAACCGGTGGGGACCAGCCCCACGCCGAAGCAGCCGCGCAGCGTATCGAGCTTGTCGGCGATCGAGACCAGTTGGCCTGTGTGGCTGCGCGGGATCGAGTCTTCCATGCTCTCGGGTTTGTAGTGGTCGTAGACGGCCTGCCAGACCGGCTCCGGTTCGCCCTGCGCGCGCGCGTAGAGCCCGCCGACCACGCCCTGCAACTCGGTAAACTCCTTGACTAACTCGGTGGTAAGATCGGCTTTGGCGAGAAACGCGGCGCGCGCGGCGTGTTCATCGCCGCCCAGTTCCTTGACCAGGGCCACCACGCGGCCGGTCTTTTCGAGATAGGAGCCGAGCTTGGCCTGGAACGTCACGTGCGCCAGATCCTGCACGCGCGCGGCGAGTTTCTTCTTCTGGTCGGTTTCCCAGAAGAAACGGGCGTCGTTGAAACGCGCGCGCAGCACACGCTCGTTGCCGTGCCGCACCAGGCCCTCGGGATCGGCGTCGGTGTTCATCACCGCCACGAATTGCGGCGCCAGTCCCCCGCCCCCGGCGGCGACGGAGAAATATTTCTGGTGGTGGCGCATCACCGTGGTAAGGACTTCCTCGGGCAGTTCCAGGAACGCCGGGTCGAAGCCGCCCACGATGGGGGTGGGGTACTCGGTCAGGTAGGTGAGGGTCTCGAGCAGAGCGGCGTCGGGCTTCACGGGAACGGTAATGCCGTCCTCGATGCGTTTGCGGCGCTCGGCCGCGGAGAGGATCACGCCGTTGGCGCGCAGCTTGGCTTCGTAATCCGCGATGGTTACCGGGATAGAAGCGGCGCCCAGGCGGCGGTGCCCCGAGGTGATGTTGCCGGACGGCACGCCGGCCACTTCGAACGGGACCACTTCCTCGCCGAGCAGCGCCACCAGCCAGCGAATGGGGCGAATGAAGCGCGGGCCGTTCTTCCCCGTCCAGTACATAGTCTTGGGGAAGTAGATTTTGAGGACCATGCCGGGCAGCGCTTCGGCCAGGATGTCGCGCGTGGCGCGGCCGGCCACCTTGCGGGTGCAGACGTAATACTCGCCGCGCGGGGTGGTCTCCACGGTGAGGTTTTCGGGGTTGACGCCCTGCTTGCGCGCGAAACCGGCCACGGCCTGCGGCGGCGCGGCTTTGGCGGGGCCTGTGATCTTTTCCTCGGTGTCGGCCTGGCGGGCGGCGAGGCCTTCGGCGCGCAGCACGAGGCGCCGCGGCGTCGCGTCCGTGCGGATGTCCGCAGCCGCGAGCGAGGCCTTGCCCAGGACTTCGGCGAACAGCGCGCGGAGGTTCTCGAGCGCGCCGGGGATCATCCAGTCGGGGATCTCTTCGGCGCCGATCTCAAGCAGGAAAGGAAGCCTGCTCATCGGGCCGCCTCCTGCTGTTCCACCCAGGCTTGCGCCACCCCCACGGCCAGCTTGCGCACACGCTGGATGACTCCCACGCGCTCGGTCACGCTGATGGCGCCGCGCGAATCGAGCGTATTGAACAGGTTGCTGCACTTGAGCACCTGGTCATAGGCGGGCAGCAGCGGGAAGCGCGCCTTGTCCTTCTCCTTTTTCGCCTTGCCGTAGAGCCCGAGCAGCCGCGCGGCCTCCTTCTCGTGCAGGTCGAACATCCTCCAGAGCGTGCGGACGTGCGCCGCTTCGAAGTTGTAGACCGAGTATTGCAGCTCGTCCTGGTAGCGCACGTCGCGGTAAGTGAAGCCGGGCGCCCACTCGATGTCGTAGACGCTGTCCTTGCCTTGCAGGAAGGCGGTGAGACGTTCCAGGCCGTAGGTCAGCTCGGCGGGAACCAGGTCGAGGTCGATGCCGCCGCACTGCTGGAAGTAGGTGAACTGGGTGATTTCGAGGCCGTCCAGCATGACCTGCCAGCCGATGCCCCAGGCGCCCAGGGTGGGCGATTCCCAGTTATCCTCTTCGAATTTGATATCGTGCTTGCGCAGGTCGATACCGATGGCTTCCAGGCTGGCGAGGTACTGCTCGATCACGTCGTCCGGGGAAGGTTTCAGGATGACTTGCAGTTGCGAGTGTTTGAAGAGGCGGTTGGGGTTCTCGCCGTAACGCCCGTCGGCGGGGCGGCGCGAGGGCTGCACGTAGGCCACCCGGTAGGGGCGGGGCCCGAGCACGCGCAGGAAGGTCTCCGGGCACATGGTGCCCGCGCCCACCTCCACGTCATAGGGCTCCTGAATGATGCAGCCGCGCTCGGCCCAATAGCGCTTCAGCTTGAATACGATGTCCTGAAAACTGTCCATGCCCATCACACGGTTTCCAACACCGGAGCGGTCACCAGCCTGCGCTCCACCTGCGACTCGATCTGCCCGACCAGGCACTTCCGCAGATCGGCGCCGGTTTCGCGCGTCCACTGGGCCGGTCCCACCCGCGCCACCGGAAGCTTCAGCATCTCCGCGGCCAGCGCGCGCGAGGCGGCGCTCAATTCCCACGCGCCGGCGGCCGCCGAAGCCCGGCACGAAACGCACAGCAACCCGGCGCGGCCCCGGCTGAAGAAAGCGCGCTCCGCCAACCGGGAGCCGCAGGTTCCGCAAGCGTCCATGTCCGGGAGAAAACCCGAGAGACGCACGGCCCACAGGCTGAAATACGTCACGGCCCGCCACACCGCCCCCGGCTGCGCCGACCGCAGATGTTCCAGCACGGCGTTCAGCAACCGGAAGTAGCGCTCGTTGGGCTCGGCCGGCGGAAGCAGTTGCTCGGTCACTTCCGCCACGAAGTCCAGCGCCACGCTGGCCCCGTAATCCGACGCGAGCCCGAACTGGGAGGAGATCAGATCGCAGGAATCGAGCCTGACCAGTTCCCTGGTGGGGTTCTGGAAGTACGCGAGCTTTACCTGCGACAACCTTTCCAGCCCGGCCCCGAACGGACTCTTGGGACGTCGCGCCCGCTTGGCCACTCCACGCAATTTTCCCTGGTCCCTGGCCAGGAAGCTGACCACAAGATCCGCTTCCTGAAACGGATACGAACGCAGAATGATGGCCTCGCTGACACGAGCCGGCACACGTGGAAACTTCAGGTTAACACAGATAATGACAGGGGTTGTGCGCGGAGACCGGCGGCGCGGCCAAGTGGGCGAGAAGACGTTCGAGAACGCCCGCGGCGCCGGGGTCCGGGTGCGCGAGTTCGCTGCGCAGACCCTCGACGATGCCCTCCAGAAGCTCGCGGCGCTCCTCGGCCGCGGCGGGGTATTGGCGCACCAGGCGGCAGGCGCGCGCGGCGCGGTCCAGCTCGGCCTCGATGCGCGTGCGGTCCCCGCCTCTCCAGGCGGCGAGCAGGTTGCGTGCGGCGGCGTCGAACATGCGCTTCTTATCGGACGGGCGGCGCGCCGCTTGCGCCTCTCGCCGTGCCGCGCGGAGCCGATAAGTGGACCAGAGGAGGGCCCCATGATCCGGCTTACGCGGCTGAACCATGTGCCGCTGGTGTTGAACTGCGACCTCATCGAGCACATCGAGGTCACGCCGGATACGGTGATCTCGCTCATTACCGGTCAGAAGATGGTAGTGCTCGAGCCGCCGAACGAGGTCGTCCGCAGAGTGATCGAGTACCGCCGGTGCCTGTACAACCCCGAACTGGAGGCCGTGGCGCCGTTCGGGCCGCGGGAGACCGGCGATATAGACGGCTGACATGGCAAAAACTCCCAAGCCGAAATCGCGCGCCGGTGCTCCGGCGCACCCCGATCTCTCCACCATCGGAGGACTGGCCCTGGCGTTCGGAGGCATCCTGGGCGGGCTGCTGCTGGAGGGAGGAAAGATCCAGGATGTCTCGCAGGTGACCGCCGCCATGATCGTGTTGGGCGGCACATTCGGGGCGGTGATGGTGACCACGCCGCTGCCGGTGCTGCTGAGGGCGGCGAAGAAGTTCAGCGTGGTGTTCATCGACCGTTCGCCTTCTTTCGGCGCGGCCATCGAGGAGATCATCGGTTACGCCACCAAGGCGCGCAAACACGGCATCGTCTCGCTCGAACAGGATGCCGAGGCGGCCCAGGACCCGTTCCTGCGCAAGGCGCTGGGGCTGGCGGTGGACGGCGCGGACCTCCAGGAACTGCACAAGATGATGGAATTGCAAATGTCGGTGGAGGAACAGCGCGGCGAGGCGGAGGCCAAGGTGTTCGAAGCGGCAGGGGGGTACGCGCCCACCATTGGTATCATCGGCGCCGTGCTGGGCCTGATCCAGGTGATGAAGCACCTGGAGAACATCGAGGAAGTGGGCAAGGGGATCGCAGTGGCGTTCGTGGCCACGGTGTACGGCGTGGGGGTCGCCAATGTTCTGCTGCTCCCTGCGGGCAACAAGGTGCGCGCGCGCCTGCACCGCACCATGCAGATGCGGGAAATGATGCTGGAGGGCGTGGTGGGGATCGTGGAAGGGCTCAATCCCAAGCTGTTGCGGAGCAAGCTGGAAGCCTACGCTGAGCCCGGCGCCAAGCCCGTCAAATCCAGGGGAAAGGCCGAGGAGGCCCCCGCGGGCGAACCCGCCGCGGCGGGCACCTAATCATGGCGCGCAAGAAGAAACACGCCGCGCATGAAAACCACGAGCGCTGGCTGGTCTCCTACGCCGATTTCATCACGCTGCTGTTCGCATTCTTCGTGGTCATGTTCGCCTCCTCGCAGGCGGACAAGAACAAAGCCAAGCAGGTCTCCGAATCCGTCCGCCGCGCCATGGAAGAGGGCCAGGTGGCTGGCATGATCGCCGGCATCCTGGGCGGCAAGCAGGAGGTGAAGCGGGGCGCCGCTTCCAAGCCCAAAGAGGCGCCCAAGCCGGAGCCTCAGAAGCTGGCCGAGCTGTCCATCCCCCTGGCGGCCCTCACCGCGGAGTTAAAGGAAGATATCGACGCGGGCCGTCTACTGATCGCCATGGAGAAGCGCGGCCTGGTGATCAGCCTGCGCCAGTCCGCCTTTTTCGCCCCGGGCGAGGACACCGTGGACCCGAAAAGTTATGACAGCATCGCCAAGATCTGCGCCGCCATCCGCAAGGTCAACAATCCCGTGCGCCTGGAGGGCCACACCGACGCGCTCCCCATCCATAATGCGCGTTTCCAGAGCAATTGGGAACTCTCCGCGGCGCGCGCCATCGCCATGCTGAACGTGTTTGTCGACCGGTTCCAGGTTCCGCCGGACCGCCTGGCGGTGGTCGGCTACGCCGCCTTCGCGCCGGTGGATTCCAACGAGAGCGAAGCGGGCCGGGCGCACAACCGGCGCGTGGACGTGGTGCTATTGAGCGAGGCGGGGATGGCGCCGGAACCGGAGCGCGCCAAGGCTAAGCAATGATCTCCCAGCGGCGGCGCGGCGGGTTCGGCGCGGCGTAGGGCGCCGGTTTCAGAGCGCGCATTTGCTCCCCCGTCTGGGCGCGGGCGCAGAGCGCCGCCTGTCGCGCCCACGCCAGCAGTTCCAGCGCCTGCGGCAGATCCTCCGGCGGCACGCGCGCCGGAAGATCGCGGACCAGCGCGCGGGCCTCCGCGTAGCGCCCCGAGGCGATCGCGCGCCGCAGCTCTGCCGCGAACGGTTCCACCATCAGTAGCTCTCCTGGGAGACACGCATGGCTTCCAGCATGTTGGAGATGTAGGAGTACTGCTGCTCGATGGACGCGATCAGCGCATCGGCCGCGGCCATTTGCTCGGAGAGGCGCGTGCGCAACTCGTCGATGCGGGCCTGACGCTCGGCAATGCGCTCGTCGGTATCGGCGATGAGCGAGCGCACCGAACCCATCTCGAGATCCATCAGGCCGCCGGGGCGCTCCACGGCATCGAGCACGCCGGCGGCCTGCGTCACAAAAGCGTTGAGGAAACTCGAGACCCCCGCCGGGGAAGTGAAATCGGCCGCCACGAATTCCAGGTCGTTGAACGACAGGCGGCCGCTGTCGCTATCGAACACCAGCCCGAGCTGGCGCAGCGAAGCGATGACGCCATCGCCCTCGAAACCGGTCAGGTCGCGCAGGCTCTGGGAGAGCGAATACACCACCGCCTCGCCGGACAGCGCTCCGCCCGACTGCCCGCGGTGGGTGTCCAACTCGTCCACGGCGGCGTTGTAGGCCGTGGCGAAAGCCGAAAGCGCGCCGGCGACGGCGGAACTGGGGCGGCTCACCGTAATGTTCACCGCCGAAGGCGAGGTCTGGAGCATGGTAACGTTCAAGCCCGGCGCGATGGCCACCGTGCGGGAACTGCTGTAGGCCACCAGGTCCACCTCGCCCACCTTGGCCCCGTTCACGTTGTAGGCCGCCTGGGTGCCGCGCGCCTGCTCGTCGAGCAGGGAAACGGCGCCCGCCGACAGGGTGATGGCGATATCGCCGAGCCTGGCGCTCTGCACGGAAAGGCGGTAGTCGGGCGAATCCGGCGAACCGACATTGACTACGGTGGCGCGCACGTTGGCCGCGGTCTGCGCGTTGATGGCCGCCGCCAGCGCGTTGAGGCTGGATGAGGAAAGGGTGAGATCGTACTCGGCGCCGCCCACGTTCAGGGTGAAGGAGGTCCCGGAGGCGATGTTCTGCTGCGCCGGGTCGGCGACCTGGGTGATGTTGACGCCGTCGGCAGCCGGGCTGAGCGTGGTGGTGTAGGAGCCGAGGTCGATCACCTTGATCGAGTAGACGCCTTCGAGCGCGCCGGCCCCCAGGGCGGCCGCGGCCACCGTGCTGTCGGAAACCTCCGCCTGAAAGGCGGCGCTGCCCATGGCATCGGCGATGGATTCGACCGCCGTCTGGAGGCCGGCGAACCTGGCGTCGAGCGCGTCGAGCGCCGTGGAGCGGGCGTCCAGCGCGCTCCGGTCGTCATGAAGCTGCGACATGGGCAGGGAGGCGATGGCCACCGAGCGGTCGATGATCGTTTGAAAATCCCGGGCGTAACGGCTGTTGCCGGTAAAGATGGCGCTGGCGCCGCTGCTCATATCATTCAGATAAAGCGGGGGCGGCCGGACGCCGCCCCCGGGTTAGGCGGGCGCGAGGCCCGCGGGCCGGAGTTAGCCGCGCAACAGCGCCAGGACGGCCTGCGGGGCCGAGTTGGCCTGCGCCATGGCCGCCATGGAAGCCTGCTGCAACACCTGCGCCTTGGTCAGGTTGGCCGCTTCGGAAGCGACATCGGCGTCGCGAATCCGCGATTCCGCCGCCGAGTAGTTGGAGATCTGCGATTGGGCCAGGCCCAGCGCGTAACTCAACTGGTTCTGCGCCTTGCCCACCGCGGCCTGCGCCAGGCCGAGCGTGCTGACGGCCGCGGCCAGCGCGCTGACCGCGGTCTCGGCGTTGTCCGCCGTGCTGATGTCCAGCGACGCCCCGGTCCCCACCTTGGTGGAGGCGACCGTCACGCCCTGCGAGCCGGCGCTGTTCTTGATGCCCGTGCCGCTGGCCGTGGACCCCAGCGCCACGCTGAACGTGCTCAGCGAGCTGACGAACTCGATCTTCTGCGTGCCGCTGTCATTGATCTTGACCGCGGTGATCTTTTGCAGCGTCGAATCGGAAGTGTTGTGCAGCGCGTCGTTGATGGTGTCCAGGGCTTCATCGATGGTGCGCGCGTTGCTGTGCTGGAGCGTCACCACCGTGGTGTGGACCACGCCGTCGGCGGAGGTGGCCGAGATCGTCACTCCCTGCCGGTCGCCGTAGTTGACGCCCGTGAAGGTCATGGCCTGCGCGGTGTTGGCGGAGCCGAGCTGGTAGGCTCCCGCCGCCACGTAACCGTTGAAGGCCGCGGTGCCCGCCGAGGCCACGCCCGCGAAAACCGCCACCACCGCGGTCGGGTCGCCGAAGCCCATGCCGACATCGAGGTCGGTGGCGTCGGCCGTGTTCACCGCCAGCCGGAAACTGGTGCCGTTGCCCGATTTCAGGGCCAGGTTGCCGGTGGCCGAGTCGATGTACGCCACCATGCCGGCCTTCTTCCATTCCGAAGAGGCGCCCTTGGCCGCGATCGCGTTGTTAATGGCGGTGACGGCTTCATCGGCCGATGCGGGGGTGAACGCATCCACCGTGAGCCGGTCGGAAGCGCCTCCGTCCACCGAAAGGTCGAACAGAGCGTTGGCGGCATCCGCGGCCGCCGCCCAGGCGCCGCCGGCCACGATCGAGGTGTACTCGGTGCCGCCGCTATAGAGGAAGTTGCCGTACCCCAGCGCGCCCTCGGCGTCGCCGGAGATGCTGACCTTGAGGACTTCGCCTGAGGCGCTGGTGAAATCCAGCCGCGTGTCGGCCTTGCTGACCGTGATGCCGGCGGCCGCCAGAGTGGTGTCGGCGGCCACGGCCGCTTGGATGGCCGCCGCCACATCGGCGGCGTCATCGGCCGCGGCCGGCGAGATCGAGAGCGTGACCGGACTGGCCATGCCGCCGCCCTGGATCGTCACCCGCACGGTTTCGGTGCCCGCGTAAGTCTCGGCCGTAAAAGCCTGCCCCTGCACGGTGCTGGTCATCGCCGCGCCGGTCGCGCCTGAGCTGAAGTTGCCCAACAGGGCGTTGGCCATGCGGTCTCCGGCCCGCACCTGGACGGCGTTGCTCGAGGACGTGAACGCCAGACTCTGCTTGCCGGTGGAATCGGTGGCGATGGAAGCCGTCAGGTCGGCCGCGTCGAAATCCGCATCGTTCTGCGCGGCGGTGGCGATGGCGTCGTTGACCGCCGAGACCAGGCTGGAGGTCGAATTCACGTTGGTCAGGTCCACCGACAGGCTCACACCTTCCGGGAACCCGGCGCCGAACACCTTGAAGATCGTCCGGTTGTTGGAGATGGCGGCCGCGTTGGTGGAGTCCGCCACGATGTCCGCCACGCTGGTGGTGGCGTTGCTGTCCCCGATGTCGGTGCCGCTGTTGGCGGCCTGCATGCCCTGCATCCCCAGGGTCTGCGCGTCCACCACGGCCGAGCTGAGGTCCACGGTCACCTTGCCGTTGGTCAGGATGGCGGAGCTGCTGGCGCCGGCGCCGCCGCCGATGAACACGTCGAGCGACCTGGCGAAAGCGCCGCCGGTGTTCAGCTTGATGGACTGCGCCTGCCGGTCGATTTCCTGCACCAGGGTGTTGAACTCGCGGTTCAGCACCGCGCGGTCGCCGGTGAAGGTGTCCGAGGCCGACTGCGTGGCCAGGGTCTTCAGCCGGTCCAACATCTTGGCGATGTTGTTCATCCCGCCGTCCATGATCTGGAGCTGCGCGATGCCGTCGTTGGCGTTGCGCACGCCCTGGCTCAGTTCGGCGACGTCGCTGCGAAACTTGTTGGCGATGGCCAGTCCCGCCGCGTCGTCGCCCGACTGGTTGATGCGGAAGCCCGAAGTCAGCCGCTGGATGGTGCGGCTCTGGAAGTCGCTGGTGACCCGCAGGTTCTCCTGCGCGATCAGGGAGTTTACGTTCGTTTGAATGGAAAACGCCATAGCTCAATTCCTTTTCGTGGTTTCCCGGTTTCATACCGGGCCCGGGGCTGGCCCCGGGTTCGTTTCTCCTTATCGGACGGGCGGCGCGGCCCTTGACTTTTTTTCGAGATACCGGGCAATGGCCGCCGAAACCGCCAGCCCACGGCTGGATTCGGCCGCCGCCCGGTTCTGCCGCTCCACGTCCTCCACCTCTTTCGCCACCACGCGCAACTCCCGGGGCGCGTCGATGGCGATCTTCACCCGCGCCCGCCCGATGTGGGCGATGTGGATGCGGATGTTCTCGCCGATCAGGATGGTCTCGCCCTGGCGGCGGCGCATCAGCAGCATACCGGCGTCTCCACGGCCGCGAGCCGCTGCCGGTGCGAGTATCCCGACCCCGCCTGTATGGCCTGCACGCCGCGGCGGTTGGCCAGGTTGACGACCAGCGGCGCCAGCAGGTTGGCGCTGACTCCGCTTTCATCCGCCGTGACCACCGCCAGACACATGACTTCGCCGCCGATGCGCGGCCGGCGTTTAGAACCGAGCGTTCGCATGTCGCTTTCGCTCAGTTCCAGCCGGTAACCCGGCTCCAGCGCCTGCGCCGGCAAAACCATGAAGCAGGGTCCGGCATCCTCCAGGGCTTGCAGAAACATCAGGGGCCGGTGCTCCTCGATTTCGAGCGGCAGAAAAGCCTTCGAGTTCTCAAAGCCGGGCAGGCCGCGGGGGAATTCGATGACGTCTTCGGCGCGGTATTCGAGCGTTCCGAAATGCTGGGTGGCAATGGTGGGCACATTCCTACATCGGGCGGGCGCGGCACGAACTGTAGAGCGCGGCAAATTCCTCCCGCGCGGCAATTTTCCGTCGCGGGGCCGCGACCCAAGTGGCGCGGGATCAATGCCCGGAGGTTGGCAGCCGAACTGCTTTCCGCCCCGCGATGCTGGACCGCATAGCCACCGCGCTGGAACGCTACATGGACGTGCTCAGCGCCCGCCAAAAGATCGTGGCGGGCAACATCGCCAACGCCGACACGCCGGGCTACAAAACCCGCGATCTGGCCTTCCGCGGCGAACTGGAGGCCCTGATCTCGGGCGGGGCGCCGGAGCCGGTGGAGGTGGCCGGACTGCGCACGCGCAACGACGGCAACAACGTCAGCCTCGACCGCGAAGCGCGGCTGCTGGCCGAGAACGCCCTGCGTTTCAACCTGGCGGCCAACCTGCTGCGGTCCCAGATCCGCGCCGTGCGGGGCGCCATACAGGAAGGGAGAAACACATGAGCCTGTTTTCCGCGCTCTCGGTGAGCGCCTCCGGAATGGCTGCGCAGCGCGCACGCAGCGAGTTGCTGGTGGAGAACCTGGCGAACGCCGAAACCACCCGCACCCCCGGGGGCGGCCCGTACCGCCGCAAGGACGTGGTATTCGCCTCCGAGCAGACCCCCGCTGCGTTCGCTTCGGTGTTCGAAGCCGCACTGGCGCCCGCCGGAGTGAGAGTGGCCGAGGTGGTGGTGGACCAGCGGGAGCCGGAGCGCCGCTACCTGCCCGGCCATCCGGACGCCGGTCCGGACGGCTACGTCCTGTTCCCGCGCGTGAATCCGGCCGAGGACATGGTGGACCTGATGAGCAGCACCCGCGGCTACCAGGCCAACGTAGCCGCCATGACCGCCGTCAAGGACATGATCCAGCGCACGCTCGAACTGTTCCGTTGACCTATGCCCGCCCCCATCCAACCCCTGCGCGGCCTGCCGGAGATCACGGCGCCCGCCGCCGGTCCCGCCGGGGCCGGCAACCACTTCGGCGAACTGCTCGGCAGCGCCATCCGGACCGTGGAAAGCGCTCGGCAGGCGGCGGCCGGCGAGGTGGCCAGGCTGCTCAACGGCGAATCCGGCGAACTGCATGCCGCCGCGCTGGCCGCCCAGCGCGCCGAGCTGAGCCTGGAGCTGTTCGTTCAGGTCCGCAACAAGGTGGTGCAGGCCTACCAGGAAATCATGAGGATGCAGATGTGAGAGGCGGGCCATGGAGCAACTGAAACGCCTCCTGGCGAGCCTCTCCACACGGCAGAAAGTCACCGTCGCACTGGCCGCCGCGCTGGTGGCGGCGGGCGTCTACGGCTTCAGCTACTGGCGGCGCGAAGCGGGCTTCCGCCCGCTCTACACCGGCCTGGCGGCGGAGGACGCCGGCGCGGTGGTGCAGAAGCTCAAACAAGCCAACGTCCCCTACCGCCTCTCGGAGAACGGCGGCACGGTGCTGGCGCCCGCAGACCGGCTGAGCGAGCTGCGCCTTCAGCTTGCCATGGAGGGTTTGCCCAAGACCGGGCGGCTGGGCTTCGAGCTGTTCGATAAAACCAGTTTCGGGGTCACCGACTTCGCCGAGCACATCAACTACCGGCGCGCGCTCGAAGGCGAGCTCGAGCGCTCGGTGGGGCACCTGGCGGAGGTGGAGCAGGCCCGTATCCATATCACCTTCCCCAAGGATTCGGTGTTTCTCGAAGCGCGCCAGCCCGCCAAGGCGAGCGTCATGCTGCGGCTGCGCGCGGGCGCGCAGCTTTCGCCGCAGAACGTACAGGCGGTATGCCACCTGGTGGCGGCCGCGGTGGAGGGCCTGGCGCCGGAGGCCGTCAGCGTGGTGGACACCCGCGGCACTCTTCTCAACCGCCCCCGGCGCGACCCGGGCGACCCGCTGGTGGCCAGCGAGGCCAACCTGGAATACCGCCAGAAGATCGAACGCGACCTGCTGCGCAAGATTCAGGCCACGCTCGAGCCGCTGCTCGGCGCCGGGCGCTTCGAGGCGGGCGTCAGCGTGGAGTGCGATTTCACCGCGGGCGAGCAGAGCGAGGAGAACTACGACCCGGCGCGCGCGGCCATCCTGACCTCGCAGAAAAGCGAGGACAACGCCCCGGGGCTGGCCGCAGCCGGCGTGCCGGGCACGCCTTCCAACCTGCCGCGGCCCACCCCCGCCGCCACGGTCTCGACCACGCTGGCCTCGCGCCGCACCGAGAACTTCACCTATCAGCCCAGCCGCGTGGTCCGGCATACCCGCCAGGCGCAGGGCGCCCTCAAGCGGCTTTCCGTGGCGCTGCTCATCGACCAGGACGTGCGTTGGGAGGGCCCCGCCGCTTCGCCGCGGCGCGTGCTGGTGCCCCCCACCCCGGAGAAACTCAAGAGCATCCGCGACCTGGTGGCGGGCATTGTCAGCTTCGACCAGGCGCGCGGCGATCAGCTCGTGGTGGAGACCCTGCCCTTCGAAGCCACCTTGAAACAGGCCCCGCCCTCCCCGCCCGCGGCGCCGCCCGCCCCCGGCGGCAAATGGCAACTGCCCGGGGACCGGCGGCTGTGGATGCTGGGCGGCGGCGCGGCGCTGATCCTGTTCCTGCTGTTCGCGGCCGCCGTCTGGATGACGCTCGGCCGCCGCCGGACCAGGCCGAAACAGCCGGCGCCGGAAGCTCCCGCCGAGCTGCCTCCGCCGCAGCCGGAAGGCACCCTGGAGGAGCGCATGCAGGCGCAACTGGCCGAGCAGGACGCCGAGCGCGCGCGCCTGGAGGCCGCCACGCTGGAGTCGATCCGGGTGCCGGTCAAGTCCCAGAAAACCGAGGTGATCGGCAGGCACCTGAAAGAACAGATCACCAAGGATCCGACCCCCTGCGCCCAGGTGTTGCGCGGCTGGTTGAGCGAGTAAGGGACCATGGTTTCCAACGTCAAGTCCGAGATCATCCCGGGCATCCGCAAGGCGGCCATCCTGCTGGTGTGCCTGGGAGAGCAGTCCGGCGCCGAAATCCTCAAACATCTCACCGAGCCCGAGGTGCAACTGGTGAGCCGCGAGATCGCGCGCATGAGCGAGGTCACCTCGCAGCAGGCCGAGGACGTGCTCCAGGAATTTTACGAGATGACCCTGGCGCGCGAATACGTGCGCAAGGGCGGGCTCGAATACGCGCGCAAGATGCTGATCAACGCCTTCGGCATCGAGACGGCGAAGAAGCTGGTGGATGTCCTGGCGAAGACCTTGAGCACCGACCCGGCCAGCCTGGACGTGCTTCAGAAGGCCGACCCGCAGCAGCTTGCCAAGTTCGTGCAGAACGAGCACCCGCAGACCATCGCCTCGGTGGTTTCGCACCTGAACCCCTCGCAGGCGGCGGCGCTGCTGGTGGCGCTGCCGGCGGAGATGCGCGCCGACGTGGCGATGCGCATGGCCAGCCTGGACCAGATCTCGCCGGAGGTGATCGGCAAGATCGCCACCGTGCTCGGGCAGCGGCTCAATGCGCTGGGCGAATTCAGCCGCGAATCCTACGGCGGCGTGCGCGCCGTGGCGGAGATGCTCAACCGCCTGGATTCGGGCAGCAGCAAGGAAATCCTGGACAACATCGAGCGCAACGACGGTGAACTGGCCGAAGCCATACGCCACCTGATGTTCGTGTTCGAGGACCTGCTGCTGATCGACGCGGGCGGCATGAAGGAGGTGGTCTCGCGGGTGGACCGGAAGCTGCTCACGCTGGCGCTGAAGGGAACCAGCGAGCAGCTCCAGCAGCATTTCGTGCAATGCATGTCGCAGCGCGGCGCGGAGATGCTGAAGGAGGATATGGAGGCGCTCGGCCCGGTGCGCATCCGTGACGTGGAGGGCGCGCAGCAGCAGATTATCGCCATCGTGCGTCAACTGGAGGCGGAGGGTACGGTCAGCCTGAAGGGCACGGTGGGAGAGCAGTATGTGGTCTAGGATCCTGCGGGAAGACCGCGCCGTCGAACCGTATCCCTGGGCCGGCGCGGCGGCGGCGCCTCCCCGCCAGGCTCCGGCGCCGCGGCCGGACGCCTCCGGAAGCGAAGCGGAGCACACACTCGCCGAGCTGCAAAAGCAGGCCGAGCAGCGGGCGCAGGAGGCGCGGCAGGCCGGCCGCCGGGAGGGCGAGCAGGCGGCCCGCAAGGCCCTGGAGGCGGAGGTGCGCGCCGCGCTCGAAAAACTCGCTGCCGCGCTCCACGAGACCGCCGCGCTGCGGCAAGGGATCATGGCGCGCGCCGAGTCCCAGCTCTTGCAGCTCGCCGTGGCCATCGCGCGGCGCGTGCTCCACCGCGAGCTGACGGTGGATCCGGAGGCGCTGGAGGCGCTGGTGCATTCGCTGCTGGAACGGATCGCCGCGCAGGAAGTGCTGCGGGTGCGGGTGTTTCCGGAGCACGAGCAGGCGCTGCGCGCGGCGCTCGCCAAACTGCCCGGCGCGGCGCACCTCGAGATCCGGCCCGACCCGTCGCTCGGCCGGGGCGGCGTGCTGCTCGAAACCACGCGCGGCACACTGGACGGCTCGGTGGAAACGCAGCTCACCGAGATCGAGCGAGGGCTCACCGACCGCCTGCGGAGGTACGGGGCGTGAGCAGGGCCGATCTCTCGCCGTATTTCCCGCTGCTCGAGCGGCTGGATCCGGTTCGCGCCGCCGGCGAAGTGGTGCGCATGGCGGGCCTGGTGGTGGAATCCGCCGGTCCGGTGGCGGCGGTGGGGGACTTCTGCGAAATCCAGGCGGCCGGCGGGCGGCGGGTGCGCACCCAGGTGATCGGCTTCCGCGACGGGCGGCTGCTCTCCATGCCGCTCGATGAGCCGGACGGCATCCGCATGGGCGACCGCGTATTGGCGCGCGGCAGCGAGGCGCGGGTGCCGGTGGGGAGGGAGCTGCTCGGGCGCGTCCTGGACGGCTTCGGGCAGCCGCTCGACGGGCGCCCCGCCATCCTGGCCGAAGACGCCTACCCGCTGTACGGCACGCCTTCGAACCCCCTGGCGCGCGAACCCATCAAGCAGGCGCTGGCCACCGGCATCCGGGTGGTGGATGCGCTGCTGCCCTTCGGCAAGGGGCAGCGCATCGGGATCTTCGGCGGCAGCGGGGTGGGCAAGACCACGCTGCTCGGAGCCATGTGCCGGCACCATGCAGCGGACGTGGCGGTGGTCGGGCTGGTGGGGGAGCGCAACCGCGAGGTGCGCGCCTTCATCGAGCAGGACCTCGGCCCGGAGGGGCTGAAGCGGGCGGTGGTGGTGGCCTCGACCTCGGACCGGCCCGCTCCCCTGCGGGTGCGGGCGGGCTTCGTGGCGCTGGCGGTGGCGGAGTACTTTCGCGACCAGGGCGCCGACGTGCTGCTGATCCTCGACTCGGTGACGCGGCTGGCCATGGCGCAGCGGGAGATCGGCCTGGCGGCCGGGGAGCCGCCCGCCCAGAAGGGCTACACGCCCTCGGTGTTCGCGCTGATGCCGCGCGTGTTCGAGCGCGCGGGAAACTTCCCGCGCGGCTCCATCACGGGGCTCTTCACGGTGCTGGTGGAAGGCGACGATTTCAACGAGCCGGTCTGCGACGCGGTGCGGGCCATCCTGGACGGCCACATCGTGCTCTCGCGGCAACTGGCCGCGGCGGGCCATTACCCCGCCATCGACGTGCTGCAATCGGTGAGCCGCCTGGAAGCGCACCTCTCCGGACGCGAGCAGTTGGAGGCGGCGCGCAAGCTGCGGCAGGCGCTGGCGCTTTACCACCAGTCGGAAGACCTGATCCAGCTCGGGGCCTACGTGGCCGGAAGCAACCCGCAGCTCGACGCCAGCATCCGGGCGCGCCCGGACATGCTCGGCTTTCTGCGGCAGGACTCCGGGCAGAGCGCCGCCCGGGAGGACAGCCTGCGGCGCCTCGGCGAGATCGCCGCAGCGTTGCCGTGAAGGCCTTCCGTTTCCGCCTGGAAGCGGCGCTCGGCTGGCGTGGCGCCGAACTTCGGCTGGAGGAACAGGCGCTGGAGAAAGCCCTGGCCTGCGCGGCGCAGGCGGCCTCGGAGGCGGCCGCGGTGGAAGCCGAAATAGCACGGGCGGGCCGCGAGCTGCTGGAAGCCGAAAGCCGGACCGGCGCGGAACTGGCGGCGCACGCGCGCTGGCGCGAGGCGCTGGTGCAGCTGGGGGGCGAGATGGCGGCGCGGCGGGCGGAGGCGGAGCGGGCCGCGGCCGCTCAGAGGCTCAGGGTTATGGAAGCCCGCCGCCGCGTGCGCCTGCTGGAACGGCTGCGGGAACGGCGCCTGGCCCAGTGGCGGTACGAGGCGGGCCGGGAACTCGAGGCATTCGCGGGCGACGCTCATGCGGCGCGGCTTCGTCGCGAGTAACGCCGCGTCCGGCGGCGGCTTCCAGGTACCCGATGGCCTGCCGCGCCAGTTCCGCCATCACCGGGTCGGGGTGGCGCAGCAATCCCACCAGCCGCCGCACCCAGCGGTCTTCCTCCGGCTCGAGTCCGATCATATAGATATTGGCCAACTCCCCTCCCGTGCAACTCATCGGCCGGTTCCGCGCAACCTTCACCGGGGCGGCCCGATAAGAGCCGTGTGGACGCGCTTCTCCGGAACAGCCATCGGATCTTCGATGCCGCCGAAGCGTGCGCGCGCGCCGGCCGTCCGCCCGCCGACCTGACCATCCTCATCGGCCCCAGCGGCCATATTCAACTCGTGGCCGGTTCCGACTGGCCCCTCGACCGCCTGCAAACAGAACGCGGAGCCGCCATGGCCTTCCGCGTAAACAGCCGGGACGGCCGCGTGCGCGTGAGCGGGAGAAGCTGGAACCGAAGCTGCCGCCTGGAAACCGAAACGCCGGCCGCAGTCGCGCGGCGGCTGCTCCGCTGAGCGGCCAAAACAAGTCAATTTGGTTGCAAAAAGTCGTCGCCATCGGTCCCCTCCGGTGATACCCTGGGACCAAGAAAGGAGTCTCGCATGCGCCTCCGTTGGCTCGTGCTCGCGTTACTGGCCGTGTTGCTGACGGCCTCCCCTCTTCTCGCTCAGTCCAGCAACGGCAGCGTCCGTGGAGTGGTGGATGACGCCACGGGAGCCGTCATTCCCCAAGCTGATGTGACGCTGACCAACACTGGCACGGGCGTGCAACTGAAAACCAAAACCAACCAGGCGGGAATCTTCGTCTTTCCCGCCGTGCCGCCCGGCCCCTACCGGATGCAGGTGGAGTTCGCGGCCATGGCGAAATCCGAACACCTGCTCACCGTACGGGTGCAGGAATCGGCGAACGTGAACGTCACTCTCCGCCCCGCGGCGACCCAGACGGAAGTGACCGTGACGGACGTGACCCCGATCGCGGTCACGGACAACGCCACGCTCGGCCACACGCTCGAGCGGCAACGCATCGAGCAGTTGCCGATCAACGGCCGCGCCATCACCAACCTGCTGCAAACCGTGGCCGGAGTGCAGATCGACAGCTCGGGCAACATCCGCACCAACGCGGTGCGGCCGGGCACCCACGATTTCACCCTGGACGGCGCGGCCATGACGGACGCGCTCGACGGCGGCGGCACGTTCCGGCGCCAGCCGGGGCTCGACACCATTCAGGAGTTCCGCGTGGAGAACAACGCGGTTTCGGCCAAGAATCCCCGGCAGACCAACATCGTGCTCACCACCAAGAGCGGCGCCAACGACGTGCACGGCACGCTGTTCGTCACCAACCGCAACAACAGCATGGGGGTGGCGCGCACGCGCGAAAACCTGAGCAACACGGCGGCCCACTACGTGCGCAACGAGTACGGCGGAACGGTGGGCGGCCCGGTGACGCTTCCCAGGATCTACGACGGCAGAAACCGGACGTTCTGGTTCTTCGCTTACGAGGGTCTCAAGCAGCGGCAGGGCCAGATCGCCGGCGCGGCGGTGCCCACCGAAGCCATGCGCGGCGGCGACTTCAGCGGACTGCGCACCGCCACGGGAACGGTGATCCGGATCTACGATCCGTTCCAGACCGACCCGCGGACTTACTCCCGGCCGCAGTTCAATTACATGAACACGCCCAACCGCATCGACCCGGCGCTGATCTCGCCGCTGGCCAAGTACATCTACGGCGTGCTGCCGCTGCCGACGCTGCCGAACATCAACCCGCTGGTCGCCAACAACTATTTCGGCCCGCGGCCCGATTCCACCGACGAGTGGACCATCAGCGGGCGCTTCGACCACCAGCTTAGGGAACAGGACCGCATGTACGTGCGCCTGACCGATTCCAGCTCCGACCGGCTGCGCGCATCCAAGCTGCCCGCGCCCACCGACGGCGGCGGCAACTGGCGGCGCGACTACTTCCCCAGCAAGAGCATCGCCGCCAACTGGACGCACACCTTCGGGCCCACGCTGTTCAATGAGTTCACCGCCAGCGCCTCGCGCGAATACGGTTCCATTTACACGGGCCAGCCCGGAACCATGTGGGCGGATCTGATGGGGCTGCCCAACCCGGCGAGACAGGATGGCTACCCGGTGATCGGCAACATCGGCGTGCGGACCAGCGGCAACTACTTCCAGCCGCAGAACAACCGCATCCGCTACTTCAATTTCTTCATCGTGGACGACAACGTCACCAAGGTTCACGGCAAGCACGAGATCCAGTTCGGGGCGCACCTCCGCAAGGACTATCTGAACTGGCTGCCGCAACAGCAGCGCACCGGCGGATCGGCAACCGCGCAGGCGGTGGCCACGGCGTTATACGACCCCACCCGGCCGGGACGCGACCGCGGCGTGCTGAACACCGGCCACCAGGCGGCTTCGTTCTTCCTGGGGCTGAACGACCTGCAATACCGGACGGCGAAGCAGAAGTACTACATGCGCCAGGTGGAGGCCGCCATGTACGTGCAGGACAACTTCCGCGCCACCCCGCGCCTGACCTTGAACCTGGGGCTGCG
This sequence comes from Bryobacteraceae bacterium, assembly GCA_041946965.1. Taxonomy (GTDB): domain Bacteria; phylum Acidobacteriota; class Terriglobia; order Bryobacterales; family Bryobacteraceae; genus JBHGBM01. The sequence goes on from JBHGBM010000009.1 coordinate 21,191, forward strand.
CTGGCAGTTCAGCCCGTTCGCCTACGACAAGTACAACCTGATGACGAGCTGGAACCCGAAGACGCAGGCCATCGTGCTCGGCCAGCCGCTCGAATACATGTACCGGATGGGAGCCACCAATCCGGGGCTGGTGAAGAACCTGATGGCCGCGGGCATGAAGTTCGAGACCTGGGAACAGGCCGGGCTGCCGCAGAAACTGGTTTTCAATAACTGGCGTGACATCGGCCCGCACGTGGGATTCGCCTACCGGGCGCTCGAAGGCAGGCGGCAGTTCATCCTGCGGGGCGGTTACAGCATCAATTACTTCCCGCTGCCGATGGCGCCGTGGAACGACCGCATGCGCCTGAACGCGCCCTTCACCGGGTTCTACGAGAACCGCCCGTACGCTTCCACCAGCACCTCGCCCGACCGCAGGCGCAACTGGGGCCTGATCGGCGTGCCCACGCTGATCTCCGGGCGGAACACCGCCAACGCCATCGACCTGAACGACGGGCGGGCGTTGGAGATCGGCGGCGACGCCTTCCAGGCGGCCTACTGGGGATCCCAGCAGCCCAGCCCGCGCGTGCACGATTGGAACCTGACGCTCGAAAAGGAAGTGCTGGGAAACACGGTGGTGCGCATCTCCTACACCGGGGCGCACGCCAGCCACCAGGACACGTTGGACGACCAGAACGAAGTGATTCCCGAGTACACCTGGTACATGACCCGGGGGATCCCGCTGCCGGAGGACTTCGACGCCGTCGCCGCACAGAGGCCGATGTACCGGACGGGCTTCCCCATGGGCGACATTCAGGAGTTCCGGCGCGACGGGTACAGCAACTCGACCTCGATCGCGGTGGAAGCCGAGCGGCGCTACAGCAAGGGCTTCGGTTACCAGTTCATCTACGTGATGAATAACAATGCGTATGTCGGCGGTTACGGGTATAACTCCGTAGTGCCGCCCGCCAGCACCTTCCTGCCGGGGCAGGTGCCGGAGGACCGCAATGCCCGCATGCGGCTGCTCGGGTACCAGCGCGACATCTCCATCCCCAAACACGATTTCCGCTGGAACTGGATCTGCGACCTGCCGTTCGGAAAGGGCAAGCCGGTGCTGCGGAACGCCGGGGGCATCCTGAACCAGGTGGTGGGCGGATGGCAGATCACCGGGCTGGGGCGCCTGCGCAGCAACTATTTCACATTGCCGACCGACGTCTGGCCCACGGGCGCGGGCGTCGAATACTACGGGCACAAGTACCCCATCCAGGACTGCCGCAGCGGGCAGTGCTACGATGGCTGGCTGCTGTACAACGGCTACATCCCGGCGCACCAAATCAACAAGCCAAACGGGATCATGGGGGTGCCCTCGAACTACAAGCCCGCGGCGCAGCCCCTGTGGCCGTATCCGGCCAATTACGACAAGCTGAACGAAAGCATCGATCCCAACTACGGCTACTACGGCAGCAACACCGTGTTCGTCAAGATGAAGGACGGATCCATGCAGGAGGTCGAGAAGTCCTGGAACGGGGACGTTTACTCCGGCTTCGGCGCCCTGCATCCGTGGATCAACCAGCCGGTGCTGAGCACCAATACCTGGACGGTGGACGCCTCCATCACCAAGAATTTCGCCGTGCGCGAGCGCATGAACCTGCGGCTTCAGGCGGACTTCTTCAACGCCTTCAACGTTCCCGGCAATAACTACTCGCCGGACGGAGCGGGCATTGTAACGAACCAATACAGCCAGAACGCCGCGCGCACCATGCAGTTATCCGCGCGGTTCACCTGGTAGCCGGTCAAAACAGCAGTTCTCCCCGCAGCACCGTGACCGCCTGGCCCGCCAGGCGGACACGGTCTCCGGCGGTACGCACCCGGACCACGCCGCCGCGCGCGGAGGCCTGGTAGGCGATCATCTCGGCCTTGCCAAGCCGCGCGGCCCAGTAGGGGGCGAGGCAGCAGTGCGCAGAGCCGGTGACGGGGTCTTCGTTGATCCCCACCGCCGGGGCGAAGAAGCGCGAGAGGAAGTCGTAACCAGCGTCGTCGGAGCGGCTGGTCACGATGATGCCGCGCGCGTCTTCCCGCGCCAGCGCGGTGAAATCCGGCCGCAGGCTCCGTAGCTGTTCGGGCGATTCGATTTCCACCAGGATGTCGAAACGGCTGCGGGCCGCGTTGACGGGTTTGACGCCGAGAGCGCGCGCCAGCCCTTCCGGCGCGGCGGCGGGCTCGCCGGGGGTGGCGGGGAAGTCCATCTCGATCCACTCGCCGTGCTTTTCGGCCGAAAGCGGCCCGCTGCGCGTGTAGAACCGGGCGGGCGCGCCGGCGGCGAGGTGGCCGTCCTCCCAGAGCACGTGCGCGCCGGCCAGCGTGGCATGCCCGCAGAGGTCTACTTCCACGGCGGGCGTCATCCAGCGCAGGCGGTAGCCATCGCCCTCGGGCACGAGGAACGCCGTCTCGGAGAGGTTCATCTCGGCCGCCACGTCCCGCATCCACCCATCCGGGCGCGGTTCCGTCAGCACGCACACGGCTGCGGGGTTGCCGCGATACGGCCGGCTGGTAAAAGCATCGACTTGAATGATAGGAAGCATCCGTCTTCAGTTTACAATCGGCGCCTGCACGTGGGACCGGGCCTTCAGAAACCCGTGGGGATGCCCCCGCATCTCATATAATGGCATTGGAACCAATGGACACCGGCGGACGTTCCGTTCTTGCGACGATTTTTGGCTGGTTCCGGGACCTGACCTTTTCGGTCCTGATCGCCGTGGTGCTGATCGTGTTCATCTATCAGCCCGTGAAGGTGGAGGGAACCAGCATGATGCCCGCCCTGAGCGACCAGGAGCGCATCTTCATCAACAAGTTCACCTATCGCTTCGGCGTGGGCTCGATCGAACGCGGCGACTTGGTGGTTTTCTGGTTCCCGCTGGACCGCAGCAAGTCTTACATCAAGCGCGTGATCGGGCTGCCGGGCGACCGCGTGGAGATCGACCGCGGCACGGTGTATATCAACGGCCGGCGGCTGGAGGAGAATTACGTTCCCGAGGAATACCGCGACACAAGCTCGCTCGAGCCCATGACGGTCCCCCCGGACGAGTATTTCGTGCTGGGCGACCACCGCAGTTCCTCCAACGACAGCCGCGCCTGGAAGTGCGTCAACCGCAGGTACATTTACGGCAAGGCCGTGTTCGTCTACTGGCCGCTCGATAAGATAGGCCGGGTGCACTGATCCCCTGCTAATCTGGTCCTTACGGGCCGGATGAATCTCCCCAAACGCTTCGATAGCTGGAAACCCACGGCGCGCTACTGCATGGAAACCGAGGCGCACGTTTATGCGCTGGCGATTGCGGCGAGCGTGCTGCTTTCCTTCTACCCCTTCCTGATCGTGATGCTTTCGTTCTGCCGCAACATCCTGCAATGGCAGGCCGCGGTGGACGCCATCTACCTCGCGCTGAACGACTATCTTCCCGGCGACCTCGGCGAGTTCGTCTCGCGTAATCTCATCCTGCGCGGAAAGATTCAGATCACCAGCATGTTTCTGCTCCTGTTCACCGCCAATGGCGTGTTCGAGCCGCTCGAAGTCGCGCTGAACAAAGCCTGGGGCGTGCCGGTGAACCGCAGCTACGTGAAGAACCAGTTGGTGAGCCTGGGGCTGATCTTCCTATGCGGCGGGCTGGCGCTGCTCTCGCTGATTTTCAGCGCCGCCAACCAGCAGTGGGTGGCCGGACTGACCGGCGCGAACCATGCCGCGCAGGCCTGGGTGGACACGGCGTTGTTCAAGATGGCGGCGCTGCCCATCTCGATCCTGGCTTTGTTTCTGATCTACTGGTTGCTGCCGAACCGCGCCATTCCGCCCAGGCAGGTGGCCCCGGTAGCGATCTTCGTCGGCCTCGCGCTGGAGATCCTCAAGTACGTGAACCTGTTGGTCTGGCCGCTGCTGCGTGAGAAACTGCGCCGCGAATACGGCGTATTTCACAACTCGGTCACGATTCTGCTGTGGAGCTTCATCGCGGCCATGGTCATTCTGGCGGGCGCCGAGCGGACCGCCCGCAAGCCGGAGGCGAAATGAAAGATTGGAAAGCGGTGGCCGCGGGGCTCGGGCGCGAGATCCCGCCAACCGAACTGGAACGTATCGCGTCTTCGCTCGATTCGCTGGAGGCGACGTTCCGGCTCCTGGCGGCCGCCATCCCTGAAGATGTGGAGCCCGCCCTGGTTTTCCGCGCCGCGGAGGAGGAAGCATGACTCTCTTCGAAGCCGCCGGGGCGCTGCGCGCGCGGCGGGTCTCCTCGGTGGAGCTGACCCGGGCCGCGCTCGAACGCATCCGGGCGCTGAATCCGCGGCTGAACGCCTTCCAGACGGTGGTCGAGGAGCGCGCCCTGGCGCGCGCCCGGATGGCCGATAAAGCGCTGGCGGAAGGACGCGATCCGGGCCCGCTGCACGGCATCCCCATCGCGGTGAAGGACGTCTTCTCGACGCGCGGCATCCCGACCACCTGCGGCTCCCGGTTGTGGGCGGACTACCTTCCCGATCGCGACGCGGCAGTGGTGGAGAAGCTGGAAGCCGCCGGCGCGGTGATGGTGGGCAAGACCGGCATGCACGAGATTGCCTACGGCATCACCTCGAACAACCCGCACTTCGGCGCCGTGCGCAACCCCTGGGACCCGGAGCGCATCCCGGGCGGCTCGAGCGGCGGCTCGGCCTCCGCGGTGGCCTCCGGCATGGTGTTCATCGCGATGGGGAGCGATACCGGCGGATCGATTCGCATCCCGGCGTCGTTCTGCGGCACGGTGGGACTGAAGCCTACCTTCGGCCGGGTGAGCCGGTACGGCGTGCGGCCTCTCGATTTCAGCCTGGATCACATGGGGCCTCTCACGCGCTCGGTGCGCGACGCCGCCGCGGTGCTCGAGGCCATCGCCGGGTACGACTCGCGCGACGACACCTCATCGCGCCGCCCGGTCGAGAAGTACGTGCCCGGCGCCGAACCCTCCATCAAGGATGTGCGCATCGGCCTGCCGGAGAACTTCTACTTTGAGGGTGTGGAGCCGTGCGTGACCGGCGCCATAGGCGCCATGGCGAAAGAGGCGGAAGCCCTGGGCGCCTCCGTGACGCCTGTGCGGGTGCCGGAGATCGACGCCATCAACGCCGTGGGCCGCGTGATTTTGCTGGTGGAGGCCGCCGCGGTGATGGAGCCATACATGGACCGGCGCGGGGAATTCGGCGCGGACGTGCTGGCGCTGCTCGACCAGGGCCGCCTGATTCCCGGCGCCGATTACGTCAACGCGCAGCGCCTGCGCCGCCTGTTCCAGTCCCAGTTCCGCGAATTGTGGCGCGGGGTGGATTGCCTGCTGACCCCCACCACGCCGTTTGGCGCGCCGCGCATCGGCGAGGCCGCCGTGGAACTCGGCGGCGAGACGGTGGATGTGCGGCTGGCCGCAACCCGGTTCGTGCGCGCGGTGAATGTGCTTGGGGCGCCCGCGGTTTCCCTGCCCTGCGGCCGCGATGCGCGCGGCATGCCGCTCGGGATGCAGATCATCGCGCGGCCGTTCGCCGAGGCCCTGATGCTGCGTGTGGCGCAGGCGCTCGCGCCGGGAGAAACAGCCGTTGCTGATATCCTGAAAGTAGATTGAAACGTTCCATTCTCGCCCTTTTGCTTTGCGCCGCCTGGGTTCCGGCGGCCGAGGCGCCCGCATTCGACTACACGCCCGAAATCGCGCGGGCGCTCGACCGCATCTCCGCGGCATCGCTGCGCGGCAACCTTTCGTTCCTCGCCTCCGATCAACTGGAAGGCCGCGATACGCCTTCGCGCGGGTTGGACATCGCCGCCGAATTCATCGCCGCGCAGTTCCGGCGCGCGGGCCTGGAACCGGCGGGCGACGACGGCTACTTCCAGACCGCGCAGTTCGCCGTGCGACAGGCCAAACCGGCCGCTGTGCAACTGGACAGCGCGCCCGTGGCTGCCGGGGAAGTCGCGGTGCTCACGCCTGCGGCGCTCGACCTGAAGGACGCGCCGCTGGTCAAATCCGGCGAGATGGAGGGCAAGGCCGCGCTGATGGAAGGCGGGTTCTCCTTCAGGCGGCTGCGGGATTTGCGCGCGCTCAGACCCGCGGTGATCGTGATCGCCGCATCGAGCGCCGCCGCCGCGCGGCGGCTCGCGCAACCGGAACGGCTGGTGGACCCCTCCGAGTCGCCGTCCGCGCCCGTCATCGCGGTACACGATGAGCGGCTGGCCACGGCCAAGACGATCTCCGTGCGCATGGAGGCGCCCGTGGACAGGTCCGTGAAACTGCGCAACGTAATCGGGGTGCTGCGCGGTTCCGACCCCAAGCTGCGCGACACTTACGTGCTCCTCACCGCGCACTACGACCACATCGGACGCAAGCCCGGCTGCACCGAGGGCGACTGCATTTACAACGGCGCCAACGACGACGGCAGCGGGACGGTCTCGGTGATCGAAGCCGCCAACGCGCTGGCCGGGCTCAAGCCGCGCCGCAGCGTGGTCTTTATGACCTTCTTCGGCGAGGAGAAGGGCGGCTTCGGCTCGCGCTGGTACACGCGTCACCCGGTGTTTCCGCTGTCCGCCACCATCGGCGATGTGAACCTGGAGCAGGTGGGCCGCACGGATTCCGAGAGCGGCCCGCAGATCGGCGCCGCCACCCTCACCGGCTTCGAGTTTTCCGATCTGCCCAAAGCGTTTGAGGAGTCCGGCAGGCGGGCCGGTGTAAAGGTGGAAAGTACGCCGGCAAGCGACGCCTACTTCGGCCGCAGCGACAACCTGATGCTGGCCCAAGCCGGCATCCCCGCCCACACCATGTGCGTGGCCTATTCCTACCCGGATTACCACGGCGTGGGTGACGAATGGGAGAAGATCGATTTCGACAACTTGGCGCGCGTGAACCGCATGATCGCGCTCGGCGTCCTCATGCTGGCGGACAACCCCGAAGCGCCGCGGTGGAACGCGGACAATCCGAAAGCTCAGTCGTATCTCAACGCGTGGAAACAGCGTCACGCGGAGTAACCGAGTGATGAATTGCGCTACAATGCGCATCTGATGTCACGCGTGAAGGACCCCAAGGAGGTAATCGGGCGTGCGCCCGAGCGTTTGAGTCTGGACGAACGCAGCGAACTGGCAGGCAAGTACATCGCGCTGGAAATCTACACTCCCTCCGCCTTGCCGCTGCGCAATATCGAGGCCATCGGCGACACCGTGGCAGAGTGCGCGCGGCAGTTGCGGGAACGCGGGCTGGATCCGCTGCGCTACGAGTTCACCCGCCTGGCCCCCTAACGTCCACAAGCTGGACGTATCGTCAACCTCAGAGGAACGAAAGGAACCCAACCATGTCCACCGCTCCCGGACCGAAGTTAGATACGCTCCGCGCCCTGCCGGGCGACGACGTGCGCCAGATCATGTGGCGCTTCGCGGACCGTTACGATCTTCAGATGCTGGTGCAGTCCACGCGCGCCGTGGCGCGCGGTCCCGTGGCGCAGCTTGTGGCCGGAGGCGGCCGCAACACGCACGAATGGACGCCCGAAAAGAACGCGCTGTTGAAGGCGTTCGACGAATCCGGCATCACGGCGGTCTACATGGAGCCGGAAGAGGGCGGCTTCATCGCCGGTCCGAAGAACCTGGCGATGGCGCTGGTGGCGTTCGAGCTGGCGTGGGTGGACGCGGGCGCGGCCACCGGCAGCCTGGCGGGATGCCTGGCGCTGTCGCCCATCCACGAGCGCGGCACGCCGGAGCAGAAGCAGTACTACATGAGCCGCTGCGCGCCCGCGCAGCCCGGCGAGGACCGCGAACCCTGGCGCGGCGCGTTCGCGCTCACCGAACCGCTGCCGTACGTGGGCGTCGAAACCGGAATGCTCAGCGGCAAGATCCGCATCGCGGAGTGGGAGGACGGCCAGGAGCCGCTCATCCAGGTGGAGAAGCGCGGGCGCTTCATCACCAACATGGGTTTCGCCAACTTCGTGACGGCGGCGGTGGATTCCGACGACGCGCGCATCAAGGGCACCTGCATGGTGATCCTGGAGGAAACCGACGCGGGCACGTTCGACCGCGGCGCGCCGGCGCGCAAGCTGGTGCACCAGCTCTCCTCCACGCGCGACCCGATCTTCAGCCTGAAGGTCCCGGCCAGCCGCATCATCGGCGGGTACACGGTGAAGGACGGGGTGATTGTGCCGCGCTACAGCCACGGCGAGATCATCGAAGCGGTCTTTCGCCGCACGCGCGTCACGGTGGGGATCATGACCTCGGCCAAGCTGCTCTCCGCGGTGGAGCCGGTGATCCGCTACCAGCGCGGGCGTTTCCGCGGCGGCGAGGGCGCGCAGCCCGGCTCGCCGCGCTACGATCTCGGCCTGCAACTCAAGGCCGACGCGCAGCACCGCCTGGTGGAAGTGTGGGCCACCGGCGAAGCCAGCGCCTCGCTCGGTTTCGCGGCGGCGCGCGCGTTCGATGAGCTCGATCCGCTCGAGCGTGAGAAGGACGCGGCCTTCGCGGCCAAAGGCATCGGCGGCGGCACGGCCATGCTGAAGGCGCTCCGCAAGGTCCAAAAGGATGCGCTGGAGTACGTGAACTCCGGGCGCCGGGGCGAACCCGACGCACTGGTGCGTTTCTCCCTGCTCGATTCCGTGGCCAACGTGCTGTGCCCCGCCACCAAACTGTGGAACACCGGCCACGGCGCCAACGTGATGCGCGAGGCCGTCAGCCTGGTGGGCGGCTACGGCATCACCGAGGACTGCCCCGGCTTCCTGGGCCACAAGTGGATGGACGCGCAGCTCGAAGCCACCTACGAAGGGCCCGAGGCCGTGCAGCGCCGGCAGCTCAGCATCACCATGGCGGACGAGCTGTTCCTGGCGCAGTTCCGCGAATGGATCGCGGAGATGCGGCAGATCGCCGGCACGCGCCCGGGCACCGGCGCTTGCACCCTGGCCACCGCCATGCAGTTGTGGCTGTGGACCTTGCAGCACTTGCAGAAGTCGACCGACGCCGAGGGCGGCAAGCTGTATCACAGCGCGCGCCAGGGCGTGACCTTCCCGCTGGCCGATGCGCTGTGCTGGCTGCTGGCTTCGCGCTGCCAGATTCTGGACGTCATGGAGCTGGAGAAGAAGGGGCCGGAGAACCCCGTCGTGGCCGAAGGACTGAGCGGCACGCTGGCGTTCTTCAGCGACCTGTGCCATGTGCAGGCGGCGCGCGCAGCGGGCGAAACGGCGCGCATATGCGCGGAGCTGGTGTTCGGCTACAACCGCCATCCGGCGTGGGACGCGGAAGCAGCGGCGTGCTGCTACCAGGCGGACGATCTGGAGGCGCTCGAAACCATGATCCCCGGCATCGCCAGCCTGGCGCGAGGGCATACGGATGTGATCGAAGCCAACGGCTCGCACGCGGCCAAGGCGGGACCGTGCGTGCGCTTCGAAGGGCTTGAACAGTTCACCCGGCTGCGGGCGCGGCTGGACGGCTGCATGACGGGTTCGCAGCTCGCCAAGGACCGCGCGGCCGAATCGCTGACCAAGGTCATGATCCCGGAAGCGCTGGATTACTAGGATGACGGTGCCACGCCAGACCTTGGAAGCCGATATCGTGTGCGTGGGTTTCGGCCCCGCCATGGGCGGGTTCCTCACCACGCTCTCCCGCGCGGGACTGGAAAGCCCCTCCGTGCCGGGCATGCCGTTGCAGGTCCTCTGCTACGAGCGCGCCGACGATATCAGTTTCGGCGTCTCCGGCGTGGTCACGCGCGGGCACGGAATCCGCTCCAGCTTCCCGGAACTCGACCTGGCCGAAATCCCCATGGCGGCGCCGGTGAAGCGGGAGAAGATCGTTTACCTGCTCGATCCGGTAGGCGCCACCCGGCGTTCGTTCGGCCTGCGCACGGCGGACAAAGCCCTGCGTGCGCTTTCGCTGGCGAAAGGCGACGCGTACGAACTGCCCTACGTCCCGCCGTTCCTGCACAAGTCCGGCGGCATGGTGCTTTCCATCGGCCAGTTCAACCAGTGGGTCGGATCGCAACTGATGGCCGGAGGCACGGTGCAGATCTGGCCTGGCATGCCGGTGGCGGAAGCGCTCATTGAGGGCGACCGCGTGGCCGGCGTGCGGCTGCTCGACCAGGGCGTGGACGTCCGCGCCGCGCTCACCGTGGTCGGCGATGGCCCGGTCGGCGCGGTGGGCAAGCAGATTGACGAACACTTCGGGCTGCCGCCGGGACACACCCGGCACGAGTGGGCTGTGGGCATGAAGGTCGTGGTGGATCTGCGTGAAGACGTGGAACTCGAACCCGGCACGGTCTTCCACACTTTCGGTTTCCCCGAGCCCGAGATCTTCGGCTTCCTCTACGTACACCCGGACCACGTGGCCAGCCTGGGCATCTTCGTGCCTTCGTGGTTCTATAACCCGGCACGCACCTCGTACCGCTATCTGCAACACTTCATGATGCACCCGTACCTGTGGCGGTATTTGCAGGGGGCGCGCCTGCGTTCGTGGGGAGCGAAGTCGCTTCAGGAGGCCGGGCGCCGCGGCGAACCGTATCTGGCGGGCAACGGCTACGCCCGCATCGGCGAAGGCTCGGGCAGCACCAACGTGCTGACGGGCTCCGGCGTGGACGAGGCCTGGACCACCGGCATACAGCTCGCCGAAGCCGTGGTGGAGTTGGCGCGGGACGGAGTGCCGTTCACGCGCGAAAACCTGGAGAAGACTTACGTGGCGCGGCGGCGCGCAAGCTGGGTGGAGCACGAAGGCCGCGTGGCCGAAAAAGCGCGCGACGGTTTTCACCGCGGCGTGATCACCGGCATGATCGGCATGGCGCTCGCCGGCATGACGCGCGGGCGGCTGACCGTGGGCGGCGAACCGCGCAAAATGCCCACGCTCGAGGAGTTCTACGAGGGCCGCATCCCGGCGGACGAGATCGAGCACGTCCGGCGCGAATCGGCCTCGCGCGGCGTGGGCCCGCACGATGCGCTGATGGACCGCTGCGGCTGGCCCCCCATCCCTTACGACGGCGTCCTCCTGGTAAGCCAGCAGGACGCGTTGCTGATGGGCGGCAAGGTGCAGGCTCCGCCGGGGTATGCGGACCACGTGGTGTTCGAGTTTCCCGGGCTGTGCGAGCGCTGCGGCGCGAAGCTGTGCATCGATATCTGTTCGGCGCAGGCCATCACACCCGGCGAAGGTGGCATCCCGGTATTCGACCGGGAAAAATGCATCTTCTGCGGCGCCTGTACGTGGAATTGCAGCCAGCCAGGTGAACAGAACATCAGGTTTCTCGCCGGAGCAGGCGGATTGCACTCGGCCGAGAACTGAGGTGGTTCTTTTCAGCCACCGGGTGGTGCAAATCGTCCGGTGTGGCGGCCTCAGCCGACGTGAGGGCGCGCGAGGCGCGGAGCCTTGATGGGCGTGCGAACCGGTTGCAGACCCGGATTCAGCGAGCGGCGCTGCTGCATCAGGTGGTTCTCACGCAGTACGCGGCGCGCGTCCAGCGCGGCTTCGCGGCGGATCACGTTTTCGCCGAGGATACACGCCCAAAGAAGGGCGACCGAAACGGCGATCGCAGACAAGCCCTGTCCGGTGATCTTCGCCACCGCCAGCCGGCCGTCCTCTGTTGGGCTTCGCACGGCGTGGTGTGTTGCAAGTCGTGTACCAAAACCGCGTGCCGCGTTTTCAAGCGGTTACGAAAAGGACAAGTGTGAACGCGAGGCACACGCGGGTACAAGTTGCACGGCGGGGGGCGGTCTCAGGGGGTCACGCGCATGATCTCGTCGGCCACATCGGTTACGGCGCGCATCTCGCGCACGTCGTGCACCCGCACCATGTGTACGCCGCCCAGAATCGCTGCGGTGACCGCCGCGGCGGTGGCGAAGGCGGTGCCCTCCGGCGTCTCGTGCGCCAGAAAACTCTTGCGCGAAGGACCCACCATCATGGGAAACTCCATGCGGTTGATCTCCTTGAGCCGCGCCAGCAGGAGCAGGTTCTGTTCCTTGCGCTTGCCGAAACCGATGCCGGGATCCACCACGATGCGCAGCTTGTCGACCCCCGAACGCCGCGCGCGGTTGGCCGCGGCTTCCAGGTCGCGCACAACGCCGCCCAGCACGTCCGGCATGGGCGGAAGCTTGGCCCAGGTCTCCGGGCGGCCGCGCATGTGGTTGAGGATCAGACCGGCGTCGTGGTTGGCGGCCACGCGCGCCAGGTGCGGTTCGAAGGTCAGGCCGGTGGGATCGTTGATGATCTCGGCGCCGTGCTCGAGCGCGCGCTCGGCTACTTCGGCCTTGTAGGTGTCGACGGAGATGGGTACGGCGAGATGTCCCTTGAGCCGCTTGAGCACGGGGATGAGGCGGCGCAGTTCCTCCGCCGCGGAAATGCGAGCCGAGCCGGGGCGCGTGGATTCCGCGCCGATGTCAATGATGTCGGCGCCCAGCTCCTCCAACTCCAGAGCGCGGGCGAAGGCGCGATCGGGATCCTGGTAGCGGCCGCCATCGGAAAACGAATCAGGCGTGACGTTCAGCACGCCGAGAATCACGGTGCGGTCGCCGAGCGCAATTTCGCGGTTCCTGACCTTCCAATGGAAAATCCTGCGCATAGAGCCGGAAAAGCCTACTCCAATTTCGCACGTTTCTCGGCGGGGTGCGCGGGCTACCCGTACTCGAATCCGGCGATGGCGAACACGTGGCAGTCGTTGTGGAGGAACGGGGGCGGATGCGGCACGCCGGGACGCGCCATGCGCACCAGGCGGCGCAGCGGCTGGAACCCGAACTCGCGCGCCATCGCCAAGGCGGACGCGTTGCCGGGGAGGATGTCCCAGTAGACCATCTCGTTCGGGTGCCGGCCGAGAAACCAGCGCAGCAGCTCGCGGGCGGTTTCCGGCGTGCGCGCGACGCAGGGTCCGAAGTAGGCCGCCTTGCTGCCCGGGCGTCCCATGGCGTAGCCGCCTTCGGCCCGCGCCGCTTCGATGGGCGCCAGCAGGGTAAGCATCGCCTCGCGATCGGCGCCGAACGCCTCGCGGTCGAGCTCCAGCGGAAGATCCGACAGCAGCGGCAGATCGGGGCCTTCGAAAGGAGCGGGTTCGCGGCCCCAACGCTCGATGGGACACTCGTCCTCGAAGCCGAGCTGCGCGTACAGCGGCCGGCCCATGTCGGTGGCGTCCAGTTTGATCCAGGAAACACGGCGCGCTTCCAGGTAGGCGATGGCGTGCTCCATCAGAATCCGGGCGAAGCCGCGCCGGCGCATATCGGGATGGGTGAGCACCATGCCGATCCAGGCGAGCTCGCGCCCGAAGCAGACCGCGGTCGCGGTGGCCGCAAGCCGGCCCTCGCAGTCGATGGCGAAACAGCCCTCGGGCGCCAGGCGGAGCACGTTGCGCCAGTCCAGTTCGGTCTGGTTCCAGTTGGCCGCCGCTTTGAGTTCCATGGCGGCGGGGATGTCTTCAGCGGTCAGCAGTCGAACCATGGCTTTTAAGACAGGTTACCAGTAAAGCTTCAGCGCGAATTGCACCTGACGTTCGGTGCGCTGGAAAGTGCTCTTCGATCCGGCGGCCGTAATGCGGCCGGCATCGGGGCTGCCGATGGAGGAATTCGGCGTGTTGAAGTGCGGCGTGTTGGTCAAGTTGAAAAACTCCGCGCGAAACTCGGCGCGACGCACGCGGTCCTGGCCGAAGTAGAAGGACTTGAACACGGAGGAATCGAACTGCACCGTGCCCGGCCCGTACAGGATATTGCGCCCCGAGTTACCGAAAAGGAACGGCCCTGGCGTGCGAAAGGCGCCGGTATCGAACCAGCGGCGGATGCTGCGCTCGGAGCGGTCGAGCGCGCCGTCGCCCGTGCGGTCGGGCCGTTGTCCTCCGCTGCCGTTCAGTGTATTGGTGGCCGAGGAGGGGCTGAAGACCAGCCCCGTGTAAAAGCTGCTGATGCCGTTGATCTGCCAGCCGCCGAGCAGGAGGTCGGCCAGCCGCGGCGCGGAAGCCAGGAAACGGCGCCCTCGCCCGACGGGGATTTCGTACATCGACGAGACGATCAGGCGGTGGCGCATGTCGAGATCGCCGCTGGCCCGCTCGGAGTTCAGGTCAAAGTAGTTCTGGCGGCCGGCGAGGAAGCCGCCGTTATCGATGGCGTGCGCCCAGGTATAGGCGACTTGGAAATTGAAACCGCTGGCCGTCCGCCGTTCGGCCGAAACTTGCAGCGAGTGGTAAACCGAGAAACCGCCCGATTCCACCCACGAGATGTCGCCGAACAGCGGATAGGGGCGCCGCGAGGCCACCGCGCCCGGACCTGGCCGCGCCTGGTTCAGGTTCGGATCGAGCACCAGTTTCTTTCCGGATGTGCCCACGTAATTAGCCGCGAACAGGACGCCGCCCGGCAGGTCGTATTGAATGCCGGAGTTCCACTGCTGTGCATACGGCGAGCGGAAGTGCGGGTCGATAGCCTGTATCTGCCCGCCGATGGGTGAGAACACGATTCCGGGAGGCCGGTCGAACCCTTGCGAGATGCGGCGGGCGCCGGTGAAGTCGAACTGGTTGTTGCTGTAAGTTACCGAGCCGACGAACGGAGGATTGTTGCCGCCCAGGCTGGTGGCGGGGATGGCCTCGGAGGAATAGAACAGGCCGTACGCGGCGCGCACTGCGGCGCGCTTGCCGAGCTTGTAAGCCAGCCCAATGCGCGGGCCGAAGTTGTTCAGGTCGGTATCGGTGCCGCTCGCCTGCGGCAGTTCCCGGCTGCCCACCACAAACACATTCCCGCGTTCCGGCAGGAAATTCGAGAGGCGGTTAAAAACCTCCTTCCACGGGTAGGCGGCGTAGACCTCGTAGCGCAGGCCAAGGCTCAGGGTCAGAGCGGGCGTGACCTTCCAGGTGTCCTGCGCGAACCAGGCATATTCGGTGCGGCGGTAGCCGCGTGCGCCCGTGACGTAGGCGTTGACGCCGGTCTGGGGGGCGCCGAGCAGAAGATCGGCGAGCCCGATGCCGGTTCCAGCCGGCTGCGCGGGGTTGGTGGTGTAGATGGTTCCGAATGAGAACACGCCGCGGAGGTTGCTTTCCTGGAACAGGTTGTAGCGGCGGCGGCCCACTTCGCCTCCGAACTTGAAGGTGTGCCCGCCACGCACCCACGTGAACGCGTCGTTCCACTGGTAGTTCTCGCTGATGATCAGCGAAGTGCGGTTGCCGGTGTCGCCCACCGCCTCGTAGCCCGAGACGTTGATGCGGCTGAGGCCGCTTGTCAGCACGTCTTCCTTGACGTTGACGCCTGGTATGCCCAGCTCGGCGGAGACGTCGCGTCCCCAGTTGAGGTGCCTCGCTTCGATGCGCAGCCGCGTGACGCCGGCGCGGAACTCGTTGATCATGTTCGGCGCAAGCGTGCGGGTATAGCTGGCCACGAATTGGTGCAGGGGAAAACGAGAGGCTCCGGCGCCGCTGTTTCCCACTGCGGGCAACGGCAGGCTGCCGGGCACCACCTGTTCGGTGAAATGGCGCGTAAAACGGAAGAACGCCTGGTCGCGCGAGCTGAAGTTCTGGTCCACCTTGACGTCGAAATTGTTGGAGCTGACGGGCTGCGGCGGATTGCTGCTGTAATTCGACGCCACCCCGGGCAGGTTCGGGGCTGGGTAGATGTTGATGACGTTCTGGCCCACGCGGTCGAAGCGGGTCTGCGGGATGCGGTTGCCGGGAAACTGGTCGCGGATCTGGCCGCTGCCGGCGGGGTTGGGCCGGGTGCTCAGCGGGTCGTAGATGCGGTTCGGATGCGCGCTGAAATCGCCCTGCTTGAAGGCGGGCAGTGGCACGCTGACCAGGTAGGTCAGCGCCTGGCGCCGGCGCACGCCCTCATAGGAAGCGAAGAAGAACGTGCGGTTTCGCGCACGGTTGTAGAAGGGCAGCACGGCGGGCCCGCCGAGCGTGGCGCCGAACTGGTTCATGCGAAACGGCGCGATCTTGCCGGGCGGATCGAAGAAGTTCTTGGCGTCAAGCGCGGAGTTGCGCAGGAATTCGAAAGCGTTGCCGTGAAAATCGCGCCCGCCGCTCTTGTAGCTGACGTTGATGGTGCCTCCGCCGCCTCGTCCGAACTCGGCGTTTGTGACGCTGGTCTGGACACGGAACTCCTGGATGGCGTCGATCGGCGGATACACCAGGATGCCCTGCCCGTTGTGGTTTTCCGAGTTATCCAGGCCGTCAACCAGGTAATGATTGGCCCGGAATCCCATGCCGTTCACGACATTTCCCGTGGTGCCGCGAACGGCGGTCAGCGCCGGACTGCCGCCCTGCAACTGCGCGGGCACCACACCGGTGGCGAGTCCGATGAGCTGGTTGAAGTTGCGGGCATTCAGAGGCAGGTCCCGCACGGCACGCTCGTCCCGCAGGTTGCTCACAGTGGCGCTCTCGCTCTCGAGCAGCGGCGCGGTCGCCTCCACCGTCACCTGCTCCTCCATGGCACCTACCGGCATGCTCATGTCAACTACGGCGCGCTGGTTCAGCGTCAGATCGAGCTTCGCCACCGTGCGCCGGAAGCCGGCCATCTCCGCCGCAATGGTGTACGGGCCCGGATGCAGCGGCGGCGATACGTACTGGCCGAGGGCGTTAGACGAGACCTTGGTATCGAGCCCGGTCGCGTCGTTGTGAATGGTGACGGCCGCGCCCGCGATGACCGCCCCGCTGGGATCGGTCAGGGTGCCGGTGATGACACCCGTGTCCACCTGCGCCATGGCAAGCAGACATGCGGAAAAAAGGATTGCCAAAGTCCTCATGGGCATGATTCTATATCAGGCGCGCTGGCAGGGCGGAGGGAAATGCAATTCTAGCCGCATCCGTGTGCACAATGGGATATGGCCGCCAACGCGCTCCGGGTCATTTTCCCCTACAAGGATCACGGCGTCTGGGTTTTCGACGATGCGTCCGTGGGCCTCGTGAAGGAACCGTTCGTGTGCGGCGCTCCGGAGATCATCGAGAGGCTGGTGAAGGATATCCCGAAAGCCGACCGGGGGTTCACGCTGTTGGCTTCTGCCGGGCCCTTCCCGCGGTATCAGGCGGAGCTGGTGTGGTTGCGCGAGGAGTCCGGAGGGCACTGGTATCGCCTCTCGGGCACCGGGATGGAGGCCTGGCTGTGTCCCGCGCTGCTGCTCTATTTTTCACCCGCGCCGGCCAGACTGTATGTGGCTACCGAGCCCAGATCTCCAAAGGCGGGAGGCCGGCGCTAGGGAAGGGCACCCCCATCGCGCGGGCGAGCGTGGGCGCGATGGCGCGCATGTCGATTTCGCCGATCGCCATGCCCGGCCGGATTCCATTTCCCTCGATCATGAAGAAGGCGCCCAAGTCGGGATGCACGGGCGCATGGCCGTGGGTTCCGCGCATGCTGACGGTAATCACCAGGGGGCCCTGGAGAGCGGAGCCTACGGAGAAACCGGGCCGCATGTCCACCCAGAACTCCGCCGTGGGCGCGCCTCCCATCCGGGCGATCTCGCGGCGGTCCAGAATTGCGGCGATCCCGTGATCGGGAACCGATGCCAGCCGCTCCAGCACCTGAGCGGTCCTCAGTCGCGCCTGGGAGTTATTCGGGTCGTTGAGGACGATGGCCGCCGAACCGCCGGCCGGCCAGGGCATGGCGCTCCAATCGGCGACGCCGGCCGATGCGAGCGTGTTTCCCTGCCCCTTGAGCGCGATCAGGCCGCCTTTCACAAAAGCGGCGTCGAGCGACAGCACCCGCTCCACCGGGGCGAAACCGTGATCGGAAACGACGCAGAGGGCCGATGCCGGATCCGCCGCGCGCATGGCATCGCCCAGCAGGGCGATCATGCGGTCGATCTCCTCCATGGCCGCCAGCGCGGGCGGGCTGAAGGGACCGCGCCCATGCTGGGTGTGGTCGAGCGCCGCCAGGTGCACGGTCAGAAACTGCGCGTTCTTGCGGCGGATCATCTCCGCGGCGTGCCGGGTGCGCGCCCAATCGCGCGGCACGGCCTGGTTCACGTCCACCAAGTAGGGGCCCGCCTTTTTCTCCAGTTCCGCGAGCAGCCCGGGGGGCGTGGAAAGCGCGCGCAGCATCTTCAGATCGTCCGGCGTCCTGGTGCCCGCGAACTCAGGGAGGTTGAGATGGATGGACCGGGCGCCCACCGTCACCGGCCAGCTCACGCTGGCGGTCACCCGCCCGGCGGCCGCGGCGGCGTCCCACAGGGTGGGGACGCGCAGGTCTTCGGCGTACCAATACCAGATGTTCGGGTCGCGCACGGCCGCGTCGAAGGGGTGATTGGAATAGATGCCGTGTTGGGCTGGCGCGGTCCCGGTGACCAGCGTGGCGTGGCTGGGGTAGGTGGAGGTGGGCAGGACGCCGCGAACGCGGGCGGCGTGGGCGCCTTCCCGCATGAGCCGCCGCAAATAGGGGATCTTCAGCCCGTACTTGTCCGCTGCGGCGACGTATTCCGGCCGCAGGCCGTCCACGGAGATCAGCAGCAGGCGCGGGGCCGCGGAACGCGCCGGCATCGTGGCGGCCGGCGCAAGAGATAACAGCCTTCTACGGGTTAGACAAGTCGCCATCGAGCGCTCCTGCCAGCAATTCACCCAGAGTTCCTACGTTCGCGGCCACCAGGTCCGGCGGAGGAGAAAGCGCCGCCGCGTCCTCCGCCGTCGCCTCGCCGCTCAACACCAGCACGGAAAATACCCCCGCTTTCCGCGCCATGGCCATATCGGTGTAAATGCGGTCCCCCACCATGGCCACCTGCGAGGGGGCCAGGTCCAACTGCCGGCAAAGGTCGAGCAGGATGGAGGGATCGGGCTTGCCGAGCACCACTGGACGCCGCCCGGTGGCGGCCGATAAAGCGGCGCAGATAGAGCCGCAATCCACCAGGACGGTGGGCTCGTCGGTGGGGCAGATCAGGTCGGGGTGGGTGGCGATGAAAGGCAACCCCCGGCTGATCCAGTAAGCCGCGCGGCAGAGGCGCTCGAAGGTCAGGGTGGTGTCGAACCCCACGATGACCGCTTCGGGGGCGTCCCATGCGACTTCAAAACCCGCCTCCTCGAACTGGCGGCACAGCGAAGGCGTGCCGAGCACCGCAATGGAGTTCACCAGTGGAAGGCGATCACGCAGATACATGACGGCGGAATCGGCGGGGGTAAAGATCTGCTCGCCGGCGGCGTCGATGCCGAAGAGGCGGAGCTTCTCCACGTAATCAGACTTACTGCGCGAGGTGTTGTTCGTCAGGAAGGTGTAGCCGATGCCAAGCCGGCGGAGGAGCGCGAGGAAAGGGAGCGTGCAGTCAAACAGCCGGCTGCCCTTGTAGATCGTGCCGTCCATGTCGAGAACGGCGTGACGGATGCGGGCGAGCGCGGCCGGATCGGCTTGCATAATTATGCAGACTAGAGATCTCAGTGTAGCCGCGACATGGCAGGAAGTCAAAGGATTATTTAGTCATTGACCTTGGTTTCCGGGGGGCGTATGATTGAATTCCTAAGCAGCATAATTATTCACAATGGAAGACGCCTACAGCGACGACCAGCTCATCCTAACCGCCAGGCTCTACTTCATCGAGGGCTTGCCGCAGGCGCAGATCGGCAAGCTGGTGAACGTGTCACAATCCAAGATTTCACGCATGCTGGCGCTGGCCCGGCAGCGGGGGCTGGTGCGGGTGACGGTGCCGGAGTACGAGCCCCGCAATCTCGCGCTCGAGCACCAGCTTCGGGAGCGTCTCAACATCGCCTCGCTGGTGATCCGTGCGGCGGCGGGTTCCAGGGCCAAGGACCTGAGGCAGGTGATGGGCTACTTCGCCGCGCCGATCGTCTCCGCCTGGATTCGCTCGGGCAGCAGGGTGGCGGTTTCGGGGGGGCGGACCATGCAATCGCTGATCGAGAGCATGAAGCCCTCCGGCAGAGTGCACGGGGTCACGGTGTTGCAGGCCATGGGCAACATCGATTCGAGCCCCGGACCCTATGACGCGGTGGAGCTGTGCCGGCGGCTGGCCAAGGCGGCGGGCGGAACGTTCCTCACTCTGAATACGCCGGCCATCCTGCCGGATGCCGAGACATGCCGCCGGCTGCTGGGGCTGGAGCAGATCCGCACGGTGATGAGCGGCCTGGCGAAATCCGATATTGCGTTGGTCGGCATCGGCACGCTCGAAAACTCGGTCTTCGTGGAACGTAAGGCGCTCGGCGCGCGGGAGATCGAGACGCTGCGGCGGGCAGGCGCGGCGGGCGAAATTCTGGGGCGCTTTTACGACGCCCAAGGGCGGGAGTGCGCAAGCCCGCTGCGCGACCGCGTGGTCAGCCTGGGGCTGGAGGAGCTGCGGCGGATTCCGAACGTAGTGGCGGTGGTGTCGGGCGCGGACCGGCGGGATGCCATTCTGGCAGCTATTCGCGGCGGGCTGGTGAAAGCGCTGGTGATCGACGAGGGCGGCGCGACTGCCGTGCTGGACGGCGCCGGGAGTGGAGGCGGAATTGATCCAGGAACGGCAACTGCTTGAAGAGGCGCTCGAAGCGGCGCGCGACACGCGTTTCCTGGAAGTGGAGGGCGGGGCGCGCCACCGCGCGGCGGCCGTATTTTCCTCGCTCTTCGGTTCGCGGCGGGCGGTGGTGGTGGCCGACGAGAACACCTTCGCGGCGGCAGGGCGCGACGTGCAGGACAGCTTCGCGCGCATGGCGCACGCGTGCGGGGAACCGTTTATTTTTGGCTCGGATGTCCATGCGGCATATCCATTCATGGAAAAGCTGTACGCCGCGCTGAAAACCTCGGATGCCATTCCGGTGGCGGCCGGTTCCGGGACCATCAACGACCTGACGAAACTCGCCGCGCATCGCCTGAACCGCCCTTACATGGTGGTGGCGACCGCGGCTTCCATGGACGGCTACACGGCATTTGGCGCCTCCATCACCCACGAGGGATCCAAACAAACTTTCGATTGTCCGGCGCCGTATGCGGTGCTGGCGGACCTGGACGTGATTGCCGCCGCACCGGCGGGAATGAACGCTTCCGGCTATGCCGATCTGCTGGCCAAGCGCGCCGCGGGCGCGGACTGGATGCTGGCCGACGCGGCGGGCGTGGAAGCCATCGATGCGCCGTGCTGGAACGCCGTGCAGGGGCTGCTGCGGTCGTGGCTGGCTTCGCCCGGCGGCGTGGCCCGCGGCGACCGTGCTTGCCTGCGCAACCTGGTATATGGCCTGATGATGAGCGGCTTCGCCATGCAGGCGATGCGGTCGAGCCGGCCGGCGTCGGGGGCCGAGCACCAGTTCAGCCACCTGTGGGACATGCAGGAGCACACCCACAACGGCGCGGCGCCGTCGCACGGCTTCAAGGTCGGCATAGGGACGCTGGCCTCGCTGGCGCTGCACGCGGAATTGCTTGAGCGCGACCGCGCGGACTTCGACATCGAGGGCGCGGTGCAGTGTTGGCCGTCCCGCGAGGCGCTCGAGGAACAGATAGCGGCGTCGCTGGGCGGCGGTCTGGGGGCGAAAGCGCAACAGGAGACGCGCGCCAAGTATCCTGCGAGAGAAGCGCTGCGGGAGCAGCTCACGCGCCTGCGCGACGGCTGGCCGCAACTCCAGGCCAGGCTGCGGCGGCACCTGTTCACCTTCGCGGAAGCCCGCGACATGCTGCGGGAGGCGGGCTGCGCCTTCGAGCCCGAGCAGATCGGGATCTCGAGGGAACGGCTGCGCGCCAGCTACCGGCAGGCCTATTTCATCCGGCGGCGTTTCACGGTGCTGGATTTCGCCGAGCGCTGGGGCCTGACCCGCTGCGCGCTGGACAACATTTTCGGCCGCGGGGGCCCATGGCCGCTGGAGGGAACGGACGCGCGGCCATGAAGATCAGGCACCTGCGATGGTACATAGCGGCCCTGCTGTTCGCCTCCACGGTCATCAACTACATCGACCGGCAGGCGCTCTCGGTGGTGGCGCCCGTGCTCACCAAGGAGTTGCACATCACGCCGGTCCAGTACGGCGGCATCGTACAGGCGTTCCTGATCGCCTACACCGTGATGTACGTGGTCTCCGGCGTCCTGGTGGACCGCTGGGGAACCCGCCGCTCGCTGGCGGTGTTCGTAAGCTGGTGGTCGATCGCCAACATGCTGCACATGCTGGCCCGCAGCGCGGCGCAACTGGCGGGATTCCGCTTCCTCCTGGGGGTGGGGGAGCCCGGCAACTACATGGCGGCCTCGAAGGCCATTTCGGAATGGTATCCGCCCAAAGAGCGCGCCTTCGTGAACGGGTTGATCAACGCCGGATCGGCGCTGGGCGCGATTGTGGCCGCGCCGCTGGTGGTGTGGCTCACGCTGCACTACGGCTGGCGGTTCTCTTTCCTGGCCACGGGAGCGCTCGGTTTCGTGTGGCTGGTTTTCTGGCTGGCGCTCTATCACCTGCCGGCCCGCCACCGCCGCATCACCGCGGCGGAACTCAGTTACATCGAAGGCTCTCCGGGCGAGCTCGACGGTGCGCCATCCGCAAAGTGGATGGATCTGTGGAAACAGCGTGAGGTTTGGGGGCTGTTGCTGGCCCGTTTCTTCTCCGACCCGGTGTGGTGGTTTTACCTATTCTGGATGCCCAAGTACCTGGCCGAGCAGCGCGGCTTCACGCTGGCCGAGATCGGGATTTTCGCCTGGCTGCCGTACCTGACTTCCGACATAGGGTCGCTCGCGGGCGGCTATATTTCGGGGAGGCTGCTGGGCGGGAAAAGGACCGCGCTTCAGGCGCGCTATGCCACCATGTTGCCGGCCGCGTTGTTCATGCCCGCCAGCGTCGCGATTCCTTTCATCAATTCCTCCGTGGCGGCGCTGGCGCTGATCTGCATGGTCACGCTGGCTCATCAGGTCTGGAAGACCAACCTGATGACCATTACCAACGATGTTTACCCGGTTGCCTCGGTGGGCTCGGTCTCGGGTATTGTTTCCTTGGGCAGCGGGCTGGGCGGCGCGGCATTCATGGACCTGACCGGACGTATCGTCCAGACGTTCTCATACAGTTCGATCTTCGTCATCATGGGTTTCCTGCATCCGGCGGCGTTTCTCATCTGCCGGATGCTGCTTCCGAAGGCGCCAGTGTTGGGGAAGGTTCTTCCGAACATAGGAGGTTCAGAATGACAACCAAGTGGTTCGCAATCAATATCGCCGCCCTCCTCTTCGCCGCAGCCCTGTGGGGCCAGCAGGGGAGAGGCACGGTTTCAGGCACCGTGACGGACACACAGGGCGCGGTGGTCCCGGGTGTGGCCGTTGAAATCCGAAACGTCGGCACCAACTCCATTTTCCGGACCGTGACCAACGAAGCCGGCTTCTATACGGCGCCGGGCGTGGCGGTGGGGGAATACGAGGTGACGGCCGAACTCGCGGGGTTCAAGAAGATCGTGCGCAGCGGCATCACCCTCGAGGTGGATCAGAAGGCGTTGGTGAATCTCACCATCGAGATCGGGCAGGTGACCGAGAGCATCCAGGTGGTCGGCGAAGCGCCGCTGGTGGACAGCAGTTCTGCCACGGTGGGGAAGGTTGTCGAAAACCGGCGCATCCAGGAACTGCCGCTGAACGGCAGAAACGCGCTGGCGCTGGCGCTGTTCACGCCCGGCGTGAGAACGGCGGTGGGACCGACCTACACCGGCTTTGCGGACCGCGGCATTCGCATCTCCACCATGAGCATCAACAACAGCCCGGGCGGGATGAACGGGCAGCTTCTGGACGGCAACCACAACGTGCTGACGTACATCGACGAGGTGGCGGTGCCGCCGGCGGTGGACGCGGTGCAGGAGTTCAAGGTGCAGAGCGGCTCGATGTCGGCCGAGTTCGGCTTCACCGCGGGCGGCGTGGTGAACCTGGTGACCAAGTCCGGGTCCAACAACTTCCACGGCACCCTCTACGAGTTCCTGCGGAACGACAAGCTCGACGCCCGGAACAGCTTTGCGGCGGAGCGGGAGCGGCTGCGGTACAACCAGTTCGGCGGATCCGTGGGCGGGCCGGTGCGCAAGGACCGCACCTTCTTCTTCTTCAACCATGAGCAGTACCGGGTGCGCCAGGGATCGCCCAAGATCGCCACCGTGCCGGTGGCGGAGGAGCGCAGAGGGGATTACTCGAACACGCGCGACACACGGGGCACGCTGATCCCGATGTACGACCCGGCCACCACGCGCGGGAGCGGCTCCAGCGCCGTCCGGGACCGTTTCCCGAACAACGTGATTCCGCAGTCGCGGCTGGACCCGGTGTCGGTGAAGGTGCTGGAACTGATCCCGATGCCCAACCGCACTCCGTCGAACCTGTTCACCAACTCGCAAAACTATCAGACCGAGGCGGTGCCCACCACCGACAGCACGCAGTACCACGGCCGCATCGACCAGCACTTCGGCGACCGCAACCTGCTGTTCGGCCGCTTCTCCTGGTTCGATCACAAGCCGTTCCAGAAGCAGGTGATCTTCCCCGGCGACATGTTCGGGCGCAAGGACGATATGGCGAACAAGAACGTGGTGCTTTCGGACACCCACACGTTCTCGCCCACCCTGATCAACGAGTTCCGGGTGGGCGTGGTGCGGCAGGCGTTCAAGTTCGCCGACGCCAGCTACGGCCAGAACTGGCCGCGAAAGCTGGGACTGCCCGAAACGGTGGCTCCGGACGTGATCCCGACGGTGGGCATCAGCGGCTACACGAGCGTGGGTTACGGCATCGTAGGCAAGCGCGGGACGTTGAACTGGAACTTCCAGGAAATGGTGACCAAGATCCACGGCAATCACACCCTCAAGGCCGGCTTTGAGCACCGATTGCTGGAGGGCGACAACCGGCAAACCTCGAATCCGTCCGGATCGTTCACCTTCAACGCGGCGCTCACCGGCGACATTGCGCGCCCGGCGGGCACCGGTTCGAGCATGGCTTCGTTCGTTCTTGGAGCGGTGCGCAGCGCGACCATCGACCAGTCGCAGGGGATTTCGATGCACGCCTATGCGACCAGCGCTTATGTCAACGACGATTGGAAGGCCACGCGGCGCCTGACCTTGAACCTGGGTCTGCGTTATGACTTCCAGCAGCCGCCGGTGGAGCGGCACGACCGGCTGATGAATTTCGACATGAACGGGCGCAGCGCCGCCTCCGGGGTAATGGGACGCGCGATCTACGCGGGAGTTAACGGGCAGCCGCGCCAGTGGCGCAAACCCAGCCACCGGGACTTCGGGCCGCGCGTGGGCTTTGCCCTGGACGTGTTCGGCAGGGGCTCCACGGTGGTTCGCGGCGGATACGGCGTGTACTACCCGTTCATCTTCTACAACGCGAATTTCGGGAGCGCGGGCACGGGCTTCTCGTCCATGACCACCACCTACCTTCCCGCCGGAAGCGACTACAATTACCCCGCGTTTCAGTTCAAGAATGGATTTCCCTATCCGCCGGCACAGCCGCTGGGCCGGGCGGGCGGCGACGACGCTTTCCTCGGCCAGACCATCAAGTTCAGCGAATCCACGGGAGGCTCGCCGCGCGCCCAGCAGTGGAACTTCTCGCTTCAGCAGCAGCTTCCGGGGCGCTGGCTGGTGGACGTGACCTACAGCGGAAACAAGGGCACGCATTTCATTACCAGCTCGTACAACTTCAACGAGTTGGACCCGCAGAATCTCTCGCTCGGCCGCGCGCTGCTCGATAACGTCCGCAATCCCTACGCGGGCATCGTTCCGGGGGCGCTCGGTGCGGCGAACATCACGCGCAGGCAATCCCTGCTTCCCTTCCCCTACTACAACGCGGTCAACGTGATCGCTCCCTACATGGGGAACTACAACTCGCACCTGCTGCTGCTCAGTGTGGAAAAGAAGACCACGCACGGGCTGACCCTGCTGTTCTCCTATACGGGCGGCAAGCTGATCAGCGACGCGCTGCAAGTTCCGCAGTCCGATTTCGGAGAAAACGCCGGCCGCATGAGTGGTTTCCAGAGCGGCAAGCACGACCGGAGGATGGAACGTTCGGTGGATCCGCAGGACGTCTCGCAGCGCGCGGTCATCAGCGGCGTCTACGAACTGCCGTTCGGCCCGCGCCAGCGCTGGAATTTCTCGAACCCGGCAGCCAGGCGGCTGTTGGGCGGATGGCAGGTCAACGCCATCGGGGTCCTGCAATCCGGCATTCCAATCGGGGTGACGGGCGCCAACAACTATCTGGCGGCCCGTCCGAACTCGACCGGGCAATCGTCCGAGCTTGACAAGCCGACGGCCGCGAAGTGGTTCGACACGGAGGCATTCATCAACCCGCCCGACTTCACCTACGGCAACGTGGGGAGGATGCTTCCCGATGTGCGCTCGCCGGGCACCGTGAACCTGGATCTCTCGCTGCTGAAGACGACCATGATCACGGAGCGGGTGAATGTGCAGTTCCGCGCCGAGGCGTTCAACCTCTTCAACCATGTGAATCTCGGGATCCCGAACTCGGCGTTTGTGGCCGGCGCGGGCGGAAAGAACAGCAGCGGCTCGTTCGGCGTAATCAGCAGCGCGCGGGATCCCCGCCAGATCCAGTTCGGTCTGAAGCTGCGATTCTAAATGGAGGGCTTATGCAATCCATTCGCGAACCGGAGAGAATGACGCCCGTGCGCGGCGAAGCGGACGTGCTGGTGGCGGGCGCGGGGCCGGCGGGCATCATGGCGGCCCTGGCCGCGGCCGAGGACGGCATGAAGGTGTCGCTGGTCGAGCGCCACGCCTTCGTGGGCGGGAACATGACCACCGGGCTCCCTCTGCTGGGATTCCTGAGCCAGAAGGGCGTGCCTGTCATAGCGGGGCTGGCGCAGAAGTTCATCGACCGGCTGGCCGCCGTGAATGCCGCGAGCGAGCACAGGCGGTGCCCCCTTCACGTCAGCCTGACGCTGGTGGATCCGGAGGCGGTCAAGTCGGTCGCCATGGAGATGCTCACCCAACGGGGTGTCGAAATCACCCTGCACTCGCTGGTGGCCGGCGTGGTGAAGGATGGAGATGTCCTGCGGGGCCTCATCACGGAGGGCAAAGGAGGCCGGGAAGCGCTGCTCGCGAAAATGGTGATCGACTGCTCGGGAGACGGCGACGTGGCCTTCCGCGCCGGCGTCCCCTGCGAAAAGGGCGACGCGCAGGGCGGCATGCAGCCGCCCACCCTGATGTTTTGCCTGGCCGGCGTCGATACCGAAAAGCTCCGGCAGAGTATCGCCAACCAGCCGCAGCTTTACCTTGCGGATTTCATCCCCAACGAGTATTTCGGCCGGAACCGGAAGTTCATCGTGGTGGGACTGAGGGAGCTGATCAAGAAGGCGCGTGAGGACGGCCTCGTGATACCCACCGAGCGGACCATCCTGATCACCGCCCTGCGGGACGGCGAGGTCTGGGTGAACATGACCAGGGTGAAGGGGGTGGACGGCACCGATACGCGCAGCCTTTCCGGCGGCGAGATCGAAGCCCGCCGCCAGATTGACGGCATTTTCAAGTACCTGACCGGGTACGTGCCCGGATTCGAGCGCGCGTATTTCACCAAGACCGCGCCGTTCCTCGGCATTCGCGAGACCAGGCGGATCACCGGGCAATACGTCATGACGGGGGAGGATGTACTGGGCTGCCGCCGCTTCGACGATGCCATCGCGGTGGCCAGTTACCCCATCGACATTCATCGCCCAGGCGACGACGACTGCACGCTCAAATGGTGCGGCGATTGCTACGACATCCCCTACCGCTCGCTGGTGCCGTTGGGCGTGCGCAACCTGCTGGCCGCGGGGAGATGCATTTCCACCACTCACGAAGCCATGGCCGCGATTCGGGTGATGCCCACGTGCATGGCCACGGGGGAAGCCGCCGGGCGCGCGGCCGCCCTGGCCGTTCGTCACGGAGTCGCCCCTTCGGAAATCGATGTGGGCGAGCTTCAGGCCGGTCTGCTGGCGCACGGCGCGTTCCTGCGGATGGAAAGCGCAGCGGCCCGGGAATGAAGGGTCTTTCCGGGGCGGTTCTGATGCTGTTGCCGGCTTTCGGCCAGGCTCCCCGGCCGGAATGGAATTTGCGCGACCACCTTCGGCTCGGGGAGGTGGTGGTGCAAAGCCACCGCGGCGCGGGCGTGCTCTCACCTGAAAACTCCATGGAAGCGTTTGAAATCGCCTGGCGGCTGGGCACCATTCCGGAAGCCGACCTGCGCACCACGCGCGACGGCGTCATTGTGGCATTCCACGATAACGACTTCCAGCGCATCCTGCCCGGCGCGCCGCCCGAGGAGCGCAAGCGCGGCATACGGGACCTCACGTGGGAAGAGGTCAGCCGCCTGGACATCGGGGCGTGGAAGGGAAAGGAATTCGCGGGCCAGCGCGTGCCGCGGCTCAGCAGGATGTTCGCCGCGCTGGCCGGCCGCAGGCTCTATATCGACATCAAGAACGTCGATCTCGAACAGCTCGCCCGCGAGGCGCGCGCCGCCGGCGTGGAGGACCGGTTGATTCTCGCCAGCACCGATTACGGCGTGATCCGCGCCTGGAAACGGCTGGCGCCCGCCTCCTCCACCCTCCACTGGATGGGAGGAACGGAGGAGCAACTCGCAGCCCGCTTCGCCAAACTGAGGAAGATGCGGTTCTCCGATATCACGCAGTTGCAGATCCACGTGCGCGTAGAAGGAGAGGCCCTCACGCCCTCGCCCGGGTTCCTGGTGGAAGCGGGACGCGAGTTGCGGCGGCACGGCATCCTGTTCCAGACGTTGCCGTGGCAGAGCAACGACCCGCAGCTCTTCTGGAGGCTGATGGACCTGGGGGTGGCCAGTTTCGCCACCGACTATCCGGACACGGCCATGCAGGCGATCCGGCAATACTACGCGCGGCGGTAAGTCCGGGGACGCCGGCGGATGAATACAGGAACCGCGATGATGGCACATACAGACTCGAAGTGGCCGCGCACGCTGGATAAGCTGGGCATCTTCCCGCCGCTCGCCTGGGGTTATCTCGGCCTGTTGCTCTTCATGATCGGCGATGGCGTGGAGTCGGGCTATCTCTCGCCGTATCTCATCGGCCTCGGGATCCCGCAGGAGCGGGTGGCGCTGATCTTCACGGTTTACGGCCTTACCGCGGCGACCTCGGCGTGGCTGTCGGGCGCGCTCTCGGACTTATGGGGTCCGCGCCGCGTGATGTGGACGGGGCTGGCGATCTGGATCGCGTTCGAGGCGCCCTTTCTGGTGTTCGGGCTGGCTTCCGCCAGTTACCCCGTCATCCTGATCACTTATGCGCTGCGCGGATTCGGTTATCCGCTGTTCGCTTTCGGTTTCCTGGTCTGGATCGCGGCGGCGACGCCTCCGCGGCGGCTGGGTACGGCGGTCGGATGGTTCTGGTTTGCCTTCACGGGCGGGCTGCCCACGCTGGGCTCGCTGTTTGCCAGCTTCCTGGTGCCGCTCATCGGCCCCTATGAGACGCTGTGGTGTTCGCTGGCCCTGGTAATGGGAGGTGGAGCGGCGGCGCTGCTCGGCGTGCGGGAAGCCACGGGCGCGCGGCGGCTGGCGCCCGAGGGCGAGCACCCCGTGACGACGCTGCTCGCGAGCGTGAGCATCGCCTGGCGCAAGCCGAAGACCGCCGTCGGCTGCATTGTCCGGGTGATCAATACCGCGCCGCAGTTCGGCTTCCTGGTGTTCCTTCCGGTGTTCTTCACCGCCACCATCGGATTCACGCTGGCCCAATGGCTGCGGCTGTTGAGCGCCATCTTCGTGAGCAACATCATCTGGAACCTGCTGTTCGGAATTCTGGGGGACAAGCTCGGATGGAGGCGGACCGTGGCCCTGTGCGGCGGCATAGGCTCGGCAGTCTCCACGCTGCTGCTGTACTACGTTCCGCAGGTTTGGGGGAACTATGCGCTCTCCATCCTGGCGGGCGTGTTTTACGGCGCCACGCTGGCTGGGTACGTGCCGCTGTCGGCGCTGATGCCGTCGCTGGTTCCCGAGCACAAGGGCGCCGCGATGTCCCTGTTGAACCTGGGCGCGGGCGCCAGCACGTGGGTGGGTCCCGCCATCGTGGCGCTGTTCCTCTCGCGCGTGGGAGTGGAAGGCGTGATGTGGATCTTCTCCCTGCTGTACGTGCTCAGCGCGGTGCTGGCGTTCACGCTGCGGCTGCCGTCGGAAAAGCGGCGGTCCGCGGGAGGGTGACGTGTTTCTGGTGATTTTGCTGTTGAACATGGCGAGCGTGGCGGGCCGGTCACCGGTTCCGGCGGGTTTCCAGCCGGCCTACCCCCCGAGCCCGCTTCTGCTGGGCGCGACTTTCGACGACAAGACGGAGCGGATACTGGCCCCAGGGAGCGACATCTGGCCGATCACCTGCTCTACATCTATGCGCCGGACTCCATCGATCCGAGCCACTGGCGCGTGCGGGTGCCGGGACGCATCAACCTGATCCGCGCGCCGCGCGGCCGGCTGGAAGTGAAAGAAGCGTACGAGTTCTTCGCCGGCGTGGGCGGGGATGGTAAACCGCGATGGGTGATATCCCCGGCCGGACGCAAACCCGCCTGGGAGGATGCGGTCAACGGCACGCACCGCATGGCCGTGAGCTTCAACCCGGTCCTGAAGCGTTATCTGCTGACCACCATCCGCCGCGTCCGGGAGGAGGGCTGGTTCGCAATCTACGACGCGCCGGAACCGTGGGGCCCCTGGACCCTGGCGCACTGCGAGCGAAACCCCGAGCGCTGGGGCAGCGAGTTTCACACAATGCCGTCGGCGGTCGAGCGCGAGGGCCGCCGCAGCCACAGCCACAGGGCCGAGACTCCCAGCGGCTGAAGGGCGGCCACCACGGCGAACGCGGCCGGATAGTTGTTGTGGCGCGCGAAGATCCCCACCAAGGTGTTGAAGAGCACGCCGCCCACGGCGCCGGCGGAGCCCGCCAAGCCGTGCACGGTGGCGACCATTTGCCGGTCGAAGGCGTCTCCCGGCAGGGCGTGCAGGTTGGCGGCCCACATGCCGACTCCGAACGTGCACAGCGCCAGCGCGACCAAGACCTGCCAGGCCGCCGAAGAGGTTTGTAGCAGCGTTCCCGCGAGCACCAGCAGGGCGGAGGCGCTCATCATGAGCTTGCGGCACAACACCGGCTCGTAACCCAGACGCACCAGGCGTCCCGAAAGATATCCGCCGAGGATGGCGCCGAGATCGGAGAAACAAGGCGGAATCCAGCCCAGCGTGCCCACCATGGTGAAACTGAAGCGCTTCGCGGAAACCAGGTATTCCGGCATCCAGAAGCTGAAAAAGTATCCGGAGCTATCCCCGAAGAAGCGCACCAGGACGTAAGCCAGCACGCGGCGGTTGGCGAACCAGGAGAAGGACACGCGCTGGCGGGCGGCGGGCGCGGGCGCCGCATCGCCCCCGGCGGTGGAGGACAGCCACAAGGGCACCCAGAGAAGGCCGGCGAGGGCCGGCACCAGGAAGGCGTTGCGCCAGCCGAAGCGGGCGCTAAGAAAGACCATGAGCGGCGGCGCGAGCAGGGCGCCGATGCCGGACCCGGAAGTGAAGATGCCGGTGGCCAGACCGCGCTGCCGCGCGCTGAAACGGGCGGCCAGCGTTTTCACCGCGCCGGTGAAACCGCCCGGCTCCGCCACGCCCAGAAAGAACCGCAATATGACCAGCGCGAACAGGCCGTTGATGGCCGCGTGGAGTCCGCATACCAGCGACCACGCGCCCACGAACAGCGCCAGGCTGAAACGGTATCCGAAGCGGTCCACCAGCATTCCCGATCCCGCGTACATGACCGCATAGGCGAGCAGAAAGGCGTTGACGGCGTACGCGTATTCGACGGTGCTGAGGCCCAGGTCCCGGCGCATGACCGGCGCCACCACCGAGAGAGCGTTGCGGTCCAGGTAATTCAGCAGGTTCATGAGGAACAGCAGGACAAGCAGAATCTTGAGCTCGCGGCTGAGGGCGGCGCCGGATGTCGCGGTCATAGAGCCAACGTGGACTCCAGATACGATACCTCATGCGCGGGGCGCATTGACATTGCCGCGCCGCGTGCCGTAACCTCAGCCAAATGAAGATTCGGCTGGTAATCATCGCAATCCTGGCATGGCACTTGCCCGCGATCCACGCGCAACCGGCGTCCGGGCCGCCTCTCCCGCACAGGCTTGTGGAGGGATGGCCGCAACTCCCCGCCGGGTGGAACTTCGGAGAGTGTACGGGCGTGGACGTGGACAAGGACGACAACGTGTGGGTGTTCAACCGCGGGCCGCACAAGCTCATCCGCTTCGACCGGCACGGGAAGATGACCGGCGCTTGGGACGAAGTGCCGGTGGCCTCCGCGCACGGCCTCCGCATCGATCCGCAGGGCAACATCTGGCTGGTGGACGTGGGAGCGCACGCGGTGATGAAGTTCACGAGCGCGGGAAGGCTGCTCATGATCATCGCGGCCGGAGGAGGACGGCCGGGCGACAACGACGCCAAGTACGCCTTCAACCAGCCCGCAACACTCAACTTCACGCCCGCGGGCGATTTCTACGTGGCCGACGGCTACGCCAATTCACGGGTCGTCAAGTTCAATAAAGACGGCGAGTATCTTCTGCACTGGGGCCGCAAGGGAACGGGAGACGGCGAGTTCAACCTGGTCCACGACGTTTGCCTCGACCCGCAGGGCCGGGTGTACGTAGCCGACCGCACCAACGGCCGCGTGCAGATCTTCGACTCCAACGGCAGGTTTCTGGGGAAATGGACGAACCTCGGCTCCCCGTGGGGACTGACCTACGTGTCCAAACAAGACGCTATCTACATGGCCGACGGCGTGAACAACCGCGTCCTGAAGCTGGACCTGGAGGGGCGTGTGCTGGGTGTGCTGGGTGCGTTCGGCAAAAAGCCCGGCGCCTTCGATTTCGCGCACTACCTGGCGGTGGACTCGCAGGGCGCTATTTACGTCACCGAGATCAAGAACTGGCGGGTGCAGAAGTTCGCCGTTCCGTAGCGGTTATCTGTCCGCGAGCCTGGCGATTTCGGTGAATTGAACCCGCCGGCCTTCATCCATGGCGAGGTTCGAGAGGATGACGGCGGTGGACGCCTCGAGCCCGGCATCGACATCCGCTTTGGGCGGCTTGCCCGTCCGGCAGCTCTCGAAAAAGGCGTCAAGCTGCACGTCCACAGGGCTGCGGTCTTCGTACGGAACCATAATGCCCTTGGAATAGAGCCACCGCCGGGCATACTTCAGTTCGCGTTCGAAGAAGGATTCGTTGCCGCTGATCTGATCGCGCGCGAACAGGATCGGAAAGCCGCGTGAGCTGCGGGCGGACGTGCCAACCGTGGCACCCGCGATCTTGGCGATCTCGATCTGTTCGGCCGACTTGGTCAGCTTCGAGGCCGGCGGCTCGTAGAACCACAGCCCGATGCCATCGGCATCCCCGGTCCCGAGCGTGATCTCGATGGAGCCTTCGCTGCCCATGATCACCTCGGCGGGGCCGGAGCGCGCGCCGCCCAGGCAGGGCAGGTGCCGGCTCATGCTCGAATAGGAACAGGTAAGCTTGCGGCCCGCCGGATACTTCAGGATGAGGGAGACGGTGTCGTAGATGTCGCGGCCGTCCTTGCGCCAGTCGAGGCTGCCAACGCCGGTGACGAACTCCGGCGTATCGGCGAACACCCAGTTGGCGATGTCGATCTGGTGAGACGCCATCTCCGCGGCGATGCCTCCGGAGAATTCGCGAAAGAGCCGCCAGTTGCGCTCGCGAGGCACGTCGGGCCGCATGGTCCAGGCGGAGTCCCAATTCCATTGCGCCTGGATCTCAGTCACTTCGCCGAGCATGCCCTTGGAGGCCATTTGCCGCGCGGTCTGGTAGAACTGGCTGTAACGCCGCGTAAAGCCGGCTTGCAAGATCTGGCTGGAGCGCTCCGCGGCCAGCCGCCGCAAGGGCTCGATCTCCTGCGGTTTGAAGACCAGCGGCGGCTCGCAGAACACGTGTTTTCCCGCCAGCAGCGCGTCGCGGGTGATGGGAAAATGCGTGTGAAGCGGCGTGGCGATAAGGACCGCCTGGACGTCCTGGCGCGCGAGCAACTGCCGGTAATCGGTAAAAGCCTGCGGCCTCGCTCGCGACACCTGCACGGCTTTGCGCAGGCTGCCCTCGTCCACGTCGCAGATCGCGGTGCAGCGGCCCGAGCCGATGCCGTTCAGACGTTGGATGAGGGATTGCCCTCGGGCTCCGGCGCCGATGAGGCCAAAGGGCACCTGATCTGGGGCCGCCTTCAATGTATCCGGAGCCACTCCCGCCGCCACTGCGGCGCCGGCGGCCGCCATGGCCGCCTCACGGCGCGTGATCCCCTCTACAGCCTCACGGCTATGCATACTCCCAGTTCTTCAGCCACTCGTAGCCGGGGCGCAGGTTGGCCCACATCTCCTTTCCAGCCTGCTCGAGTTGGGCCTTCTCTTTCGCATCCAGCTTGCGGCGCTCGGCCACCGCCTTAACCGCATTCTCCACCTGGTGCAAGTTAATGAGCCCGGGGATGGGCGCGCTCACGGCGGGGTTGCCGAGCACGTAGCGGAGCGCCAGGCGTGCGCGCTGGTCGTCCTCTTCGCGATGCGGGCTGCCGAGGGAGCCGTCGCCTTTGAACAGCGAGTTGTCGGCGAAGGGTTTAATCCCGAACATGCCCACGTCATGTTTGCGGATGGCCGCAAAGACGCTGTCCGTGGGCAGTTCTTTACTGTTGGCCGTGTACGGGGTGCAGACCACCTGCACCTGCTTGGGATACTGCTCGATGACCGACTTCAGCCAGACGCGGTGGTGCGTCGAGAGCCCGGTGAAGCGCACTTTGCCCTGCTGGCGGGCCTTCTCGAGCGCCTCGAAGGTCGCCTCCTCGACCCGGGTCAGCTCCGCCAGATCGGGGAGACCGTCCTGCGGCAGGGTTACGCGCCACAAGTCCACATATTCCAGGCCCGCGGCTTTGAGTCCCTCGTCGAGGCCTTGCAGCAGCGCCTTGGGAGTGCGGTACTCGGGGAATCGCGGTTCCTTCTTGTACCAGGAGTAGCCCAGGTACATCTTGTCGCGCCGGCCCTTCAGGACCTTGCTATAGGCGAGCACTTCCTCGCCGGTGCAGGCATCGATGTAGTTGATGCCCAGCTCGATGCAGCGGCTGACCACAGCATGGCGGTTTTGCAAAAACTTGGGGTTCTCAACGTTGGCCATGTCTTCCTTGGCGTATCCGGTGGCCTTGGTGAGGCCGGGCACGACCGTGGCGACGCGCTTCCAATGGCCGCCGAGGCAAACCGCCGAGACCATCAGGCCGGTTTTTCCCAGCCGCCGGTACTCCATGTTCGCGTTGTAGTTAAGAATGCTTCCGCGCGCGGGCTGCCTGGACTTCTGCGCCTCGACGGGGTGGAAGGATCCGGCCGCCAGGCCCGCCGCGGCCCCGGCCGCTCCGGCGACGAAATCTCGCCGCTTAAGGTCATCGAACATCAGATTCGTTCCTCCTGAAACCGAATCCGAATTATAGACCTTTTGAGACCCCGGCGGGCGAACGTCTCACTTCGCCGTAACCGGTCCGAACGGCGCCCCGGGCTCCAGCTCGCGGGCGGCGTCGTAGTTGGAGTTGGGCAAGGGCAGTTGCGCGTTGGTGTCCCGCAGCCATGTTTCGAGGCGGCGCCGCAGCCCGGCGGCCTTCTCCGGCTGGGACGCGGCCAGGTCCCTGGTTTCCCCAGGGTCGTGTCTCAGGTCGTATAGCTCGGCGCGACGGTCTTCGAAGAACAGAATCAGCTTGTCGTCTCCGCGGCGGATGGCGGCCGAAGGCTTGCCCAGTTGCGGGCTGTAATGCGGGAAGGACCAGAAGATCTCCCGGCGGTCCAGCGAGGGAGCGCCCCGCAAGAGTCTCGTGATGCTGCGGCCGTCCATGGCCGGCATCCCGGCCTTCGGCACCTGCGCCACCTCGGCGATGGTGGGAGCGTAGTCGATGCTGAGAATCGGATGGCGGCACGTGCTGCCCGCCCTGATGTGGCCCGGCCAGCGGACTGCCGTGGGCACCCGGATTCCGCCTTCATAGAGATGCCCCTTGCCGCTGCGCAGCGGCAGGTTGGATGTGATCGGGCGGTTCTTCCATTCCCGGGAAGTCACACCGCCGTTATCGCCGGTGAAGAAGACCAGCGTATCCTCCTCGAGGGCCAACTGCTTCAAAGCGTTCAGAACGCGCCCGACGCTCTCGTCCATGCTCTCGATCATGGCCCCGTAGTCGGCATAGTTCTGCGGGTCCGCGGGGTTGGACTTGGCGGCGTACTTCGCAATCTTCTCCGGTTTCGCTTCAATCGGAATGTGAACGGCGAAGTGCGCGAGATAGAGGAAGAACGGGCGGTCTTTGTTTTCCCGAATGAAATCGACCGCGAGCGCCGTGAGGCGGTCGGTCAGATAGTCGCCGTCCCGGCCTTCGAGAGGGATCTTTTTCTTCCATTGCGGATAGAAGAAGCTATTGGTCGAGCCGGCCTCATCTCCCGCGAACGCCACGTCAAAACCCTGGTCTGACGGCAAGAAGCCGGTCTTGCCGAGATGCCACTTGCCGATGCAGGCGGTGCGATAGCCGCGCCTCCGCAGCAACTCCGCAATAGTCACTTCTTCGAGCGGCAGTTCCAGCCGCGCGTTCGGTTGCAGAACTCTGGAGTAGTGCAGGCGGTTGGTGGCGCCCTGAAGATGCGCGGTGAGGTGCAGGCGCGCCGGATACTTGCCGGTCATGATGGCGGCGCGGGTCGGCGAACACACGGGACTGGCGGAGTAGCCGTCGGTGAACACCATGCCGCTCCGCGCGAGCGAGTCGATGTTAGGGGTTTCATAGAACCTGCTGCCGTTGTAGCCGGTGTCGCGCCATCCGTAGTCGTCGATCAGGATAAAGACGACATTCGGCGGCCGCGACGGCCGCCCCTGAACTGCGGCAACAGGCAGGCCGGCGGCACAGCGAAGGAAGCTCCTCCGGTTCATCATGCTGCAAACCTCCTGTACAACGCTCATTCCGGAACCAAGTATAACCACCGGCCCGAAAGGGCGGAGGTGATTTCCAGGATCAAACTTCCGTTTTCGCGGCGCGAGGCGACCTCTTCTCCGCGGCTGCCCGGCCGCGGGCCCTCGGCATAGATGGTGAGACGGCGCGGCATGGCGGCGTCGGGCACCCGGACCACGCCCGCTCCCTGGCACTGGATCTGGTAAACCGCGCCCCCGGGCACACGCCGCACCTGGGGAATGGGCGCCCAGGCCACCAGCGGCATGTCGCTATCGGCGAAGACGGTCTGGCGGCCGTCCACGGTGATTCGCCGGCAATTGTGGCCGGCAAAGGCAATCAAGCTCCCTTGCTGGACGCGGAACGTGACCGCGCCCGTGCCGTCGTAATCGACGGTGTGCCCGTTGACGCGGAACGCCCGCAGGCGCAGGGCTTCGGAGGGCGGCGGATGACGCTCCAGCGCCTGGCGGTCGGCCTCCGGGTCGCGAGCGAAGCCGCCCGGCCAGTCTTCTTCGTACTCGCGGAGGTGCGGGGCAATGGCGGTAGCGCCATTCGGGAAGCGGCAGGCCAGGTACGGCGAGGTGCGGGAGACGTACTCGGGATGATCCGCACCCTGGTACGCGCCGAGCGCGTGCAGGATCTCAAACCACGTGCGCGTCTCATAGCCCAGGCTGCGGGACTGATCGTCGCGGGGCCGGAAACCAAGGAAGGCGGCGGAGCCGCGGCGCGTGCCCACGATCGCACTCCCCGCACGGGCCGTCACCTGGGTCCCGGCGAGTGGCTCGACGGGATAGATCCGGTCCACCAGAAAATCCGTGAGGATGGTTTGGGGAGGCACTTTGGCCAACGCGCCCTCGAACCGCACCCGGCGCCCCGGCGCCAGCAGGCCCTCGTCGGCTCCGGGCTGATAACGCACGCCGAAGATCTCCTGCCACAGCGGCAGCGCGGGTTCACCCTCATAGGTGAGCACCGGCGGGGGACCGGACCAGATCAGACGCCCGCCCGCGGCGGCGAACTCCCGCATCATCTCCAGCAGGCTCTTCGGCGGAAACGGCTCAAAGAGAGCCGCCAGGGTGGTGAAGCGGCGGCCCGCCATCTCGATGGCATCGCCGTTCACCCGTCCGCGCTCGAGCAACTTGGCCGGCGTGACGTAGTTGGCGTAGCCGTACTGGGTCATCCAACTTCCAAAGCGTTCGTCCACGGCTACCAGGTCGAGGGGGTACAGCATGAGCACATCGACGTCGCGGTGCTGAAGGTCCTGCACCATGCCGAAAGCGGGAGTTCCGTTGGAGGCGCCGAAGGTGTTCACCAGCGCCATGCGCCGCCGCGAGATTTCCGCGGGCATGCCCCAATGCGCGGCATAGGAATAGGGAACCTGGTTGAGGATTCCGGTGGAGCAGGCGAGGGCGAGGGCGAAGTAATTGCGGTCGAGCCAGCCGCCTTCGGTGTGGTCGTTGCCGTTGCCCGTGAGGAAGTCGCCCCACTTGAAGTAATCCTGGCAGGCGGTCGAGGCCTGGTGCACGGTGTTCGACCAGACGAAGTTGGAGGTGTACTCGTACTGCTGGCGGGCACGCGGCTGGCGGCCTGCGTCCCAGTAGTCGATGGTGGGGCTTTCCGCCCAGGTGGCGTGGGCGCGGGCGCGGAGATGCCGGCCCATCCGGGCTTCGGCGTGGCGCTTGGCGGCGATGAACAGGTCGGCCACACCGTCCTGCAACAGGTGGTAGTAGCGGGTGCGGAACAGGGCGGTGCGGCGGACCTCCTCGGGCGAGACGCCGAAGACGTGCATGATCCCCTGCCTGGCGCTGAGGTCGGTGGCGGCATCCTCCTGGCCGTGGACGAAGTAGATCAGGTACTTCGCGAAATCCGCGTATCCGGCGCCGTAGCGGGCCGCAAATTCGCGCGCCAGCCCGGCGCTCACATAGCGCAGGGCAAACTCGCCGTGGTCGTGGTGGTTGAAGTAGGCCCAATCGCCCTGAATATGAATCTCATCGGAGTAGAGAGCATGAAGTTGCACGCCCGCGGCGGCGTATTGGTCCACCAGGGCGGTCAGAAAGGGCAGCGCTTTGGGACTGAAGTAATCCATTTCGGGTGTGCGGTACTGCTGGACCACAAGGACGCGATTCAAGCCCGGCTGGGCGGGCCGGGAAGCCGGCCTGCCGTGTACGCGGACGCGTACCGCGCGGTAATCGCCGGCCCGCGCTTCCAGTCCCTCGTAAGGCTCCACCTGGATGCCGTCCTTGAGTTCCACGATGGAAGCGGGGGCGACCACGCGGTACGGCGTGCCGCTCACCCGGCTCTCGCGAAAGGCAAACACCCGCACGCCGGCATCCTCGAGGCCCACGGGGCCCTTGTTGTTGGCCCATTGAACCTGGCGCCACAACTCGACGCTGAACGCGCCCGTAACGGGATCGCGCAGGCCCTTGCGGTAGTGCATCCAGAGGCCGGACTCGCCGGTGCGCGCAAAGGTCCTGCCGGCCTCGAGCGGGCTGAGCAAAGAGAGATCGAGGCCCAACCCGTAATCCTGCGCGAATCGGCCGATGGCGGCGATGCGCTGGATGTACTCGGCGGAGTCTGGCAGCAGGCGGCGGGGCTTATTCTGCCCGGGCCGGTATTGCCGGAAGAAGTGATCGAAAGCCACGGTCAGGGTAGGTTGGCCGGCGGCCCGCGCCCGCTCGCAGATCTGCCGCAGGCTGGCCATGCGGGGTGCGCGGCCCGTGGAGAGGTTGAGCGCCTTATCGGGGTCGGAGAGCGCCTCGAGTTCCTCATCCGTCACCAGGATGATGGCCGGGCCGCGGATCTGGAAGCCCCACGGCCCGGGGTAAGCCACCAGGTCGCCGCGGTAGATGCTTTCCGGCGCCGGGGCGGCCGAGGCCAGCACCGCGGCTGCAAGCCAGAAAGACGCCCGGCGCAACGCGGCAGAAGCCAACATCGCAAGTCCTTTCCTTTGGGACGCGGCCGCCTCATGGCGGCCGGCCTCTCTCAAATTTCCACCAGAGCGCAAGGAACCGCAACAGCAGAAGAGGCCGGCGAGGGTGCGCGGGTCCGCCGGCCGGCTTCCTGTTATACTGGCGGGAAACCCAAAACTAGGAGATTTCGAGCGAATGAACGTGTCATTTTACGGGCATGTCCGCCAATACCACAACATCAAGGCGGAGATCGACGCCAACATGCAGGAAGTCCTCGAAAGCGGCCAATACGTGATGGGGCCGATGTTGAAGCGCTTCGAGAAGGAATTTGCCGCTTATCACGGGATGAAGTACGCGATCGGGGTCGGCAACGGCACCGATGCCCTGTGGCTGTCCTTCATGGCTCTTGGAATCGGGCCGGGGGATGAGTGCATCACCACAGCGAACACGTTCTTCGCGACCGCCGAAGCGATCTGGATCGCGGGCGCCACGGCGGTATTCGTGGACTCCGATCCCAGGACCAATTGCATCGACCCGAACGCGATCGAGGCGGCCATCACGGAAAAGACCAAGGCCCTGGTGCCGGTGCATCTCTACGGGCAGTGCGCGGACATGAAAGCGATCCGCAAGATCGCCGATAAACACAAGCTGCTGGTGATCGAGGATAACGCGCAGGCGATCGGGGCATCCGGCGACGGATTCAGGATCGGCGAGCTGAGCGACGCGGTCTGCACCAGTTTCATCATTCAGAAAAACCTGGGCACCTTCGGGGACGGCGGCGCGGTGGTCACGAACAACGGCGAGGTGGACCGCCTGGTCCGGAAACTGCGCAATCACGGCTCGGACAAGCGCTCCTGCCACAGCTACGGCTTTAACAGCCGGCTGGACGACCTGCACGCCGGGGTGCTGAGCGCGAAGCTGAAGCACATCGATGCGGGCAACGACCTGCGGCGCAAGTGGGCGGCGCGGTACACGGCGGGCCTGGCCGGCGCCAGGAACCTGACGCTCCCCTACGAGACGCCGGGCTACCGGCACGTCTTCCATCTTTATGTAATCGAGACCCGGAAGCCGGAGCAGCGCGACCGCCTGCTGCAATTCCTCAACGATAACGGCATCGACGCGAAATGCCACTACCCCATCGCCATCCACCAGCAGGAGGGCTATCCGTGGGGCAAGCAGGCCAGGATCGCGGGACCGCTGCCGAACTCCGAACGGAACGCCGCCTGCTGCATTTCCCTGCCCATGTTCCCCGAGCTGACCGGGGAAGAGGTGGACTACACGGCCGGGAAAGTCATGGAGTGGGACCAGAGCGCGGAGTAGAGTATGGACCGCAGGTACAAGGTTGTCGTCGTAGGCATGGGCAAGCGGGGGATGCACCACGCAGCGGCATTCCAGGCGAACGGCCGGTTTGAAGTGGCGGGCGTGTGCGACATCGATGCGGCGAGGGCGGAGGCGGCAGCGGCCAGGTTCGGCGCGCCCGTGAAGGGGACCGACGCCGCGCAGGTGGCCGCGGCGGTGCGCCCGGATGTGTTTTGCTTTTGCACCATGCCGGGCGTCCGGACCGGGATGATCCGGACAGGCATCGACAGCGGCGCCCGTTTGATCGCGATGGAGAAGCCGGTCGCGCTATCGAGCGCCGCCGGCTTCGAGATTCGCCGGCTGGTGGCGGACAGCGGCGTGAAAGTGGTTGTGAGCCACCAGCATCGCTATGGAGTGCATTACCGGAAGGTGAAGGAGTTGATCGCAAGCGGCGCGCTCGGCCGCATTCACACGGTGTACGGCACCGCGACCGGCTGGATGATGCACATGCTGTCTCACCTGGTCGATTACATGCGCTGGTACAACGGCGGCGCGGAAGCGGAATGGGTGATGGCCCAGGCCGCCGGACGAGGGAAGCTTGCGGATGCGCATCCTTCGCCCGATTACATCGCGGGATTCATTCAGTTCGCCAATGGCGTGCGCGGCGTGGTCGAGTGCGGCGCGGGCGCACCGGACGTGCCGGAAGTGGATTACTGGTGGCGCAAGTGCCGGATCGGCGCACAGGGCGCCAACGGATTCGCCGAGGTTCTGACGGGCGGCGGGTGGCGCGCCGTCACCGGGCAGGGTTCGTTCTCCGGCGAAGGCTGCATGAACTACGACCTGGACATGCCCCCGTATATCCAGGAGATGGCCGACTGGCTGGACGACGAAACGCGGGTGCACCCCTGCAACTTCGAGAGCGCGTACAAGGGCTTTGAGATCACCATGGCTTTGTGCCGCTCAGCCGCAGGAGGAGGACAGGAGCGGTTGCCGCTGGCCTCGGAAGCCGACGAACTCGATCTGCTGAAACGATCACTTCCCGATCGTCCGGTGCTGCTCTCCATGCCCGCCAACGCGAAGGAATACCTGCCCTCGTGAGCGCTTTTCGCGTTCGAATCGTTTAGATTTCCGGCTATAATTGAGAGTGGCTTCATGGCTAAAGCTACGATGCGCGACGTGGCCCGGCTGGCGGGCGTTTCGATTGCCACTGTATCTTCGGTGATCAACGGAACGGCGCGCGTCAGCGAACGGCGGGCGGCGCTGGTGCTGAAGGCCATGGAAGCGCTCGACTACCACCCTGACCAGGTGGCGCGCAGCCTCAAAGTCGGCCGGACAAACGTGATTGGGATGGTCATCCCCGATATCACCAACGCGTTCTTTCCCGAGGTGGTGCGCGGGGCCGAGGATGCCGCGCGCAGCCAGGGATACTCGGTGATCCTGTGCAACTCCAACGAGGATCCCGAACAGGAGCGAAGCCATCTGAACACTCTCGCGTCCCGGCGAGTGGACGGCGTGCTCATCGCG
Organism: Bryobacteraceae bacterium; assembly: GCA_041946965.1. Taxonomy (GTDB): domain Bacteria; phylum Acidobacteriota; class Terriglobia; order Bryobacterales; family Bryobacteraceae; genus JBHGBM01. Next base: position 63,641 of record JBHGBM010000009.1, read on the forward strand.
TGCGCCGATGCCTTCAGCGCTTATGAGAGCCTGCGGCCGCGGCAGTTCCCGGTGGTCTTCGTGGACCGCATTCCGCGCGGTTTGAGCCGGGACTCCGTGTGCACGAACAACATCGACGCGAGCCGGGCCGCCACGCGCCACCTCATCGAACTGGGACACGAGCGCATCGCCTTCATCAGCGGAAAGCTGACGCTTTCCCCCCACGCCGACCGGCTGGAGGGCTTCCGCAAGGCCATGCAGGAGGCCAACCTGGTGGTGCGCAACGAGTACGTCCGCTCCGGCGATCTGCGGGTGGACAGCGGCTACGTTTCGGCGTTGGAACTCGTGCAGGTTCCGGATCCGCCCACCGCCATTATCACCAGCAACAATAAGATGCTGCTCGGATGCATGCGCGCCCTGGCGGAGTCGAAAATTCCCTGCCCCGACCGCGTCAGTGTCATCGGCTTCGACGATTACGTCTGGACCGAGCACTTCACGCCGCGCATTACGGTGGTTGCGCAACCCACGTACGAGATTGGGCGGCGGGCCCTGGAGATGCTGCTGGACGGCATCCGCTCCGCGGCCGAAGGGCGGCAGACCTCGCACCCGGCGGTGCTGTTGAATGCCGAGCTGCGCATCCGGGAATCCACCGCGCCGCCCCGCACGGCTACGGTTTGATCTTGACCACCCGGTACGGCGTGGCGGTGTGCGGATCGGGATGGAACCAGCCGCTTCCACCGGCGTGGAGAATCTCGAAGTAATACATCAGGTCCCATTTCGCGGAGATTTCCGCGCCCGGAATGGTGAACGAGCGCTCGCCGGCGGCCAGCTCAATCGTCTTGAACTTCGCCTGCTGATTGACTGGACGATAGTGCAGGCGAATGCGCGTAACGCGATCCGCGGGCGAGATCTTCAGGCGAAGTTCGAGCGGTTGTCCAGCCGCGGCAAACCGCGGCGCCTGGTGTTCGATCTTCGGGCGCGGAAGGAGTTCCGGAAAGCGCTGCGGCGCAAGCGGCGCGCGGGATTGGGCGCCCTGGACCACCACGCCGCTGACCTCCCAGACGCCGGCGGGGAACGGGATATCCAGGAATCCGCCCTCCGCGTTCAGCGCGAGAGCGGTTTCGGTGCGGCCGGGATGCAACAGGCGGACGTTGTAGGCGCCGTTCCCGATGCGGACGCGGAAGGTCTGGGCGCCTTTGCCGCGGATGAAGTCGCGGTAGAGCACGTCGCGCGGCAGGTTGCGCGGCTCGGCCGCGGTGGCGCGCACTTCGGCGTAGGGCGTAAGCGGGATGGCCTCCGCGGCCCGCTCGCCGGCTGAGAGCCAACCGTAGCCGCGTTCTCCGGTGTAGAGGGTGTCCGGATCCACCGGACGGAAGCGCGGCGCGACGGTGTTGGCCACGACGAAGGCCTGGTTGTGGTAGGAGGCGGGATTCGGCGCGCGCACGGGGCCGCCGAAATCGAAGGCTGCGTCAAAGCGTCCGAATTTCTCCAGCACCGCGGCGCGCTCCCGCACCAATTCCAGGTCGTGCCGGACGTAGGGCAGCTTCTCTTTCCAGTGCCCGACGTCGGCGGGGCCGAACGCCATTTCGGCGGGATACAGGCCGTCGGTCAGCCGCACCAGACGCTCCCAGACGGCGAGCGCGCCTTCCAGTTCGCGGGTGGCCGCATCCAGAGCGGCGCGGTCGGCGGTGGCATCGAAGTAGGCCGTCTGATCGGCTGCGGCCTGTTTGTGCGCGTGGTACCGGGCCAGCAGCGAAAGCACCTCGAAATCGGGCCGGCTGGAACGCCACTCCACATTGTCCGCCGGGATCCTTTTCGCGGCGCGCGCCACGGCTTCCTCGGTGCGCCGCGCGAGCCCGTTCAGCAAGGCGGCCGTCTCGCGGGGCGTCTGCTTGGCCGAAGCCGTCCGGCTGATCCGGTTCTGCACCGCTTCGGGAATCGTGCTGACGTAGCGCCAGTCGCTGGGCAGCACATCGCGGTAAGCGTCAAGCAGCCCGCCGGGATTGATTTCGGGCCAGATGTACATGTTGGGGTCGGCGAGATGCGCCGCCACAATCTCGTTCAGCACCCTGCCGGAGTTCCGGTAGGCTTCGAGGACATCCGGCGCCGCCGCGCCGAAGCGCCGCCGCAACTCGGCCAGCCAGACGGCATCGGATTCGGCGGGATTGTACGTGAGGCGGCCCCACAACTGATAGAACGCCCAGTAGCGCTCGAACTCCCATTTCCAGAACACGCGGTTCTTGTGCGCATCGGTGAAAATGCCCCAGCGGCCCGGACGGTTATCGAAGCCTTTCTGCGCCAGCGGCGGATCGATTTCGAAGCCTACCGCGTCTCCGAGCGAGAAGGTGGAGGCCGCCCGGCGCACGTAGTCGGGATTTCCCCACAGCAGCAGCCGGTGAGACCCGAGTCCCCAAAGCTCAAAGTAGAACTGGTAGGAATGCGGCTTTTCGAGGAAGTTGAGATAGCTGTAGCCGGCATAAGTCTCCGCCGGCTGGTAGGGCCGGCCCAGGTCTTCGGCCCAGTACTTGGTGGAAACCCGCAGCGGAATTCCTACTTCCTCAGCCGCTTGAATCATGTCCTTGGCCACGGCCCAAGCGCGCAGATCCAGGTAGACGGGCCGGCCGGCGTCGCGAATGGCGGCGAAGACATAGTTGCGATAGAACTCGTTGCGGTAGTCCTTGGGGATGCCGGACTCCTCGTTGGTCCGCATTTGCACGCTGCGGATGGCGGGGCAGAGTTGCAGGATCTTCTTGAGCGCCGCATAGCTGTATGGGCCGACGTTTTCGCGCGTGATGCCTTCGGTGGTGGGAATCATCTTGTGGGGCGTAGTCTGGATGTTGTGCTCCCACACGCCCAGCGTGAAATCGATGCCGTGATCGGCGGCGGCCTGCGAAATGTAACGCAGCATCGCCAGGTTGCGCTCGCGGTCCGCATCGCTGAGGCCGGGCACGCGAATCTGCGGAAACTCAGGCAGCGCCAGCCAAAACGGATAGGGCGGCGCCAGATAGTTGGTCTGGTGCGCGAAAACGAGGTTGAAGCGGTTGAACCGGTTGCGCGCCAGCATGGCGAAATACCGGTCCCAGTATTCGTTCGAGTAATACCATTCGCGTTCCAGGTCGCGGTTGTGCAGGAAGTAGCGGATGCCGCGCATGGGCACCGCCGGGCAGCCGGCGGCGCTGGCGATGCGGCCCGTGCCGCGAATCTGCTCCGCGGCAGCCAGCAGCCCGTACATGAGGCCACGCTCATCGCCGCCCGTAACCGCACCGGGACTCACGGTGTAACATTCCGGCTTGCCGTCCGGAAGCACTTTCGCCGTGACCGAAGCCGCCCTGCCCGCGAGCCCGCGTGAGGCGAAGGCGCGCTCCAGTTCCTCCCGGCCGAATTCGAGAGGCCCGGCCGCGAGCGGCGCGGCCAGAGTGAGGATCAAAGAGATGCGATGCATGTCAGAAACTCAGCCGCCCCATGATCTGAATGAACCGGTTGACGGCGTTCGTCTGGCTGGTGATCCTGCCGAAATTCGTGGAGTAGGGGTCCGTGCTCGGGTTCGACATCTGGGAGCGGTTCTGGAGGTTGATGACGTCCAGCCGCAACTGGAATTTGACACGCTCGCTGAAATCGAATTTCTTGGCGAGATTGCCGTTCCAGTTGTTGGTCATATCGCCGCGCAGTTCTTCGACGCGCGTGGGGAAGACGCGCCGGTGATAAGCGGCGGGACCGCGCGCCGGGTTGCGCTCGAAATCGGCGGTGTTGAACCAGCGATCCCAGGTGCGATCGACATTGAGGATGTTGCCGCGGTCGTTGCCGTAGTAGAAGACGTTGCCCCAGTCCAGCACCGGGCCGGGCTGATACTCGTAGGTGAGGCTTACCTGCCAACCTCCCACGATGTAATTTAGCCCGCGGCCCACGCCGCCCAGCAACGGCTTTCCCTTGCCGAAGGGCATCTCCATCACCGCGCTTCCGACCACGCGGTGCGGGCGCCCGTTGTTGGAGATGACGTCGGCCGGTTCGGGGTCCCATTCGTTTAGAAATACGTCGGCGCGGCGGACCCGCAGGGCGGTGTACCCGACGTTCAGGTTGAAGCCGTTGGCAAACCGCCGGTTGAGGCTGGCTTCGAAGTCGTGGCTGGTGTAGTAGCCCTCGGGAGAATTGGTCCGGGTGAGTCCGTTCATTTGCGGGAAGGCCCGCAGCAACTGTTGCCGGCGGATGGTCCCAGAGGTGTAAAAGCTCAGCGTGCTCATGTCCTGGTAGAGCAATGGCTGCGACTGCGCCAGCGAAGCGAAATTGGCAAGGCGGAACGGGTTGGGGACGTTCGCATTCAGGAAAGTGGCGTTGGCGTCGTTGCGGACCAGCCCGTCGGCCCAGTACTTTTCCGGAAGGATGTCGAGTTTTCTGGAGATGAGCACGTCGTCGGAGTAGGAACCCGCGTAGGCGGCTTCGACCACGGTTTCGGCGCCGAGCTGCCGCTGCACGGAGACCCGCCACCGCTGCTGGCGGGGGTGCGGCGTATTGTAGTCGCTGAAAGAGAAACCGCGGCCTACCTTCCCCATGGCCCCCAGCGCCGTGCGCACCGGCTGGTCGAAGCGGGTGCCGTTGGCACGCAGCGGGAAGGGGTCGAACAGCGGAGTGCCTCCGTTGGCCGGGTTGGCCCGCCCCTGAAAATTCCAGTGAGCGCCGAAGTCGTTGGTGAGGACCGTGCTGGTGGTGCGAGCGAATCCCGACTGGTCGATGTTGTAGTTGAGAACGTTTAAGGTGTCGTAGTAGATGCCGTAGCCGGCCCGGACCACGGTCTTGGGAGTGATTTGCCAGGCGGCGCCGATGCGCGGCAGCCACATCAACTGGCTCTTGAAGAGGCTGCGCGAGCGGCCGCCCACGCCCGCGTAGTACGATCCGCCGCGCACCTGGAACTGCGAGGCGGGCAGTTCGGCGAGCGGCGCCGCCGCATAGGCCGCCTGCGCCGCCGCGGCGATGGGCAGCTCGAGCGTGGGGTCGAAACCGCTGATCATGCGGTTGTAGCGTTCCGTGCCCCCGTTCTCCCATTCCACCCTCAAGCCCATGTTGAGCGTGAGTTTCGGCGTGACGCGCCAACTGTCCTGGAGGAAGCCCGCGTGGTAAGGCGTGTGGGTGGCGTAGCTCTCCCAGGTGTCCACCGTCATGCTGTCCGGAATTCCGAGAATGAAGGCCGCCCAGCCGAGGCCGAGATCCACCGAAGGAGTGAAGTCGTCGTCATTCCGCTTCATGAAGGCCCGGCTGAAGTTGAAATTGCCGCTGGTGTTGCGGATCAACTGATCGGCGGTGCGGAACATCTGGCGCGTGTCGAAGGCGGCCCGCAGGGTGTGGCCGCCGCGGATGTGGGTCATCTCCGCCTTGGCGGTCAGCATGCGGAAATCGACGAAGTTTTCGAGACCGGTCGGGCTGATCCTGGTGTAGCCCGCCACGTTCATCAGCGGCAGGATGGGATAGTCGCCCGCCTTCTCGTCCAGATAGGACGGCAGCCCGAGGCTGGAGGGCTTGTAGCTGCGCGGGGTGGGCTGGACGTTGCCCTCCATGAACTGGTTGGCCGAAACGGTGAAGTCGAAGATGGTGCGCGGGGATTTGGTCCACACGACATCGTAGGTCGCGCCCCGGTTTTCGCGCACCAGTCCGGAGGAGTTCAAACCGCGGGCGGTCTCGTAGGTCCAGTCGCTGGCATCCTCGAGAACGTCGTTGAATGACCACCGGCCGAACATGCGCCAGGCTTCATTCACCTGGTAATCCACGCGGTTGGAAAGCGCCTTGTAATCCCACTTGAACGGCATCGCGGTGGCAAGGTAGTTGTTTACGGGCTGGTTCCCGGCCGGGATGGGGTTGTTCGGCAGCGGATACAGCTTCATGATGGTGTCGTAAGCCGGATTGACGAAGCGGCTTCTCGGAATGATGTTGCCGGGAAAAGGCGTGCGGACGTAGTGCGTCGGCCGGGCGGCGTCGGGAATCACGGTGAGCGGATCGTGGATGATGTAACGCGCCGGGCTGGGGAGGGTCAGCATGTCGCTGAAGTCGCCGTTACGCGCGTTGAGGGTGGGCACGGTGCGGTTGATGGAGTTCGGGTCCGGACTCTTGGAGTCTTTGAACCCGCTATAGGTGAAGAACCAGAACATCTTGTTCCGGCCGTCGAACACCTTGGGGATGAAGACCGGGCCGGCAGCCGAAACTCCCCAGTTATTGGAGCGCCCCGAATTCTGTTTGGGGGTGTCGCGCAACTGGTTGGCCAGGGCGGAATTGCCCGCGGCTTCGGCGGCCGCGATCCGCCGGTAGTAATTCTGCTTCACGAAGAAACTGGTGGCCTGCCAGCGCTGCTGCCAGTGCTGCTCGGTGAGGGTTCCGTGGACCTGGTTGGTGCCCGATTTCGAGATCATCTGGACGGCCAGTCCGGCGGTCTGGCCGACCGAGGCGTCGAAATTCGAGGTCTCGACCTTGAACTCGGCGATGGAATCGGCGTACGGCAGATACGCCACGTGGCGGTCGCCGCCCATGTTGGGCGTGCCGTCAACGGTCCATGTATTGCCGCCCAGGTTGGCGTTCACCTGGTAGTCGGAGGCGGCGATGATGGAGTGCATGGCGACATAGTTATTGACGCCGCCGCTCTGGATGCCCGGGGTGAGCTTCACCAACAGCATGGCGCTGTTGCTGAACACCGGCAGTTCCATAACGGTCTTGTTGTCCAGCACGCGGCCGGAGCTGACCGCGTTGGTCTCCAGCAGCGGCGCCTGCGCGGTGATCACCACGGTTTCGGCGACCGCGCCGAGTTCCAGCGGGATGCCCACCTCGACGCGCGAGGAAACGGGAAGCACGATGCCGGTCCGCGACGAACGCTTGAAGCCTTGGGCCTCGGCCGTTACTTCATACGTGCCGGGCATCAGCAGGTTGGCCTCGTAATATCCGGTTGCATTGGTCTCAAAATGCAGCGTCACGCCGGTTTCCGAATTCTTTACCGCGACCTTGGCGCCGGGGACGGCGGCGCCCTGCGGATCCAGCACACGGCCGAACAGCATGCTGCGGGTCTCCTGCGCGTTGAGGGGCAGGAGAGCGAGGAGAAGGGCAATTCCGATTCTTGGCGAGTACATGTTTGGCGACGAAGAGCCTCGCCAGAGTGTAACGCCGCCAGGCCGCTCCTGTAAAGCGGTTTCTAAAACGTTTTGGAGCGCATTTGGCCAGGTCAGCGGAAGTCGCAAGGGCGGAGATCACTCAAGAAGAAGCAAATCCGTCCGGCGCGTTCCTAAACGTTTCAGATCTTGCTTTACACCCGGGCGGAGCGCGTATATACTCCAGAGAAGATGAAGAGACCCGAAGACCTGCCCGCAGCCGGCGAGCCCTTCCGCGTTGGGATCCTGAGTTTCTCCGATGGCCGCCGCCGGGTACACGAGACCCTGGCCGGCGTGATCGAAAGGCACGATGCCACCTTGCGCCAGGCGCTGGCGCGCGACTCCCTGCTGGCGCTGCTCGATCCCGTCGAGATTGCGAACTCGTCGCGGGCGGCGCGGGACGGGGCGCGGAAGATGCAGGCGGCGGGCCTTGAGGCAGCGATCTTCAATATTCCGGTGTTCGCCTTTCCCAACTACAGCCTGCTGGCCGCCAGGCTTCTCGATATGCCGCTGATGCTGGTGTCTCCCAAAGACCCCACACTCCCCGGACTGGGCGGGATCATGGCCGCGCACGGGGCCATGGCGCAAATCGGCCTGAAAAGCTACAAGCTGTGGGGCGACGTTGCGGCCGACGCCGAACTGTCGGGTTCACTTTCCGCTTTCTGCCGCGCCTCGGGCGTGATCCGCCGCATGCGGGGCAGCGTGTACGGACTGATCGGCGGGCGCAGTATCGGTATGAACACCGGCGCGGTGAGTCCCGCGGAGTGGATGAAGGTGTTCGGGGTGGATGTGGAGCACATCGATCAACTCGAAATCGTGCGGCGCGCGGCGGCGGTCGATGAGGAAGAGGTCGAGCGGGCTTACGCCTGGCTGACGGGCAACCTGGGCAAGGTTTCCACCGAAGGCAAGGCCGCGCCGGAACATGTCAAGCAGCAGATCCGGCACTACATCGCCACCCGCGGCCTGATTGAGGATTTCGGCCTGGATTTCGTCAGCGTGAAGTGCCACTACGACCTGAGCGAATACTTCGTCACCAACTGCCTCTCCGCCATGGCGCTGAACGATCCCTACGACTGGAACGGGCCCAAGCGTCCCACCATGATGGCGTGTGAGGCCGACGGCGACGGGGCGCTGACCATGCAGGTCCTCAAGCTCATCAGCGGGTACCCGTCGCTGCTGTTCGACATGCGCAGCTACGACCAGGCCAACGAACTGTTCGTCTGCTGCAATTGCGGCGCGCAACCCTCCTGGTACGCGGCGCGAAGCGAGGATCCGAATGAGAACCTGGCGAAGGTCTTTCTCGAGCCGGTCATTCCCAAGTACGGCGGCGGAGGCGGCCATTTCGCCTACGTATGCCGGGAAGGGCCGGTAACGGTGGCGCGGCTGACGCGTGTGAATGGACGTTACCGCATGTTCCTGGCGGCGGGCGAATTTGTGAACATGCCCCGCGAGAAGATGCGCGAGACGTGCGCCGCCTGGCCGCACGGATACCTGCGCATGAACGTGAAGCCGCGGGATTTTCTTAACGTGTTCAACACCAACCATGCGCACGTGGCGCCGGGCGATCACCGCGAGGCGCTGCGGTATTACTGCCGGATGATGGACTTCGAAACGGACCTGGTGAACTGACATGAAAATCGGACTTGCCGTAGCCACCGCCGATGCGCTGCCGAGCGCCTTCGTGGTGTTTCGGGACGACCTGTGCCGCTGCGTGGACCGCTGCGCCGCGCTGGGCTTCGATGGCGTGGAACTGGCGCTGCGCGAGGCCGCGCAGGTGGATGTGCCGGCGCTGAAGCGGCGTCTGGCGGCGACCGGCATGGAGGTGCCCTGTATCTCCTCGGGCCAGGTGTTCGCCGCCGACGGTCTCTACTTCACGCACCCGGACGCCGCCGTGCGCGAGCGGGCCGTGGAACGCATCATCGGGATGGTGCGCCTGGCGGCGGAGTTCGGCGCCAAGGTGAACACCGGGAGGGTTCGCGGCCTCGTGCATGCGGGGGAGACGGTGGCGGAGGCCAAGTCCCGCTACCTCGATTGTCTGCGCCGCTGCGCCGACGCGGCCGAGCCGCTGGGAGTGGAACTCATCGTGGAGCCGGTGAACCGGTACGAGATCAACTTTATCAACGACTGCGCGGAGGGCCTGGCGCTGGTGAAAGAGAGCGGGCGCGCCTGCGTGAAGCTGATGCCGGACCTGTTCCACATGAATATCGAAGACGCTTCCTTCCGCCATGTGTTCGAATCGGGCAAAGACTACATCACCTACGTTCACGTGGCGGACTCCAACCGGCTGGCGCCGGGGTGGGGTCATATGCCGTTCGAGGAAGTGTTCCAGATCTTGGATGACGTCGGGTACAGTGGGTATCTCACCGCCGAGATCCTTCCAAAACCCGACCCGGATTCGGCGGCCCGGCAGGCCGCCAGGTTCCTGCTCGCCCGGCTGAAACGGCCGGCGCCAGGCGCCGCTGCTGTGTAGGCTGCGGCCGGAGGGTTCGCCCAATGAAACGAAGCTTTTGTTTTCTGTCGCTCATGGCCGCACTCCTGGTGGTCTTCCCGTCCGCCGTCCGCGGCCAGGAATCGCGCGCGGCGATTCTGGGCCGGGTTACCGACCCGAGCGGATCCGTGGTGGTGGGGGCGGCCATTGTGGTCACCAACGTCGGTACGAATGTCTCCACGCGCGTTTCGACTAACGAAGCGGGCCTGTACGAGGCGCCGTTCCTGCTTCCCGGCGAGTACCAGATCACGGCGGAGCTGGCGGGTTTCAAGAAGTACGAGCGGCGCGGCATCACGCTCAGCGTCAACGGCCGCGTGAGCATCGACGTGCAGATGGAACTGGGCGGCGTCACCGAGACCATTTCCGTCACGGCGCAATCGCCGCTGCTGGAGACCGCTTCAGCGTCGTCCGGCGTGGTAGTGGAGAACCGGCGGGTGATGGAGTTGCCGCTGGGCTACAACAACCCGATGCAGATGTCGGGCATGGCGCCCGGTATGCAGCGGCGCGATTTTCTGTGGAACGCGCAGCACACCACGCGCGGCCTGGATTACCAGGTCACTGGCGGCGTGGGCGGAAACGAATGGTCCATCGACGGCACGCCCAACACTTCGAAGGGGCGCGGCCTGGCGCACCTGCCTTATGCCGATGCCATCGAGGAATTCCGCGTCTCCAGCACCACCTTCGACGCCTCCGAGGGCCATGCCACGGGCGCTTTCGTCAGCATGCAGTCGAAGGCCGGCGCCAACAAGCCGCACGGCGCGCTCACCGAGCAGCACTGGCAGCAGCGCTGGAACGCCACACCGACCAATACCAACGCCGCGTACTGGGGCAAGATCCGGGCGGCCGAAGCGGCGGGCAACACGGCGCTGGCGCAGGAACTGCGTTCGCAGCCGAAACAGCCCTCCGGCCGTTCCAACAACTGGGCAGGCTCCATCGGCGGACCGGTCTACCTGCCCAAGATCTACGACGGCCGGAACAAGCTGTTCTTCTTTTTCGTGGTGAACGGATACGCGGACCGGAACAGCGATCCCGCCTTCCAGCTTTCCACCGTGCCCACGGCCGACGAGCACGCGGGCGATTTCAGCCGGCTGCTCCGGTTCAACGCCACGCGGTATCAGCTCTACGATCCGCTGACGACGACCTTCAACCCCTCCACGCAGCAGTACTCGCGGCTTCCCATAGCGGGCAACAGGATTCCCGCCAGCCGTTTCAATAACCCGCTCTACGACTTTTACCAGAAGGTCTACCCGCTGCCCAACAACCCTCCTCAAATGGACGCGGAGGGCAGAAACAACTACTTTAACGGAAGCCTGCCGTTCAACTGGGACTACTGGTCCATGCAGAACCGCATCGACTATGTGCCCACGGATAAGGACCGGTTTTTCGCGCGCTGGAGCTACAACCACTTCCACCAGGACTCCGACGACTGGACCTTCGAAACCCTGCGAGGGCTGCACACGCGCGATCTGATCCGCATCACCAAGATGGTGAACGCCGACTACGTGCGGACTTTCAGCGCCACCACCATCCTGAATATCGGCGCCGCGTACAACCGGCACCAGGGCGAGGACATGGTGCTGGGCGGAAGGAAGTACAAGCCCAGCGAGGTAGGGCTGCCCGCATATCTCGACCAGAAGGCCGGGGACCTGCACACGCTGCCCAGGGTGGACGTTTCCTCATACCGCTCGGTGAGCAACCCGGTGCGAATGCTCAACCCCTACTCGCTCGGAACGCTGAAAGCCGAGGTTTCGAAGTACTTCGGACGCCACGGCCTGAAGGCCGGCTGGAACGGCCGCATGTACATCCGCGCGGAATCCGGGCCGGGATACACGTCAGGAATCTTCGGTTTCACCAACAACCTGATGCGCCAGACCTCCTCCACCACCACGGCCGGAGACCTGGGCCTGAGCTGGGCTTCGTTCATCCTGGGCATCCCCAACAGCATGTCCGTGGACACGAGCGACTCCCTGTACGCCAGCACCAGGTACCAGGCTCTGTTCGTGCAGGACAACTTCCGCGTCAACGGCAAGTTGACTCTGAACCTGGGCCTGCGCATGGAGATCACCGGCGGCATCAAGGAACGGTTCAACCGGGGCCTTGCCGACTTCGACCCCGCGGCCGAGGTTCCCATCGCAGCCTTCGCGCAGGCCGCCTACGCGGCGAGGCCGCTGGCGGAGCGCCCGGCCTCGGACTTCATCGTGCGCGGCGGCCCTGTGTACCTGGGAACTTCCGGAAGGAACACCCTGACACAGGGCGTCACCAAGCTGCTGCCGAGGCTCGGGTTTGCCTACGCCATCAATAAGAAAACCGTGATCCGCGGCGGTTACGGCGTGTACTTCGACGTGCTGGACAGCCACCGGCAGGGCATCGACCAGCAAGGCTACAGCCGCTCGACGTCCACCACCATCACCACGGACCAGGGCGTTACGTACCTGGTGGGCAACCCCGCGCGCGGGATTTCGCCGCTCACCGACCCCTTCCCCCTGCGCTCCGACGGCACTCGTTTCAACACGCCGTTCGGAAACACGCTGGGAGCCTCCAGCTATCTCGGCAGCGGTTTCAGCTTTCTGCCGTACGGCTACGAGCCCGCCAGGTCGCAGCGCTGGCGCCTGGAGATCGGGCGGCAGATCACCTCGAACTCGATGTTCACGGTGGGCTACACCGGGTCCTGGGTGGGGAACCTGAGTGTCTCGCAGAACCTTCGTCCGCTGCCGGAAAAGTACTGGGCGAACGGCCTGGTGCGCAACGACGCGGTGGCCAACGACATGACGCGCAACGTTCCGAACCCGTTCGCCCTCAGCGGCATGTCCGCGCTCGCCGGCAGCAACCCGGTACTCTACCAGCGGCTCTCCACGTTGAGCTTTTTCACCTCCTCCACGGTTCAGAAACAACAACTGCTGCGGTCCAACCCGCACATGACCGGGCTCACCAATGCGGCCAACCCTATTGGAAAGAACAAGAGCAATTCCTTCGAGCTGAGGTTTGAGAAACGCATGTCGCACGGACTGACACTGGAGACGCATTACGAATGGGCCCACACCATGATCCGGGACTGGTTCATCAACGAATACGATGAACTGCCCTCGTGGCGGGAGAGCGACGACTCCCGGCCGCATCGCTGGGTGGTGACCTCGCTCTACGAGTTGCCCATCGGCAAAGGGAAACCGGTGTTGAACCGCGGCGGAATCCTGAATGCCATCTTCGGCGCTTGGCAGGTGGGCGGGATCTGGCAGATGCAGAGCGGCGAGTGCATCGACTTCGGCAACCTGTTCTATTACGGCAACGACTACCGCGCCATCGCACTGCCGGACAGCCAACGCAACAAGGATCACTGGCTGAATACGGAGGGTTTCGAGCGCAACGCGAGCAAGGCGCCCTCAAGCTATCACCGCCGGGTGTTTCCGATCCGGCTGAACTGGGTGCGGACGCAGCGCCTCGCCATGCTGGACGCCAACCTTCAGAAAACCATCCGCATCCGGGAGGGTTTCCGCGCGGTGTTCCGCCTGGACCTGCTGAATGCCGGCAACCGCCAGGTGCTGGGGAATCCGGCCACCAACCCGACGGCCGCCAATTTCGGCCAGATTACCGGCATCATCAACAACCCGCGCTATATTCAATTCCAGTTGCGTCTGGCGTTTTGAAGGAAGGCTCCACGATGAAAACAGCGATCGCAGCACTTCTCGTCTTCTCCGCCGCGGCATTCGCCGCGGGCGAGGTACTGGTCCCCGAGATCGACGGCCCGTGGTGGCAGGTCGCCGGCGACCCCGACTTGGGGAGGTACACCACTCCCAAGCAGCAGCCCGTGGACTTCGCCATCTGGCAGGCGGCCGACGGCACGTGGCAGATCTGGTCGTGCGTCCGCGGGACGGCCTGCGGCGGCAAAACCAGGTTGTTCCACCGCTGGCAGGGCGCCAAAATCACCGACTCGAACTGGCAGCCCATGGGGATCGCCATGGAAGCCGACGCCGGTTTCGGCGAGACTCCGGGCGGCCTTCAGGCGCCGTACGTGATGAAGCTCGGGCGCGAGTATGTCATGTTCTACGGCGATTGGGAGAACATCTGCAAGGCCAGGAGCGTGGACGGCAAGACTTTCGCCCGGCAATTGCAGCCCAACGGTAAAGCCGGCATGTTCACGGAGGGCCCCGGCAACAACACCCGCGACGTGATGGTGATTCGCGTGGGCAAGCTCTTTCACGCCTATTACACGGCCTATCCGAACAGGCTCGGCGCCGATTATGTGCGTACGTCGAAAGACCTGAACGCCTGGAGCGCTTCGAAGAAGGTCGCCTTCGGCGGCGACGCGGGCACGGGGCCGTACTCGGCGGAATGCCCGTTCGTCTACTACCACAAGGCGTCGGGCTACTACTACCTGTTCCGCACCCAACGTTACGGCCAAAATGCCCTGAACCACATCTACCGCTCGAAGGACCCGACGAACTTCGGAATCAACGACGACCGCTTCCTGGTGCGAACGCTGCCGGTGGCGGCGCCCGAGATTGTGGAGCATGAAGGCCAGCTTTATATCGCGGCGCTGCTCCCCAGCCTGAAGGGCATCCAGATTGCGAAGCTGAAGTTCGTTCCGAAAAAGTAACCGCATGGCCAAGCTGCTGATTGCACTGTCGCTCATCCTGCCGGCGGCGGCCGCGGAGCCGGTCTTGGTTCCGAGGGTGGATGGGGAATGGTGGCAGGTGGCCGGCGATCCGGACCTCGGCAAGTACACGCATCCGAAGCAACAGCCGGTGGACTTCGCTATCTGGCAGGCGGCCGACGGCACGTGGCAGATCTGGTCTTGCATACGCAACACCAACTGTGGGGGGAAGACGAGACTGTTTCACCGCTGGCAGGGCGCCAGGATCACGGACCGCGACTGGCAGCCGATGGGCATTGCCATGGAGGCGGACGCCGGTTTCGGGGAGACCCCAGGCGGGTTGCAGGCACCGCACGTGGTGAAGACCGGCGCGGAATACCGGTTGTTCTACGGCGATTGGGTGAACATCTGCCAGGCGAAGGGCGTGGACGGCAAGACCTTCGCGCGCCAGTTGCTGCCGAACGGGAAGTCCGGAATGTTCACCGAGGGCGGCGCCGAGGGCCACCCGCGCGACATCATGATCCTCCGCGTTGGCAAGCTATACCACGGCTACTACACGGCTTACCCGAAGCGCCTGGGGGCCACGTATGTCCGTACGTCGCCGGACCTGAAAACCTGGAGTCCTTCAAAGATCGTGGCCTTCGGCGGCGCGGCGGGCACGGGACCCTATTCGGCGGAATGCCCGTTCGTCTACTACCACAAGGCTTCCGGATACTACTACCTGTTCCGCACGCAGCGGTACGGCGAGAACGCGCAGAGCATGATCTACCGTTCCAGGGACCCGTTGAACTTCGGCGTCAACGACGACCGTTTTCTGGTGGACACAGTGGCGCTCGCCGCGCCGGAAATCGTGGAGCACGAAGGCCAACTTTACATCGCGGCCCTGTTGCCGAGCCTCAAGGGCATTCGAATCGCGAAACTGAAGTTCGTTCCGAAGGAATAGGAGTCATGAAAAATCATCTGGTCGCTTTTGCGCTATTGCTGCTGGCCGCGGCGTGCTATGCGGCGGAGCCGGTCCTGGTCCCGCGCGTGGAGGGTGAATGGTGGCAGGTGGCCGGAGATCCCGATCTCGGCAGGTACACCACTCCGAAACAGCAGCCCGTCGATTTCGCCGTGTGGCAGGCGGCGGATGGCGCCTGGCAACTCTGGTCCTGCATCCGCGCCACGGCGTGCGGCGGCAGAACCCGGCTGTTCCACCGCTGGCAGGGCGCGAAGCTCACCGACCGCGACTGGCAACCCATGGGGATCGCCATGGAGGCGGACGCCGCCTTCGGCGAGACGCCGGGGGGCCTTCAGGCGCCGTATGTCATCAAACTCGGGCGCGAATACCTGATGTTCTACGGCGATTGGGAAAACATCTGTCTCGCCAAAGGCGTGGACGGCAAGACGTTCGCCCGCCAGTTGTTGCCCGACGGCAAAGCCGGCATGTTCACGGAAGGAGCGGGCGCAAACACCCGCGATCCGATGCTGCTGCCCATTGGGAAGGTCTTTCACATTTACTACACCGCGTTCCCGGAGCGAAAGGGCGCGGTGTACCTGCGCACCAGCAGGAACCTCACGAAATGGAGTCCTTCGAAGATCGTGGCTTTCGGAGGAACGGCCGGCACGGGACCTTCCTCGGCCGAGTGTCCCTTCGTCTACTACCACGCGAAGACGCGCTATTACTACCTGTTTCGCACCCAGCGCTACGGCCAAAATGCGCAGACCATGGTCTACCGTTCGAAAGACCCCGCGGCCTTCGGCGTGAACGATGACCGCTATCATGTCGCGACCCTGCCGGTGGCCGCACCTGAAATCGTGGAGTACGAAGGCGGCCTGTACATCGCGGCTTTGCTGCCGAGCCTGAAAGGCATTCAGATTGCCAGGCTGGCATTCGTGCCCAGGCAATAGCCGGCCGGGCGGGCGCTCATGAAAACCGTACACCCCATCCCTAACCTGCGCTGGTGGATCGCCGCGCTGCTCGCCCTGGCTACAGGGTTGAGTTACCTGGATCGCCAAACCCTGCCGGTGGTAGCCACCGCCCTGCACGCCGACATCCCTCTCACCAACCAGGAGTTTTCGCGGCTGCAATTCATGTTTCTGCTCTCCTACGGGATCATGTACATCGGAGGCGGGCGGATCGTCGATTGGGTGGGCACGCGGCTGGGCTATACGATCTTCATCGTGTGGTGGTCGGCGGCCACCCTGTTCCACGGCTTCGCGAACTCGGTGATGGGACTCGCGGCGGGGCGCCTGATGCTGGGATTCGGCGAGGGCGGCGGGTTCCCGGCTTCGGCGAAAGCGGTATCGGAGTGGTTTCCGGCGCGCGACCGCGGGCTGGCATTCGGCATCTTCAACACGGGCTCGAGCCTGGGCGCCATCATCGCGCCGCCGCTGCTCGCTCTGCTGATCACGAACCTGAGTTGGAGGTGGGCGTTTTTCATCACCGGGTCGCTCGGGCTGATCTGGGCGGCGCTCTGGTACTGGCTGTACGACCAGCCGCGGCGCCACGCGCGCATCACTCCGAAGGAGCGGGAGTATCTGGCTGCCGAACTCCCCGCCCCCAGCGCCGGGCCGCGTGTCCCCTGGCTGCGGCTGCTCGCCATGCGGCAGGTTTGGGGGCTGCTGGCGGCGAAGTTCCTGTCCGATTCGGCGTGGTATTTCTTTCTGTTCTGGCTGCCGAAGTACCTGGCGGACGTCCGCGGGCTGAACGTGAAGGAAATCGGCGCTTTCGGCTGGATCCCTTACGTCTTCATGGGCGTGGGAAGTTTCACGGGCGGCTGGCTTGGCAGCCACCTGATCCGGCGCGGCTTCAGCATCGACGCTTCGCGCAAGATCGGCCTGGCCATCAGCGCCAGCCTGATGCCCGCCTCGCTCCTGATCGCCTCTTCTCCGCTGCAATTTGCCATCGTGCTTTTCAGCGTAGCTATGCTGGGCCACCAGTTCTGGGCCACGGTCCTGCAAACCTTGCCGGCGGACATGTTCCCGTCGTCCATCGTCGGCTCGGTGGCGGGCCTCATGGGCGGCGTGGGATCGTTCGGCGGAATGCTGTTCAACCTGTTGATCGGGGCAATGCTGGCGGGGGACGGCAACTACGCGCCGGTGTTCGTGATTGCGGGGCTGTTGCATCCGCTTTCGTTCGTGGTGGTGCTCTCGGTCATCCGGCGGATCAATCCCGTGCTGCCCGCAAGCTCAGCGGCCGCGCGCTGAGGCGAGGCGTTCGAGGACGATGTCCAGGTTGCGCTGCGCCTGAGTGAACCGCGGCTCGATACGAAGCGCCTCTCGATACTGCTCCGCCGCCTCTTCCAACCCGCCCTGGCCGGCCAGCGCGACACCCAGGTTGTTGCGGGCGTGAACATCGCGGGGGTCCAGCCGCACGGCCTCGCGAAACTCCGCGATGGCATCAGCCGGCCGTCCCTGTTGGGAGAACAAAAGGCCCAGGTTGTAATGCGCGCGGGGAAGGTTGGGCTGGAGCGCGAGCGCGGCGCGGTACTCCGACGCCGCCCCTTCGAGGTTCCCGCGCTGGAACCGCACGTTGCCAAGGTTGTAGCGCCACTCGGCGGCGTGGGGCTCGAGCGTTACGGCTTGGGAACACTCGGGCTCGGCTTCCTCCAACTGTCCGGCAGCGGCGAGCGCGAGGCAGAAATCGCTGCGCCCAGAGGCGTAACCGGGAACCAGTTTCACCACCTTGTGGTATTCGCGCACGGCGGCTGCGGCGTCGCCCGAGGCCTTGAGGAAAGCGGCATGATGCTCGGCGATGGCCCAATCGCGGGGCGCGCGGGCGGCTGCGGCAGCGTACTGGCCCGCGATGGCCCGCGGGTCCGCCGCGCGCAGTCCGGCCAGCCGGGCCTCGAGGCGCTTTCTACGCTCTTTGATGTCGAATTGCCCGGTGAAGGGAGGCCGGCTCATGCGCTCCAACGTTTCGCTTTCCAGGTTGTAGCGGTCGAAATCCGTGAAACCCAACCGTTCCGCGCATTCACGCTCGCTCAATGCCGTCCTTGCGCCCGTGATCCGTTCGAAAGCGGCGCGGGCCAGCAGGTAGTTGCCGCTGAAGTTCATGTGTACGTGCTCGAGGAACAGCTCCTCGCCTGAGATTCCCGAAGGACTGGCCTCGGAGAACACACGCTCCGCGTCGATGATCTCGCTGCCGGTCCGCGCGGCAACCTCTTCCACGGCGCGGTTGATCGCCGAATCGGCGCGGAAGCGTAGCGCGTCCAGGTCCCTCGCCAGCAGGAAGGCTTTCCTGGCTCCCTCGGCGTCGCCCAGCCTCAGCCGCGCCTGCGCTAGGCGAAACTGCAACTCGGCATGGGCGGGGTCGATGGCCGCGGCCCGCTCAAAGGCGCGCACGGCTTCCGCTGGCTCGCCTCCCTGCCCGGCACGGAATTGCAACTCCCACTGAGCGTTCCGCTCTTCGGTGAGCCGCACGCCGTGAACGGACGCGAACGGCGCGCAGTCCTTCAGGTTGGTGGCGACGGTCGCCAGGATCACGCGAGCCCCCGCGGCGCGCCCCAGGCGGCAAATGTCGGCGAGATTATCGCGGAAATTTCCAGCCACGGATTTCAACCGGGTATCGTCCGCGGGCACGAGGTTGGCCGAAAACATCTCCATGCCGCCCCAGGCCGCGCGGTCTGCAGCCCGTTCGCGGAAATTGAGAAGCTGCCCGATCCGGGTGGCTTTCAGGGCGAGCGCGGCGCGGATGAGCGCGCGGCTGCGCGTGAAAACGTTGAATACCGTTCCGGGTCCGAAGGGGCCGACCACCTCGTTGTTGCCCATGTATACGAGGAACAGATCCGGCTGCCGGCGGGCGCATTCGCGCGCGATGGCGAGCGAGACGTGCGAGTTGATGGCGGTCATGGCTACGTTGACCACCTCGAAGGAACGCCCCGGCTGATGCGCGGTGAGCATCTGGTGAAGGATGCGCGTGAAACCAAATGCGGGGTCCGGGTCGCCCAGGGCCGCCGAATCGCCGAGCACGAAAATGCGGTAAGCGCCCGCCGGTTTCACCACGCTCATTGCGAAAGGGTACGGGGCACGGGCGAGCGCGCGGGGAAAGAACCGGAAACCGAAGGCGGGATTGGCCGTGTATACCGGCCCCTGCTTCATGAACAACGCCGGATCGTATCCGTAGCCGCCGATGCGCAGGGCCGCCTCCAGCAACACGAGGAACAGGGCGGGTATCCCCACTGCGGCCAGGATTCGAAACAGCCACTCCCTTCCGGTGCTCATGCCGCCGCCTTCATCACAAAGCTGAATCACGGAACCAGACGATTGCCACTTATTATAAAGCCGGCCATCTGTGCTACAACGGCTAGATTCTCTCGGAACGAGGAATCATGACAACGACGCGAAGAGCTTTTGTGGGCGGACTGACGGCCGCGTCGTACGGCCGCGTGAGGGGCGCCAACGATCGTGTGCAGGTCGGCCTGGTGGGCGCCGGACTGATCGGGACCTACCACATCGGCACCTTCCGGAAACAGCCGGACGTGGATGTGGCGGCGGTCTGCGATGTGTATCAGCCGCGCGTGGAGGCCGGAATCGCCGCCGCGGGCGGCCGGGCCAAGCCGTTCCGCGACTTCCGCAAGATGCTGGAGGACAAAGAAGTGCAGGCGGTGATCGTCGCCACGCCGGACCACTGGCATGCGTTGATGACCATCCTGGCCTGCGCGGCGGGTAAGGACGTGTACGTCGAGAAGCCGATGACGCTGTTCGTCCGCGAGGGCCGATGGATGACCAACGCGGCGCGGCGTTACAACCGCATCGTGCAGGTGGGAACGCAGGGCCGCAGCGCCGGGCACATCCCGGAAGTCGTTGCGCTCTTCCAATCGCAACACATCGGGAAGGTCCACAAGGTGCATATCGCGACGGCGCGCAACATTATGCCGGGCTTCGGCGCGCCGGCCGACGGTGCGTGTCCGCGGAATCTCGATTACGACATGTGGCTGGGGCCCGCGCCGCAGCGCCCCTACAACCTGCACCGCGCGCTTTACCACTTCCGCTGGTTCTGGGACTACTCCGGCGGGCAGATGACCAACCTCGGCGCGCACGACCTGGATTTCGTCTACCTGCTGATGAACACCAGGGGCCCGTCGTCGGTCTTCTCGGCCGGAGGCCGGTTGGCGCTGAGCGACGACAACGGGGAGACGCCCGATACGCAGGATGCCATTCTCCAGTACCGCGGTTTCAACGTGACCATCAGTATCCGCGAGGCGTCCGGCGGGCGGCGTCAGGGTGGAGGTACGGAGTTCTTCGGCACCAAAGGCAGCATGACAATCGGCCGCAACGGATACCAGGTGTGGCCGGACCAGCGGATCGCTCCGCAGAAGCAGATTCCGCCGTGGTCCGATCCTCCCGGCCATCCGCAACCCGTGGCCGTGGAACCGGGACCCCGCACGGAAGCCCGTAAGTCGGAGGGCGAAGCGGAACCGATGGAGCGGCACGTCCGGAACTTCATCGACAGCGTCAAGTCACGAAAGCGGCCGAACGCCGATGTCGAGGACGGTCACCTGGTAGCCACGGCGTGCCACCTGGCCAACATCTCGTTGCGGCTCGGCCGGCCGGTGCGGTGGGACCCGGTGAAAGAGGAGATCGTAGGGGATGCGGAGGCCAGCCGCTGGATCGAGAGGCCGTACCGCAAACCCTGGGACGGCGTGTTGCGAGGAATGAAACTATGACACGGCGCACCTTCGCCGTCGCGGCGGCTGCCGCGGTGCGTGCCGCGGGCGCCCCCGCGCGGCGAACGAGCATGGGGCTGACGCCGGATTCCCTGCCCGCCCGGCGGTTTGCGGCGCCGGAAGAATTTGTGGAGCTTTGCGGCCAGCTCGGGATGGGAGGATGCCAGATCAGCCTCCGCCCGCTCGAGCCGGACCTGGCGCGGAGGATTCGCCGGCGAACCGAAGAACTCGGGCTCTACGTGGTCATCGGCAGCCAGCTTCCAGGCGAGGACGTTGCGCAGTTTGAACGCACGGTCCAGTTGTCGAAGGAAGCGGGCGCGGTTGCGCTCCGTCTGCCCACGGGCCAGCGGCGCTATGAACAGTTCTCGACGCTCGAGCAGCGGCGGGCGCACGTAGCCCGGGTCCGCAAGGGAATCGAGCGCGCCGTTCCCATCGCGGAGCGGGCCCGGCTGCCCCTCGGCTTAGAGAACCACAAGGACTGGACGCTGGAGGAGCAACTGGCGTTGTACAAGGAGTTCCCCAGCGAGTATTTCGGCGCGTGCGTGGACGTCGGGAACAGCATTGCCTTGCTCGAAGACCCCATGGAAGTGGTGGAGGGGCTGGCGCCGTACGCAGTGACCACGCACTTCAAGAACATGGCGGTGGAGGAGTACGAGCAGGGCTTTCTCCTTTCGGAGGTTCCGCTCGCCGACGGGATCCTCGACTTGAAACGCGTGGTGGACGCTTTGCGGGCACGCCGGCCGAAGATACATTTCGCGCTCGAGATGATCACCCGGGATCCGTTGAAGGTGCCGTGCCTGACTGATAAGTACTGGGTGACATTCCCGGAGCGGAACGGCCGCTTCCTGGCGCGCACTCTCGCCATGGTTCGCAGGAACAAGCCGGTCAAGCCGCTGCCGCGGGTCACGGGGCTCGGCCGCGAGGCGGTTCTGAAGCTCGAGATGGACAACGTGGAACAGTGCATCGCGTATGCCCGCGACCGGCTCGGACTGGTGTGATCCCCGGATGGTAGAAACCTCACGGGATCAGCGAGACCGGGCCGAGCGCAGACGCGGAACGCGGTTCGCCGTCGATCCAGATGCGGGCCGAGGGATGAGGCCGCCAGATACGGCCCGCGGCGGGAAGCGGCGGGAGGTTCTGGCGCGCGCGGCGGGGGCCGGCCACCATTAATTTTGCGGCACCCGCGCTCACGCTGAAGCCGGCCTCCGAGCGCGCCAGGGCCTTGCCGCGGTACGTGAGCGTGCGGCCGTCTCCGCAGACGTAGCCGAGCACACTGCCATCCGGACCTGTGCGAACCATGGCGAGGAAGGCGTCGGTTTCGAGATCACCGCAAGTGAGGAGGCGGCCGGGAGAGTCCGCCGATTCCTCCGGTTGCCAGACGATGAGGTCGGAAAAGCCGGGCCCTTCGACGATGATGCCGGCGGCGCCGTCAACCCCTTCGACGCGCGGTCCGGGCCGCAAACGCGGTTCCGGTTCGCCGCGGCGGTGAGCGGCGGCGACGGCGAGGAAGCGCACCCGCGAGCCGGACAGGTTCACGCGCAGGCGGCCAAGTTCGTAGGTATGGCGCGCGTCTTCGCTTTGAACGGTGCGGAACTCGTGAGCTGGCGTTGCCGGGGTATGGAACGCGAGCAGGCAGCGGGCGCGCTCTCCCTCAAAGCAGAAGGGCTCGGCGAAGGTTCCCTGGCCGCTGAGGGATTTCGCCCGGGTGTACCACTGCCAGTGGTAATCGTAATCGCCGGCGCCGCGCTGGATGTCGTCGGCGGCGACGACGTAAGGAATCGGGCCTTGCTTGGCGAACAGCACGGCGCGTTCGGCGCGGAGCGCGGGCGGATCGCCGCGTACGGAGCGGTCGGCGTAAGAACGGCGGGCGTCGCCGCGGGCGTAGTCGGCGAAATGCCCGGCCACGACACCGGTCATGAAGCCGTACAGCGAGCCGTCGTCGCCGGCGGAGGTGGGGCGGTCGGCAATGGGCATGCCGCCCTCGCCCACGATCACGATATTGTGTTCAAGATCGGCGCCGTGATGGCGGTGACTGTAAGGAAAGATGTTCTCGTGCGTGGCGAACTGTTCGCCGAAAGCGGTGAAGAGGAAGCTGTTCGGGTCGTAGTGGGTGTGGTTGGCGTTCTCGTAGCGGGTGGTGAAGACGAACCATGAGGCGCGCTCGCTGTCCCATTGGTCGCGGGCGAACAGATAGCCGGCGCGATTCCGGTCGATTTCAAAATAGTGGGAGACGGGGAGATCGAGAGAGCCGGGGCTCGCGGGTTGCAGATCCCCGGGCCAATACAGGAAGACGCCGGTGGGGTTGATGCGGTCGAGGTCGGCGTATTTTTCGAAAGTCCAGAGGCCGGCGGCGTCGCCGGTCTCGCGGATGCCGTGCAGGTAGATCGGTTGAAACACGCGGCGTCCGTAACCGGTATTGTCCCCCACAGGGCCGCAGCCGCCCTGCGGCATCCACTGGTGGCGCAGGTAGTGCATGGCGTTCACCGCGCCCGAGTCAGGGATGATATCGGGGCCGCCGAGGCGCCGGACAGCCTCGGCGAAGAGCGTGGGGTTCTTGTGGTAGTGCGCGTAGCCCGGACCTTCGTTGCAGATGCCGCTCGCGCGCCAGGTTTCGGGGAAGTAGTTGCGGCTGATTTTGCGAAAACATTCGGCGAACCAGTGTTCCAGACGCGGATGGCGCGATTCGCCGCGAATCGCGCACACGAGGACACCCTGCGCGCCCACGGGGATGGCCCCGCAGTTGTAGCCGGCCTCGCGCCACCACCAGCTTTCCGTGTGCTGGTAAAGGGCGGCGCTCCAGCGTTCGAGAGCCTCCAGCAGGCGGTCTTTCGACGAGGCGGAAAGGAGCGGCTGAAGCCAGTCCCAGGCGTAGGCGAAGGCCTTGGGCCAGTGTTCAGTGGCGAAAAAATCGCTGTCCACCACGCGGTGGAACTCTTCGGGGTCGGTCTTGAGAGCGGCCATTTCGAAGAGCGCGGCGGCGCGGCGGCCCACATTCTCGTCGCGCTCCACCTGGTAGACGAGGGCCATGGCCTCGAGCTGTTCGGCGAGGCGAACACCCTCGCGGCCAACGGCCTGCTTGACGGTGAGCGCGGCGGGAGATTCGGCCGCGGCGAGGCGGCGGACGCGGCGCCAGGCTTCACCGGGCAGGCCGGGGGCCTGCGTGCGGCGCCGCAACGCGTCCAGCTCGGCTTCGGAGAAAACGATGCCGGGGTGGGTGCCGGGCTTGACCACCTTATAGGTCTGGCGCGGCCTGGGAAGCGCCTGCGTCAGGAGCAGGGAGAGGAATTCAGCACGGGTCATGGTCATCGAGCTTCTACCGATTATCGCGCGGTGGCAGAATAGGGTGATGCGGATTGCCGGCCTGATTGTCCTGCTGGCCGGGGCGGTATTGCGCGCCCAAACGCCCGAGTGGCCGGGGTGGGACGAGTATCAAACCATCGTGTGGAGCACGGGTGCGCCGCGCGATTTCAAACAGTGGGTCGAGCGCCTGCGCCAGATCCATTTCACCGCCGAACAGTGCACCATCGGCAACGACCCGTCTCCGTACGTCTCCGCCGGCTTCGGCTTTTACGTCGAGAACCTGGTGGCCGAACTGGGCTTCCTCAACACGCGCAAACCGATCTACGACGCCGACTACCAGGGCTACGTGGCAACGCGCGACAAAAAGTACCTGCTGCGCAAGCCCTCTCTGCACGACGAAGAAGCCTGGATGGCGGTTGAGGCGCGGCTGCGGTCGCGGACGCCGATGTACGCGGGCAAGCGCGCGCTGGCCTACAACTTGCGCGACGAGCTATCCATCGGCAGCTTCGTCTCGCCCATGGATTACTGCTATTCCCCCCAGACCCTGGCGGCGTTCCGCGAGTGGCTCAAGGGCGTGTACGGGTCTCTGGAAGCCCTGAACGCGCAGTGGGAAACCGGGTTCGAATCCTGGGACGAGGTGACGCCGCTCACCACCTATGAGACCAAGGACCGGGAGCGCGCCGCTCTGGCGGCCGGAGCGCCGGAGAACTATTCGTCCTGGAACGACCACCGGGCTTTCATGGACTTATCGTTCAATAGCCTGCTCGACCGGCTGCGGCGCGTCGTGCACGAGCGGGATGCCTCGGCGCCCGTCGGCGTCGAGGGCACGCAGATGCCGAGCGCGTGGGGCGGATTCGACCTGTGGCGCATGTCGCGCGTGGTTGACTGGATTGAGCCTTACGACATCGCTTCGAGCCGCAAAGTGCTGCGCTCTTTCCTGCCCGAGGGCACGCCTGTCTTGAGCACGCTCTTCGGCGACGATTTCCCGAGGCTCCGGCGCAACCTCTGGCGGCTGCTCCTCCAAGGCGACCGCGGGGTGATCGTCTGGGACGATGCCGCCTCCCGCATAATCGAGAAAGACCAGGAGGAACTGCCGCTGACCGCCCGCGGCAAGGGACTGGCGCCGATCCTGGCCGAGATTCGCGACGCCGCCAAGATCGTCTTCCCGCTGCGCCGGCGGCCTCCGCGCATCGCCATTCACTATTCGCAGGCCTCCATCCGCGCTCACTGGATGTTCGATTCCCGCGAGGACCGCGACACGTGGCCGCGCCGCCTCGCCTCCTATGAAGCCTCGTTTTCGCGTTTCGCGCGCGTCCGCGACAGCTTCCAACGGGTCATCGAAGACCTGGGGCTGGAGTACAACTTCGTCTCTTACGAGCAACTGGAGAGGCAGGAACTGGCGCGAGGCGCGTACACGGTGCTGATCCTGCCGCAGTCGGTGGCTATGTCGGAGGCGGAGTGCCGGGAGGTCGAGGAATTCGTCCTCGCGGGAGGGTTGGTGATCGCGGACAACATGGTTGCCACCATGGACGAGCACTGCCGCCGCCGGCCGAAAGGCCGTCTCGACTCGCTGTTCGGAATCGAGAGAAAAACACTCGGCTGGCGGGCCAAAGCCGCGGGCCCGATGCTGCCGCCTGTGGACGAACGCTTCCAGGCGTTGCAGGCCTTCGACCCCGACCTGAGCGTGACGGACGGCACGCCGCGAGCCACGCCCGGCGGGACGCCGGTCATCGTGGAAAAGCGCAGCGGCGAGGGGCGCGCGGTGTACCTGAACATCGGGATGCACGAGTACGGCAAGTGGCGGTTGAAACCGCCCTCGGGCGCCAACCTCACTGCGCTGTTCAAAACCCTGTTGCAGGAGCACGGTATGGAACCTGAGGTGCGGGTCTTGGATCCGGAAAGCGGGTCTCCCGTGGCCGCCGTCGAGGTGCTTCGCTACGACGGTCCGGACGGCGAGTACGTGGCCCTGATGAGAAACCCCGAACCCAACGCCACCGGGTCCCTGAAGCAGGCCGGCTACCCGGACAACGCGGCTCTGGAATCGGACGTGGCGGTCAAGGTCGTCTTCCCGCGCGAAGCGGACCTGACGGAGATGATCAGTGGCGAGTCGCGCGAGGCTGCGCGGGAGTGGATCGGGACGCTCGAGCCCTGGCGGCCATTGTTGTTCCGGCTCCGCTAACGGCGTAAACGGATCGTGCGGGAACGTCCCTCAACTTCGATTTCGAGCACGCCCTCGGTGCTGGCCGCGGCGGTCCGCCGTCCGGCGTCGTAAACGCGGCCCGGCCGTGCATCGAGCACGATCGCGCGTATCGGCGCCGCGCCGGAGAGCGTCACCTCCCCAAGCGGGCCGGGCGTTCGGGCGAACACGGCAACGGTGTTCCCGATACGCACGGCGTGCGCCGCATCGCCGGCTTTGACGAGTTCCGTCTCCGGCAGCGGCGCACTTTCACGAGCCAGGCGCGGGAAAAGAACCGTCAGAAAGCGGTGGCTTACACCCGGCTCGGCGGGTTCGATTTCGGCCCGCCAGAGGCCCAGTTGCTTGGTTTCGCGCGGCAAGGCCGGATCGCCACCCTCGAGGTTCACGCCGTCGAAGCCGTCGGATTGGTCGCCATCCTTTTCCACGTACGCATAGTAGTTCCGGCCGCCGATCTTGAGCGTGCGCGTCCGTTCGGGCAACAGCGACACGGCGGTCAACACGCCCCGCTGGTGAGCGACGGTGAAGCGGCGGTCGAACGATTCGAGTATGCCGTTATCGGCGGACGCGCCGACCAGCAACTTCTCCCGCCCGGTCAGCGGCTTCGATAACGCGTGCAGCAGGAACTTCGGCACATACGAGGGACGCGTGGTTTGGACGCGGTCGTAGATCACAAACGCCCGTTCCGGCCGCAGGTAAAGGAACTGGCGGGTAACCAGCGACACTTTCGCTTCCGCGCCCGGCTCGGCCCAGTGCGTCGAGTTGTAGGCGGGCGTGATATCCGCCGACACGTAGTCGAAACGCCCCGGGGCGCCGTCGAATGCGGTGATACGCGCCCGGCGCAGGTGCGGTCCCGCGTCCCGCTGCGCCTCGAAATGTTCCAGGCTGACGCAGTCGAAGCCGGTCGGCCGGATGACCCGCTGGCCGCCCGAGAGCGCCGTCCACGGCGCGCCCTTCACCGCGCGCAAGCCGCCCGAGGTTTCCCCCGGCGCCAGAATCAGGAGGCTGTTGGCGGCGACCGTCTGCACGGCGTAACCCAAGCGGTAGGCTCCGTAGTAGCCGCCGGGATCGCCGTAGATGCCGGTAAGGGGCGCCAGCAAGCCGCCATACTGGATGCTGAAATGGCCGGCGTCGTAATGGTCGTGGTGCGCCAGCAGGTCTCCGGCTTTGAAAGATGCGAACAACTCGTCGGCATCGCCCCACTCGCCGCGAAAGAATGCGACTCCCAGCGAAGCGCGCCCGAACAGGCGAGCCTGGGGGAGGTGATCGCGCAGCCGGCGCTCGGGCGCGGCAGGGTTGCGCTGTGGCGCGTAAGCCAGCGCCGCCCACCAGCGCAGCGGCCCTTTGCCGTACGGTGTAGGGGAGAGTTTGCGGAACCAGTCGGCGCCGGCGGCGAGGTTCGGATCGCGGGAGAGGCGCGCGAAATAATCGGCGGTCACCTCCCACCAGCCGGTCTCGCCAAGCCGGAGCGAGCCGGACGAGTCGCCGTAGGGCTCGAAGACGCGGTTGGGCCCGAACTGGTACAGCGACCACAGCCCGATGGTTCGCATCAGTTCGCGGATGGGGATGCCGGCGATGGAGTCGGAGCCGGTGGCGGTAAGGAAGCAGTCGGCCGCCAAGGCGTAGGGCGCCGCGCGATTGTAGATCCAGTAACTCGGGCCTTCGGGCCAGCCCTCGGAGAACCGGAGCGCGCGCAGCGCCTGTACGTAGTGTGCGGTGGCGCGGGCGAGACGGCGTTCGTGCCCCGGCCGGTCGCCCAAAGCCAGGGCCGCGACAATGGCGCCGTTGGCGGCCTGGTTGCGCCCGTGCCAGAGCGCCATGCCGCGGTCGTCGAGCCAGTCGAGTTCGGTGTCCAGCCGTTCGGTGATGCGGGCGGCGGCCTGTTCCCGGCTCTCCGCGAGCGCGGGGTGGCCGTGGAGCCAGTCCCAGGCGAGCGCGAAGGCCCACACGTGCGAGTAGCGCCCGCTGCCGGTGCGGCTGATGGGCTCCTCCGTCAACAACTGCGCCGCCCGGCGGGCGAAGCGTTCGTCGGCGGTCACCGCCCAGGCGGCGGCCGCCTCGGCGGGGTCGCGCGTCTGGGTGGCGCGGGCGAGGGCGGCATCGAAGATGCTCCTGAAAGCCGCGTCGGTGCGATACAGCGCTCGAACGGATTCGAGCGTGCGTTCCCCCGCGGGGCGGAACGAGAGACGCGGATGGGAGGCCGCGAGCCGCGGCGGCGCGACCTCCGGAGGCGGCAAATAGCGCTGGGCGAACGCCGCCCCGCTCAATAAGAAACAGATACAGAGTCGCATCGCGTGAGTCCTGGCGCGTCCATGGTCCACACGGCTTCGTTGTTCCGGAATTCCGCCGGCATGAGCGACCGCCTCACCGAGCGCGCGCCGGCGGCGGTCCGGTAGCGGTAGACAACTTCCACCGGCCCCCGCAGACTCGCGGCGTCGCGCACGCGGAAACGCATCGCATTTCGTCCCGCGAAGATCTGCGGGATGGACATGATGCCATTCTCGAAGAACAGATCGAGCCGCAGGGCGGAGAGTCCGGCGGGCGCCGTGCGCGCCGCATCCGCCCCGACGGCCAGGCGCAACTGGAAACGGTAGACGCCGTGGATGCTGACGTCCTTGCCGTTGAATCGCGGACGGCCCAGTTCGATGGTTTGCGGCCCGGGTTCGGCCGCCAGCGTCTGCCATGCGGACCAGACATCGGGTTCCGCCGCATGCCCGCGCTTCGCCGCGAGCGTTCGCATCTCGATCCGGGTCCCCTTGCCGGCAAGCTCGATCTCCAGCGTGCCATCCACGAGCACGTAGGGGCAGCGGAAATCGAACACCGCTTCTCCCCCGCCGCCGGGCTGCGCCGTCCTCAAGTATGGCGCCTCCGGGGAATGGACCAGCGTGCTTCCCGGAGCCAGCGCGTCGAGCATTTCAGCGCGAGAGAGCACTGGCCGGTACCGGATC
The DNA here is from genome assembly GCA_041946965.1 of Bryobacteraceae bacterium. Lineage (GTDB taxonomy): Bacteria > Acidobacteriota > Terriglobia > Bryobacterales > Bryobacteraceae > JBHGBM01. Next base: position 92,906 of record JBHGBM010000009.1, read on the forward strand.
GCGCCCCACGCCTGTCCGATAGTGCGGCCGCCGGCCACGTCCGCGCCGTAACCTTCATCGGAGGGGACCCGCTCCAGGTAGGGACGGGCGCGACGGTAGTTGGGATCATACTTGGGCCAGTTGCCGTCCAGCGAGGTCTCGGTCACGCGGTAGAATCTTCCCGCGGGCAGGAACGGCCACTCGCGTTCGGTGTGTTTGCCGGCCGGCCGGTAGAACTTGCGCGCCGAATTGTCCCAGCGGCGCTCGATCGTGGTTCCCCGCCAAAGCGTGAAATCCATGTCGTGGAATCGCGTTCCCATGCGGTAATGCGAGTTGCCGAAGACGGTCTCCTTGGGTGCGCCGGCGGCTCGCCACTCCTGTTCGGAGTCGAACCAGCCGGGCTGAATCAGCAGGGCACGCTCCCACTCGACGCCCCAAATCTCGAAGAACGGCCGGCTGCGGTGGCGGAACCGGCGGTTGCGATGGAACTGTTCGTCGTCGCCAATCTCGCTCCAGTCGAGCACGCGCGCATCCGGCGCGTCACGCTCGACGAGATAATAGCCGTAACGCGGGTCGAACGCGCCGTAGCGCCCGTCCATACGCAGGCGGTACATGGTGTGGTAGCCGCCGTTCTCGTGCTGCGTGATGACGCGCTCCGCGGCCGCCGGATCGCGCTTGTACTCCTTCCATGCAGCCTCGGCGATGCGGCTGGTGGTGTCGCAATAGCCCCATCCGTAAACGAATAACTGCTTGTGCGCGTCGAGCACGTACCGTTCGTCGCCGAACGGCCCTTCATAGGCCTGGATCATGCCGCCAACCGCCATGCGGTTGAACAGCCGGAGCCACTCGAAAAACGCCTTGCCCTGCGCGGTTTCCGGCGCCTTTTCAAGACCTGCGATGCGCATCACGTCGGACGTCCATCCCACCAGGTCCGTGGCGCGGGGCCATGCGTCGCAGGAGAGCAAGGGACCGGTAACAGGCGGCGGATTCTCCGCCAACAGGCAGAGTGAACAGGCGAGGCCAATGAGCGGCCGCATAGGTCTCATCTGATACCCGGCGGCGGTCGCCTGTCAAGGTCGCCGGGTGGGGCTGTCGTTAGTTTGTCAAGATGTCCGGTTTTATTAGCACGTGAATTGTCCGCTTTGCAC
>JBHGBM010000090.1:0-22914 GCA_041946965.1 Bryobacteraceae bacterium
ACCATCAGCTACGGCAAGGAGCGCCCGGTGTGCACGGAAAGCAACGAGAGTTGCTGGCAGCGCAACCGCCGTGCGCACTTCGCGCCGGGGCAGTAGGCCGGGAAGCCGGCGGGAAACCGGCGGGGGCGGGCGGTCCGCCCCCGCCGCATTGAAGTAAACAGGAGATCCCTATGTGCGTTCGGGGTTTGGCGTTAGCCGTCCTTTTGTGGATTCCGTCGCTGGCGTCCGGCGCCAGCAAGGAGATTCAGGAATTGCAGAGGGACGTGGCGCAGTTGCAGGAGATGATCCGGTCCCTCCAACAGTCGCAGAACGAGCGGCTGGCGGCCGTCACGGTGCTGGTTCAGCAGGCCGTGGATGCGGCCAATAAGGCCAACACCTCCGTCGCCGTGCTCGAATCCGGCCTGCGCCAGAGCATTCGCGAGCAGGAATCCAAGGTGGTTGCGCCCGTTGCCGGCGTGGGCACCAAGGTGGACCAGATGATTACGGATTTCCAGGCGCTGCGCGAGTCGGTCAACGACCTGGCTGCCCGTCTCAGCAAGCTGCAAACCCAGATGGTGGACGTGACCAACGCCGTCCGGACCATTCAGGCTCCGCCCGCGCCCCCGCCGGGCGCCGTGGCGAGCCCCACCGCCTCCGGCGCCCCCCCGGCGCCCGCCGAGACGCTCTACCAGAACGCCCTGCGCGACCGCCTCGGGGGCAAGATGGATCTCGCTCTCCAGGGCTTCTCCGATTACCTGAAGTACTACGGAAATACCGAACTGGCCCCCAACGCGCAGTATTACATCGCCGAAATCCACTTTTCCCAGGGGGACCTGGAGTCGGCGCTGACCGAGTTCGATATGGTGCTGGAACGCTATCCGGATAACAACAAGACCGCCGACGCGCTTTATATGAAGGGCCAGACGCTGGTGAAAATGGGCCGCAAAACTCAGGGCGGCCAGGAGTTTCGCGAACTGATGAAGCGCTTCCCCGGCACCGACCTCTCCAATAAGGCCTGCACGCAGTTGAAGGCGCTGGGATACGCCTGCACCAGCAGCGCCCGTCCCGCCACCCGCACCACCACCAAGCGTAAGAAGTAGCTGGAATGCCCGCGCCGGTTCTCCCGCCACTCGAAACCTACGAGCAGGTTGCCCGCCTCATCGACCACTCCCTGGTCCGCCCGGAACTGACCACCGCGCAGGTTGTGGAAGGCTGCCAACTGGCGCGCCGCTACGGTGTGGCGACGGTCAGCGTGCGCCCTTGCGACATCGAGACGGCTGTGCGTGTGCTTCAGGGCAGCGGGGTGAAGGTGGGCAGCGTGGCGGGGTTCCCCCACGGCTCCTCCACGACGGCCGTGAAGCTGTATGAAGCCCGCGACGCACTCGGCCGCGGGGCGCGCGAGATCGACATGGTGATCAACGTCTCCAAGCTGCTCTCACGCGAGTTCCAGCACGTGGAGATGGAGCTCCTCCAGATGGCCGAAACCTGCCACAAACAGGGCGCGCTGCTGAAAGTCATTTTCGAAAACGCGTATCTTACCGGCGAGCTGAAGATCATCGCCTGCCGCATCCTGAACCGCGCCGGGGCGGATTTCGCCAAAACTTCCACCGGGTTCGCCCCCGGCGGGTGCACGCTCGAGGACGTCCGGCTGATGCGGGCGCACCTGCCGGAGCACATCGGCGTGAAAGCCGCGGGTGGGGTGCGCACCCTCGAGAAGCTGAAGGAGGTGTACGAGGCGGGGTGCACGCGGGTCGGGGCTACCGCCACCGCGGCCATCCTGGACGCCTGGAACGAGGAGTTGAAGCAGCGCGCGGCCGCCGCTCAGGCGGCCGATTCCCGGCCGCCGTACCCCGGCTAGGCCGTGGTATTCTGGTAACTCTTTCGATGCTGCAAGTGAGAGCCCTGCCGCGGGTTTGCATCGCGTTGGGGTTGCCAGATACCGGGAAGTTACTCGACCACGCGCGCCGCGAGGTGGAGGCGGGCGAGACCTTCCTGGAATTCCGGCTGGACTACCTGGACCGGCCGGAGTGCGGCGCCGAGGCCATCCGCCGTTTTCTGGATCAGTTCCCCGAGTGCACTGTGCTGGCCACCTGCCGCCGCCACCAGAACGCCGGGCGCTTCAACGGCAGTATTGAAGAGCAGATTCGCATCCTGGACCTGGCCGTGCGCCAGGGGGCACAGGCCGTGGACGTCGAGATCGAAACCGCCGAAGCCGCCCCCGAGCGCCTGAACGTGCTCCGGGGCCGGGCGTACCTGGTGGTTTCGTATCACAACTACGAAGGCACGCCGGCGCTCGATCCGGTGCTGGGCCGCATGATGCGCATTCCGGCGGATGTCTATAAGCTGGTGACCACCGCGCGCAAGCCCACGGACGTGGGCCGGGTGCTGGCGCTGGCCAAGGAGCATTCCAAGACGCCGCTGGTTGTGCTGGCCATGGGCGAGTTGGGCTTCCCGGCCCGCGTCCTTTCCACGGCGTGTGGAGGGCTTTACACCTACGCCGCGCCGGTGGCCGCCGAAGGTACGGCGGCGGGGCAAGTGTGCGCGCGGCAGCTCCGGCATCTGTACAGGGTCGAGAAACTCGGGAAGGCCACCAAGGTATATGGAGTCATCGCGGACCCGGTGCGGCATTCCATCTCTCCCGCCATTCACAACCGCGCATTTCAGGCCAAGCGGCTGGAAGCCGTGTACCTGCCTTTCCTGGTGCAGCCGCCCCAGTTGCGGGATTTCTTCGCCCTGGCCGGCAAGCTGCCCATATCCGGGTTCAGCGTCACCATTCCGCATAAGCAGAAGGTGATCCGCTACCTGGACGTGGTGGAACCGCTGGCGCGGCGCATCGGGGCCGTCAATACCGTATGGCGCAAGGCGGGCAAATGGCGCGGAACCAATACGGACGCGGCCGGCGTCACCGGGCCGCTTTCGCGGCGCATGCGGCTGCGGAACGCCTCGGTCCTGATCGTGGGCAACGGGGGAGCGGCGCGCGGCGCGGCCTTCGCGCTGGCCGAAGCCGGAGCCAGGCTCGCCGTGGTGGGGCGCAATCCGGACCGAGTCCGGGCGCTCGCCAAGAGCTGCAACGCCGAGGCGCTGGCGAAGGAGCAGCTCGAATCGCGCTACTTCGACGCGATCATTCACGCCACGCCGCTGGGCATGTTCCCGCGGGTGAGCGAGTGCTACTTCAACGGCAGCATCCCCGCCGACATCGTCTTCGACATGGTATACAACCCGCTTGAGACCGTGCTGATCCGCTTGGCGCGCGAGCAGGGTAAAACCGTCATCCCCGGCCTGGAGATGTTCATCGAACAGGCTGTGCGGCAGTTCGAAATCTGGACGGGCGAAACCGCTCCGCGCTCGCTCATGGAAAAGACCGCCGCGGAGGCGCTGAAAGTATGAAACTCTCACGACGCGAACTGGCGGCGTTGGCGGCCGCCGCATCGGCGCGTGCGGCCGAGCGGCCCGAAGATGAGCTGAAGGCCGCGCGCGAAAGCGGACGCCGTACCGGCGAGACGCTCGCCAAGGTGCAGATTCCGGTCGAAACCGAGCCGGCATTCCTCTTCAAGGCCTGAGCCATGGCCGCCGACGTCAGCTTCGCCACCATAGGGGAATTGGGCGCACGCCTGCGGGACGGTTCCCTCACCGCCTTGCAGCTCGCGCAGACTTTCATCACCAGGCTGGTGCAGTTCGGTCCCCGCTACAACGCCCTGGCGCTGTCGCTCGGCAAGGACGCCGAGCGCCGTGCGCGCGACGTGGATAAGGAACTCAAGCGCGGCCGCACGCGCGGGCCACTGCAAGGCATTCCCTTCGGCGCCAAGGATCTGCTCAGCATGGCGGGCAAGCCCACCACCTGGGGCGCCAAGCCTTACGCCGCGCAGGTCTTCGATTACACCGCCACGGCGCTTCAGAAGCTCGACGGAGTGGGTGCTGTGCTGGTGGGCAAGCTCTCCATGGTGGAACTGGCGGGCGGCGGCGGATACCGCTGGGCGGCGGCTTCGCTCACCGGGCCGGGGCTGAATCCGTGGGACACCGCACGATGGTCGGGCGGGTCCTCGAGCGGCTCGGGCGCGGCGGTTGCGGCGGGACTGGTGCCGTTCGCGCTGGGCTCGGAAACCTCCGGCTCCATCGTCACTCCCGCGGCCTTCTGCGGCGTCACCGCCCTGCGGCCGACCTACGGGCTGGTCAGCCGTTACGGCGCGATGCCGCTGGCCTGGACGCTCGATAAGATCGGCGTCTTCTGCCGCAGCGCCGAGGATTGCGGGCTGGTGCTGCAAGTAATCTCGGGAGGCGACCGCAAAGATCCCGGCTCCGCCGGCAAGAGTTTTTACTACACGCCGCAATACGCGCGCAAGACCAGCGATTTGCGGGTGGGCTACGCGCCCGTGGACTTCCGGGAGTGGGCCGACCCGGCCGCGCGCCCGGCCTTCGAGCAGGCGCTGAAGGTCATCGCGGATACCGGCGTGAAACTGGTGGAGACGAAACTGCCGGACTTCCCCTATGGGCCGGTGATCGGGACCATCATTTCCGCCGAGGGCTCCTCGGTATTCGAGCCGCTCATCACCAGCGGCAAGGTGGAAGAACTCGCGGACAAGAAACAGATCGCAGGCCTGAAGGCGGGGCTGGAAATCCCCGCGCGGGATTATCTGAAAGCCATGCGCATCCGGCGGCTGATGCAGACGGAAATCCGCAAGATGTTCGCTAACGTGGACGTGCTGCTGACTGCCGCGCGCCTCGGCCCCGCGCCCAAGATTGCCGATCCGCTCGACGGACGCGGCGCCGGCGGCCCGCGGCCGAAAGTTCCCGGTCTGACCCCCCTGATCCCCGCCGGAAACCTGGCCGGCCTGCCCGCGCTGGTGCTGCCCTGCGGCTTCGCGGAAAACCTGCCCGTGGCCATCCAACTGGCCGGGCTGCCGTTTGCGGAGAATACGCTGCTGGCGCTCGGGCGGGAGTTCCAATCGCGCACGGACTGGCACCGCAGGCGCCCGCCGGGGGTGTAGGGACTACTGCGCCGCTGCTGCCCCTCCAATTGCTGCGTGCACCGTTCAATCCGGCGTTCGATACGATCCGGACGATCTTCCATCCGCGCTGCTTCAATTGCGGCGCATGCGGCCATGCCCGATAGCGCAAGCGTGCTTAAATATGAGTCATCATGCTACGTCTGCCTCTCGCGCTTCTTCTCGCTGCAACCGCGTGGGGCGCTTCGCCGTTCGCTTTCAAACAGGACGCCGCCGCGCTCACGCTTTCGGAAAACGGCAAGCCCGTTTACGTCTACAACCACGGCATGGTTCTCAAACCGGGCTTTCCCGGCCAGATGAGCCGGTGCTGCTACCTGCACCCCGTCTACGCTCCCGACGGCACGCTGATCACGGACGACTTCAACAAAGATCACCCGCACCATCGCGGCATTTCCTGGATGTGGCCGGTCGTGGTGGTGGACGGGAAGACCTATGACGTCTGGACCGTGAAGGACATGAAGGAGCGCTTTGTGCGCTGGGTGGCGCGGGAGGCGGGGCCGAAATCCGCGCGGCTCGCCGTCGAAAACGGCTGGTACCTGGAAGACCGCAAGGTGGTCAAGGAAATGGTCGAGATCGTGACCTGGCCGGTGGAAAACAACCGGCGGCGCATGGATTTCACGCTGCGCCTGGAAGCCGCCTCCGACCCCGTGGAGATCGCCGGAACCCCCGACGGCAAGAAGGGCTTCGGCGGCTTCTGCTTCCGCTTCGCTCCGCGGGACGGCGGCGCCGCGGCTACCGTCATCACCACCGATAAGGGCGTGATGGAGAAGGACGGCGTCTTCTCGCGCCATGCGTGGGCGCAGGTCAGCGGCAAGTTCCAGGGCAAGCCCGAGAGCGGGCGCATCGACGACGATCCCGCCAACCCCGGCTATCCCAATAACGGCTGGCTGCTGCGGCACGGTTTCGGATTCCTGAACCCCTCCTGGCCCGGGCTGGAGCACTACACCCTGAAGCCCGGCGCGCCCCTGGTGTTGAAATACCGGGTCACCCTCTCCAGCGGCGAATGAGAGCGCTTTTTCTGCTGGCGCCACTGCTTGCGGCGGCGCAGACGGGCTCGCTCGTGGTGGTGGGCGGCGGCGAAATGCCCCCGGTCATTCCGGATACCTTCCTCGAACTCGCCGGCGGACGCGACGCGCGCATCGTGGTGGTGCCCACCGCGGGTGAAGAGGATCAATACGAACCGAAATATCTGGAATCCACGCCGCTCCACAAAGCCGGAGCCCGCAACCTTGTCCTGCTGCACACGCGCGATCCGAAACTGGCGGACACCGAAGCCTTTGCCGCGCCCCTGCGCCAGGCGCGCGGGGTCTGGTTCGGCGGAGGGCGGCAATGGCGCCTGGCGGATGCGTACCTGGGCACCCGCACCGAGCGCGAGTTTCACGCGGTGCTCGCGCGCGGAGGCGTGATCGGCGGCACCTCCGCGGGCGCCACGATACAAGGCTCTTACCTGGTTCGCGGCGCCCCCGAGGGCAACCACATCATGATGGCCCCGGGCCACGAGCGCGGTTTCGGGTTCCTGCCCGGCGTGGCTATCGACCAGCACCTGCTCAAGCGCAACCGCGAACGGGACCTCGTCGCCGTGGTGGAGCGCCACCCGGAACTTCTGGGCATCGGCATCGACGAGGGCACCGCCATCGTCGTTCACGGCACCCGCTTCCGCGTCATCGGGGCGAGCAGGGCCGCCATCTACGAAAACGGGAAGACCTACTATTTTTTGTCGCCCGGCGACTCCTTCGACCTGAAGGCGCGCCGGCGAGTGGACGATTGAACGTATGAAACACTTTTTCCTATTGCTCCTGCTTCTGGCTCCTGCGTGCTCCCGCAGACCGCCGACGGTCGAGGAGGCGCGCCGGTTCCTTGACTCCGCCGAACAGCAACTGCTGGCGCTGTCCACCGATTCCGGCCGCGCCGACTGGATCAAGTCCACCTACATCACCGAGGACAGCGAGATCATCGCCGCCCGGCTCAACGAGCGCACGATCTCGGCCACGGTCAATCTTGCCAAACAGGCCACCCGCTTTGACCGCGTGGAACTGCCGCCGGACTTGGCCCGCAAGATGAAGCTGCTGAAGCTCTCTCTCACCCTGGCCACGCCCGCCGACCCGAAAGAGAGCGAGGAGCTGACACGCATCGTTGCCGGCATGGAAGGCGCCTACGGCAAAGGCAAGTACAAGGGCAAGGATCTGAATGAGCTTTCGCGCATCATGGCCAGCAGCCGCAATGAGGCGGAGCTGCGCGATGTCTGGACCGGATGGCATTCCATCGCCCCGCCCATGCGGAACGATTACGCCCGCTTCGTCCAGCTTTCCAACAAGGGTGCGCGCGAGATGGGCTTCGCCGATACGGGCGCGATGTGGCGCTCCAAGTACGACATGGCGCCGGACGCCTTCGCCAGGGAGCTTGACCGTCTGTGGGAGCAGGTGCGCCCGCTCTACGTTTCGCTGCACGCCTACGTGCGGTCCAAACTGCGCGAGAAGTACGGCAACGCCGTGCCGGCCTCCGGTCCCATCCCCGCGCACCTGTTGGGCAACATGTGGGCGCAGGAGTGGGAGAACATCTACCCGCTGGTGGCGCCGCCCAACGCCGACCCGGGCTACGACCTGACCTCCATCCTGAAGTCGCGCAACACGGACTACAAGCAGATGGTGCGCTACGGCGAAGCGTTCTTCACCTCGCTCGGCTTCGCACCGCTGCCGGACACTTTCTGGAGCCGCTCCATGTTCGTGAAGCCGCGGGACCGGGAAGTGGTCTGCCACGCCAGCGCGTGGGATGTGGATGCGGCCGACGATATCCGGCTCAAGATGTGCATCGAGATCACCGGCGAGGACTTCAACACCATCCACCATGAACTCGGCCACAACTTCTACCAGCGCGCTTACAACCAGCAGCCGTTCCTGTTCCGCGACAGCGCCAACGACGGCTTCCACGAGGCGGTGGGCGACACCATCGCGCTCTCCATCACGCCCGAATACCTGGTGAAGGTCCGCCTGCTCGCTAAAGCCCCCGACACCTCCAAGGACACCGGCCTGCTGATGCGCAAGGCGCTCGAAAAGATCGCGTTCCTGCCCTTCGGACTGATGATCGACCAGTGGCGCTGGAAAGTATTTTCGGGCGAGATCCCGCCGGAGAAGTACAACGAGACGTGGTGGCAGTTGCGGCTGAAGTACCAGGGCGTGGCGCCGCCCGCCGCGCGCACGGAGCAGGAGTTCGACCCGGGCGCCAAGTACCACGTGCCGGCCAACGTACCCTACACGCGCTACTTCCTGGCGGACATTTTGCAGTTCCAGTTTCACCGCGCCCTGGCGAAAGCCGCCGGCTGCGCGGGGCCGCTCAATCGCTGCTCCGTCTACGGCAATGCGGAAGCCGGACGCCGCCTTCGCGACGTGCTCGCCATGGGCATGAGCCGGCCCTGGCCCGAGGCACTCTACGCCCTTACCGGACAGCGCGAGATGGACGCCACCGCCATCCGCGATTACTTCGCGCCGCTCCAGAAGTGGCTCGACGAGCAGAACCAGGGCAAGCCCGTGGGCTGGTAGTGTGCTAGGTTACGCTTATGTCACGCATCACTCTCTCCCGACGCTCGTTTGTGGCATTGGCGGCCGCGGCGCCGCTGGCCGCGGCCAAGAAACGGCCTCTGGGCCTGGAACTGTATTCGGTCCGCGACGAGCTGAAGCAGGACCCGCAGGGCACCGTGCGGGCCGTCGCCAAGATGGGTTACCAGGGCGTGGAATTTTTCTCCCCGTACTACGACTGGACCCCGGCCCAGGCCAAGGACATGCGCAAGCTCATGGACGATCTCGGCATCGTCTGCTACTCCACGCACAACAGCCCGAAATCGTTCTCCGAGGAAGGCATCGGCAAGGCTATCGAGCTGAACCAGATCATCGGCAGCAAGTACATCGTGATGGCCAGCGCCGGCAAGGTACAGGGCCTCGACGGTTGGAAGCGCGTCGCCGAAACCCTCAACCGCGGCGCGGAAAAGATGAAACGCGCCAAGCTGCGCGCCGGCTACCATAATCACGCGGGCGAGTTCCACACGGTCGACGGCAAGAAGCCGATCGAAGTCCTCGCGGCCAATACCAGCAAGGACGTCATGCTGCAACTCGACGTGGGCACGTGCCTCGAAGCCGGTTCCGACCCGGTGGCCTGGATCAAGCGGAATCCCAAGCGCATCCGCTGCGTGCACTGCAAAGACTGGTCGAAGGCCAAGGGCTACAGGGTCCTGTTCGGCGAGGGCGATGCGCCGTGGAAGGAAATCTTCGCCGCGGCCGAGAAGACCGGCGGCGTGGAGTTCTATCTCATCGAACAGGAGGGCAGTGATTATCCGCCGATGGACACCGCGCGGCGCTGCCTGGAGAACTTCCGCAAGCTGCATGCGTGATGGAGGGCTGACATGGACCGCAGGCAATTTCTGAATCGCGGCGCGGCGCTCGCGGCGGCATGGCCGCGGGCCGCCGCCGGCGCGGCCGCACGCCCGAACGTGCTGGTCATCCTCACCGACGACCAAGGGTACGGCGACTTTTCCTGCCACGGGAATCCCGTGCTGAAGACCCCCAACATGGACCGGCTGCACAGCCAGAGCGTCCGCTTCACGGATTTCCACTCGGCGCCGATGTGCACGCCCACACGCGGCCAGCTTATGAGCGGGCTCGACGCGCTGCACAACCGCGCCACCTCCGTGACTGCGGGCCGCGCCGTGCTGCGCCGCGACGTTCCCACCATGGCCGACGTGTTCGGCCAGAGCGGCTACGCCACCGGCGTGTTCGGCAAATGGCACCTGGGCGACAACTATCCTTATCGCCCCATGGACCGCGGTTTCCAGGAAGCCAAGTACTTCAAGGGCTTCGGCATGTCGTCGGTGCCGGAGTTCGATAACGACTACATGAACGGCCGGTATCTGGACCGCGGCGTGCGCAGGAATTTCAAAGGCTACTGCACGGACTTCTGGTTTGGCGAGGCCATGAACTGGATGGGGCAGCAGCAGAAAAAGGGCCAGCCGTTCTTCTGCTACCTGCCCACCAACACCCCCCACGGACCCGCCTGGGTGGCCGAGGAGTGGCAGGCGCCGTACAAGAGGAACAAGCTGCCGGCGGCGTTTTTCGGCATGATCGCCAACCTCGACTGGAACCTCGGCAAGATGGAGCAGTTCCTCGCCTCCACGGGACTGCGCGAGAACACCATCGTCGTTTTCATGACCGATAACGGCGGTACCGGCGGCGTCAACGTCTTCAACGCCGGACTGCGCGCGCGCAAGACCCAGATTTACGACGGCGGGCACCGCGTGCCGTGCTTCGTGCGCTGGCCGGGCGGCGGGCTGCGCGCTCCCGGCGACATCGCCGTGCCGGCCCAGATGCAGGACATCCTCCCCACTTTGATCGACCTGTGCGGGCTGAAGAAGCCCGCGACGAAGTTCGACGGCGCGAGCCTCGCGGGTCTGTTGAAGGGCGCCTCGCAGACTATCGCCGATCGCATGCTGGTGGTCCAGTACGGGCAGATCCTGAAAAAGTGGGATTCCTGCGTGATCTGGGGCAAGTGGCGGCTGGTGAACGGCGGCGAACTGTACGATATTCACGCCGACCGCGCGCAGGAAAAGGACATCGCCGCGCAGAATCCCGGCGTGGTGAAGCGCATGCGCGACCACTACGAGAAGTGGTGGGCGGGCGTCGAACCGGACTTGCGCGACTTCCAGCCCATCAGCATCGGGGCGCCGCAGGAGAACCCGGTCTCGCTCACCAGTTCCGATTGGGAAGAGGTGTACGCGGACAACCTGCGGACGCTTTCGGCCGCGGAAGGCGGGCCGCGCGGCGGGCCGTGGAACGTCTTCGTCGAGCGCGACGGCGCCTACGAGATCGCGCTTTCCCGCTGGCCGGCCGAAGCGAGGCTGCCGCTCAACGCGGGCCGCCCCGTACAGAAGCTGACTTTCGGCGAACTGCCCGAGGGTGTCGCCGTGCCTATCGCGGGCGCGAAGCTCACCGTCGCCGGGCAGGAGTTGTCCGTGAAGACCGAACCCGCGGACACGGCGGCGAAGTTCCGGGTAACACTGAAAGGCCGCACGCGCACCAAACTCCACGGCTGGTTCCAAAACCCCAGGGGCGAGGACGTGTGCGGGGTCTATTACGCGACGGTAACGCGGCTGAGTTGATTTCACCCGCCGCGTGCCTGAGGGAGTCTTCTGAGCTATTCCGTCAAGAGTTTTGTTAAGAAAGTTTAGAGAAGCCCGCGACGGGCTTCCACCCGGTCCGGGTGGGATCGGCCAGCGGGGCCAAAGCCGGCAAGCAGGGCGATTTGCCGACGCTTCTCCGAACGGCAGTTGTGCGGGTGGAAGAACCGGCGCAGCGTACCGGGATGATGCCCTTGGAGGTCCTCCACCGTAGGCCATCGTTGCAGCAGGTCCAACACCAGCGGGGACGCGACATCCTCAAACCACTCCAACACCTGCGGATAATAGAGCTTCAAACGGGCCGTCAGGCGGTTCTCTTGCCGGGTTCGCTCATTCACCAGCGCTCGCCGTTCCTGCACCAGAGACGGCAGCGTGCGGGTCTGGGTGGTGTCCGGATCCAAGCGGCGCAAGCGTTCCCGGTGGCGCCGCAAAATCTCCATCAGCAGATCCGCATCCACCGGATGGTCTTTGGCCCCGGAGGGATAAGAGGCTTCCCGGTAACGGGCGCTGGTGGGCGGGTGCACCGGGTGCAAAACCAACTGCGCATACTTCATCAACAGGAACACCAGGGATCCATGGGCCTGCTCCAGGCAGACCGCGATGGGACGGTTGGCAAAACGCCGCGACAACTCGACGGCCCATGCCTCCACCGTTTGGTCGCCCCAATCCAGGGCAACGAAAGCCGCCCAATCCGGCTCCGCAAGGGCAGGCGGCGGGGGCGGCAAAGCTATCATCTACCCAACCGAATCACCCGTGGCGAGTGGTCCCCAATTTTCACCGATCTATGATTTGGTTTCTATTCCTCCGGAAGTACTATAAGCGGTGGCCGCGGCATAGAGGGCGCGATCAGAACGTCACGATCTCCACCGGTGCGCCGGGCTCGCAGCCGATGACGCGCGCGGCCGAATCCTGGTTCACGGAGATTTCCAGGTAGCCGCTGCTGCCTTCTATCAAAAACAGGTCTCCCGGCGGGCACTCGCCGTAAGTCTGCGCCAGGCGCGTCACCTGGTGCGGGCCCAGCGTGAGCAGCCACGGCCGCGAACTCATGCCCGGCACCGTATCCGGACGGAAATTCGTGATCACGTTGCCGAAGTGGTCGATCTTGAGCACGGCGCCGGTCCAGATGCGCTTGCCCGTCTGCACGGGGCGCTCGAAGTTCAACCGGAGATAGTCCTTGATGAGCTTGCCCATGCGGGCGGGCGGCACGCCCGCCGCCAGGTGCGCCGCCACCGGGGCGAACACGTCGCGGCCGTGGAAGGTCCGGCTCACCGGGTCGCGGAAGTAGCGCGAGGCGGTGATGGCGCGCACCTTGTGGCGCGGCTCGCGCGACCAGATCATGGTGAGCACGCCGTTGTCGGGCGCGATGAAAACCTGGCCGGCGGCCTGGGCGAGGATGGGCCTTCGCGCGGTGCCCACCCCTGGGTCCACCACCACCAGGTGCACGGTGCCTTTCGGAAAACAGCCGTACGCCTGCGCGAGCAGGAAGGCCGCCTCGGGAATGCCGTAGGCGGCCACCTGGTGGCTGAGGTCCACCAGCGTGGCGTTCGGACAGATGCCGAGAATCACACCTTTCATGGCGCCCACGTAGTGGTCGGAGAGTCCGAAGTCGGTGGTGAGAGTAATCAGCGGACGAGCCATTGTTAGAATGAGTATAAGTGCAGAGGTTTTACTTCGACCACAACGCCACCAGCCCCTTGTTGCCCGAGGTGCTGGAGTCGCTTGCGGCGTCGCTCGCTCAAGTGTATGGTAACGCCTCCAGCGTGCACTCCTTCGGACGGGACGCCAAGGCGCAACTGGAGCGTGCGCGGCGGCTGGTGGCGGAACGCGCCGGATGCGACCCGCGCGAGATCGTATTCACCTCCGGCGGCACCGAGGCCGATAACCTGGCGCTGCTCGGCGCGGGGCGCGGAGCGGCCCACGTCATCACCGGCTCGATAGAGCATACCGCCGTGCTGAGCGCCTGCGCGGCGCTCGAACGCGAGGGCGTGCGGGTGACCTATGTGCAGCCGGACGGCCGCGGCGTGGTGGACCCCGATGCCGTGCGGCGCGCCTTGCGTCCGGACACCGCCCTGGTTTCGGTGATGCACGCCAACAACGAGCTTGGCACGCTTCAGCCGGTGGAGGAGATCGCGCGGATCGCGCGCGAGGCCGGGGCGCTGTTCCACTGCGACGGGGTGCAGGCGTTCGCCAAGGTCCCTCTGAACCTCACGGACTCCGGAATCGGCCTGTACGCGATGAGCGCCCACAAGATCGGCGGGCCGAAGGGCATCGGCGCGCTCTACGTGCGCAAGGGCGCCCGGCTCAGCCCGGTGCTGTTCGGCGGCCATCACGAGCGCGACCGGCGGCCCGGAACCGAGAACGTGCCGGGCGCGGTGGGTTTCGGCGTGGCGGCCCAGGCGTTCGCCGGCGATTGCGCCGGGCTGCGCGACCGGCTGGAGCGCGCCGTGCTGGAGCGCGTTCCCGGTGCGTACATCAACGGCGCGGGCGCCCCGCGGCTACCCAATACCAGCAACATGCGGTTCGATGGCGCCGACGGCGAAGCCCTGGTGATCGCGCTCGATCTGCGCGGCTTCGCCGTCTCGAGCGGCTCGGCCTGTTCGAGCGGCGCGCTCGAGCCCTCGCACGTGTTGACCGCCATCGGCCTGAAGCCCGAGCAGGCGCGCGGCAGCATTCGTATTTCACTGGGGCCGGGGAACACCGCGGAGCAGGTGGACGCGCTGGCGGAGGCCATCGCCGAATCCGTCGCCCACCTGCGCGCGATTTCGGCGGGCATCCGGTGACGGTCGCGGTCGCCATGAGCGGCGGCGTGGACAGCTCCACGGTCGCCGCGCTGCTCGAACGCCGCGGCGAGCGCGTCATCGGGCTCACCATGCAGCTCTGGAACCAGCGGCGGCTGCCGGAACTCGGGCACACCGCGGGCGGGCGCTGCTGCTCGCTCGACGACGTGTATGACGCGCGCCGCGTGGCCGAACAACTCGGCATCCCGTTCTACGTGGTCAACTACGAGCGCCAGTTCGAGGAGCGCGTGGTGGAGCCGTTCGTCGCCGAGTACCTGGCGGGGCGCACCCCCATCCCGTGTACGCTGTGCAACAACTTCCTGAAGTTCGGCGAGTTCTTCAAGATGGCCGATGCCGCCGGCGCCGCGCGCATCGCCACCGGCCACTACGCGCGCATCGCGCAAAACAGTGAAACCGGCCGCTGGGAGCTGCGGCGCGCGGCGGACCCGGACAAGGACCAGACCTATTTTCTGTTCGGACTCACCCAGGCGCAACTGGCGCGCAGCCTCTTCCCGCTGGGCGGCATGACCAAGCCCGAGGTGCGGGCGCTGGCGCGGGAGCTGGGACTGGCGGTGGCGGAAAAAGACGAGAGTTTCGAGATCTGTTTTGTCCCGAACAACGACTACGCCGCGTTCCTCGGCGCCTATCTGCGGGAGCAGGGGCGCCCGGCGCCGGACGACCGCGGCCCCATCGTGAACCGCGCGGGCGAGCGGCTCGGCGAGCACGCGGGCGTCCACCGCTACACCATCGGGCAGCGCCGCGGCCTGGGCCTCGCCGCCGGCGAGCCGTTGTACGTGATTGCGACGGATCCCGCCACGCGCCGCGTCGTGGTGGGCGGCGGGGATGAACTGCTCCGCGCGTCGCTCGCCGCGCGCGGCGTGAACTGGATTTCGATACCCGCTCTCGATGCGCCCGCCCGCGCCGAAGTGAAGATCCGCCACGGACACGAAGCCGCCTCTGCCACGCTCCTGCCCACGGACCAGGCGGACCGCGTCGAGGTCCGCTTTGACCAGCCCCAGCGCGCCGTGACCCCGGGACAGGCCGCGGTCTTCTACCGCGGCGGCCTGGTGCTTGGCGGCGGCTGGATCGAGTAACTCGAGTAACCGGGGGGATTTCCACGGAGAACAAAAGCGCGTAAAATATTGCCGGAGGTTTAGCCATGTCGAGCCTCTGGGTGATCCTCGCGTACGGCGCCTCGCTGGGTTTGGCGCTGTTTCTGCTGTACCAATACAAAGCGCAGGCTTGGTACTGGCATGGCCTGAGCATAGCCGCCGCGGTTTCGATGGGCTTTATCCCGCCGCCCCAGGGCCTTGCCGGACCCACGTACGACCTGCTGTTCGGGGCGGTGTTCGCGTTTCTGATCGTGTGGGGCGTGGGCGGCGCGCTCATGTTCCGCACGCATCACACGCATCACCCGCGCCACAAGCACGCATAGATACAATGGCGCTTGATGCGCCGCCGCTCCGCTTTCCGCAACGTGATCGAGTACGGGACTGCGTGGGTGGCGGTGCAGACGCTCGCCGCGGCTCCGGGCGGGCTTGCCTGGCGGCTGGCACGCGCCTACGCCGGCGTGCTTGATCGCGCGCTCCCGCGGCTGCGGCGCACCGCCTTGCGCAATCTCGAATTCGCCATGCCGGAGCTGGACGAGGCCGGGCGCCTGCGCACGGTGGAAGAGGTTTTCGATTCCATCGCGCGCGTGCTGGCGGCATTCGCGAAGTTTCCGCGCATTCAGCGGCGGAATGTTGCTGAATGGATACGGTGCGAGGGGCTGGAATATTACCGCGAGGCCAAGCGGCGCGGCAAGGGCGTGCTGGTGGCCACCGCGCATCTGGGCAACTGGGAACTGAGCGCCTACGCGCACGCGCTGCTCACGGAGCCGATGAACGTGCTGGTGCGTCCGCTCGATAACCCCTA
The DNA here is from genome assembly GCA_041946965.1 of Bryobacteraceae bacterium. GTDB lineage: Bacteria > Acidobacteriota > Terriglobia > Bryobacterales > Bryobacteraceae > JBHGBM01. The sequence continues at coordinate 15,834 of JBHGBM010000090.1, forward strand.
CATCGACCGCATGGTGGAGCGGCGGCGGGCGCTCTCCGGCAACCGCGTGATCGCCAAGAAGGACTTCGCCCGCGGCATTCTGGCGGCGCTCCGCCGCAATGAGGCGGTGGGGATCCTCATCGATCAAAACGCTGCGCCGGAAAACGGTGTGTTTGTGGATTTCTTCGGCGTGCCGGCGTGCGCCGGGACGGGGTTCGCGCGCCTGGCCGCGCACAGCGGCGCCACGGTCATCCCCGGGTTCGCCACCTGGTCCGGCGAGGAGCGGCGCTACGTTCTGCGCTTCTACCCGCCGGTGCCGGTCTCCGGCGACGCCGCCGTGGATACCGCCGCCGTGCAGCGCGCCCTGGAGGCCGCCATACGGCGCGAGCCGGGCCAGTGGTTGTGGATCCACCGGCGCTGGAAGACGCGGCCGGCGGGCGAGCCGCCCCTGTACCGATAGGCGCCGGGGCGCCGGCGGCAGCGAGGCCGCGCTGTAGTATAACGGGACTGGCGGCATGCACTTCCATCGAACCGTCAATACGGGTGTTTTCGCGCTGGCCACCGCGGCGCTCGCTCTGCTCGTCTCCCTGCTGGTGCGGCCGCTGCTGGAACCCAGTTTCTTCCTCCCGTTCGTGGGCGCCGTGCTGGCGAGTTCCCGGTTTCACGGGCGCATGGGAGGATTTCTGGCCACGGTCCTATCCGCCGCCGCCGTCGTGTACTTTTTCATGCCCTTGCCGCTCGGGGCCAACGACCTGGTCAGGCTCACCTCGTTCACGGCGTTAGCGGTCATCGTCACCTGGCTGGCCGCATCGTTGGGCGAGAGCCGGAGAATTCTGCGCGCCACGCTGGCGAGCATCGGCGATGGCGTGATCGCCACCGATGCCAACCTCCGGGTGACCTATGCCAATCCGGCGGCTGCGGAGCTGACCGGCTGGTCCGCGGCAGAGGCGCGCGGCAAGGAGGTGGAGGAGGTTTTCCGCCTGGTTCGCGATGAAGAGAGCGAGGCCGTGGATAGCCCCATGCGCCGCGCCTTCACGGAGAACTCCGCCGTTGCCCAGACCGAACACCTGACGCTGGTCTCCCGCAGCGGCACGCGCATCGCCGTGGAGAGCACCGCCTCGCCGGTGCGCGACGAGAAGGGCGTACTGCGCGGAGGCGTGCTGGTGTTCCGCGACGTGAGCACGCGGCGCAACCTCGAAGAACAGCTCAGCCAGGCGCAGAAGATGGAAGCCGTGGGCCGGCTCGCCGGAAACGTGGCCGGCGACTTCAATAACGTGCTCACGGTCATCACCGGATACAGCGAGCTGCTGCGCTTGGAACTGGCCTCCAGCCATCCGCTGCGCCGCTTCGCCGACGAAATCATGTGGGCCGCCGAGCGCGCCGCCGGCCTCACCCGGCAACTGCTGGCCTTCAGCCGCGGCCCCGGAGCGCAGCCGAAACTGCTGGACCTGAACGGCGTGCTGGGCAACATGGAACCCATGCTGCGGCGGCTGGTGGGCGAAAACGTCGAGCTGATCGTGCTGCCCGGTCCGGGGCTCGGGCGGGTGCACGCCGACCCGGGGCAGATCGAACAGGTGATCACCCATCTCGCCGCCAACGCGCGCGATGCCATGCCGCAGGGCGGAAAGCTCGTCATCGAGACCGCCAACGTGGACTTGCAGGACCCCGCCTCCAGCCGCAAGGTGGGGCTCAAGCCGGGCGAGTACGTCATGCTGGCGGTGAGCGATACCGGAGTCGGCATGGATGCCAACACCCGCGCGCGCCTGTTCGAGCCTTTCTTCACCGCCAAGGAGCCGGGCAAGGGCAGCGGGCTGGGACTTTCGACGGTATATGGCATTGTGCGGCAGAGCGGCGGCCAGATCACCGTCTACAGCCAGCCCGGCTGCGGCACCATCTTCGAAATCTACCTGCCGCGCGTGACGGAGGCCCCGCCGCCTGCCCGCAAGGCGGTGAAGCGCAAGGGCTCGGAGACCATCCTGCTGGTGGACGATGAGGAGGGCGTGCGCAAGCTGGTGTTCGCCGTCCTGCAATCCAACGGTTACAGCGTCATCGAGGCCGCCGGCGGCGGCGCCGCGCTCTCCGCCTTCGAGAAGAACTCGCACAAGATCGACCTGGTGCTCACCGACGTGGTGATGCCGCAAATGAGCGGATACGAGCTGGGGGAAGAGCTCGCAGAACAGCGCGCCGGCCTGAAGATTCTGTACATGTCCGGCTACCGCGACAGCGCCATCGGCGAGCCGGTGAACCAGGGGAAGCGCCCGTTCCTGCACAAGCCGTTTACGCCGGATACGCTGCTGGAGAAGGTGCGCGAGGTGCTCGATACCCGCACCGGCCCAGCGCAGTGATTGCTGCACGGGCCTGCGGAGCCGCATTGCGCGTGCTGCACCTTGACCCCAAAGCGGCCACCGCCGGGGACGGCCGGCGTCCAGAGTATCCCTTTACGGCAGTTCCTTAACGCGCACGTTGCGGAACTCCACGCGCGTGCCGTGGCCCAGGAAGCCGATGTGGCCGGAGGGGCGCTGGAGGCCCGGGTGTTTCCTCAGGATCTCCGGGTCTTTGGCGTCATCGAGGTTGGCGTCCGTGATCAGCTCTCCGTTGAGCTTCACGGTGATGCGGCGGCCGTTGGCGGTGATCTCGTACGAGTTCCACTGGCCGGCGGGTTTCAGAGCCCCGCGTTTGGCCGCAAACACGTCGTAGACCGAGCCGGTGTACTGGCCCGGGCGGAGGCTGGCGTAACGCGGGGCGGCGTCGTCGAGCACCTGGATCTCCATGCCCTGATAGGCGGCGTCGCCCTCGTAAGGCGCGCGGATGCCGATCCCGTTGTTGCCGCCGGGCGACAGCTTGAAATCGAGCCGCAGGACGAAGTTGGCGAATTCCTTTTCGGTGTAAAGGTTGCCGCCGCCGTCCGCCGGGCACACGATGATGCCGTTCTCGACCACGTAGCCCGGGCCGCGGCCGCGCACGAGTTTCCAACCCTCCAGCGTCTTGCCGTTGAACAGGGGCTGAAAACCGGGCTCCGCCACGGCCGCCGCAAGCAGCACAACGAGGGTTCCGAGCATGGCTACCGTTTCTCCAGGACGGCGATGTCTTTGAACCAGATCTCGGTGGGCATGCGGCCGTGCACCTGCAGCCCGATGAAGCCTTCCAGCGGGCCGTTCACGTCGTTGGGCAGGTCCACCGTCTTCACGCCGTTAAGGTGGAAAACGATGCGGCGGCCGTGCAGGGAAGCCACCAGCTCGTTCCAGTCGCCGGCCTTGACGGCGGCGTTGTCCTCGGGGCCCGTGGTCCAGCCGCCGCCTTGCGGGGCGATGCGCCAGAAGCCGCCGGTGCGCTTGGCTTCGTCGATCTCGACTTCGTAGCCCATGCGCGCCTCGGGGTTGAAGCGCAGGAAGAAGCCGCTATTGCCCTTGACGATTTTGAAGTGTATGCGGCAGGTGATGTCCATGTGGGGGGCGGTGGACATCATGTAGCCGACGTTGGCATTGCCCTCGATGCTGGCGGCGTGAAAGGCGCCGTCCTCAACGGTCCACTTGCCGCCGCCGGTGGGCCTCCAGCCGCTGGTGGTCTTGCCGTCGAAGATGGGCTTCCAGGCGTGGCGGCCGAGATCCTGAATGCGGATATTGCGCCAGCGCACCTCGGCGGGCTTCTCGCCTTTGAACTGGTGCACCTGGAGTGCGATGAAGCCGGTCTGGTCGAGCGGATCCACCACGTTGGCGCAGGGCACGCCGTTGATGAAGACCCGCATGCTGTCGCCGATGGCCTCGACGCGGTAGCGGTTCCACTGGTTGTCCTTGAAAGCCTTGCTGGCGACGGGATCGGAGGCGATGTTGTGGAGCCAGCCGCGGCGCGCTTCGTCGTAGATGCCGCCGGAGGCGCCGGCCTCCTCGTTGCTCATTTCCACCTGGTAGCCGTAGACGCGGCCCGCCGGGTGCTTGCGGTTGACGAACTGTTTGCCGTTGAAGGTGCGGACCTGGGCCTCGGCGCCGTAGCGGTGGCTGCGGATCTGGACCCCGGAGTTCAGCACGGGATCGTTCTTGCTTTCCCACTCGAGGATAAAGTCGCCGTACTCCTTCTTGGTGCACAGGAAGCTGTTGGGGCTGCCCTCGGCGGTGCGGCCGACGATGGCGCCGTTCTCGACGCGGTAGGTGGCGAAGCCGTTGCAGACCTCCCAGCCGTTGAGCGTCTTGCCGTCGAACAGGGGGGTGAATTTCTCGGCGGCGCACAGCCCGCTTGCCAGGGGGAGCGCAGCCACGATCAGGTGAGAGAAACGCGTCATGGACCTATTATCTTACGACCGTTACCGGGCCAGTGTCCGTTCTTGGGATTGGGTTCGTTTGGCCGCTACTGCATGGTGGTGGGCTGCGGACACCAGATGCGAAGAACGGCGGCCTGGCCGGGTTGGAAGGAGTCGGTGATCCGGTTGCGGCCGTCGTAAATGATGAGCCGCCCGGCCGCATCCAGGTGCACGCGGAAGGCGTTCCGGACCTGCACCTGGGCTTGGCCCTCGAGTTTCAGTTGCAGAAACAACCTGGAACCATCGGCCGGCGACATCATATCTACAGCATCGGGCAAATGCCGCATGCAGCAAATACTCCCAAACGTTAGTGGCCGGCTGCTGCCTATCTTCTCTACCCAAAATATGCCCGCCAGCCATGCGCATTTTGCGTACCATCGGGAGTTCACCCGCACCCTCTCCGAGGGATAGCCACCGCACGTTGCACAAGGTTAACTTGACACGCCCCGCGAATGCATTTTAAAGTACAAAAGTTCTAAACGTACTAGAACTGTAGTTCCATCTTTGTCAGGTAGTTCTGGCCGATGCGCTGGGAAGTGATGAGTATGCGGAACACTGATTCTAACATTTCGGAGCGGGGATGGCTGAGCCGTTCGGTCGCTTCTTTCTTTTGCGTACTGCTCTTGGCGGCGGGAGTGTCCAGAGGGGCGTCGCCGATCCGGGTGAGGGTCACACCCGTTTCGGTGAAGGTGCAGGCCGGTCAGAGCCAGCAGTTCACGGTGGAAGTGACCAATGCCCAGAACCCGGCGGTCACCTGGAGCGTAAACAACATCGCCGGCGGAAGCGCCTCAGTGGGGACGATTTCGAGCACGGGGCTCTACACGGCGCCGGCAAACGCCACCGCGCAGTTCTCCGTCCTGGTTGTGGCCCGCAGTGTTGAAAACCCGCAAAGCTATGGCAAAGCGGCGGTTGCGATCAGCCCGGCGCAGGCGGCTCCCGTTGCGGTTACGGTGACGCCGGCCTCGGTGACGTTGGGAGTCTCGCAAACGCAGCAGTTCACGGCGGTGGTTTCGAACGCGTCCAATTCGGCGGTGACTTGGTCGCTGAAGCCGGCGGTGGGGACGATTTCGGCCTCCGGGCTGTACACGGCTCCGGCGAGCGTGAAATCGGCGCAATCCGTAACGGTTACGGCCACGAGCGTGGCGGATTCGAGCAAGGCAGCCACGGCGGCGGTGACGGTGAACCCGCCGGTGGCGGTTGCCGTGACTCCCGTATCGGCAAGCGTTGGAGCGGGGCAGTCGCAGCAGTTCAGGGCCTCGGTGAGCGGGACGGCGAACACGGCGGTGGCGTGGGCGGTGAGCCCGGCGGTGGGCAGCATCTCGGCGGCCGGTCTCTACACGGCGCCGGCGAATCTGCAATCGCCGCAGAGCGTCACCGTGACGGCCACCAGCGCCGCGGACAGCACCAAGAAGGCCAACGCGGCGGTGACGGTGAACCCGCTGATCTCCGTTGCGGTTACGCCGGATTCGGCATCCCTGGTGGCGGGCCAGAGCCGGCAGTTCACGGCGTCGGTGACCGGGACCGTCAACACGGCGGTGACCTGGAGCCTCAGTCCGGCGGTGGGCACGGTGTCGGCCAGCGGCCTTTACACGGCTCCGGCGACGGTGACCTCGCCGCAGACGGTGACCGTGACGGCCACCAGCGCGGCCGATGTGAGCAAGAAGGCCAGCGCGGTGGTGACGGTGGACCCGCCGGTGGCGGTTTCGGTGGCGCCGGCATCGGTGACGCTGGCGGCGGGGCAGACACAGCAGTTCACGGCATCGGTGACGGGGACGGCGACCACCGCGGTGACGTGGTCGGTGAGCCCGCCGGTGGGGACGGTTTCGGCCGGGGGTCTCTACACGGCCCCGGCGACTTTGACGGCGGCGCAGACGGTGACGGTGACCGCGACCAGCGTTGCGGATACCACCAAGAAGGCCAGCGCAGCGGTGACGGTGAACCCGCCGGTGGCGGTCTCGGTGGCTCCGGCGTCGGCAACCCTGACGGCCGGGCAGACGCAGCAGTTCACGGCATCGGTGACGGGGACGGCGAACACGGGAGTGACATGGTCGGTGAGCCCGGCGGTTGGGACGGTATCGGCCAGTGGTCTTTACACGGCGCCGGCGACGGTGACGGCACCGCAAACCGTGACGGTGACGGCGACGAGCGTGGCGGATGGGAGCAAGAAGGCGAGCGCGGCGGTGACGGTGAACCCGCCGGTCTCCGTTGCGGTCACGCCGGATTCCGCATCGCTGGTGGCGGGCCAGAGCCAGCAGTTCACGGCGCTGGTGACCGGGACCGTCAACACGGCGGTGACCTGGAGCATCAGTCCGGCGGTGGGGACGGTGTCGGCCAGCGGTCTTTACACGGCTCCGGCGACGGTGACTTCCTCTGAGAGCGTGACGGTCAGGGCCACAAGTGCTGCTGACCCCAGTAAGACCGCGGCGGCCGTGATTACGTTGAATGGTCCGATTGTCGTGACAGTCAGCCCGGCATTGGCGACATTGGGCCCTTCGCAGACGCAGCAGTTCGCGGCGGCCGTCACGGGGACGACGAATACGGCAGTGAATTGGACGGTGAGCCCGGCGGTGGGCACGATCTCCAGCAACGGACTCTATACCAGTCCGGCAACGGTGCAGGGCACGCAGACTGTGACGATCACGGCCATCAGTGCGGCGGATTCGACCAGACGCGCCCAGGCGACAGTACGTTTATCGGCGGCTGTTACGGTCGGCGGATTAGTCGATCTCCCCAAGCCGGTGCCCGGCGTCAACCTGCTCTCGAATCCCGGCTTCGAGCAGGGGAAAGCCGGCTGGTCGGACAATGGGT
>JBHGBM010000091.1:0-22693 GCA_041946965.1 Bryobacteraceae bacterium
TCCCCTATACACGCTTTCCAAGCGTGCGCCTTCAACCGCTCGGCCATCTCTCCGCGAGGCGGCAGGGTTGCTAAAGCCAGGATAGCACGGCGCGCTCGGGCTATTGCTTGATGATGGTTCCGTCGCGCCGCCGCACTTCGCCCCAACCGCCGTTGTAGCGGTCCTCGCGGTAGGGGTAGCGCGCCGCTGCGGCTTCGTCCACTTCGATGCCCCAGCCCGGCGCTTCGTTGGCGTACAGGTAGCCGTTCTTCATCACCGGGCAACCCTGGAACACTTCCTGGAGCCGCTCGCTGAACGCGCTGTACTCCTGAATGCCGAAGTTGTGACAGGCCAAATCCAGCGCGACGTTGGCGGCGTGTCCCACCGGGGAAACGTCGCCGGGGCCGTGCCAGGCGGTCTTCACGCCCATGATCTCGCCCATGGCGGCGATCTTGCGGCAGGGCGTGACGCCGCCCACCTGCGAGACGTGCATGCGCATGTAGTCGATCAGCCGTTCCGCGATCAGCGGCGTCCATTCGTGCGGGCTGTTGAACAACTCGCCCATGGCAAGCGGGGTGGCGCATTGCGCGCGGATCTGGCGGAAGTACGCGATGTCCTCCGGCGAGACGGCGTCCTCCAGAAAGAACAGCCGGAAGCGCTCCACATCCTTGGCGAACTGCACCGCCTGCCGCGGCGATACGCGCTCGTGCACGTCGTGGAGCAGTTCCACTTCATCGCCCAATTGCTTGCGGCACTCCTCCAGCAGCTTCAACGCACGGGCAAGGTACGCGGCCGGCTCGAAGACCGGCCCGTCGTGCAGCGCGGCGGCCTTGGCCCCGCCGCGGCCCGCGCCGTAGCCCGCCATTCCCGGCACCCCGACCTGCACGCGCACGTGCCGGAAGCCGCGCTCCATAATCCGCCGCGCGCTCTCGATGGTCTGCGGGATGTCCGCGCCCGAGGCGTGCGAGTAGCAGTCCACCGCCTCGCGGCACTTCCCGCCCAAAAGCTGGTACACCGGCATGCCCGCCTGGCGCCCCTTGATGTCCCAGAGCGCCTCGTCCACGCCGCTGATGGCGTTGTTCAGCACGGGCCCGTTGCGCCAGTAGGAGCTGTTGTAGCAGGCCTGCCAGATGTCGTCGATGCGGTCGGCGGGCTTGCCCAGCAGGAAGGGCCGGAGGTATTTCTGCACCGCGAGGTTGACCAGTTCCGCGCGCTGCGTGAAGGTGGCGCAGCCGTAGCCGTACAGGCCGTCCTGGTCGGTCACGATCTTGACCACGGAGAGACGCGCGCCGGCGGGGGAGGTCGCGATCACGCGAATGTCTTTGATCTTCGGGGCGGGGAAGCCGCGTGTGGCGCGTTCGGCGGCGGCCGCGGCCGTGGCCTGGCGCGCCAAACCCGCTCCGGCCAGGCTGAGCAGCGTTCGGCGATTCATGACCGCCGATTATAGCGAACGTCGAAATCTCAGCCGAAGCCCGCGCACGCCCCGCATCAGAAGACGTGGCGGATCTCGAAACCAACGCCCGCGAAATACAGCCGGTCGCCCATGGTGGTCAGCCAACCCTCAGCGGCGTACTTCCCCGGGGGGAAGGGTTTGCCGTCCTTGCCGGACAGGCGCACAAGTACGGTGTAGTTCCTCTCCCCGGGACCAAAGCTCTCCTGGCGGATGGCGTCCGTAAATGCCTTGCCGTCGGACCAGCGGTAGACCACCTCTCCCTTCTCGTTCTTCAGAACCAGTTCGTAGGTCTGGCCCGAAGCGAAGGTGAGCCTCAACGGCTCGCTCTGCACCACACGGAAATTGAGCCGCGCGGTCATGACCGGTATGGCGTATTGCGGCACGACGGGGGGCATGAGGTTGGCGGTGTAGACCGGCTTGTCGAGCGTCAGGCTGAAGGTCACTTCCTTCTCGGAGACTACGGTCACTCCGCCTACGCGCGCATAGATCAGATCGTAGCCGCGGGGTCCCGCGATGGTTGTCTCGGTCCGGTGGATCAGACCCACCCAGGGCAAGTAGAACTCGCGTTCCAGGCCTGCATCGGCGCAGGCGCCCGGTTGGTAGCGGATCAGCAACGCCCAATCGAAATCGCCCAGCGGGCCGCTGTACCTGGCGTTGCGAGAAGCGACCGAGGCGCTCTTCGAGCACGGATGAATCGAGGTGTCAAACGGCGTGTCCTCGGGAGCGGCGAAGTCCAACCAGAGCTTGTCGGTCCCCTCCTTGGCGTCATAAGCCCGGAGGGCGCCGCCGGAATCCAGGCGCACCCAGGTTTCGCCGGCGCCGGGCCCGCGCAGCAGGTAATAAGCATCCTCGTGGAAGTAGCCGGCCTTCACCACCTCGACTGTGGCTACGCCCGGCGCCGCACCCGATACGCGGTAGATCCACTGATTGCCCACCTGCAACGGAAAGTAGTCCGGATCCGCTGCCGCGGCCGTCAGCACCAGCAGCGGGAATACGCTCAAGGTACAGATTCTTTGTCCAGACATGCGCCACCCTTACCAGCTCAGCCGCAGGGTCAACTGCAACTGCCGCGGTTCGTTGGCCGAGTTCTGCAAACTGACGATCCCGGTCCCTGAATCCGGCTGGTTCAACCCCGGATTGTTCAACACGTTGAAGAAGTCGGCGTGAAACCGGATCACGAAGCGCTCCGTTAGCGGGATGTCCTTGTGCAATGCCGCGGACAAATCCCAGCTCCGCGGGCCCGGAAGCAACTGGTTGCGCCAAGGGTGAAGGTTATTGTCCGCCGAGACTCGCTGCACGCTTCCGTTTTTGAGCGTCACGAAAACGTCGTTGGTTTCGAAGTAGACCCGGTTGGGATCGTTCAGACCGCCATCGGCCGGGGTAGGCCACACCGGCCGGTGGGCGGGTTTGTAGTTCGACGGCACCCCCATGATCCCGTTCGGACGCCCCTGCGTGTCGCGGCTGTTTATCTGGTGTGCGGGGATGTAGCCGTTGTACCAGAGGTAGCCCTGGAGGCAGCGCCCGCTGCGGCAATCCTCGATCGGGTACTTCTTCCCGTAAAGCTCCACGCCTTCGAGCGCGCCCCAGTTGGAGGTGGGCAGCGACCAATAGTTGCTCCGGATGCCGCCGAAGGCCGCAAGCTGCCAGCCGCCGATCACGCGGTCCAGCCACCCGCCCGCGTTTCGGCCAAGCCGGTGCGCGCGTCCGAACGGGATATCCGCAACCCAGTTCCAGCGGGCGCGATGTTTGGGAATCTCAGGATCGCGGCGGTAGTTCAAGAAACGGTTCCGCTCCTCCAGACCGCTGGGGACGCTGCCGGCGAGGTAAACGTTGGTTTCCGTAACGAAATCGTCGCTCCAGCCGTTGCCCCCGGCTCGCATGGCGTTGCTCATCACGTACAGGAACCCGTAGCCGTAGCCCCGGGAATAACGGCGCTGCACCTGGAACTGGAACCCGTTGAAGTTCGACCAACCGGTCTTGCGGTAGGCTTCGATGGCTCCATAGCTGACCTGATCGAAATTCCGGCGGGCCACGGGGGAGAACTCGCCGGTTGGCAGCGGCAGACCGGTGTTCCGAAACCAGACGTAATTGTTGGGAGCGTCGTTGAAAGTGTAGAACTGCTCCAGCCGGCTTCCGTGGGTGCCGACGTAGCCGAAGCGGAGCAGCGTGTTTTCCATGATCTCGCGCTCCAGCGTCAGGTTCCACTCATGGGCGCGGCTGGTAGGCTGATCCGGGTCGAAGTAGCTGGTGCGGAAAGAGCCCCTGGTAACGCCGCCCGGCTTATTCAAGTCCAGCAGGTCGCGGCTGTTTACGCCGGCGATGACTGTAGGCGCCGACCGCAGTCCGTAGTTTGCCAGGCCGTCAGGGCTTTGCGCCGCATTCCGCACCGAGTTCTCAAATCGGGCATTCGTGGGAGGATTGCTGCGCATGCGAGCGTTGAACGTGCGCAGTGGAATAGGGAATCCGAACAGCGCGTAGCCGCCGCGCAGCACGGTGGAACGCGGGCCCGAACTCAGCCGGTAGGCAAAACCGGCCCGCGGCCCGAAATCGCGCGGGTTGGAATACATCAGGGTGTCCGGCAGACCGGCATCCCGCGGTGCGATGAACTTTACCCCGATGCCGGTGAATGCCGAAACGACGGCCGGCAGGGTCGCCCCGATCGCATACATTTTATCCAGGCTGATCCCGTTGATCACCGACCTGCTGTTGGGATCGAAACCCGTAAGGAGATTGTCGCTCTCCCGAATCGCCGGGTAGAATTCCCAGCGCACCCCGAAATTCAATGTCAGGCGAGGACCCAGCTTGAAATCGTCCTGGAAGTAAGCCGCGTATTCGCGGGCCCGAAGAAAATACCACTTCCTGACGAACTGAGCGGAATAGTAGCCAACGGCGCCCAGGAACAGGTTGGCGCTGTCATGGCCCGTCCGGGGCACTTCGCGGTACGCCGAACCGGATTGCGGATCGTAGAGCGCCGTCGCCAGACTGGAAAAATTGTGGCTCCCCTGCACTTGCTGCTGGTCCGGCAGCACGTGCAGGCGCTCGTGGCGGAAGCGCCCGCCGAACTGTAGCTCGTGCCGGCCGTGAATCCTGGTGAAGTTTTGGTCCACGCTGAACACCTGGGTGATGTTATTCCGTTTGTTGTCGGCGTATGAGTAAACCATGTCGAAGCCCGTCCCGCTCATGTTGGGGAGACCGGTCGCGTGGAACGGGTTGGGCAGGCCGAGCTTGTCGGCGTGATTGATGCTGTCGGTGCCGACGTAAATGAACAGATCTTCGTTCGAGCCGGACGCAGTGGTTTCCGCAAAGAACGTGGGTGAGAAAGTGTGCGTCCAGGAGAGCACGGCGCTGTCGTCGCGCACCGGACGGAACGTGACGTTACCGGCCTCGTCCAGCATCACTGGTGAACCGCCTTCTCCCGAGCGGCTCTTGGCCCAGCGGTTGCCGTGGGTGAAGCGGACGAAGAACTGGTCGCGATCGGTGAGCCTGTGGTCGGCGCGAACGCTCTCGGTGTGATCCAGGCGGTTGGATACCGCCGGGGCGAAGTAGTTGTCGGCCACCAGGGGATTGGCGTCGGGGTGGGTGGGCTGCGGAGTCACGCTGTAGAGGTACTTGGCCAGCGGGCTCTGGCGGCTCAGCGGAATTGTGTTGTTGGCGAACGGCTGACGCTGCCACGTCCGGGCGTCGGTAGTCCAGGGATCGTAAAGCGTGATCCGCCGGCCCGCGCTGTCGATCAGTCCGCTGAAGTCTCCCTGGCGCATGGCCATGGCCGGCATTCGCGTGCTCGTCGTTGAGGATTGTAGATTGCGATAGGCTTCATAGGCGAAGAAGAAGAAGGTACGTCTCCTGCCGTCGTACAGTTTTGGCAAACAAAGCGGCGCTCCGAGCGAGGCTCCGAACTCATTCCGCACCAGGTGCGGCGGCTTCTGGTAGAAATCCTGGCGGCGGCGGGCGAGGCCGACCGAATTGTTCCGGGCGGTCTCGAATACCGAGCCATGGATGTCGTTCGTCCCCCTCCGGGTGGTGATGATCGTGGTGGCCGGGCGGTTCATCTTCGCCGAGGAGTTGTTGCTCTCCACCCGAAACTCCTCGATGGTGTCCAAACCGGGTGGGCGGCCTGAAATGCCTCCGGTGTCGCGGTTCACGATCACCGCGCCATCCTGCACCCACTCCATGGAGGATGCGCGCAGCCCCCACACCCGGGGGTCGGAAGAGGAACCTTCCAGCCCCGGCGTGGCGCCTTGGACCAGCGACTGGAGGAAGCGGCCGTTGAGCGGCAACCGTTCGATTCGGGTACGCTCGAGCACGCTGCCCAACGTGGCGCTGGCGGCGGTGACCAGTGGCGTCACGTCTCCGGCTACAGTGACTTCCGTGACCGCCGCACCTACCTTGAGCACCGGGTCGACCACAGCGGTGTGGCCGGTCTCCAGCACCATTTCCCCTTCCCAAGGTTGCATACCCCGGGACTGAACACCGAGCTTGTACGGCCCGATCGGCAGGGAGGGGAACAGGTAGAAACCGACTTCGTTCGTGACGGTCTCAGAGTGCAGAGTCGTGAGCTTGTGCGTAACGGCCACCTTGGCGCCGGGGACCACCGCACCGGTTGGATCCTTCACCGTGCCTTGAATATTGCCGGCGCCCGTTTGCGGACAGAGAACCGGTGCCAGCAGCAAACCGCTGAATATCAACGCGAGCAGGCGGGAACCAGTACTGGGCATCGTGCTTCCTCCTCAGCTCTGGCAGGTCAATTATGCGCCCAACCCCGCTGCACCGCAAGGGCTCCGGGGCGGGGCGGTCAGGCGCGGTAGACGGTTTGGCCGTTCACGATGGTCTGAACGATCTCGATCGCACGCCGGTTCTGGTCGAAGCGATAGAGAACGAAGTCGGCGCGGTCGCCGGGCTCGAGCCCGCGGGTGCGCCCCGCGATGCGGGCGGCGCGCGCCGGGTTCACCGTGGCCATGCGCACCGCGCCGGCCAGCGGCAGCCCGGCGATGCGCATCAGGTTTTCCACGCCGCGGTCCATGCGCAGCGCGGAGCCGGCCAGCCGCTCTTTCCCGAACAGCACCACGCGGTTGTCGGCGGTGAGTTCCACATCCTGCTCGGCGAGCTTGTAACGGCCGGGAGCGCAGCCGGCGGGCATGGCCGCGTCGGTTACCAGCACGGAGCGGTCCAGGCCCTTGGCGCGCAGCGCGACCTTCAGGTAGCAGGCGGGCAGGTGAATGCCGTCCACGATGAAACCCGCCGCCAGGCGGTCTTCGGCAAGCTGTTCCCAGATGTAGTTCGGATGCCGGCGGATGAGCGCATGCGCGCCGTTGCCGAGGTGTGTGGAGAAACTGGCGCCCGCGCTCACCGCCGCCGCGATTTGCGCCGCGTCCGCGCCGGTGTGGCCGATGGCGGCCACCACGCCTCCGGCCACGATCTTCTCGATATAGGCGGGCGCTTCCGGCCACTCCGGCGCCAACGTCACCAGCTTAACAAGCCCGCCGGCGGCGTCCTGCCAGCGCCGGAATTCGTCGAAGTCCGGGGGCCGCACCCAGCGCTTCGGATGCGCACCGCGCGGCCCGTCGTCGGCCGAGATGTGGGGGCCTTCGACGTGGAAGCCTTCGATGGCGGCGCCTTCGGAGATCCGCTCCCGGGCTCGCGCCACGTTGCGCAGCGCGCCGGTCATGTTATCCGGCGAGCCCGTGATGATGGTGGGGAAGAAGCGCGTCACGCCCGTGCCGTAGAGCGCGTGTATGGAACGCGCGATCTCTTCGGCGGGCGTCGAGGGATCGTTGTAATCCACCCCCAGAAAACCGTTTACCTGGATATCGATCCAGCCGGGGCTCAAATGCAGGTCCGCAGCGGCCGCGGACGCCACTTTCGTGATATTGCCGTCGAAAGTCACTTCGACCGGCGTGCCGGTTTGGGGATCGATGCCGCTACAATTCATGTCGCCTCTGGTTTATTCACAAGATTGCCACAAGCCGCGCGCGGCAACCCGAAGAGAGCATTGCACAAAAAAGCTGTTGAAAAGCCTTCCGGCAGCCTCAGTTCGTCCTGGTGTTTCGAGCGCCGCCACGTTAAAAAGGAGTAGTTGATTCGCTGCTGAGCGGTCCGGACGGCAAATCTCGGGGGAGGTGGTCATCCGGATCGCGACGGCAGCTTTTTTGTTTTCGCGTCCAGCCTTCAGCGCGCCGCGACCGCCTCGTTCACAAAAGACAGCCAGCCGTGCCGGTCGGGCTTGGTCCCGTTCACGATGGCAAAAAACTCTTTCTGAAGCGCCTCGGCCACGGGACCGCGCCGGCCTTCGCCGATGGTGATCTTATCGATGGAGCGGATGGGGGTGATTTCGGCCGCGGTGCCGGAGAAGAAAACTTCGTCGGCGATGTACAGCATCTCGCGCGGCACCAGCGTCTCCACCACCGGAATGCGCAGATCCTCGGCCAGCTTCAGCACGGAATCGCGCGTGATGCCGGGCAGCACGGAGGCGCCCAGCGGCGGCGTGTGGATGCGCCCGTCGCGCACCACGAAGATGTTCTCTCCGGAACCCTCGCTCACGTAGCCGTTGGTGTCCAGCGCGATGCCTTCGGAGTAGCCGTTGAGCAGCGCTTCCATCTTCATGAGCTGCGAATTCATGTAATTGGCGCCCGCCTTGGCCAGCGCGGGCAGGGTATTGGGGGCAATGCGCGTCCAGCTTGAAACGCACACGTCCACTCCCTCGGCAAGCGCTTCCTCCCCCAGGTACTTGCCCCAATCCCAGCATGCGATGTAGATGTCCACCGGGTTCTTCAGCGGATTGACGCCGATCTCGCCGTAGCCGCGCAGCATGAGCGGCCGGATGTAGCACGAGTCCATGCGGTTCACGTGCACCAGCTCGAGCATGGCGGAGGCGAAGTCCTCCGGCGTGAAGCTGAAGTTGTCCATGCGGTAGATCTTGGCGGAATCCACCCACCGGCGAATGTGCTCGCGCACACGGAAAATCGCCGGCCCCGAGGGAGTCGAATAACATCGGATGCCCTCGAAAATGGAGCTGCCGTAGTTCGTCACGTGCGAAAGCACGTGGATCTTCGCATCATCCCAGGGTATGAAACGGCCGTTGTACCAGATCTTCTCTGTGGGGGTGAGCATGGGATGATTATAACCCGTGGCATTAAAGTTGCTCCCTCATTGACAGCGGCCGGAGGGGTTCCCAATGAGGGTTCGACAGCGTGTTGTTATCGCGGTTTGGGTTTTGGCAGCCTTCACCGCCGCCTGCGCCGCGCGGCAGCCGGGGCGGGCGCCCAACCCCGGATTTAATCTGTTCTCCAAGGAGCAGGACATCCAACTCGGGCGCGAGGCCGCCGCACACGTCCGCCAACAGTACCAGGTGGTGCAGAACCAGTTCCTTCAGGATTACGTGTCGCGCGTGGGCCAGCGTCTGGCTTTGCAGCCCGAAGCGGGCGGATATCCATACAGCTTCACTCTGTTGAATGACAGGAGCGTGAACGCGTTCGCACTGCCGGGCGGACCGGCGTTTGTCTTCACCGGTCTGGTGCAGGCGGCCGAGAACGAGGCGCAGCTTGCGGGCGTGCTGGCGCACGAGATTTCGCACGTAGCCCTGCGCCACGGGACCAACCAGGTGTCCAAGGCGAACCTGCTTCAGATTCCGGCCGTGCTCGCCGGCGCCGCCGCGGGGAGCGGATCGATGATGGGGCAGCTTGCGCAGCTAGGAATCGGCGTTGGGTTCAACTCGCTGTTACTGAACACCCGAATCCGGGCAACCGCGAGCGCGCCATCGAGGCGGAGATCCGGACCTTGCCCGCGGCGCGCTACGGGTACTCGACCGGCCAGTTCGAGAAAGCCAGGGCGCTGATAGCCGAACTTCCGGCCCCGCGAACAGCCCGGCGCTTTGCCCGGTAAGGTCCATAGTAGAAGAAGGGGGCCGGGGTGCCGCCCCGGGCGTGTCTGCCACTTCCGATAAGAGATATTATGTCAACTTTAACGCCGGTTCTCCCGTCTCGGGATCCTCCAAATTCCGGCGGTATCCCAGGTTCCCGTGGCGCTGCGGCCCGCGTGGCAGCGGCGCGGCATCGGGTCCGCGCTAAACCGCGTCGGCCTGGTGGCCTGCCGCGAGGCCGGCAAGCAACAAAAAAATCGGTCCGCCCCAGGTTGCCCCGGGGCGGACCGGTAAGGGAAGAAAAATCCATTAACGGTTGCGGCCGCCTGCCCTGCCCGAGTGGCTGCTGCCGCCGCCGCGGCTGCCGCTATCGCCGCCGCCGCGGGGGGCCGATTCCATGCGCGGGGCGCTACGTTCCATGCGGGGAGCGCTGCGTTCCATACGCGGGGCCGAGTCGCCCCGGGGCGCACGGTCGATGCGGGGAGCGGATTCGTAGCTGCGCTCGCGCAGCACCCGCGGCGCGACCTCAACAGAACGCGGCGTGCTGCGCTGCTCGCGCAGCTCCACTCGCGGCGCGGGGGGCGTGCTGCCAACGCTCCCAAAGCGCTCGGAGCGGCCGTGGTCGAAGCTGCGGCTGCCGCGGTCCTCGGTGCGCGGCGCGGGCGTTTCACCGAAGCGGCTCCAGCCGCCCTCCCGGCTGCGCGGTACGGTCTGCTGCCGGCTCTCCACGCCGGGTGTCTCCGTGCGGGGCTCGCCGAAGCGCTTCCAGCCGCTCTCCCGGTTGCGGGGCACGCTCTGCGGCGTGCTCCCGGCGGCGGGCGTCTCCGTGCGCGGCTCGCCGGACCGCCTCCAGTTCCCCTCCGTGTTGCGCGGCGCGGTTTCGCGGGCGGAGCCGGCGTTGGGCGTCTCGGTGCGGGGCTCGCCGAAGCGCCGCCAGTTGCGCACGTTGTCCGTGGAGCCCTGCCGCTCGACGCGCTTCACGTCGCCGGCGGCCGGCGCGGCCGCCGCGGGCCGCTGTTGCGGCTCTCCGGTGCGTCGCCAGCCACGCGCATTCTCGGAACGGTTCACCTCACGAACCGTCCCGGCGGCGGGCTGCCCGGCCGCCGCGCGCTCGGCGGGCGCCTGGAACCGGCGCTGCTGCTCGCTGAAGGAGACCCGCTCCACCGGTGTGGGCTGCCTGCGGGTGAAGAAGTTGCGGTTCTCGGCGCCGGAACGCGGCACGTTGCGCGCCTCGCGGTCGGCGAAGCGGATGCTTTCGGCGGAGGGACCAACGGGCAACTGGCCGCGCACCAGCCTGGCTTGGCGCAGATCGCCGTTGGCCACCCGCACGATGTTGCCGTTGCCGCGGCCGAAGCTGGAGCCATCCACGGCCGTCACGGCATTATTCACGCGGGAGTTCCTGTAGATGTTCGTAATATTCACGTTGTTCGTGATGTTTACGCTTCTATCTACATAACCGCCGGAGCGATAGTAGTTTCGGCCGTACCACCGGTGATAGGGCTCATGGGGAGCCAGCGGAACCCAGCCGACGTGGCCAAGGCCGAAGCCAATGCCCACATGGGTGCCGCCGAATCCGAAGAACGCCACCAGCCCGGGGGACCAGTAATGGCGATGATGCCTGTCGCCGGGATACCAGCTCCAGCCGTAATGCCCGTGATACCAGCGGCCGTAATGGAACGGCGCCCAGCCCCACGGGTCGTAGCTGATCCAGCTCCAGCCATAGTAGTCCACCCAGCTCCAGCGCCCGTAGCGGTAGGGAGCCCAGCCCGGCGCCACGTTCGGAACCCACACCCAGCCGTAAGCCGGATCGTAGACCCAGCGGCCATAGCCGTCCAGGTCGTCGGCCCCGTAGATGTACGGGCTCACGTAGCGGTAGCTGGCGGAGCGTTCGAGCGCGCGGTCGCGCTGCTCATTCCAGCGGTCGAACTCGTCGTAAGGCTCGGCGCGGACCATCTGGAATTCCGGACCGGAGGGGTCGTTGCGCACCACCATGGTGTTGCCGGAGCGTACCCGCTCCACGCCGCGGGGCGTGTAGACTTCCACTTCCCCGGAGCGCACGGTGACTTCGGTCTCGCCGTTTTCACGCACGTGGATACGATAGGCGCCTTTCTTGGCGGGGCGCACGGAAACCGCGGGGGTGCTCACTTCCGCTTCGGCATCGGAATTCCGCAGAACGCGAAATTCGACGGTGCCGCGCACCACCTGCATCTGGTAACGGCGGAATTCGAGTTCGGTCAGCCGCACTTCTGCGTTGGAGCCCAACCGCAGCAGGTTGGCGTAGTCCAACTGCACTTCGGCGCGGGAACCCGGCCCGGTGGCAATCGCGTCCTGCACAACCAGCGGCGCGTTGACCGCGGCAGCCACCCAATCTCCAGAATCGCCCCGGCGAACGGAAACGTCGCCGTTCGTGACGCTGATGCGCGCGACCCCACGGCCGGGGTCGTCGTCTTGGGCCAGAGCCACGGGGCCGCACAGCAGCGCGGCGGCCATCATCAGTTGAAAACCGGCACCGTATCGCATGGCATCTTCTCCCGCCAACCTCATCGCAATTCGCCAACCAAACCGCAAGTTGCTGTTGTGGAAGGATTTGCGCTATGATAGCGGCTCCATGCCCGTGGTTGAAAACCACCACCATGATTGGAAACGAGCAATCGCTCCCGTGCTGGCGCTGTTCGCCATCGTCACCCTGTTCTATTGGAAATTGACGCTCACGCGCCAGTATTCCTGGATGGACAGCCCGGACTTCGCCTATCAGGTGCTCCCGTGGTATCAGTTTCAGGCTTCGGAGTTTCACAAAGGACACTTCCCGCTGTGGGAGCCGCACCTGTGGGGCGGGCAGCCGCTGGCCGGACAGGGCCAGCCGGGCACGATGTATCCGTACAACTGGCTGCTGTTCCTGGCGCCCATGCGCGGCGGCTGGATTCAGCGCGGGCTGATGCACTGGTACTTCGTGCTGATCCACTGCATCGCGGCCCTGTTTTGTTTTTGGCTGTGCAGGGGGCTCGGACGGAGCCGCGCGGCTTCCCTGCTCGCGGGCGTTGCCTTCGCGCTGGCGGGCTGGATGGGCAATACGGATTGGCCGCAGATGCTGAACGGCGCGGTGTGGGCTCCGCTGGTGTTTCTTTTCCTGCTGCGCGCGGTCGAGGGCGAACGGCCGGCAGCCAATGCGGCGCTTTCGGGGGCTTGCCTGGGGATGTCATTCCTGAGCGGCCACCACCAGATACCCGTATTCATGACGGTGGCGAGCGGCGGCGTCTGGCTGTACGCGCTGTGGCGTGATCGGAGGCGCTGGCGTGCCGCGGTGCTTTTCGGCCTGTTGCTGTTTGCGGTGAGCGCGGCGCAGACCCTGCCGGCGTACGAATACGGCAAGCTGGCGGTGCGCTGGGTGGGAGGACCCGAGCCGGTGGGATGGAAGGAGCCGGTTCCGTACAGCGTTCACGCTCAGTTCGCCATGCGCTCGCTGGCAGGCATTGTGGTTCCGGACGTGTACCAACATGCCAACCCATATATAGGGATAGCACTCCTCGGGTTCGCGGTTGTGGGTGCGGTGACGTGTTGGGGGGACCGGCGGGTGCGGGTACTGGCAGCGGTGGCGCTCGGCGGCTTACTCTACGCGCTGGGACCGTTGGGATCCATACAGGGTCCCATCTACGCGCTCGTGCCGTTGGTGGAGAAGGCGCGTAACACCTCCATGGCGATATTCATGTGTCACTTTGGAATTATCGCTCTAAGCGCATATGGAGTAGATAGTTATGCATCATCGAAGTGGTCCGGGCGGGTGCGGTGGACGGCATTTGCATTTGCCGCGGTCGTGTTCACCGCGCTGATCCACGCCGTCATTCTCAATAACGGCCGGGGTTTTGACAAGGCGGGCATCGCGGGAGTGACAGCGGTGTTGTTCGGGCTGGCGCTACGGAGCCGTAGGGCGCCCGTGCTGCTGGTGGGGGTGGTTGTGCTGGAAGCGGGGCTCAGCAACAGCGCTGTCAATTTCGGCCACCGCGACAACCCGGAGTCCTTGTTGAAGAAACTTAGGCAACACGATGATATTGCGGCATTTCTACGCTCGCAGAGAGAACCGGTGCGGGTCGAGATCGACGAGGCTGTGCTGCCCTACAATTTCGGCGACTGGCACGGTATCGACCAATTCGGCGGGTACCTGGCATCGCTCACCACGAATATCCAGCGGACCCAGGGAGATTACAGCGCGCGCATGCGTTTCGGGGTGAACTTCCACGTTGGCGACAAGCCCGCCCGCCCCGGTCAAGTGGAGGTTTTCCAGTCGGCGAGCGGATTGAAGGTGTATCGGAATCCCGAAGCGCGCCCGCGCGCCTGGAGTGAATCGCCGTGCGCCGCCGGGGACCGCGTCCGCATGACGGAGCGCACTTCCGGACGGGTGGTGGTGGAAGCCGATCTGGCGTGCCCGGGGAGGATTGTCATCGCTGAAACGTATTACCCGGGGTGGCGCGCCACCGTGGACGGGCGCGCGGTCCCGGTGACGGAAGCATACGGAGTGCTGCGGTCGGTTGAGGCGCCGGGCGGCAGACACAGGATCGTCATGCTCTACCGGCCAAGGACGGTTATGGCCGGCGCGGCGCTTACCCTTCTGGGATTGCTAACGGCGGCGGCGATGGCATTCCAGGGCCGCCGCGCCGGGCCCCGCTAGGCATTCTCGAATCCGTCCCCAAGCTGCTGTATGTACCTTGCGGCGCCGACTGTGGTATATTCTAACCGCAGCAATCGGGTGAGTTAGACGGGGACATTCTCAATGTGCGGCATCGCGGGGTTTACGCATGCCGCCCGAACAGGTGATGATCGTGTAGCGCGGCGCATCACGGCCGCATTGAGACACAGGGGACCGGACCAGCAAGGAGTCCGGCGGCTGGACGGCGCTACCTTGTGCGCCGTGCGCCTGAAAATCATCGACCTCGAGGGCGGCGATCAACCTATCGCCAGCGCGGACGGGGATACTGTTGTTGCCTTCAACGGCGAGGTCTACAACTTTCGTGAACTCCGTTCCGAGCTCGAAGCGCGCGGGCGCCGTTTCCGGACGCGCAGCGACACGGAGGTCGTCCTGGAGGCGTTCCGGGAGTGGGATGTGGAGTGCTTCGGCCGGCTGCGCGGCATGTTCGGAGTCGCGCTGTGGAGCCAGAGCCGCCGCCGCCTGGTGCTGGCGCGCGACCGCGTGGGCATCAAGCCTCTGTATTATTGCCGCAACGGCCGGGACATCTGCTTCGCCTCCGAGCTGAAGGGCATTCTGGAGCACGAGTGGTTTCCCCGCCGCATCAACCTGGAAGGCCTCGCCTACTACCTGGCGCTGAACTATGTTCCCTGCCCGCACACGCTGGTGGACGGCATTGTGAAGCTGCCGCCGGGACACTGGCTGGAGTGGCGCGACGGAACGGTACGGCAGGAGCCGTACTGGAAACTGGAGATGCGCCCGCGCCAGTGGGACCTGGAAGACGCGCGCGCGGAACTCGACCGGCTGATGGGGGAAGCGGTCCGCGAACACATGATTTCGGACGTCCCGCTCGGGATATGGGCGAGCGGCGGGCTGGACTCCTCCACCGTGCTGCACTACGCCGCGCAGGCGAGTTCCACGCCGCTGAAAACCTTCTCGGTTTCCTTCCACGGGCGCAGCTTCGACGAGAGCCCGTATTTCCGCCAGGTCGCGGAAATCTACGGCACGGATCACCACGAGTTCGACCTCAACCCAGAGGCGGAACTGGCGGATGCCATCGAGCGCCTGCCCTACTACTCCGACGAGCCCAGCGCCGATGCGGGCGCGCTGCCGGTTTGGTACCTGGCGAAAATGAGCCGGCGGCACGTGACGGTGGCGCTGGCTGGTGATGGCGGCGACGAGCTTTTCGGCGGCTATATCACTTACCTGGCCGACCGCTGGACGCAGCCGCTGCGAGCCGTGCCGCCGGGGATGCGGCGGGGCTTGCTGCGGGCCCTGGAACGGCTGGTGCCGGTTTCCAACGACAAGATCAGCCTGGAGTACAAGCTGAAGCGCGCCATGGCGGGGACGCTGTTGCCGCGCGACGACGCGCACTTCTTCTGGAACGGCGCGTTCGGTCCGGAGCAGCGCCGCGCCATCTGCCCGGCGGTCAACGGCCATACGCCTGGAATGCTCGCCGCGCGGGTGCCGCCCAACGGCGAGGGCATGCTCAACCGGTACATGATGATCGACCAGCTCTACTACCTGCCGGACGACATCCTGTACAAGGTGGACCGCATGAGCATGGCGCACTCGCTCGAGGTGCGGCCGCCACTGCTCGATCACCGCATTGTGGAGTTCGCCGCTTCCCTGCCCCAGAACTTCAAGATCCGCGGCCTCACGCAAAAGTTCCTGCTCAAGGAGCTGATGCGCGGAAAACTGCCGGAGTCCATACTCAACCGCAAGAAAACGGGGTTCGACATCCCCACGCACCACTGGTTCCGCGGGCCGCTGCGCGATCTGCTGATGGACACGCTGGCGGCGCCGGTGGTGGAAAGCACCGGAATCTTCGATGCGCGCGCAATTCACGCGCTGATACGCGATCATATGAATAAGCGCATCAATGCCGGATACCAGCTATGGGGGTTGTTGACTCTTTTTCTGTGGATGCGGAGATGGCGGATCGGGGCGGCGGCGCAGCCGCACGCCGAGCCCGCGGCCGAGCCAGCCTTCGCGACCAACTGATCGTCCTTTCGGTAGCCATCGTCATCTTCTTCGGGTGCGCCGTCAGCCCGCCTTCCCTGATGGACGATGTGGATGCCGTGCAGGCCCAGATTGCGCGCACGATGCTGCGTTCCGGCGATTGGGTCACGGCGCGGCTGGATGGCGTGAAGTACCTGGAAAAAGCTCCACTGAAGTACTGGAGCATCGCCGTCAGCTACATGATCTTTGGCGAGCGGGATTGGGCCGCGCGCATTCCCCTGGCGCTTTCGGCGGTGCTGCTCTGCTGGTTGACCATGCGCTTCGCGGCCTGGGCGTTCGGCGGGCGCGCAGGATTATGGGCGGGGCTCGCGCTGGCCACTTGCGTGGGGCTGTTTCTGTTCACCCGTGTCCTGATTCCGGACGTGATGGTAACGCTGACCCTCACCGCGGCCATGTGGTCTCTGCTGCGGCTGCTGGATGAAGCCGAGCCGCACCCGCGCGCGTGGGCCATGCTGCTGTGGGGGGCGATAGGTGTGGGGCTGCTGCTGAAGGGGCTGATCGCGGTGCTGTTCCCGGTGGGCGCGGGGTTCGTCTATGCGGCGCTCACGCGGCAGTTCAACCGGCGCACGTGGCGGCGGCTGCATCCCTGGACCGGGCTGCTGCTGATGCTGGCGATCGCCGCGCCGTGGCACGTTCTGGCGACGCTGCGGAATCCGCCGTACTTCGATTTCACCATGCACAGCGAGCGCGGCTCATATCGCGGCTTCTTCTGGTTCTACTTCATCAACGAGCACGTGCTGCGGTTTCTGAACCTGCGCTATCCGCGCGACTACAACACCGTCCCGCGGGTGTGGTTCTGGCTGTTCCACCTGCTGTGGCTATTCCCGTGGAGCGTGTTCCTGCCGGGGGTGGCGCGCCTGGGCTACCGCGGCGGAGACCGCGCCTCGCGAGTGCGGTTGATGGCGCTCTGCTGGGCGGGCATGGTGTTAGGATTCTTCACGTTTTCGACCACCCAGGAGTATTACTCCATGCCGGCGTATCCGGCGTTCGCGCTGCTGCTCGGCTCGGCGATGGAGCGGGAGGACCGTTGGACGCGGTTCGGCACCCGGGCGGCGGCGGCGGTGGCGGCCGTGGCGGCGGTCCTCATCGGGACGCTGTTGTGGATGGTGCGCGGGGTACCGGCGCCGGGCGACATCAGCGCGGCGCTGACCCAGAATCCGGAGGTGTACACGCTCTCGCTGGGCCATATGACGGACCTGACCGTGCGGGCGTTCGCGTACCTGCGGCTGCCGTTGGCGGTGGCCGGCGCGGCATTCGCCATCGGCGCGGTGGGGGCGTGGCGATGGAGCGGGCGGCGGG
This sequence comes from Bryobacteraceae bacterium, assembly GCA_041946965.1. Classification (GTDB taxonomy): domain Bacteria; phylum Acidobacteriota; class Terriglobia; order Bryobacterales; family Bryobacteraceae; genus JBHGBM01. Next base: position 17,287 of record JBHGBM010000091.1, read on the forward strand.
CTTACCTGGCGCTCGCGCTGATGATGGTGCTGTTCGTGCATGCCGCGCGGCTGGCCCTGGTGGCGTTCGACCCCTACCTGGGCTCGCGTCCGCTGGCGGAGGCCCTGGTGCGGGCGCCCGCGGGCAAGCTCATCGTGGACGACCAGTATTACGCCTTCTCCTCGGTGTTCTTTTACGCCGGCCGCAACGCGCTGCTGCTGAACGGGCGCGTGCAAAACCTGGTGTACGGTTCGTTCGCGCCGGACGCGCCGGACGTGTTCCTGGATGACGCGGGCTTCGCGCGGTTGTGGGGCGGTGCGGAACGGTATTACCTGGTGGCGGCGGCAACGGCGCTGCCGCGCCTGGAAAAACTGGTGGGGCGCGCCGCGCTCAAGGTGGTGCGGGAGAGCGGCGGGAAGTATCTATTTGTGAACCGGTAGCGCCAGGCGCTGAACCAGTTCCTGGAACCGCGGTTCGGATCGCAGCGGGTCCAGGAGAGGGCTCACCTGGATGTAGGGTATCCACGTGGAGCGGTTCTCCGCGGCGCTCTCCAGGCACTCCAGCGCCTGCACGCTCCGCCCCAGGCCGAGGTGAACCATGGCGCGGTAGAAAGGGCACACGTGGCGTTGCGCCGAGAGCGCGACCAACTCATCCGATACTCGCTCGGCCGATTCCACGTGGCCGGCACGCCCGTACAGCCAGCCGAGGGTGCCGCGCTCCGCGGTTGTGCCTCCGAAAAAGCCCATGGATTTCTCCGCGGCGGCGATGGCCTGCGGGAACATTCCTTTCAGGCCATAAGCCACGCCGAGAAACCAGTAGATTTCATGAAAGTTGGGATCGATTCTTGCGGCGGCCAGGCAATCCTCGATGGCTTGGTCGTACTGGCGGGCATGGATGTGATGAAAGGCGAGGTGCACGGTCATCTCGACATCCAGCGGGTCGAGTTCTTGCGCTCGAAGGCTCACCGATAGAGAGTCGTCCCAGCGGCCCAGCGCGACCAGCAGGTGCGAATACCAATGATACGCATTCGCGCAGCTCGGATTGAGTTCGATGGCGCGCCGGAACTCCCTCTCGGCCGTGGACCATTCCCAGTCGAAACTGAACTTGATCATTCCGAGCGAGCTGTGCGCTTCGGACAGTCCTTCATCCAACTGAATGGCGCGAAGGCTTGCCTCCCTGGCTTTCGCCGCCCGCTCCCGGGGGGTGAGCGCGGAATCCTCAGAGGACACAAGCGAGGCATAGGCATCGGCCAGGCCGCAATAAGCGAGGGCATAGTTGGGATCCATGTCGAGCGCCCGCTGGTAGTGATCGAGCGCCTTCCGGTAGCCATCCGGATTCCACTGATTCCAGAAATACCGCCCTCGCAGGTACAGGTGGTAAGCGCCGGCGTTCGCGGTGGAGCGCTTCACCATGCGCCTTTCCTGTTCCCGGCTCAAACGCAGGTGCAGCGCGCCGCTGATCTCCCTGGAAATGTCGTCCTGCACCTCGAAAATGTCTGCTGACTTGCGCCGGTACTGCCCGCCCCAGAGTTGCGTGCCGCGCACGGCGTCCACGAGTTCCGCCGACACGATCAGGGTGTCACCGCGCAGGTTGACCCGTCCGGTGAGCACCGTGCGGACGTTCAGAACCCTGGCGGCTTCGACGGGATCGCCATGCCCTTTGAAACGGAACGCGGTGCTGCGCGCAATCACCTGCATTTTGGGAAGCTGCGAGAGCGTGCTGATCAGGCTTTCGGTGAGACCGTCGCTAAGATAGTCCAGGTCCGGATCACCACCGGAATTCTCGAAGGGCAACACGGCGAAGCTCTCGACACCCCGTTTTCCCGCGCCGCGGCGGCCGGACTGGGACGGCCGGGACTCCGGTGCGGGAAGCCGCGCGGCGGAGGCCTGGCTGGCGGCCCGGCCTGAATCCAGGTCGCGTTTGATCCGCTTCAGGTCGGCGCGCAATTCGTCGGCGTGCTGGTAGCGCTCCTCACGGCGCTTCTCCAGCGCCTTGTGGATGACGTCCTCCAAACTTGGCGGCGCCGCCGGGTTCAATGCCCGCAGCGGCGGCGGCTGCCGGTTGAGAATGGCGTCATGGATCACCGCGGCCGTGGGGCCTCCGAAAGCCCGCTGCCCGGTAGCCATTTCGTACAACACCGCTCCGAAGGAGAACAGGTCGCTGCGCGCGTCCAGTTCTTCGCCCCGCGCCTGCTCCGGAGACATGTAGGCGATGGTGCCCACCACCGCCCCCGGCGAGGTCAGCGCCTCCACCGGGGTCGTCTCGGTGGGCGCGTGCGTGGCGAGCGTCTCCGGAGCGCCGGCCGGTGTCAGCTTTGCCAGGCCGAAGTCCAGCAGTTTCGGGTGCCCGCGCCCGGTGATGAAGATGTTGGCCGGTTTGATGTCGCGGTGGATGATGCCTCTGCGATGCGCGGCGTCAAGCGCATCGGCGATTTCGATCGCCAGTTCAAGCAGGCGCCCGATCTCGAAGGGTTGTCCCTGAATGCGCTGGTTGAGCGGCTCGCCGTCCAGCAGTTCCATGGCGATAAAGTGGCGGCCTTCCACCTCGTCAATGTCATAGATGACGCTGATATTGGGGTGGCTGAGGGCGGAGGCGGCCTCGGCTTCGCGCTGGAAACGCTCGAGTGCGAGGGGATCGTGGGACAACTCCGCCGGCAGGAATTTGAGAGCGACCGTGCGCTTGAGCTTGAGATCTTCGGCTTTGTAGACGACCCCCATGCCGCCCTCGCCGAGCTTTTCGATGATCCGGTAGTGCGCCACCTGCTGGCCGTTCAACCGAGTCGCCTCCCGCGTCTTGATGCCGGGGTCTGGTTGAGTTTACCTCGGCCCCAGCCGCGCGGCAACGCACGCGCATCGCGTCTTCAGCGGGCCGGTAGCGCGTCCAGGAACGCGGCGAGGGCGGCGGTGAAGCGCCTGGGCTGATCGGCGAACGGAAAATGGCCTGCGCCGGGGATTACCGTCAGGCTCGCTTTGGGAAGCGCTGCGACGTAGGTGCGGGTGGCCGATTCGGGCTGCATATCGGCGGCGCCGTGCACCACCAGCACGGGGGCCTCGACGGCGCGCAGGGCCGGCCGGTAATCGTGGCGGCGGCCCATGCCGAGGTACATGGCGGGGACCATCCATCCGCCGCTCTCCACACCGGGTGTTTCGGGAGGCACCGCCATGCCCTGCGTTTCGGCAGCGAGCCGGTAGTACCTGGCAAACTCGGCGTTGAGCGCGCGGTGCTCCGCTTCGGATTTCTCGAAGAGGGCCCCGAAATCGAAGTAACGCTGCATGAAGGCGCGGTAATTGTCGCGGCGGCCGGGAGGCAGCGCCGCAGCCAGCTTTTCCATGAGGTCTTCCGGAGGCGGCATCACCAGCATGGCGGCGGGCGCCACCAGCACCAGGGCGCGCACATGTTCGGGGAACTCGGCGGCGTAGAGCGCGGCCATGAAACCGCCCCAGGAATGGCCCATGACGACGATCCGGTCTTCACGCAGGATGCGGCGGATGCGCTCGATGTCGGCGATTTGCGCGGCCAGGCCGAGGGCGCGATCGAGCTCCTGCATGTTGCGGTAGAAGTTGCCGCCGGCGATGCGGTCGACCGGCCGCGTCGATTGGCCCGCGCCGCGCTGATGGTAGTAGACGAAGCGCCAGCGGGCGGCGAGCGGCTGCAATGCCGGAAGCGGCTCCGGAATCGGCCAGCCCGGTCCGCCGTGGACGATCAGCACGGCGGGGCCGGAGCCCTGGCTGAAGTGGCGTATACGGATGCCGGGCTGCACGGTCCAGAAATCCGGGTTGGCATCCTGAGCGGGCGGATCGAGCGGAAGCGCACGGGAGGCGCCGGGGGTGTAAAGCGGCTTGCCCATCCAATACCAGAGAGCGAGTCCGGCCGCGAGAAGCAGAACCAGCACGATGGCGGCGACGATCAGGAGTTTCTTGCGCATGCTCATCTTGTCACCGCGGAGAACCACAGGTACATCTGGAGAAAGCAAAACGCCGTGACCGCCACGCAGACGTAACTTGCCAGGCGCCAGAGGCGCTCGCTGCGCGAGCCCGCGTAGCGCGGGATGCCGGCGATGTAGGCCGCTCCGAAACCGGCCGCGAGGCCGCCGATGTGGGCGGCGTTATCCACCTGGAAGCCGGGCAGCAGGCCGAACAGCAGGCCGTAGATCGCCCAGCGCAGGTACATGCCCCTGAGGGCGTCGCCCAGGGCGCTGCGGTGCAGCATGCCGAAAGCGATCATGGCTCCGATGAGGCCGAAGATGCCGGCCGAGGCTCCCACGGAAACCGCCGGGCTCCACCAGGTGCTGGCCAGAAAGCCGGCCACGGTGGCGAGGAAGTAAAAGACCACCATGCGGGCGGAACCGTACGCCTCTTCCGCCTGCGCGCCGAGGTCGAACAGCACCCACGAGTTCATCAGGATGTGCAGCAGGCCGCCATGCAGGAAACCGGCGGTCACCAGACGCCACCATTGGCCCAGGAAGATAGCCGGACGGTACTTGGCGCCGAAGAGGAACAGCGTGCGGCCGTCCACGTCGAGTCCGCCGCCCCCGCCCGTGCGCATGCTGTAGATGGAAGTCGCCACGTAGAGGCCGAAATTGATAAGCAGGATCATCACCGTGAGGAAGCGGGCGTGCGGAATGAAACCGCCCAGGAAAGGCCGCTCGCGCCGCCTTACGGATTGGCCCACGGGTTCGTTGCAGTAAGGGCACACGCGATCGCTGGTGGTGATGAAGGCCCGGCAGTGCGGGCACATTCGGCGCTTTTCCATCTCAATTCATTGTATTCTGCTACAATCATCTGTCCCGCATGCCGAAAACAGAGCGCGAGCACCGCGAGGAGATTTGCGAAGTCGGCCGCCTGGTCTACGAAAAAGGATGGGTCGCGGCTAACGACGGCAACATCACCGTCCGCATGGACGAGGAGCGCATCATGGCCACCCCGACCGGGGTCAGCAAGGGCACGATGCATCCCGACGATCTGATCATCTGCGACCTGAAAGGCAACAAGATCCTCGGCCGGAAAGAGCGCACGTCCGAAATCGCCATGCACCTGACGGTGTACAACCTCAGGCCGGACATCAAGGCGGTGGTGCACGCGCACCCGCCGGTGGCGACGGGCTATGCCGCGGCCGGCAAGCCGTTGAACCTGGCGCTTCTGCCGGAGGTGATCATCGGGCTGGGTTGCGTACCGCTGGCCGCTTATGGGCTTCCGGGCACCAATGAGCTGACCGATCCGCTGCTCCCCTACATTCCCAAATACGACGCCATCCTGATGGGCAACCACGGGGCGGTATGCTATGGCGAAGACGTTTTCAAGGCTTTTTACCGCATGGAAACAGTGGAGCATTTCGCGCGCATCTCGCTGGTGGCGGAGTTGTTGGGCGGCGCCAAAGTGCTGCCGCGCGTGGAAGTGGACAAGCTGTTCGAATCGCGCACGCGCTACGG
>JBHGBM010000092.1:0-22384 GCA_041946965.1 Bryobacteraceae bacterium
GCCGGGGAGGCAACTCCCACCAAAGCGAGACTAACCTCTAAATAAAGACCCCTGAAGCATTCCTCCCCGGCGCCCGAAAGGGTTGATTTTCCCACCGAGAGCAAGCCTCCCAGAAAGCGGCAAGATGATATGATCGCTAGTGCCGCCGTGCGACTGTGAAAACGTTGACCATCCTGGGCTCGACTGGATCCATCGGGGCCAACACCCTGGACGTTGTCCGGCAAAATCGTGAAAAATACGGCATTTACGCCTTGGCGGCCGGCCGGAACACGGAGCTGCTCGCGGCTCAGATTGCCGAGTTCCGCCCGCGGGTAGCCCTGACTGCCGGTTTGGAGGGTTTGGACCGGCTGCGGAGCGCGCTCGAGGCCGGTCCGCTGCCACGCCGTGCGTGGCCCGAGTTAGGCAGCGGCAGCCAGGCATTGGTGGAGGCCTCGATTGCGCCCGAGGTGGACGTGCTGATGTCTTCCATCGTGGGCGTGGCGGGATTGGAAGCCACCTACGAAGCCATTCGCTGCGGCAAGCGCATCGGCCTGGCTAACAAGGAGGTTCTGGTCACCAGCGGCAAGCTGGTGATGGACGCCGTACGGAAGCACGGCGCGGAGCTGATTCCGGTCGATAGCGAGCACAACGGCGCTCACCAATGCCTGCGCGCGGGCAACCGGGAGCAGGTATGCCGCCTGCTGCTGACCGCCTCCGGCGGGCCGTTCCGCAACACGCCCAAGGAAGCGTTCACCTCGATTACGCCCGAGCAGGCGCTGAATCATCCGACCTGGAAAATGGGAAGCCGCATCACCATCGATTCGGCCACCTTGATGAACAAGGGATTCGAGGTCATCGAGGCCTGCTGGCTGTTCGGTTTTTCCCCGTCGGAAGTGGATGTGGTGATTCACCCCCAGTCCACCGTGCACGCCATGATCGAGTACACCGACGGCAGCGTGCTGGCGCAGATCTCCGCGACCGACATGCGAATGCCCATCCAGTACGCGCTCACCTACCCCGAGCGGGCGCAGGCCCCGGTGCCCAAGATCGACTGGACCGCGGCGCGCACGTTGGAGTTTCTGGCGCCGGATTTCGAAAAATTTCCGCTTCTGAAGCTGGCCTACCGCTGCCAGGAGGCCGGCGGGGCCGCCACCTGCGTTCTGAACGCCGCCGACGAGGTCGCGATCGAGGCCTTTCTCCAGGGCCGCATCCCCTTCCCGGGCATCTGGGAAGTGGTGGAGGAAACCTTGCAGCGCATGCCGCCCCGGCAGCCGCATTCGATTCAGGATATTCTGGAGATAGACGAACAGGCGCGCGGCGTTGCGGGCGAGCTCATCGCCGGCCGCGCGGTGCGCGCCGGAGTGTGAAGGCTCGGCCGCCGGGCCGAAAGGCAACATGCTGGTAGCTGAAAACATTCTTTGGGTCCTGGTCCTGATCGGGATCATGATTTTGGTGCATGAGCTCGGTCACTTCATCGCGGCCCGCTACTTCGATGTAAAAGTGGAGGCGTTCAGCTTCGGCTTCGGTCCGCGGCTGTTCGGGTTTCGCAAGGGCGAAACGGATTACCGGGTTTCGGCCATCCTGTTCGGCGGTTACGTCAAGATGGCCGGCGAGCAACCGGGTGACGAAGGCACGGACGACCCTCGCGGCTTTCTCGCCAAACCGCGCTGGCAGCGGCTGATCATCGCCGTCGCCGGCCCGTTCATGAATATCCTGCTGGCCGTGGGGCTGCTGACCGTACTCTACATGTTCAAGTACCAGCGTGTCTCGGACGCGGATCTCAAGCCGGTGGTGGGTCACGTCATGCCGGATTCCGCAGCCGCCAAGGCGGGCATACGGGACGGCGACCTGATCGTCAAAATCGACGACAAGGTGAATCCCGCCTGGGACGATATCGACCTGAAGGAAGTCACCAACGCCTACCGGCCGCTGAGCGTCACGGTGGAGCGGAACGGGCAGCGCATCGAGATGGAAGTCACTCCCATTCTGGACGAGCGCTCCGGTGTGGGCTATGCCGGCTGGTCTTCGCGCGGCGACATCCAGTTCGGCAACATCAATTCCGGGTTTCCGGCCAGCAAAGCGGGTCTGCGCAAGGGCGACCTCATCAAGAGCGCCAACGGCCAGCAGATCCATTCCGTGGCCAAGTTCCACGAAGTGGTGCGCAAGAGCGGCGGCAAGCCGGTCATCATCGAGTTGGTGCGTGGCGACAAGCCCATGACCTACGCGGTCACGCCGGTCTACGCGAAGCTGGACGGAGAAGCCCGCTGGGTGATCGGAGCCTACGTGGAGCAGCGCTTCCATCTGGTGACCACGCGGCTCTCTTTCCCGGCGGCGTTGAACGAATCCGTGCGGCAGAACACCAAGGGCGCTTCGCTGATTTTCAATTTCCTGACCGGCATCGTCGAGCGGCGCATGTCCGCGCGGAATATCGACGGGCCTATCCGCATTGCGCAGCTTTCCGGCGAAGCGGCGCGGGAGGGCCCGGCGGCGTTCGTCATGCTGATGTCGATGGTGAGCCTGAACCTGGCCATTTTCAACCTGCTCCCCATTCCTATCCTGGACGGCGGCGTGATCCTGCTGCTGCTCATCGAGATGCTCATGCGGCGCGACATGAGCATGGCGGTGAAGGAGACCGTGTTCAAGCTCGGCTTCGTGTTCATCATGATGCTGGTGGCGTTTGTGATCTACAACGACATCGCCAAGATTCTGCCGGGCTGACGCATCTTTCTTTTCCGGCGGGCATCTGCTAACTGTAAGGCATTGATGGAGTGTAGCTGCGTCCGCCAAACCGATCTGCCTCACACCACGCGCCTGTTCGCCGATTATGTGTATCATCCCGAGCGCGTGGCAGGGTTCTACGACCGCCCGCACCGCAACTGGGAGGCGTATGCCGAAGCCGCGCGGGCCGTCGAATTGCCCGCCGCGCACCGGGCCGCGCTGGTAGAGGCGCTCGGCCCGGCTAACGCCGGCAGCGCGGCGCTCGAAACACTGGCGCGTCCCGGAACGGTGGCGGTGGTCACCGGGCAGCAGGTGGGGCTTTTTTCCGGGCCGGCGTACACCATATACAAGGCGCTGACCGCGGTCCGGCTGGCCCGCGAATTGAGCGCCCGGGGCATTCCCGCCGTTCCGGTCTTCTGGCTGGCGACGGAGGATCACGATTTCGCCGAAGTGAACCACGTCTGGGTGTTCGACCCGGAGCACCGTGCGCGCAAGCTGGAGATGCCCCGCGCGTCGTCCGGCCAACCGGTCGGGGGCGTGGAACTGGCGGATGTGCCGCTGGCTGAGCTCCGCCAGGCGCTGGCGGGCTTTCCTTTCGCCGGCGAGGTTGTGGAGATGGCGGCTTCCGCTTACGCGCCCGGCTCCACCATGGGAGCGGCATTCAGCGCGCTGCTGCGGAAGGTGCTCGGCAGCTTCGACATGGTGCAGGTGGACCCGCTGTCGCCGGCGGTGCGGGAATTGGCCGCGCCCACGCTGCGCCGCGCCGTGGAACAGGCGCCGGAACTGAACGCGGCGCTGCTGGAGCGCAACGCCCAACTAACCGGGGCGGGCTACCACGCACAGGTCTACGTGGAGGCGAGCACTTCGCTGGTGTTCCTGCTCGAAAACGGCCGGCGCCTGCCGCTGAAACGCCACGGCGCCGACTACATGCAGGAGGGACGCCGGCTCACCTCGGCGGAACTCTCCGCCCGCGCGGAACGGCTCTCCCCGAATGCTCTGCTGCGCCCGGTAGTGCAGGACTCCATCCTGCCGACGGTGGCGTACATCGGCGGACCCGCCGAACTGGCATACCTGGCGCAATCGCAGGTGCTCTACCGGCGGCTGCTGGGCCACATGCCCGTGGCACTGCCGAGAACGGGATTCACGCTGCTCGATGCGCGCGCCTGCAAGCTGATGCGCCGTTATGAGCTGCGGCTGATGGATTTCTTCCACGGCTTCGAGCCGCTGCGCGACCGTATCGCCGCCAGGCTGGTCCCGCCCGAATTGCACGCAGTGGTTGCGGAAAGCCGCGCCGCCGTGGAGAACGCCGCGGACCGGCTGGCAACGGAACTCGCGCGCTTCGATCCTTCCCTCGAAAAGGCCCTGGAGAAGAGCCGCGCGAAGATGCGCTACCAGATCGCCAAAATGGAGCGCCGCGTGGGACGCGAAGCCATGCTCCGCGACGCGCGCGCCGAAGGCGACGCAGCCTACCTCTATGGCCTGGTCTGCCCCGAACGCCACCTTCAGGAGCGTCTCTACGGCATCCTGCCGTTCCTGGCCGCCCACGGCCCGCAACTGGTGGACCGGCTTTACAACCACGTGCGGCTGGAGTGTCCGGATCATCAGTTGGCGGAAGTATAAAAGGGAACGTACCGGCTCTCCCCGGTTTAAGCGAGGATATTGTCGATCAGGCGCGTGGAGCCGAGCCAGGCGGCGATGGCGATGCGCACCGGCGCCTGGATGCGTGCGACCGGCTGCATCTCGCCGGGATCGACGATTTCCAAGTACTCCAGCCGGACCAGCGGTTCGGCGGCGAGCAACTCGCGGGCGCGCGCTTTCACCGCTTCCGGATCATGCGCGCCCGCCGCGATCATTGCGGCCGCCGCGCGCAAGCTTCGGTAGAGCACCGGCGCTGCGCCGCGCTCCGCCGGGCTGAGGTGTACGTTGCGCGAGCTGAGGGCCAGACCGTCCGGCTCGCGCACGGTCGGCACTTCGACGATCTCCACCGGCATGTTCAGATCGCGCACCATCCTGCGGATCACCGCAAGCTGCTGCGCGTCCTTCTCGCCGAAGTAGGCGCGGTCCGGCCGGACGATGTTAAGGAGCTTCGCCACCACCGTGGCGACGCCGCGGAAGTGGCCCGGACGAAATTCGCCGCACAGCTTCTCCGTCACTCCTTCCACCTCCACGAACGTCTTCTGCGGCTGCGGATACATGTCGGCGACCTCCGGCGCGAAAACCACGTGCGCGCCGGCCTGCTCGCAGAACCGCAGGTCGTTTTCGAGCGGGCGCGGGTAGCGCGCGAAATCCGACGAGCTGTTGAACTGGATGGGGTTCACAAAGACGCTGACCACCACGCAGTCCGACTCGCGCACGGCCCGCTCGATCAGGCTGCCGTGCCCGGCGTGCAGGGCGCCCATGGTGGGCACGAATCCGATGTTGCGCCGCGGGGCCAGCAGAGCGCGAAGCTCGCTCACACTCCGGACCGGTTTCATTGTGGGAACCGGCGCTCCCGCACGTCCTCGGCGTACTGCCGGGCGGCGGCCACGATGGCTTCGCCGAGTTTCGCGTACTGCCTGGCGAAGGGCGGCGGGCACTCCTGGGAAAACCCCAGCACGTCGTAGGTCACCAGCACCTGCCCGTCGCAGTGCGGCCCGGCGCCGATGCCGATGGTGGGAATGCTCAGCTCCTCGGTAACGCCGCGCGCCACTTCGGCGGGAATGTGCTCCAGCACCAGCGCGAAGGCGCCGGCCGCCTGCAACAGCCGCGCGTCTTCCATCAGGCGGCCGGCATCGTCTTTGGTGCGGGCCTGCTGGCGGAAGCCTCCGGCCTGGTGCACGGACTGCGGCAGCAGCCCGAGGTGGCCCATCACCGGAATGCCGGAATCCACCAGGCGCCCTACCACCTCGGCCACCGCGCGCCCTCCTTCCAGCTTGACGGCGTGCGCGCCGCCTTCCTGCACCAGCCGGCCCGCGTTGCGGAGGGCCTCCGCCGCGTTGACCTGGTAGGTGAGAAACGGCATGTCGGCGACCAGCAGCGCATGGCTCGTGCCGCGCGCCACGGCGGCTGTGTGGTGGACCATGGCATCCAGGGTGACAGGAATGGTGGTCTCGTAGCCGAGCACGGCCATGCCCACGGAATCGCCGGCCAGCAATACGTCGATGCCCGCGCTATCCAGCAGGCGCGCCATGGCCGCGTCATACGCGGTGAGCATGGCGATCTTCTGCCCGCGGCGCTTCTTCTCTTTCAGATCCGGTACACGGATTCGCTTCACTCGCTCATTCATTGGATTCGCCAAACAACGCTTCCATCTCGTCCAGGTTCGGCGCCGGGGCGGCCCTTCTGCGCGCGACCGTGACCAGGTATTTGCCGGCCGCGCGGTAAAGATCGCGCACGCCGCCATCCATGGCGGCCAGGTGCGAGCGGATGGTGCCCGCATCGCCGCGCTCCAGGGGACCCGTGAGGGCGGCCACGGCGCCCATGCGGATGCAATTTTCCACACTGGCCCGCAGGATGGGCGCAAGCGCTTCGCGTTCGCCGCCCGCGTCTTGCATCAATCGTTCGGCCGCGTCGATCACCGCGACCATATAGTTGCTCGCCATCACGCCCGCGGCGTGATAGAGCGCGCGCCTTTCCGGGGCGATGCGCAGCATGCGGCCGTCAAGCAGCGCGACGATGCGTCCGGCCCACGCCAGCGCTTCGCCTTCCGCCGTCACGCCGAAATAGGCCCCGCGGAGGGCCCTATATTCTTGCGGCGCGGCGATGGTTTGCATGGGGTGCAACGCGCCCGCTACACCCACCGGTCCTCTCGCGCCCGAGGTGTGCAGCGCACAGCGGCGCCCCAAAGCTGCGGCGACCGCTTCGACGGCGTCGTCCGGCACGGCGATCAGAATACGATCGGCAAAACCGGACAGCTCCGAATAATCCACGGCGGCCACGCCGCCGATAAACTCCGCCGCCTGCCGCGCATGCTCGCGGGAACGGCTGGCCACCGCGCACACGGCCTCCCCCGCTTCGCGCAGCGCTCGTCCGAGCGCCTGCCCCATCCGGCCCGCGCCGGCGATACCCACGGCATGTTCGCGATCACTCACCCTATAATCCCAGTCTAAGCCCGCCGCTATAATGGAGTGCAATGTTCACCCGGTATGAGCCCGTGATCGGGCTCGAAGTGCATGTGCAGTTGTCCACCGCGACCAAGATCTTCTGCGACTGTCCCACCAGCTTCGGCGCGCCCCCGAACACCAACGTCTGCCCGGTTTGCCTGGGATTGCCGGGCGCTCTGCCGGTGATCAACCGGAAAGCGGTGGAGCTCGCCATCAGGGCGTCGCTCGCGCTCAACTGCCGCGTGAACCCCGCCTCGCGCTTTGCGCGCAAGAACTATTTCTACCCCGACCTGCCGAAGGGTTACCAGATCTCGATGTACGAGCTGCCGCTGGCCGAGCACGGTTGGGTCGAGATCGGCGGCAAGCGTATCGGGATCACGCGCGTCCACATGGAGGACGACGCGGGCAAGAGCATGCACGAGGGCTTCCGCGATTCCGACCGTTACTCCTACGTGGACCTGAACCGCTCCGGCACGCCGCTGATCGAGATCGTCAGCGAGCCCGATTTGCGCAGCTCCCAGGAAGCCTACGACTACCTCACGCAACTGAAACAGGTCTTGCAGTTCGTCGAAGTCTCGACCTGCGACATGGAGAAGGGACACCTGCGCTGCGACGCCAACGTCTCCGTGCGGCCGCGCGGAGCCGAGAAGTTCGGCACGCGCGCCGAAGTGAAGAACGTGAATTCATTCCGCTTCCTCAAGCAGGCGCTCGACTACGAGATCGAACGGCAGATCGCGGTAGTGGAAAACGGCGGAAAGGTGGAGCAGGAAACGCGGCTCTACAACCCGGATACCGGCGAAACGCAAGGTATGCGCAGCAAGGAACACGCGCACGATTACCGCTATTTCCCCGAGCCGGACCTGCTGCCGCTGCGAGTGAGCGAGGAGTGGCTGGCCGAAATCAGGGGAACCATGCCGGAGATGCCCGGTTCCATGCGCAAGCGCTTCATCGAGGTCTACGGACTGCGCGAGTACGACGCGGACGCGCTCACTTCATCGCGGGCGGCGGCGGAATATTTCGAGCGGGCCGCGAAGATCTCCGGCGATCCGCAAACCACGGCCAACTGGGTGATGGGCGACCTGATGGGCACGCTGAACGCGCTGGGCAAGGAGATCGGGCAATCGCCGGTGCCCGCCGAAGCCCTGGGCGAACTGGTGAGCTTGATCGCCAAGGGCGAGCTGAGCGGCAAGCTCGCCAAAGAGATCTTTCCCAGGATGTTCGCTTCCGGCGAGCGTCCGCGCGCCATCATGGAGCGCGAGGGTTTACATCAGATCAGCGACTCCGGGGAGCTGGAGCGCATCATAGACGATGTGATCGCGAAGAGTCCGAAACAGGTGGAGCAGTATCGCGGCGGCAAGGCCACCGTGCTCGGCTTCTTCGTGGGACAGGTGATGAAAGCCACGCGCGGGCAGGCCAACCCCGCCGCGGTGAACGAAATCCTCAAGCGCAAACTCGGAGGTTAACCATGCTCCAGGCAGGCGACCGGGCCCCGGATGTCGAGGTCCGGACGGACACCGGCGAACCGTTCCGGCTATCCCAATTGCGCGGCCGCAAGGCCGTGCTCTACTTTTTTCCCAAGGCCAACACCCCCGGTTGAAACACCGAGGCGCGCGAGTTTCGCGACGCACACGGGGATTTTCAAAAGAAGGGCGTGACGGTGCTGGGCATCTCGCCCGACAAGCCCGCCACGCAGGCGAATTTCCGGAGCAAGGAGAAGCTGCCGTTCACGCTGCTGGCCGACCCTGAAAGGAAGGCGGTGGAAGCGTTCGGCGCCGTCAAGCCGGCCGGAGGAGTGCAGCGCAGCACGTTCGTCATCGGAGAAGACGGCGTGATCCGTGCGGTATTTGCCAACGTCAAGGCCGCCGGGCACGCGCGCGAGGTGCTCGACACCCTGTAGTTTGCGGCTGGCCGTAGTCAACTCCCCAGTTCAACCCAACGCACGCCCGCTTTTCTGGCGGCGTAACCGGCCGCAGCAAGGTGGTCTCCGGCGGCCATCACCCAATGCGAATCGCGCGCTTCGGCCTTGAGCGCCTGCCAGTCGCCGTCGATTTCCACGTCCTGCTGGGAGCGGCAGATCTCGTAATGCGGGTTCTCCCGCACCACGCCGCGGAAGCCCAACCACCGCAGGGTACTGTACTCGGGGTTGATAAACGTCACCCGCTGCCCGCGCGGCATATCCACTTTGGGGGCCGCGCCGTACTCCGATTCGTAATGCGTGAGAATGCTCGCGGGATAGTACTCCCTGGCGTTCATGCGGCGCGGCGCAGTGCAGTGCGCGCAGGTCACCATGCGGTTGTGCGGGAACGTCGAGTTGTGCAGAAAAACCGGCAGCCCCGAGGCGTGCCGCAGCAAAATCGCCGCCGGGACAATTACGAAATCGGACTCGCAGAAGGCCATCAGCCCTTCGTCGTTCATCAGGCTGAGCGTGAGGCAAGCGGTGGTCTCCGCCATCGGGATGATGGTACTCATGCAACTGCGGATGGTAAATGCCGACGCCTGGTGCTCGGTCATAAGCTGCCTGAAAAGGTGGTGCAGCAGGAAGGCGTTGGTCACGAAGGCCGCTTGCGTCTTAAGCGAAGTCCCGGGAAGGGCGAGATAGCGGCGCGCGGACTCCTCGGCCCGGGCCGCGAGCTTCGCATCGGAGCGCGCCGCACGGAGGCGCGGCGCGAAAGCCTCGTAACCCGTCTCCAGAATCTCGATACCGAGCTTCTCGCGCGCCACCACCGGAGCTTCGGCCGCGTATTTCCCTCCGGCGCCGCCCAGTGCCACGATGCGCGTCCCCGCCAGGTTGCGGGCCGCCGCCAGTCCGCGCAGTTTGAGCGCCAGTTCGGCGTAATCGTCCACGACAACGTCGTCGGGGTGCGGCTGGCCGGGACCGCCCAGGTACCGCGAGCTCAGGGCCTCATACCAATAATAGACCGGGCCGGAACGGTGGCGGACGAAAACCAGCGTGTCGCGGGGGGCGAAGCAGGCCGTCAGCAACGGCCCCGAACCCGTGCAGGCGTAAAGCAGCACGGCGTCATGCCGGCCCTGGTGCACCCGCGCCGCCTGCTCCGGGGAACTCACGGGGAGCACCGGAAGGAAGGCGGCGGGAGCGGACAGGGAGGCCAGTTCGCGGCCGATTCGCGCCATCTCCTCGCGGGCCGCCTCCTCGGTCTGGACTCCGCCCCAGGATTTCCAGGAGGTCTGCGGGCGGGGCTGCGGCAGCCGGTACATAAATACCGGCTGGATCGTCATTTTTCGGGTTACGTCAACAAGCGGCCGGCCAGGGTCCCAGGCCACCACGGGCTGGCTTCGGAGCACTCCGGATGCAATGCCGCCGCATCCAACGCGCAGAAAGGCTCGGCGTTCCATTGTTGGACATATTACGCCAGACAGGGAGAAATTACCTACTGGAGAGTGGTTTCCAATGCGGGGCAGGCGGTTCCCTGCCCGGCGCGTATCAGGCGGCGACGGGCTGGGGCTCGGCGGCCGGGCGCGGTTCCTGCTTCTGGTTGGCCTTAGCGGCCTGCTTGCACACGGGGCAGCACTGCTCGCAGTACCAGCCGTGCATTTCCATGGGCATGTGCAGCCGGACGGGCACCTGTCCGCAGTTGTCGCATTCGCCGCGAACCCGAATGCTGATGTGGCAGTCCATAGGCTCTCCCTTCCGATCGTCGTTGCAATCGGAGTGCCGTAGCTACTGGAGAAGCTCCATCTCCACGGTGACGGTGGCCTGGACGGTCACCAGGCCGGGCTCGATGGGCGTGGGTGTGGCTGCCCCGACACGGCTGTCCAGCGGGCTGGAACTGTAGACGACACCCTCCTGGGCGGCAAGCACCGCTCCCAGCCTCCCGCCCAGGCCGGCCGCGATGGCTTCCGCGTGCGCCCGCGCCTGTTTGGCGGCGGCGCCCAGCACGCGCCCGCGCACCGGTTCGGGCTCCCGGATGCCGAAACGCAGGGATTGCACGCTGTTGGCCCCGGCCTGGCTGGCGACATCTATGATCTTCCCGATGGTGGAAAGGTCGTACATGGTGACTTCCACCATATTGGTCGCCGTGTAGCCGATCAGTTCCGCCGGCTGGCCTTGAGTGTACTTGTAGTTCGGGCTGATGGAGTAGCTCACCGTCCGGGTCTCGCCGTTGGAACCGAGCGCTCCGCGCAATTGCGACAGCAGCGTCTCGACCAGGGTTGCATTGCGCGACGCGGCTTCCTGGGCGGTAGCCCCCTGGGTGATCACGCCGGTGTTGATCTTGGCCTGATCCGGCTGCACGGAGACGGACGCTTCCCCGTCGGCGCGCACGGTCCTGGGGACAGTCTGGGCCGGCACGGCAAGGGCAAACGTGAGTAGAAGGAGAAGGAACTTCATGGCGATCCTCTTTCCTAATGAACCCGGCGCGGGGAAAGAAGTCGCCGGAACTGTAAACTGGGAGTATGGGCTTTCGACTCGGGGTGAAATATCAGCCCCGCGGAGACCAGGAAAACGCCATCCGGGAATTGTGCCGCGGCATCACGGAAGGCGAGCGACATCAAGTACTTCTGGGCGTTACCGGCTCCGGCAAGACGTTTACCATGGCCAAAGTGATCGAGCGCATCGGCCGCCCGGCGCTGGTATTGGCCCACAATAAGACGCTGGCCGCGCAGCTTTACCACGAGTTCAGGACGTTCTTTCCGGAGAACGCCGTGGAATATTTTGTAAGCTACTACGATTATTACCAGCCCGAGGCCTACCTTCCCGCCAGCGACGTCTATATCGAGAAGGAGGCCACCATCAACGACGAGTTGGACAAGTTGCGCCTTTCCGCCACCAAGTCGCTGTTTGAGCGGCGCGACTGCGTGATCGTGGCCAGCGTCTCCTGCATCTACGGCCTGGGTTCGCCGGAAGCCTATTACGGGATGCTGTTGATGCTCGAGAAAGGGCAGAAGATCAGCCGCAACCAAATCACCTCACGGCTGGTGGACATCCTTTACGAGCGCAGTGACACGGATTTTCGCCGCGGTACGTTTCGGGTGCGCGGTGACGTGATCGAGGTTTATCCCACTTACGACGACTGGGCCTACCGCATCGAGCTGTGGGGCGACGAGATCGAAAGCCTGTCGCAAATCGATCCATTACTGGGACAGGTGCGACAAACTTACGTGCGGCTTCCGGTCTACCCCAAGACGCACTACGTAATGCCGGAGGAGACCAAGCTGAGCGCCATGGAGGGCATCCGCCAGGAACTCGAATGGTGGCGCGGCGAGCTGGAGAAGCAGGGCAAGATCATCGAGGCCCAAAGGTTGCACCAGCGCACCATGTTCGACCTGGAAATGATGCGCGAAATCGGTTACTGCCACGGCATCGAAAACTACTCGCGGCACTTCTCCGGGCGTCTGCCGGGCGAAGCGCCCCCCACCCTCCTCGACTACCTGCCGCACGACTCGCTGCTGTTCATCGACGAAAGCCACCAGACCATCCCGCAGCTTCACGGCATGTATCACGGGGACCGCTCGCGGAAGGAAGTCCTGGTGGCGCACGGGTTCCGGTTGCCGAGTGCGCTGGATAACCGGCCGCTCACTTTCGAGGAGTTCGAGCACCGCGTCAACCAGGTGGTGTACGTCTCGGCCACACCCGGCCCCTACGAACTGACCCGCTCGGCCGGTGTCGTGGTGGAGCAGATTATCCGGCCCACCGGGCTGCTGGACCCCGAGGTCGAGATACGGCCGGTGCGCGGGCAGGTGGACGACCTGCTGGGAGAGATCCGCAAGCGGAGCGCCAGGGACGAGCGCGTGCTGGTCACCACCCTCACCAAGCGCATGGCCGAGGACCTGGCCGAATACTACTCGGAGGTGGGAGTGCGGTGCCGGTACCTGCACTCGGAGGTCAGCACGCTCGACCGCGTCAAGATCCTGCGGGACCTGAGGCGCGGCGAGTTCGACGTGCTGATCGGCATCAACCTGTTACGGGAGGGGCTCGACCTGCCGGAGGTTTCGCTGGTGGCCATTCTGGACGCGGATAAAGAGGGGTTCCTGCGCTCCAGCGGCTCGCTGATCCAGACCATGGGCCGCGCCGCCCGCAATCTGAACGGAATCGCCATTCTGTACGCCGACGTCATGACGGACAGCATGCGCCGCGCTCTTGATGAGACAAATCGGCGGCGGCGCGCACAAATGGAATATAACCAACGGAACGGGATTACTCCGCAATCGATCATCAAGCCAATCGATATGAGCCTGGTGGAAATTGCCGAGGCCGATTACGTGACCGTCCCGCTGGAAGCGGAAGACGAGGCCGACGAGATGACCCCCGAGCAACGCCAGCGCTACCTCGTGGAACTGGAGGAGCGCATGCGCGATGCCGCTCGCAAATTTGAGTTCGAAAAGGCAGCGCAGTTGCGCGACCGCTTGAAAGCCCTTAAGGTCCGCAGTGCTGCCGGCACAACCGTCTGACATGCAGTTCGGACTTTTCGGCGGCGGTGCCATAGCGGCTTCGCCATTGGCGCGCTTGCCCCATCTTGCCGACCGGCTCGGGCCGGTGGCGGCGCTTACCTATCGTCTTGCCAGCCGCATCGTGAACAGCCTGCGGGCGGGGTACGCGGTAAAGGACGCGGCCAGCCTGGCGGAGTGCCGGCTGGTGGTGGTGCGGGTGCCGCACATGAGTCTGGCCCAGGCCGTGGACCGGCTCGCGTATGGGGATTGGACCGGCAAGACCGTGCTTCTGTGGGAATCCGGGGCGGACAGCGGCGCACTCGACCCGCTGCGCGTGCAGGGCGCTTCGGCGGGCTGCGTCAATCCCATCGAAGGCTGCGCCAACTGCTACGTGGTGGAGGGTGACCCCGCCGCGTTGCGCCAGGCCAAACTGCTGGTGCGGGCGCTCTCCGGCAAGGCTATCGAGCTGGACCGCCGCCACATGGTGCTGTACGAAACCGGGCTGACGCTGGCCTCCAGCCTGTTCACGCCCCTGATCGCCGCGGCGGTGGAATGCCTCGGCGCGGGAGCGCGCAAGCCCGCCTCGGCGGCGCGGGTGGCCACGACGCTGTTTCAGAAGTCGCTGCACGCCTGGGACCGGCAGGGGCGCCAGAGCTGGAACGGGCCGCTGGCCGCGGGCGACGAAGCCGTCATCCACCGGCAGCTTCGGGCGCTGGAGCGCGTGAACCCGCACCTGGCCCGCTACTACCGGAACGCCGCCAGGTTCGCGCTCGAGTACTTCGCCCGCCACCCGGAACTGAAGGACAGGCTCTAATCGCGGGCGATGCGGATTTCCGTGACCCGCCGGTCGATTCTCTTCCCGATGAAATACCCGGCCACGGCCGATCCGGTGATGCCGCCGGCAACCGCCGCCGGGACGGCGATGATGGCCGGGCCTTCGTAGATGTCCGGGTACTTGGCCGCGGAGATGCCCGCGGTGGCGGCCACCGCGCCGAGCGTCGCCAGCAGCCTGCCGCGCTTTCCGTACTCGGTAACGTGCAGCACGGTGATGGATTTACGCGGGATGAGGCGGTTGCCTTTGCTCATCCGCAGGCCCTCCGGCTCCACCCCGTGGACTTTGCCCTCTACGCGGGAGCCGTCCGGCAGAACCAGGGCGACCTTGCGATCGGTGACGCGCGGCCCGAGTTCGCTCCAGGGCACTTCGATCTGCCCGGCGGATAACAGGGCGGCGAAAAAGGCGGGCAGCAATACTGGCTTCATGACCCGTATTATGCGGCCCGCCCCCGCATCGCGTGTCACGAAACTGTCAGGCCGATGTCTGAAACATGGAGATTCCCGCAAGGCCCGCGGCGCCGGCGGCCAGGCAGCCGGCGGCATTGCGCTCGTTCACCCCGCCCAGCGCCAGCACCGGGATGCGCACCGCCGCGGCGGCCTCGCGCAGTCTTTCCAGGCCGAGCGGCGGGCCATAGGGGGCTTTCGACGCGGTGTGGAAGACCGGGCCGAACACGGCGAAATCGGCGCCTTCGGATTCGGCGCGGCGCACCTCTTCCGCGGAATGGCAGGAGACCCCGATGAGCAGTCGGCCGAGGCTCCTCAACTCACTCGGCGCGATCGCATTCGACGGCAGGTGCACGCCGTGCGCGCCGCAGGCGAGCGCGATATCGGCCCGCTCGTTTACCAGGATGCGCGTGCCGTGCGGGTTCGGCAGCGCCAGCGCGGCGCGCACCAGGGCCGCCAGCTCGCGCGCGGCGAGGTCCTTTTCGCGGATCTGGATCAGCTCAATCCCCCGTTCCAGCGCCTCGCGGATGTGCTCCAGCACGGGACGCGGCGCGGCCTTGCGGTCCGTGATGTAGTAGCGCAGCATCAGGCGGGCTCGTAATAGCGCTCTCCGGCGCAGGCGCGGCAGAGCACGCGGCCCTCCCGCGCCACCTCGCGGCGAAAGTTGACGGCTTCGCCGCACTGCTCGCAGACCGCGCGGGGCGCCTTGAAGCCCGGCAATTCCTCCGGACCGAGCCGCACCCGCACCCATTGCGTTTCGAACAGATCTTCCTCCGGCATCTCACGATACGCCCGCATCTGCTGTTCGTTCCTGCTGCAAATCCCCGGGTGCATCTTCCGCGCTGTTTCCTTGGCGCTCTCGCGCGCCACGACGCGCACGGCGCGGTCCGCCTCCAGGTCGCAGAACGTGGCCGCCACTTTGCCGAAGTCGCGGAACTTCAGCGCGCGCTTGCCCAGCCGGCAGCCGGTCACGACGGGTATGGCGTCGGTCACGCAGCGGTCGATTTCGACGAACGCGACCAGCCGCTTGCGATGCGCGCCGAGCGGATCGTCCAGACCCAGCAGCTTCAGCCCGTAGAGCGCCATGCGAAGGCCCAGGATCTGCCCGGCGCAGATATGCCCGTGCGCCTCCGCGGCCAGCGCCACGTATTCGTCAAACGTCTTGAGCGGCATCCGTCACCCTCAGCGCTTGCGGCGGGAACTCCACCAGCCACTCTTTATTATCCTGCTGGCGCTCCCACTCCTGCCGGGGGACGTCGACGGCGATGCCGCCGGTGAATTCCAGCCGCACGGCGTGCGGCTTCTCCGCGGCGCGCACCAGGCGCACGGGCACCTGGTTGATGCCGGGCTTGCCTTCGAGCGGCGTGGCATGCAACTGTTCGGCGCGTGCGCACAGCCACACGCGGTCGCCCTTCAGCCGGCCGGGGAAATAGGGCCCGGTAAGATCGAAGCCGTCGAGCCGCAGCTTGCTGGTGTTGCGTCCGGGGTCGAGCGCGGCAATTTCGGCCGGAAACAGGTTGGAGATGCCCAACAGCTTCGCCACCTCCACGCTGGCGGGCTGATCGAGCACCTTGCGGGGAGGTCCGCTCTGCACGACGCGGCCGTCGCGGATGACCAGCATGACATCGCCCAGCTCGAAGCATTCGTCCAGGTCGTGGGTGACCAGCAGGATGGGCACATTGAACTCGGCGCGCACCTGCCGCAGCACGGCATAGAGCTCGGCGCGCAGGGGCGCGTCGAGGCCGCGGGCCGGCTCATCGAGCAGCAGCAGCTTCGGCTCCCTAAGCAGGGCGCGGGCGATGGAGCCGCGCTGCTGTTCGCCTCCGGAAAGCTCGTGCGGGCGGCGGGCGGCCACCGCGGCGAGGTGGAAGCGTTCCAGCATGTCGTTCACGCGCCGGTGCCGTTCCAGGCGCGGCCAGCGCTCGGCCGCGAACATCAGGTTCTCCCGCACGGTCATGTGCGGGAAGAGCGCGTAATTCTGAAAGACGTAGCCGCAGTTGCGGCGGCGCGGCGGGACATCCACGCCGGTTCCCGCGTCGAACAGGATGGCGTTGTCCAGCAGGATGCGGCCGGCATCGGGCCTGACGAACCCGGCGATGCTTTCGAGCGCCAGCGTCTTTCCGGCGCCGCTGGGGCCGAACAGCACGGTCACCCCCGGACCGGCCTGAAATTCGATATCCAGCGAGAAGCCCGGGGCCTGGGCCGTGGCGGCGAACCGTTTGGCGATGCGCGCCTGGATCATGCTCTTGCCTGCCTGTGTTCCAGCCGGTTGGCGGCGTAGGCCACCGCGATCCCCAGCGCGGAAATGATCAGCACCAGCACCTGCGCGAGCAGGGTGTTGCCGCTCTCGACCGCGTCGTAAATGGCCACCGCGGCAGTTTGGGTGCGGCCCGGGATGTTGCCGGCCACCATCAGGGTGGCGCCGAAATCGCCCAGCGAGCGCGCGAAGGCCAGCACCGCGGAGGCCAGCACGGCGCGCCGCGCCAGCGGCAGCGATACGCGCCAGAACACACGCCACTCGGAGGCGCCCAGGTTGCGCGCGGCCTTTTCGTAGCTGCGGTCCACCGATTCGAGGGCCGCCCGCGCGGTCTTCACCAGCAACGGCAGCGCGTGCACCGTGGAAGCCACTACGGCCGCCTGCCAGGTGAACACCAGCGGCTGCCCAAAGATGGACTCATACACGCGCCCCAGCGGGCTCATGCGGCCGAGCGTCACCAGCAGGTAGTAGCCGAGCACCGTGGGGGGCAGCACCAGCGGCAGCGTGACTACCGCATCCAGCAGCTCCCTGCCGCGGAACCTGCGGTTGGCGAGCAGCCATGCGATCCACAGGCCCGCGATGAGCGAGACCGCCGTGGCCAGACCCGCCACCCGCAGGCTGAGCCATAGCGGAAACCAGTCGATCCGGTCCACTTACAGTTCCTTGACGCGGATGTTGCGGAACTCCACGCGGGTTCCGTGGCCCAGGAAGCCGATGCGGCCGGTGGAGCGCTTCACGCCGGGGTGTTTTTTCAGAACCTGCGGCTCCTTCACAATGTCCAGGTCGTTATCGAGCACGATCACCCCGTTGACCGTGATGCGCAGATGCCGGCCGTTGGCCATGACCTCCTGTTCGTTCCACTCGCCGGTGGGCCGGAGGAATCCCTGGCGGGCGGGGATCATGTCGTAGAGCGAACCGTGAAGCTGTTCGGCGCGCAGCCGCATCTTCCCGTACTTCGGCCCTTCGGAATCGATGATCTGGATCTCCATGCCGTTGGCGGAGGTGCGGCCATCCAGCGGCGCGCGGATGCCCACCCCGTTGTTGCCGTCCGGCTGCATGCGGAACTCGAAGCGGAAAATGAAGTTGGCGTAGTCCCGGGTGGTGAAAAGATTGCCGCCGCCATCGGCGGGGCAGACGAGGTTGCCCTCTTCCACCACGTAGCCGCGGCCGCGGCCTCCAACCAGCGTCCACCCGTTCAGCGTCTTGCCGTCGAACAGCGTGGTGAAGCCCTCTTCGGCCATCACAGGAATCAGAGTCAGCGCCAGAACGGCGCACACGCGTAGCATATGCCCGGATTCTATCAACTCCGGGGCGGCGTGTGCGCTCTGATACAATCATTCCTTTCCGGAATCCTTCCGTCCCTGCGAGGTCTGGCCTGTCTTCCTTTTCATTGGGTGCGGCCGAAAGGTTGCTGCTGAGCGGCGATGAAGCCGTGGCCCTGGCCGCGCGCCATGCCGGAGTCGCGCTTGGCACGGGCTACCCCGGCACGCCGTCCACGGAAATCCTGGAAGCCTTCGCCGCGCTGGGAGGGCGCGCGCAGTGGGCGCCCAATGAGAAGGTCGCGCTGGAAGTGGCCTCGGGGGTCTCGTTCGCCAGGGGCCGCGCCGTTGTGACCATGAAGCACGTGGGGTTGAACGTGGCGGCGGACCCGCTGTTCACCCTGGCTTACACCGGCGTGACCGGCGCGCTGGTGGTGGTTTCGGCCGACGATCCCGGCATGGCCTCCAGCCAAAACGAGCAGGACAACCGCCGCTACGCGGTGGCCGCGGGCGTTCCCATGCTGGAACCCTCGGATTCGCAGGAAGCCTACGACTTCACCCTGCTGGCGATCGAAATCTCCGAACGCTGGGGCTCCCCGGTGCTGCTGCGGATGACCACGCGGGTGTGCCACTCGAAGACCGTGGTGCGGCCGCGCGCGGAACATCCCCCCGCGCCCGCGCCCGCCTACGCCGCGGACATCAGAAGCCGGGTCATGATTCCCGCCTACGCGCGTCCGGCGCACCGCCGCCTGCGGCGCAAGCTGGCGGAAATGGCGGAGTGGAACGAAGCCGCGGGACCGAACCATCGCATTGAGGGCGGCGCCGGCCTGGGCATCATCGTTTCCGGCGTGGCGTACATGCACGCGCGGGAAGCCGCCCCGGAGGCGTCTTTCCTGAAACTCGGCATGACCCATCCGCTGCCCCTGAAGGCCATCCGGCGCTTCGCCGAATTGGTGCAGCACTGCGTGGTGGTGGAGGAGGGGGACCCCTACCTGCGGGACGCGGTCCGGGCCGAGGGCATTGCGATTGAGGACCGGCCGGAGGTTTACCGCTTCGGCGAATTGAGCGTGAGCCGCGTGCGCCGGCAGCTTGCGGGTGAGACGGCTCCCGAAGCTCCGCCCGCGCCCGGCAAGCCGCCGGAGTTATGCCACGGCTGCCCGTACCGCACCGTGTTCAGCGTGATCCGCGAGCTGGGCTGCATCGTGGCGGGCGATATCGGCTGCTACTCCCTCGGCGTACTGCCGCCCTTCGAAGCCATGGACACCCTGGTGTGCATGGGCGCCGCGGTCGGCACGGGACTGGGGATGCGCCACGCGCTTCCGCCGGAGGAGGCGCGCCGCGTGGTGAGCGTGATCGGGGACAGCACCTTCGTCCACAGCGGCATCACCGGGCTGGTTGAGATGGTGTACAATCCGCCTTCCACCGGGCACGTGCTTCTGATCCTGGACAACGGGACCACGGCCATGACGGGCATGCAGGAGCATCCCGGCACGGGGCGCACGCTCGAGCACGCGCGCACCGGCAAGCTGGTGCTCGAAGACCTGGCGCGCGCCGCGGGGGTCGCCAATGTCCACGTGGTGGATCCGGTCGCGGACGCCGCCGGCTTCCGTGCGTTGCTGGAGGGAGCGCTGGCGAAGCCGGAACTCTCCGTCATCATTTCGCGCCGCAACTGCCTGCTGGCGGCGGGCAAGATCAAAGCTTACGAGCGCGCGAATCAGGAGCAGTGCGTTGAAGCCTGACGTGGTGAACATCATTGTGGCAGGACTGGGCGGCCAGGGCGTGCTGAAGGCCTCCGACATGATCGCCGGAGCCGCCTTCAGCCTGGGGCTGGACGTGAAGAAGAGCGAAGTCCACGGCATGAGCCAGCGGGGCGGTT
The DNA here is from genome assembly GCA_041946965.1 of Bryobacteraceae bacterium. Classification (GTDB taxonomy): domain Bacteria; phylum Acidobacteriota; class Terriglobia; order Bryobacterales; family Bryobacteraceae; genus JBHGBM01. The sequence goes on from JBHGBM010000092.1 coordinate 19,837, forward strand.
CCGTGGCCAGCGACGTGCGCTTCGGCGCGCGCGTGCTGAGTCCCATGGTGCCGGAGGGCGAGGCCGATTACCTGGTGGTCCTGGACACGACCCAGGTGGAGAACAACCGCCGCGCGCTCAAGCCCGGCGGCGTCTTGATCGATCCCGCGGTGGTGGCGGGCGCGCGCCTGGCGAGCGCCAAGAGCCTGAATGTAGCGCTGCTCGGGGCGCTGAGCGCGCATCTCGAAATCCCGGAGGACGCCTGGACCGGCGCCATCCGGTCCAACTTGCCGGAGAAGCTGCACGCAGCCAATCTCCAGGCGTTCGCCGCCGGACGCGCCGCGGCGGGAGGCAAACAATGAACGGAGCCTGGGACGGCGTTTCGGGCCGTTTCCATCCGGCCAGCGCGCCGGATTACATTCCCATCGAGCAGATGCGCGAGCTGCAATTGACACGGCTGCAAGCCGTGGCGCGCAATGCCTACGACAACGTGGAGCTGTACCGCCGGCGTTTCGCCGAACGCGGCATCGGGCCCGAAGACATCCGCACGCTCGCGGATATCGCCAGGCTGCCGTTCACGGTGAAAGCCGACCTGCGCGACACTTACCCCTTCGGCCTGTTCGCCAAGCCGATGCACGACGTGGTGCGGCTGCACGCTTCCAGCGGCACCACGGGCAAGCCCATCGTGGTCGCCTACACGCGCGAAGACGTGGGGGTCTGGACCTCGGCGATGGTGCGCACGCTGGCCGCGTGCGGCGTGCGGCGCGGCGACGTGGTGCAGAACGCCTACGGGTACGGCCTGTTCACCGGAGGCTTGGGCGCGCACTACGGCGCCGAAGCCCTGGGCGCCACCGTGATCCCCATTTCCGGCGGCAACACCGACCGGCAGATCATGGTGATGAAGGATTTCGGCGTCACCGCCATCTGCTGCACGCCGAGCTACTTCATTCACCTGGTGGAGCGCGCCGGCGAGCTGGGTGTGGATATCGCGTCGCTGCCGCTGCGCGCCGGCATTTTCGGCGCGGAGCCGTGGAGCGATTCGATGCGGCGGCACATCGAGGCCGCGGCCGGCATCAAGGCGTACGACATCTACGGGCTGAGCGAGATCACCGGCCCGGGCGTGGGCTCGGAATGCTGCTGCCAGCGCGGGCTGCACATTTTCGAGGATTTCTTCTACCCGGAGATCATCGATCCCGAAACCGGAGAGCTGATGCCGGAGGGCGAGGAAGGCGAGTTGGTCCTCACTACGCTCGCCAAGCAGGCCATGCCCATGCTGCGGTACCGCACGCGCGACATTACGGCGTTCATCCCCGAGCCCTGCGGCTGCGGGCGCACGGCGCGGCGCATCCGCCGCATCTCGCGGCGCAGCGACGACATGTTCATCATCCGCGGCGTGAACGTGTTCCCCTCGCAGGTGGAAACCGCGCTGCTCGCGGTGGAAGGCACGCTGCCGCACTACCAGATCATCCTCACGCGCGAAAAGGGCCTGGACGAGATGGAAGTGCAGGTGGAAGTCACGCCGGAGGTGTTCAGCGACAAGATCGGCGGCCTGGAGACGCTGCACGCGAAGCTGGTTCGCGCGCTCGACCAGACCATGGGGCTGCGCGCGAACGTAAGGCTGGTTGCGCTCCACACCATCCAGCGCAGCGAAGGCAAAGCCAAGAGGGTGATCGACCGGAGGAGTTTATGAAGCTGCACCAGTTGTCCCTGTTCCTGGAGAATAAGCCCGGTCAACTGCTCGATCCGTGCAAGCGCCTGGCTTCGGCCGGGATCAACATCCGCACGCTGAGCGTGGCGGATACACAGCAGTTCGGCATTCTGCGGCTGATCGTTTCGGACTGGCAGAAAGCGCGGACCGTGTTGCAGGAAGCCGGCTACGTCACCACCGCGACGGAAGTGGTGGCCGTCGAGGTGCCTGACCGGCCCGGCGGCCTCGCCGAGGTGCTCGAAGCGCTCGAGAACTGCGAAGTCAACATCGAGTACATGTACGCCTTCACCTTCGGGCGGGCGGATCGCGCGGTGATCATCTTCCGCTTCGACAGGCCGGACGAAGCCATCGCGCGTCTGCAAGCCGCCGGCATCAACGTGGTGGAGAGCATCGAGGTGTACAACCGGATCGAAGCATGAGTCTTTCCCGCAGCGTGGCGGAGCAGATGGAGCGCGCCTCCTGGATCCGCCGCATGTTCGAGATCGGCGCGCGCATGAAGGCGGAACGCGGTGAAGAGAACGTCTTCGACTACACCCTGGGCAACCCCGACGTGGAGCCGCCCGCCGAAGTGCTGGAAGTGATGCGCCGGGTGGCGCTGGCCAGCCCCCGCGGCAGCCACGGCTACATGCCCAACGCCGGTTTTCCCAATGTGCGCGCCAGACTGGCGGCGCGGCTCGAGTGCAACACGGGGCTGCCGTACACCGCCGAGCACATCATCATGACAGTGGGCTCCTCCGGGGCCATCAACGTGCTGCTGAAGTCGATCCTGGACCCCGGCGACGAGGTCATCGTCCTGTTTCCCTATTTCCCCGAGTACCGCTTCTACATCGAGAACCACGGCGGGCGCATGGTGCGGGTGGA
>JBHGBM010000093.1:0-21490 GCA_041946965.1 Bryobacteraceae bacterium
GAACGGCCGACCTTTTGCTCCGGAGGCAAACGCTCTATCCAGCTGAGCTACGGGCGCACATCCTGATAGAGATCTTACCAGGAATTCTACGCCGCCGGCATGCGCCCGGCACTTTGAGTCGGGATAACCGGCCGTTGGAGAGGCGGCTCGGGCGCAATGGCGGCGCCATCGTCTAACGCCGCCGCCCCACCACCCGCATGCCGCGCGTGCGTGACAGCGGGCCGGGCGAGAGCGCCTCCTCCACAATCGCCGTCTGCTCCTCCTGGTGGCGTTTGCCCGAGCCGGTGGCGGGGCTGGCGCTCTCCGGCCGCCCCACGTACATCAGCTCACGGCCGCTCGCGGCGAGCAGCGGCTGGATCTGTTCCCGCACGAAGCGCCACGGGCCCATGTTGCGCGGCTCCTCTTGCAGCCAAACCGCTTCCGCCGTGAGCGGGAAGCGCAGCAGCGCGTCCTTCAACCGCTCCTCGGGGAACGGATAGATCTGCTCCAGCCGCACCACCGCCACGTGCTCCGCTTTGCGCGCGGCCAGCAGGTCGTAGTAGACCTTTCCGGAACAGAGCACCACGCGCGAGACGCGCTCCGCGCCGGCGTCGCTTTCCATGAGCACCTCGTGGAAGGCGCCGCCGGTGAACTCCTCCAGCGTGGAGACGGCCCGCGGATGGCGCAGCAGGCTCTTGGGCGTGAAGAGCACCAGCGGCTTGCGCGTGCCCCGCCGGTCGCGCCCGCCGAACATCTGGCGGCGCAGCAGGTGGAAGTACTGCGCCGGAGTGGTGCAGTTGCACACCTGAATGTTGTCCTCGGCGCAGAGAGTCAGGAAGCGCTCGACGCGGGCGCTCGAATGCTCGGGCCCCTGTCCCTCGAAGCCGTGCGGCAGCAGCAGCACCAGGCCGCTCGGCTGTCCCCACTTCTGCTCGGCGGTGGTGATGAACTGGTCGATCATGACCTGCGCGCCGTTGGCGAAATCGCCGAACTGCGCCTCCCACAGCACCAGGGTCAGCGGGTCGGCCAGGCTGTAGCCGAACTCGAAGCCGAGTACGGCCAGCTCGCTCAAGGAGCTGTCATACACGTCGAAGCGCGCCTGGTCCGGCGCAATGTGCTGGAGCGGGATGTAGCGCTCGCCGGTCTCGTAATCGTGAAAGGCAAGGTGGCGCTGCGTGAAGGTTCCGCGGCTGGAATCCTGGCCGCTGAGCCGCACCGGCGTCCCGTCCAGGACGAGCGTACCGAACGCCAGCGCTTCACCGAAGGCCCAATCCACCGGCCCGCCCTTTTCGAGCGCCTCGCGGCGGCGGTCGACGAAAGGCCGCAGCTTGGGGTGCAGGTGGAAACCGGCGTCGAACGCAGTCAGCGCGCGCACCACGCGCTCCAGCGTGGCCCGGTTCACCGCGGTACGCGGCCGGGAGGCGCCGATCTCCTGCTCCGGAACCGCGCTCAGCTCCTGCGGCTCGAAGCGCTCGGCCCTGGCGCGCGATTCGTCATACGCCTGGTTCAGCCGCTCCACCACGCGGCGGCGCATCTCCGCAACCTGTTCGCCGGTGACCACGCGGTCCCGCAACAGCCGCTCGGAGTACAGCTTCGCCACCGAGGGGTGGTCCTTGATCTTGCGGTAGAGGATGGGCTGCGTGTAGCTGGGGTCGTCGCCTTCGTTGTGGCCGTGGCGGCGGTAGCAGATCATGTCGATCACCACGTCCTTCTTGAACCGCTGGCGGAAATCAAAGGCGATCTGCACAACGCGAATGGCCGCTTCCGGATCATCGCCGTTCACGTGGAATATGGGCGCCTGCACGCCGCGCGCGACGTCGGTCGAATAGGGTGTGGAACGCGACTCCTCAGGGTTGGTGGTGAACCCGATCTGGTTGTTGATCACCAGGTGGATGGTGCCGCCGGTCGCGTAGCCCTCTAGCTGTGAAAGATTCAGCGTCTCCGCCACGATGCCCTGCCCGGCGAAGGCCGCGTCGCCGTGGATGAGCAGCGGGATGACGCGCGCGCGCTCGGCGTCGCCCAACCGGTCCTGCTTGGGACGCACGATGCCCTCCACCACCGGATCCACGGCTTCCAGATGACTGGGGTTCGGCGAAACCGAGACCACGATCTGCGCGCCGTTGGCCGCCTCGTGCACGCCCGTAGCGCCGAGATGGTATTTCACGTCGCCCGACCCCTGGCTGCTGGCCGGATCCAGCTCGCCTTCGAACTCGCTGAAGATCTGGGTGAGCGACTTGTTGATGATGTTGGCCAGTACGTTCAACCGCCCGCGGTGGGCCATGCCGATCACCACTTCGTGGACGTTGGCCGCGCCGGCGCGTTCCAGCACTTCATCCACGATGGCCAGCGCGGTCTCGCCGCCTTCCACCGCGAAACGCTTCTGCCCCACGAAGCGAGAATGCAGGAAGTGCTCGAACTCCTCGGCCTGAATCAGCCGCTCGAGGATGTGCACGCGCCCGGCGGGCTCGAGCGGCCAGTTATTGGCCTGCGGCTCCATGCGCTGCTGGAGCCAGTGCTTCTGCTCCGGGTGCTGGATCATCATGTACTCGCACCCGATCTTGCCGCAGTACGTCTGGCGCAGGGTCTCCAGAATTTCGCGCAGGGTGGCCACGTGCTTCGGCCCGCCCTTTCCGCCCAAGGCTTCGCTGAGCGTGCCGGTGTAGAACTCGCGATCCAGGTCCCAGATGGTGAGCCCGTAGGTGACCGGGTCGAGCTCGGGGTGGTAGGCGGGCTCGGAGCCCAGCGGATCGAGGTCGGCAATCAGGTGCCCGCGCACCCGGTACATGTTGATGAGCTGGATGACGCCGGTCTGCTTGGCGACGTCGCGCTCCGGCGCCGGCGATCCCTGGCGGTCCGGTTCCCAGCGCACGGGCCGGTGCGGCATGCGCAGGTGCTGGAAAATCTCTTCATAGAAGCCGTCCGCGCCGTCGAGCAGGGCTTGGATCCTGCCGAGAAACATGCCCGATTCGGCGCCCTGAATCACGCGGTGATCGTAGGTGCAAGTGATGGTCATCACCTTGCTGAGCCCGAGCCTGGCGCGGGTTTCCGGTGTGACGCCGAGGAACGCGGCGGGATAGTCGATGGCGCCCGAGGCGATGATAGCCCCCTGCCCCGCCATGAGCCGCGGCTGGGAGGACATGGTGCCCACGGTGCCTGGATTGGTGAGCGAAATCGTGGTGCCCTGAAAATCTTCGGCGGCGAGCTTGCCGGTGCGCGCGCGGGCCACAATATCGTCGAACGCCGCGGCATAACGCTCGAAATCCAGCTCGCCGGCGTTCTTGATGTTCGGCACCATCAGGTTGCGTGTGCCGTCGCGGCCTTCCACGTCGATGGCGATGCCCAGGTTGACGCGGGTGCGCATCACCCTGGCGGGGCCCTCCGCGAAGGCGTTGTTCAGGTTGGGCATGCCGCGCAGCGCTTTCAGGATGGCCCAGCCGATCAGGTGTGTGTACGAAATCTTACTTTGTGCGGCGAGCGACCGGTGCTGGTTGATGATGCGCCGGTTCTCGTCCATCACCTTCACCGCGATGGTGCGCTGGCTGGTGGCGGTGGGGATGGAGAGGCTCGCGGCCATGTTCTCCGCGATGCGCGCCGCCGCGCCCCGCAGGGGGGTGATGTCGCCCGCCGCCGGCGCGGGCGCGGGAGCCGGTTCCGGCGCTTTGGGCGCCCCGCTCTCGAACAGCGCCTTCCAGCTCTCATCGACCGTGGCGCGATCGTGCAGAAACTGGCGGTACAGTTCCTCTTCGAGCCAACTGTTGATCCCTTCAGGTTTGACAGCCATGGCGGGCTTTTCTCTTCTCCCAATATAGCCAAGCCGGGCGATAGCGCGCCGCCGTGGTATTCTCATTACTTTCATGCCCAGGAGAAGTGTGATTGCCCGCAGGTACTTCGTGCGCGGGCGCGTGCAGGGCGTCGGCTTCCGCTGGTTTGTGCAGCGGTCGGCCGAACAGTTGGGCATCACGGGCTACGCCCGGAACCTGGACGACGGGCGCGTAGAGGTCTACGCCGCGGGCACGCCGGAAGAGATTTCGGAGCTGGCTTCCCTGCTCTGGAAGGGACCGCGCTGGTCCGATGTGCGCGGCGTGGAGGAGCAGGAAGCCGCCGTGCGGGAGTACGGGTCGTTCCAGATCGAGGACTGATGGAAGCACTGAAAAAGCTGATTCGCGAGGTCCCCGGCTTTCCCAAGCCGGGCATCCTCTTTTATGACATCACCACGCTGCTGCGCGACAAGTGCGGATTCCGCGCCGCCATTGACGCCCTGGGGAATCACTACCGGGGCGTGCAGGTCGATGCCGTGCTGGGCATCGAAGCGCGCGGCTTCATCTTCGCTCCCGCGCTGGCTTACGCGCTGGGAGCCGGTTTCGTGCCCGTTCGGAAGCCGAAGAAACTGCCCGCCGAGTGCGTCCGGGTCACCTACGACCTGGAGTACGGAACCGATTCGCTGGAGATGCACAAGGACGCCATCCGGGAGGGCCAGCGCGTGCTGATCGTGGACGACCTGCTCGCCACCGGCGGCACGGCGGCGGCGGTGGCGCGTATGGTGGAACAGGTGGGAGGCAAGGTGGCCGGGCTCGGCTTCGTGGTCGAACTGACGTTCCTGCACGGGCGCGACCGGCTGAAGGGCCACGACGTGTTCTCCCTGCTGCAATACGACAAATGAGCATGCCCCGCCGGGCGCGTGTGCGCGCGCTTGCGAAGATCAACCTGGACCTTCGCGTGTTATATAGGCGCCCGGATCGCTTTCACGAGCTGCGCAGCATCTTTCACACAATTTCGCTGGGCGACGTGATCGATCTTGCCTTCACGCCCGGGCCGCGCACTCAGATCGGCCTCGAAAGCGACATCGACATTCCCGATAACCTCGTGGCGCGCGCCGCGCGCACCGTGCTCGATGCCATGCGCAGGACCGGGCGCGTGGAGTTAGGGTTGCACAAGAACATTCCCATGGGGGCGGGCCTGGGAGGCGGATCCACGGATGCCGCGGCGGTCCTGCTGGCGCTGCCGGTCCTGGCCGGAGGCGAGATCCCGCTGCCGGAACTGATGCGGCTCGCCGCCGGCCTCGGCAGCGACGTGCCGTACTTCCTGCTGGGCGGGCGCGCCGCGGTGACGGGCCGTGGCGAGGAACTCTATCCGCTGGCCCCCTTACCGGCCGCGCGGGGCCTGGTGGCGGCGCCTGGCGTGCACGTTTCCACCCCTGAAGCCTACCGCGCACTGAGCCCCCGTTTGACAGCCGAATCGCAACAAAATAAAATAGTTAGTTTCCAGTCGATCATCTGGGAAGAAACTGACGAGCCGCCCGCCAACGACTTCGAACCCATTGTTTTTGAATGGTATCCGGAGTTGAAGGCTCTCAAGGGGCGGCTCGCGAAGCTGGGCGGCAGGCCGGTTCTGATGACCGGGAGCGGCTCGGCGATCTTTGGGCTGTTTGACACCCGGGAGAAACTTGCTCGGGCCGTAAAATCAATTAGAGAGGTATCTGTTTTTCCGTTCTCGCTGGTGAGCCGCGCGCGCTACCGGAGCATGTGGTGGCGCCAGTTGCGGCCACACAGCCTCAACCAGAACCTATGGCCGCCCCGAAGCCGGTACGTGCGATGAACCCCGACCGCATCAAGATTTTCACGGGAAACGCGAACCCCGCCTTGTCGCAGGAAATCTGCCAGGCGCTGGCGTTGCCGCTCGGCCGCGCCCAGGTCCGGGTGTTTTCCGACGGCGAGATTCACGTCCAGGTTCAGGAGAACGTCCGCGGCGCGGACGTGTTCGTCATCCAGCCCACCTGCACCCCGGTGGACCGCAACCTCATGGAGCTCTTGCTGATGATGGACGCGCTCAAGCGCGCCTCGGCGGAGCGCATTACCGCCGTGTTGCCGTATTACGGCTACGCCCGGCAGGACCGCAAAGACAAGCCGCGCGTGCCCATCTCGGCCAAGCTGGTGGCGAGTTTGCTCGAGACCGCCGGCGCCGACCGCATTCTGGCTCTCGACCTGCACGCCGCGCAGATTCAAGGCTTCTTCGACATCCCGGTGGACCACCTGTTTTCCTCGCCGGTGATGATCGACTATTTCAGGCCGCGAAACCTGCCGAACGTGACGGTGGTTTCGCCCGACGCCGGAGGCGTGGAGCGCGCGCGGGCCTTTGCCAAGCGGCTTAGCGCGCCGCTGGCCGTCATCGACAAGCGCCGCGAGGAAGCCAACGTGGCGGAAGTCATGAACGTGGTGGGCGAGGTGACGGGCCACACCTGCCTCATCGTCGACGACCTGATCGATACCGCCGGCACGCTGGTGAAGGGCGCCGAGGCGTTGCTCGACCGCGGCGCGGCGAACGTGATGGCCTGCGCCACCCACGCCGTGCTCTCGGGCCCGGCGCTCGAACGGATTGAGAAGTCCGCGATCTCGGAAGTGGTGTTCACCAACTCGATCCCGCTTTCCGGCGACGCACGCAAGTCGCCGAAGATCAAATCGCTGTCGGTTGCCTCGCTGCTGGCCAGGGCGATTCAATCGATCCACGAAGAAACTTCGGTGAGCATTTTGTTTATTTAGGATTTAGCCGAAATTAACCGGCCGCCGCAACCCACGGTGCGCCCGTGAGGGCGTTCACGGACTTGCGAGCCGGAAGGAGACGAAAGAGTGAAGAAGGAAATTACGGTGTCCGCATCGCCGCGCGACACCCGTGGCAAGAACGAAGCGCGCCGCACGCGCGCGGCGGGCAAGATCCCCGCCGTGATTTACGGTGCTTACAAAGACCCCGTCGCCGTGGCGGTCAATCCCAAAGACATCCTGAGCATCATGCGCAGCGCCAGCGGAGCGAACACGATTTTCAATCTCGCCATCGAAGGCGGCGAAACCGCGCCAGCCATGCTGGTGGACGAGCAGACCGATCCCGTCCGCGGCACGCTGCTGCACGTGGATTTCAAGCGCATCGACCTCTCGAAGCCGATCAGGGTCACCGTTCCGGTGCAGACCACGGGCGACGCGAAGGGCGTGAAGCAGCAGGGCGGCTTGCTGGAACTGGTGAGCCGCAGCCTCGAAATCGAGTGCCTGCCGAACGAGATCCCCGAACACTTCACGGTGGACGTGACCGAGCTGATGATCGGCGATGCGATGCGCGCCTCCGACGTTTCGGTGACGGGCTCCATGCGTCTTCTGAGCCCGGCGGACACCGTGCTGGCGCACGTGGTGGCGCTGCGCGGCGAAGAAGAGGCCAAGCCGGCCGAAGCCGCGCCGGCCGAGGGCGCCCCTGCCGCCGCCGCCGAGCCCGAGGTCATCAAGAAGGGCAAGAAGGAGGAAGAGGGCGGCGAGGCCAAGAAGAAATAGCCCGTCTCCATGTTTCTCATCGCCGGCTTGGGAAACCCCGGATCCGAGTATGCGCTCACGCCGCATAACCTGGGATTCCTCACGGTGGACCGGCTGGCGGAGAGACACGGGGTGCGCGTTACGCGCAAGGATTCTGGCGCGCTCATGGGGATGGGGAAGATCGCCGGCCGCCCGGTGATGCTGGCCAAGCCCCAGACGTTCATGAATCTGAGCGGCACTTCGCTCGCTCCCCTGATGGAGAAGCACGGGATCGGTCCCGCGGAACTCGTGGTCGTCTATGACGAGCTGGACCTGCCCTGGCCCACACTGCGCGTCCGGCCGAAAGGCTCGGCGGCGGGGCACCACGGCATGGAATCCGTCATCCGCAGTTTGGGGACTGGAGATTTTGCCCGGGTGCGGCTGGGGATTCACCCCGGCCGCCCGGTGCGCGACGGCGCGGCGTTCGTTCTGGAGCCGTTCCACCGTTCGCAAATGCAGGCTTTGGACGAGCTGCTTGGGCTTGCGGCCGAGGCGGTCGAGTCCATAATTGCCGAGGGCGTCGAAAAGGCCATGACGAGGTTCAATCGTCGCGCCCAAGGCTCAAATGCAGAGGAAGCATGAGAATTTACGAAGAGTTGTTCATCATCAAGCCCGACGCCCCCGATGAGGAGGCCGATCAGTTCGTGGAACAGATGCAATCGGTCATCACCAACGGCGGCGGGACGCTGGATAAAGTGGAAAAGTGGGGCAAGCGCAAGCTGGCCTACCGCGTGGGCCGTTACCGCGAGGGCGCGTATGTGCTGTTTCAGTTCAACGCCGGCCCCGAGCTGGTAAAGGAACTGGAGCGCCGGCTGCGCGTTTCCGACCTGGTGATCAAGTTCCTGACGGTGCGCATCGACGAAACCTTGAAGCGCCTGGAAAAACGCAGGAAGCAGCGCGAGAAGCGGGCCCACCGCAAACCGCAAGCGGCCGCGCCGGCGCCCATGCTGCCGGGTGAGACGGCGCCTGCCGTGCCGGGCGTCCCCGCCGCGCCGGCTGCGCCCCCCATGCCGGGACAGCCGAGGGAGTAGCGAAGGAGAAAAACCATGGCTGAAACAAAAGGAAGACCGGGCAGCGCGGCGCAGCGTCCCACCGGGACGGACAAGGCCGTCGCCACGCAGAAGAAACAGTACTTCCGGCGCAAGAAGGTGTGCCGGTTCTGCGTCGAGAAGATCGACGATATCAATTACAAGGACGTGAAGCTGCTGCACGCTTTCATCGCCGAGCGCGGGAAGATCATTCCGCGCCGCATCTCCGGCGTTTGCGCTCCGCACCAGCGGCGGCTCACCGACGCCATCAAGAAGGCGCGCAATATCGCGCTGCTGCCGTTCGCGGCGTCCGTTTAGGAGGGAACCGCCACATGCAAGTGATTCTCAGGCAAGACATCGACAATCTGGGGACCCGCGGGCAGGTCGTGACCGTGGCCGCGGGCTACGCGCGTAACTACCTCCTGCCCAAGCGGCTGGCCGTGGAGGCTACCGCGGCCAACAAGAAGATCGTGGAACAGGAGCGCCAGGCGCACCTGCGGCGCGAGGCTAAGCTGAAGAGCGAGGCCGAGGACCTCTCCAAGCTGCTCACCGGCGTCACCGTGACCATCGCGCAGAAAGCCGGCGAGGCCGACCAGCTCTTCGGCTCCGTCACCGCCAAGGACATCGCCGAGGCGCTCGCGGCGAAGAACTTCACCATCGACCGGCGCAAGATCCACCTGGAGGAGCCCATCAAGCAGTTGGGCGAGTTCAAGGTGGAGGTGCGGCTGCACCGCGAGGTGCCGGCCGAAATCATCGTGCAGGTCGTGCGCGAAGAAGAGTAGACCGCCATGTACTTCGACCTGACGGGCCAGACGGCGGCCGTCACCGGCGCCGCCACCGGAATCGGCGAAGCGGTCGCCCGGCGGCTGGCCCGCGCGGGCGCCGCGGTCGCCGTGGCCGATCTCGATATGGATGGCGCCGCGAAGGTGGCGCAGTCCATCGGCGGCGGGTCGTTCGCCGTCGCCCTGGATGTGACCCGGCGCGGGTCGGTGGAAGGAGCGGTCCAGGAGATCCTGGGCCGCACCGGCCGCATCGACATCTGGGTCAACAACGCGGGAATCGCGGGCCGCGCGGCTCCGCTGTGGGACCAGACCGACGAGGACTGGCGCCGCATCATCGCCATCAACCTCGACGGCGTGTTCTACTGCTGCCGCGCCGTGATCCCTCACATGCGCAGCCGCAAGTACGGCCGCATCGTCAACATCGCTTCCATCGCCGGCAAGGAGGGCAACCCCAACATGACCGGCTATTCCGCCACCAAGGCGGGGGTCATCGCGTTCACCAAGTCGCTCGGCAAGGAAGTCGCCACCGAGGGCATCTGCGTGAACGCCGTGGCGCCGGCCGTGGTGCGCACCCGCATTCTCGACCAGCTCACTCCGGCGCAGGTGGAATACATGACCGAACGCATCCCCATGCGCCGCACCGGAAAGCCGGAGGAGATCGCGGCAGTGGTGCATTTCCTCGCCAGCCCGGATTGCTCGTTCGTGACCGGACAGTGTTATGACGCGAGCGGCGGGCGGGCCACCTACTAACGGCTGAGGATCGCGTCGAGGAAGGCGTCGCGGCCGGCTGACCAGGCCGAGGATTCGGAACCGCAAGGTTCCCGTACTTCTGCACAGACCGCCAAAATCAAAAGGCCCCGGCTGGGTTCCGGGGCCTTTGCACTCAGAGGGTTGGCGACGGAGGGGTTTCGTCGCCAGGGATGCTGTCTGTATTAGTTTCAGTTTACGATATAGGGGTCTGATTGTCTATATCATCACACAAAAAAAGCGCAAGTTTTTTGATGTGCCGAGTAAGCCAACATGCTGTGGAACGCGCCTCTGATAAGATGCGGGGGTATGGCCACCAGAATCACAGTGAGCAACAATGGCCCGCTTCGCATCGAGGGCGAATTCGAAATCTGCGACGCTCAGGGGAACCGTTTCGGACTGGGTGAACGCGCCGCCATCTCGCTCTGCCGCTGCGGACAGTCGGGAAATAAGCCGTTCTGCGATGGCTCGCACCGCGCCAGTTTCCAGTCTTCGGTGACCGCCTGCGAGTTGCCGGCGCAGAAGGCGAAAGCGTAGGTTAGTCGGTAATCTCGATCGCCGGCCCGGTCTCGCGCGAGGTTTCCTCCGCCCGCGCGACGGTATTGCGCGCCATTTCGAGAAATGCCGCCGCTTCCGGATGACCGGCGCCGCGCAGCACGACCGGCTTTCCCGTGTCGCCGCCGATGCGTACCTCCGGGTTGAGCGGCAGCTCCGCAAGGAAGTGCACGTCCATCTCGCCCGCGGTGCGGCGGCCGCCGCCGGTGCTGAACACGTCCACGCGCTGGTTGCAGTGCGGGCACACCAGGTAACTCATGTTCTCCACGATGCCCAGGATGGGCACCTTCACCTGGTTGAACATGTGCACGGCCTTGCGCGCGTCTTCGAGCGAAACGTCGCTGGGCGTGGTGACCACGATGGCTCCGGTAATCGGCGCGGTCTGGATGAGTGTGAGTTGCACGTCTCCGGTGCCGGGCGGCAGGTCGATGACGAGATAATCCACCTCCCCCCAATCGACGCCGCGCAGGAACTGCTGAATCACGCTGTGGAGCATGGGGCCGCGCCAGACCAGCGGCTTGTCGCCGGGGTTCAGAAAACCCATGGACATCAGCCTCACGCCGTATTGCTCGAGCGGCTTGATACGGTCGCCGTGGGCCATGGGAGTCCGGTTGATCCCCATCATCAGCGGCACGTTGGGCCCGTATACGTCGGCATCCATCAACGCCACGCTGTGGCCGAGTTTGGCCAGCGCCACGGCGAGGTTCACGGAAACCGTGGTCTTGCCGACTCCCCCTTTGCCGGAACCCACCGCAATCAGATTCTTCACGCCCGGAATGGGCAGCCGGGGCATCTGCCCGGCCTGGTTTGGAGCCATATGATTCATCCTATCATCCCGTTTCCCGCGCCCCGCATTGTGATGACGCGAACCTCTGCGTCATACTGAAGAAGCAGATCCGCCCCGCGGACCCGAACGGATGTGAACCCATGCCGATGGAGAGCGCCTTGCGCGGCCTGATCGCGATCTGCCGGCAGGTTCAGGCCGCTATGGAAGCGCTGGAGCCCGGCCTCGAGCCGGACAGCGCGTTTATTCTCGCCGATTTCGTTGCGGCGGCGGCGAACGTGGAACGGTGGTGCGCGCCCGACGCACTCATCGATCTCGACCGCATCACCTCCGCGATGTACCGCTTCCAACGCACCTACAACACGCTTCTCGATCACTACCGCGACACGCTGACCACGCCGGCGCGCCTGGAGGAGGCGGAATCGAGGTGGATGCTGGGGCGCTGCGCCCAGCCGCTGCACGCAGTCGGAGCGCAAGTGGGCCGCTGCCGGCAGGAACTGGCGATCCTCAGCCTCGTGCGGGCCGGACGGCTGCCGGGTCCTCGGCCAGAAAACGTTGGATGAAGTTGGTATCGAAGCGCCCCGCCTGAAAGTCCGCATCGGCGAGAATGCGCTGGTGCAGCGGAATCGATGTATGGATCCCCTCCACCACGAACATCTCCAGCGCGCGGTTCATGCGCCGGATGGCTTCGCCCCGGCCGCCTCCGTAAGCGATCAGCTTGGCCACCAGCGAGTCGTAGTAGGGCGGAATCACGCAATCGTGGTAGGCCGCCGTGTCCACGCGTATGCCGATGCCTCCGGGCAGGTTCAACCCGGTAATGCGGCCGGGCGAGGGCACGAAGGTTTGCGGATTCTCCGCGTTGATGCGGCACTCGATGGCGTGCCCGCGAATCTCTACCGGCCGGGTCAGCACGCTCCGTAGTTTTTCGCCCGCGGCGATCAGGATCTGCGATTTCACCAGGTCCACCCCGGTGACGAACTCGGTTACGGGGTGCTCCACCTGGATGCGCGCGTTCACCTCGATGAAGTACAGCGCGCCGGTTTCATCCATGAGGAACTCGACCGTACCCGCGTTGGCATAGCCGGAGGCCGCGATGGCCTTCCGCAGCGGCTCCCCGATGCGTGCGCGCAATTCCGCAGTCATGGCCGGGGAGGGCGATTCTTCCAGAAGCTTCTGGTGCCGCCGTTGGATGCTGCACTCGCGCTCGCCCAGCACCTCCACCTCGCCGTGTTCGTCGGCCAGCACCTGGAACTCGATATGGCGCGGCGCCTGAATGTACTTCTCCAGGTACACGTCGGCGCAGGCGAAGGCGGCGCCCGCCTCCTGCTGCGCCTGGGTGAACAGCGGAGGCAGTTCGGCGGCGTCGCGCACCACCCGCATGCCGCGGCCTCCGCCGCCGGCGGAAGCTTTCAGGATCACGGGGTACCCGATCCCCCGGGCGCATTCCAGGGCCTCGTCGGCGCTCTTGAGAACCCCGCTGGAGCCGGGAAGCACGGGCACGCCGGCATCGCGCATGAAGGCGCGGGCGCGCTCCTTGACACCCATCAGCCGGATGACCTCCGGGCGCGGGCCGATGAACTTGATGTCGGACGCTTCGCAAACCTCGGCAAACCCGGCGTTCTCGCTCAGGAAACCGTAGCCGGGGTGAATGGCGTCGGCATGCGAAATTTCCGCCGCGCTGATGATGGAGGGAATGTCCAGGTAGCTGCGCGCACTCTTCGCCGGCCCGATGCAAATGGCCTGGTCCGCAAAGCGCACGTGGAGGCTGTAGCGGTCCGCCTCCGAATACACCGCGACCGTTTCGATGCCCAAGTCCTTGCAAGCGCAGATCACACGCAGCGCAATCTCACCGCGGTTGGCAACCAGGACCTTCTTAAACGGGGCGGATGGCAAACAAAGCCTCCCCATACTCCACCGGCTGGCCGTTCATCACCAGCTTGCTTTCGACCACCCCGGCGACTTCCGCCTCAATCTCGTTCATGAGCTTCATGGACTCGATGATGCAGAGCACCTTGCCCGGCTGCACGCGCTCGCCCACCCGCACAAAGGGAGGCGCGCCGGGCGAGGGAGCTTCGTAGAACGTGCCGACGATGGGCGATTTCACCAGCGCGAGGGAGGCGTCGGGTTCCTTCTCCTTGGTTTCGGCTGCGGCGGCAGGGACGGGAGCCGGAACGGAGGCGGCGGCCGCGTGGACCGCCGGGGCAGGCTCGGCGTGCACGGCGAGGTGCGGCACGGCATGGGGAAGCCGGATACGCACGCGATTCTCTCCGCGCTGCACGTCCAACGAGGCCACACCGGTTTCCTTGGCCAGGTGTATCAGCTCGCGAATTTCCTGGACTGTCATGGCAAAGCTCAAGTGTAGCAAAGCTTTCAGCGTTCAGCCGTCAGCCCGGCCGGGCCGGTTTGGTCCTACCTGGCCGGCTTCAGGAGCTTGGTATCGGCTGACAGGGTGAACAGATCGTCCTTCAGACCGGAGTTGATGGTCACCGCGTCGGCGAACATCTGGTATATCTTCTCGCCGTCGCGCTCGCGCTCGATGGCGAACGGCCACATCACGCCCCCGCCCACATCCCGGTACTTGGAAAAATAGGTGATTTCCTGATGGACGCCGGTCTTGGGGTCGCGGCGGATGTACACCTGCCGCACGGGCAGCCTGGTGGTCCGATTGATGTAAACGGTGACGGTGCGGTTCTCCGCGTCAGTGATGTCCACGATTTCCACGGGTTGGTTTTCGATGATGTCCGTGCCGCGGTAATCGAAGACCATGCCGGGTTCGCCCAGCCGCTCGCGCAGGATGTAGAAGATGTTGCGCCGGGTGGTATCGCGGTATCGTGCGAGGATGTCTTCCGGCATGGGGCGCGCGCCGCGGAAAGTCACATCCCACCCGCCGAGTTCGTTGAACAGGTAGCCGTAGTCCTCGTTCTTGCCGAAAGCCTGGCGCTCGCGCACCCCGAAGAAATCGGGGGTGGGCGGCTCAGGAGGCGTCAGGTAGCGGGTGTAAATCTTGGCTACCGAAAGGCCGGAAAGCCGCTCGCGGTAGAACGAGTACGCCCGGCCCGACTCCACGCGATCTTCCACGGAACGAAACTTCTCGCCGCCAAGCGCCTTCAGAGTTTCATCCATCACCTGGCGGCCGCGGTCCGGCGCCCAAGAAAGCAGCGGCATGGCCGCGAGCAAAACGGAAAAAATGATTCTCATGGTCTCTTGCTTAATTCGTCCACACTCAAGCCGGCATTCAGCTTGTAGTCCTTCACGGTCACTTCCGCGAACTTGCGTCCGCCCTGGACGATGGTGATCTGCCGCGGCACCTTGATCCCGTCCACCTCCTGGAAGTGAACGTACTGGTCTTCCACCGTGATGGGCGGACCGGAGACGTGCACCGACTCGTAGATCACCTTCCGCGGCATGCCGGTGGCTTCATCCACCACCAGGCGGGCCGCCTCGCCCGATGGGCCGGATATCTCCAGCGTGCCGTCGCCAATGTAATTGACGGTGCGCTCCGCAATCCGGTCACTCAGAAGCAGGCGGAAATAGAGCCGGAACAGGTCGCCGCGCACCTGCTGCAATTGCGGGCCGGCCAGCGGCCCGGAGCCCTGCGGGGTGACGATCCAGCCGGTCTGCCCGTCGGAGTACGCCGCCACCTTCCCGGCGGGAAAGAGGCTGTCCTGCCGGAAGTGGTTGGGCGCGATCCATCGGTCGGTCTGCTCGACCCGCATGCCGCCGGCGGCCGGGTCCACCTGGAATTCGATCTGCTCCACCATGTCCTTCACCGCCGCCAGTTTCTCCGCGCCGCCGACGGCCTGCTGCACCTTGGAAAGCAGCGCCTTACCCTGGGCCGCGGATTCGGGAGTGGTCTTGGCGCGCTCCTGCTCGGGGATGGTCAGGTCGATCGGCAAGACCGGCAGTCCGAGTCCGGTGAGCGGCTGGCCGAATTCCACGGGATTGCCCACGGCAACAATCGTGAGGTTCTGGGGGTTTATGTGTTTCTGGGCGGCGCGCAGGACGTCCGCCTTGGTGACCGCCGCCAACGCCTTCTGGTAGCGCTGGATGAAATCGCGCGGGTAGCCGTAGTACTCGTAAGTGAGCAGGCGGCCGAGCGTCTTGGCTTTGGTGTCGAAAGCGAACACCAGGCTGTTCAGCGCGGTCTGGCGCGCGGTTTCCAGCTCCTCGCCGCTGACCTCGGTGGTGCGGATGCGCTCCACTTCCTCGCGCACGGCCTTAAGCGTGTCGAGCGTGGAAAGCGACTTGGTGCTGCCGGAGATTTCGAACAGCCCGGGGTGATCGTAGTCCGCGGCCCATGCCGCCGAGACGTTGTACGCGGCTCCCATGCGGCTGCGCACGCGCTGCACCAGGCGGCTGCGGAAGCCTCCGCCGAGGATGTCGGCCATGATCTCCAGCGCCGCGTAATCCGGGTCGCGCAACTCGCCGCCGAGGTGCCCCAGGGTGAAGAAAGTCTGGGTCACGTCCTGCTTCGAGGCGAGGAACACGCCGGGCGCCGGCTGCGCCTGCACGGGAGGAAACGGAGGGACCGGCGGCTGCTTGACGTTCCAGCCCGCGAACAGCTTTTCGACCTGGTCCTTCATGGCGGCGGTGTCGAAATCGCCCCAGACCGCCAGCATAATGTTGGCAGGGAAAAAGTAGCGGCTGTGAAAACTCTGAAGGTCGCCGCGCGTAATGCGGTCCACGGTAGCGTACTCCATCTGCCAGCCGTAGGGAGTGTTAGGGCCGTACACGCGGTTGGTGAATTCGCGCTGGGCGATGGCGCCGGCATCGTCATTGCGCCGGGAGATGCCGCTGCGGATCTGCGTCCGCGCAAGCTCGATGCGGTCCTGGCGGAATTCCGGCGAGGTGAGCACGTCGCGGAAGATCTCCATCACCGGGCCGGCTTTCTCCTTCAGGGCGAAGAACGACACTGAGCCGCTGGTCTCGCCGATGCCGCTTTCCACGCGGGCCGCCATGTCTTCCAATTCCTGGTCGAGCTGATCGCCGGTCTTCGACTTGGTGCCGCCGGTGCGCAGCACCATGCCCGCAATGGTGGCAAGCCCCACCTTGTCCGCCGGGTCGAAGAGGTTCCCCGTGCGGATGCGGGCCACGCCGTTGACGACGGGGAGTTCGTGGTCTTCGAGCAGGTACAGCCTGATGCCGTTGGAAAGCTTGAAGGTGGCGACGCTGGGCACCGGGATGGGTTTCAGCGGCGGGAACTGGAGCACTGGACCGGCGGCGGGCGCCTTCCCGGCCGGCGGCTTGGGAGTCTGCGCCATCGACTCGACGCAGGCGAATAAGGCGGCGGCGAACAGCGCGGTCCTCACTTCGCACCTCCCTGCTGAGCCTTGGGCTGGAACAGGTACGCAACCGTGCGCGTGTCGTTCACGAAGTACTGCCGGGCGACGCGCTGCACGTCCTCGGCGGTCACCCGGTCGATGTCTTCGAGCGAGGTGAAGAGCTTGCGCCAGTCGCCGTAGATGGCGTAGTAGGCGGGCAGCAGCGCCGCAAGCCCGGGGTTGCTGGCCAGCCGCGTGATCAGGCCCGCGCGGCTCTTGGCCTTCACGCGCGCGAGCTCCTCCGGGGTGGCCTTTTCGCTCTTGAAACGCTCCAGGATGTCGTAAAAGACCTTGGTGTTCTCTTCCACCGTGTGGCCGAGCGACGGCGCCAGGAAGAAGACGAACAGGTTCGGATATTTTCCAGCGGGAAAGGAACTTTCGGCCTGCGCCACCAGAGAAATGCGCTTGTCGCGCACCATCTCGCGGTAGAGCACACCGGTGCGCCCGCCGGCCAGAATGCCTGCGATCATGTCGAACACCGGGTCGTCCTTGCTCTGCTGGTCAGGACGTTTGTAGCCGATGATGACCACCGGCTGCGCGGGCGATTGGACTTCGGCGCTCTTGGGGCCGCTTTGCGGCGGGTCGAGTGTGTGCAGCAGCGGCGGCAACGGGCGAGCGGGCATCGGACCGAAATATTTCTCCGCGAGTCTTCTGGCTTCGGCGGGGTTCACATCGCCCGCTATGCCTATAGTGATGTTCCCGGGGGCGTAATAGGTTTCGAAGAATGCGGTGGCATGGCGGCGGCGCAGGTTCTGAATGTCGGCCGGCCAGCCCGTCCCCATGCGCCGGTACGGATGCGCCATGAAGGCCGTCGCCAGGAACGCCTGAAGCAGCTTGCCTTGCGGGTCCGACTCCACGCGCTGACGGTACTCCTCCATCACCACGTCGCGCTCTTTATAAAACTCGCGGAACACGGGTTGGATGAAACGCTGCGACTCCAGCAGAAACCACAGCTCGATGCGGTTCGAAGGCAGGCTGTAGAAATACTCTGTGGCATCCATGCCGGTGCCCGCGTTGAGCCCCACTCCGCCGTTCTCCTCGATGATGCGCGGATACATGTTCGGCTCGACGTAGGCCTCCGCCTTGGTGCGTTCGAGCTTCACGCGCGCCTCGAGGGCCCGCACCCTGGCCTCATCGGCGCGCGGCCCCTTGTTGCGCTCGGCTTCGAGCGCGTCATAAGCCTGCTCGACGGCTTCGATGGCCTTCTTCTCTTCGAGCCAGTTGCGCGTGCCGATGCTCTGGGTGCCTTTGAAGGCCATGTGCTCGAACATGTGCGCGATGCCCGTGGCGCCGGAAGGATCGTCCACGGACCCGGCGTTGACATAGGTGTGAAAAGAAACAACCGGGGCTTCGTGCCGCTCCACCACGATGAAGTGCAGGCCGTTGGTCAGGGTAAATTCGGTGACTTTCTTCTCGAATTCCCGCACATCCTGCGCCGCGGCCAGCAGCGGCCAGGCGAACAGCACAATCCGGATAAGTCCTGTCATGCCATTTTCATTCTGCCACGCTATAACTGGACTGAGATGCGCGAAGTACGGGTGATCGGGGCGGGGCCGGCCGGTTGCGCCGCGGCCATCGCGGCGCTCGACCGGGGAAGCGAAGTCACACTCTATGAGCGTTCCGCGCTGCCCCGCCATCGCGTGTGCGGAGAGTTTCTCTCACCCGAAATCGCCGGTGTGCTGGACGCTCTCGGAGCGCTGGCGCGCTTTGAAGCCCGCCGGCCGGCGCGCATCACCCGCGCCAGCTTGCGTTTCGGCGCGCGCGAGAAGAAGTGGACGCTGGTCGAGCCCGTCCCCGCTTATAAAAAAATGCCCGGTGGGCACTCGGAGGAGCGTGTCCACCGGGCGGCAAACCGGCAGGCGCCGGCGCCAAAACCGGAAAGAACCTTCCAACAGGATGGACGTGGGCGGTGCGGAGCGCGTTGCTATTGTTGGGCGTGAGCGATGGACAGGCGATACGCTCCGCCGCTATATCCGAGGGCGGATTTCGCGGCGATGTAGTAGGTTCCGGGCGTCAGGTTCTCGTCCAGCGAGGCGGAGCCGTCCGAGCCGTCGTCGGCGTCGATGACGTTGCCCTGACCGTCCAGCAACACCAGGGCGCCGTAGAACTCCGTACTCGCCAGCTTCACTTCCACCTTGGCGCCGGCCTCGAGCGAAATTTCGTACAGATCGGCGAGCGTGTAGTCCGCGTACTCGCAGGAGGTGAGGTTGAGGCGCCCTTCAAAGGTCGCCCCGATGGCGAGCGGCCGGGCCCACCCGCAGGCGGCGGGGCGGTCCCCCGCGGCGAAATAGGCGCGCAGTTCATAGAGCCCGGGGACGGAGGCCTCCGCGGCGCGCGCCGTCACCCGGTAGGTCCCCGCCGGCAGGTACTGCACGAGCACGGCGTCGCCGTAACCCCAACTGTTGTCATCGCGCCGCAGCACGTTGCCGTTGGGATCGGTCAGTTCCAGATAACTGTCGAGATAAGGCGAGGACATGGTAAGCGCCACGGTGCCGTCCGAGGGCGTGGTGAACTGGTAAAAATCCGCGGGTTGTCCGTTGGCGGCGCGGCAACTCTTCGCGTCCAGGTAGCCCACGTATCCCGCCCCAAGCTGCGGAACGTTCGTGCAGGGAGCGAGGTTGACAGGGGCGAAGTTATATCCGAGGTTGTAGCCGCCCGGGGCGTCGAGCGTGGCGGCCACCAGCGTATACGTGCCGGCGGGCAGGTCCGCATACAGCAGCGAGTTGGTTCCCCCGCCACCGTCGTCATCGGCGACGATGCGACTGCCATTGGCATCGCGGAGCGACAGAAAAGTATCGAAATCCCCGCTGGTCATGGCGATGGCCAGCGTACCCGGCGCGGCAGTGGTGATCTGGTAAGTGTTCGCCACCCCATCCGCGGTGCGGCAACTGGAGGCCGCGCTCACCGAACCGGTGAGGCGGTCTCCGGAGTTCAACGTGAGCAGCGGGCAGATTTCGGGCGGGCCGGCGCGAAATGTGTATTGGAGCGTGTAGGCGCCTTTCGGCGCCGCGCTGTACACCAGCACGTTGTACCGCCCGGGGGGCAATTGCTGGCGTACCGCGGCCTGATTCGCATCGTAGGCGATTACGCTGCCGTCCGGCGCGAATAGCGCCAGCGCGGGCTCGAAACCTGACGCCAGCACGCGCAAGTCGGCGAGGCCTGGTTCCGGGATCCGAACCTCGTACCAGTTGTAATAAATGGTCTCCTCGCTGTTGACGTCCGTGATGGAGCAGCCGCCCTCCGCGATGGTTCCCTTGTGCTCGTCGGAATCGGTGAACGTCTTCAGGGGCTGGCAGGCTTCGCCGTTGTTGGGCGCGAAAGCCGTCTTCAGCGCGTAACCGCCCGCCTGCTGCGAGAGCGCGACGATGGTGTAGGTCTCGCCGGCCTTCAATTCGTAGCTGAGCCGCGCCTCGGCGGAGGCCAGCGCGCGGCCGTCAGCGCCGCGCAGGATGAGAGTGGGGGCGATTTCCCCGCCCTCCCCTGAGATGTCGAGCGTGCCGGGACCGAGCGCCGTGACGCGAAACGCGCCGTAAGTGGTTCCACCCGGTGTGCGGCAACTCGAATCGCCGAGCCGCGCCGTGAGCGCGTCGTTCAGACCGATGGGAGCCGCCTCGCGGCACATGGTGCCGGGCTCCGGGGCGAAGTCCGTGCGCACCGTGAACTCGCCTCGCTGATCCTTCGAGGGCGCCCGCACGGCGACCCGATACGCGCCCGCTTCGAGCGGAGCCCGGATGCTGCCGCCCGCGGCGACGGCGTGCCCTGCCCCGTCCCGCACAACGGCCACGGGCGCGAAATCCATGGCGACGGCGTCCAACGCGAGCTTCCCGCGCACCGGCAGAACCAGGGAAAACTCCGTGTATAAAGAGCCGTCCGCCAGACGGCAACTGGTATCGCCCAGCACGGCGGCAGCCGACCCGGCTGGTTGCAGACGAACCGAAGGGATGCACACCTGCGCGCCCAGCCCCCCCGCCAAGCCCAAGAAAGCCAAAAGAAAACGCATGGCTAAACCCATAAACCCGGCGAGGCGGCCCGAAGTCGCGCTACAGCAGGTCGATGGCGGGGAAGAAATAGGCCAGTTCGACGGCGGCGGTCTCTGGAGCGTCCGAGCCGTGGATGGCGTTCCGCTCGATGTTGGCGGCGAAGCGCTTGCGGATAGTTCCCTCGGCGGCGTTGGCCGGGTTGGTGGCGCCCATCACTTCCCGAAGTTTTGCAATGGCGTCCTCGCGCTCGAGCGCCATGACGATGATGCGGCCCTCGGTCATGAACTTCACCAGGCTGGCAAAGAAAGGCTTTCCGCGGTGCACGGCGTAGAAGCCCTCGGCCTCCTGCTGGTTGAGCTGCGTCATGCGCAGGCCCAAAATCCGGAAACCGGCCTTCTCGATGACCGACAGGATCTCCCCCGCCTGCCCGGCGGCGACGGCATCCGGCTTGATGATGGAAAAAGTGCGTTGAACGCTCATAGAACACTCTTGACCTTTTCGCCGATCTCGGCCGGCGAGGAACAAACTGTGATGCCCGCTGCCTGCATGGCGCGGATCTTGTCCGAGGCTTTGCCTGAGCCGCCCGAAATGATGGCGCCGGCGTGGCCCATGCGGCGTCCCGGCGGCGCCGTCTGGCCCGCCACGAAGCCCACCACCGGCTTCTTCACATTCTCGCGGATGTAGGCCGCCGCGGTCTCTTCGGCGTTGCCGCCGATCTCCCCGATCATGACGATCGCACTCGTCCCCGGGTCTTCATTGAAAAGCTTGATGGCGTCCACGAAGTTAGTACCCACGATCGGATCGCCTCCGATGCCGATGCAGGTGGATTGCCCCAGCCCCAGGTTGCTCAACTGCCACACGGCTTCGTAGGTGAGGGTGCCCGAGCGCGACACCACCCCCACGTTGCCTTCCTTGTGAATGTGGCCGGGCATGATGCCCACCTTGCACTTCCCCGGCGAGATGATGCCCGGGCAGTTGGGCCCGAT
>JBHGBM010000094.1:0-20382 GCA_041946965.1 Bryobacteraceae bacterium
GCGAATTTCGACCTGATCCGCATCACCAACTCGTACACCAACAGCCAGGACCGCACGAGCCCCAACTTCGGCAAGATCACGTCCGCCAGCGACGGACGCATCATGCAGATTGCGCTGAAACTGCGGTTCTGACCCGGCATGCAGCGATTCCTTTTGACCACCCTGGCGGCGGCGATGGCCTTCCCGGCCGCCGCCTCCGCCCGGCTGAAGCAGATCATCGTCGTTCACAAGACCCACTTCGATGCCGGCTGCACCGCGCTTGCCTCGGAGGTGCTGGACCGCTATCGCGTCCGCATGGCCGATCCAACCAGGCCGAACGGGCGGAGGCTTTCACCGGGTTCATGCGAGCGGCCCTCGCCCATCCGCTGAATACCGGCGCGCACTGGTTCCATTATCGCGATCATGCACATTTTGAGCATCATTCGGCAGAGGGCTGGCGGTTTGCTAGAATTTGAGCCGGAGGTAGTCCAGATAGCCAGTGGGTAAGGGCTGGTGGTGCAGTTCTGCGATCACGGACTCGTTAAGCCGCGTGCGGGAAAACCGCACGCACGGCTTGAAAGGGGTTTGTTGAAAACGGGCTCGCTATTGTACCCAGTATCGCGTCAAAATCTAGCTATGAATCTAAATTTCCCGATTCGCCCTTTTGCGGCGGCTCTGGCCATGGCGCTCGCGGCAGCCGTGCCGGTGGCCGCGCAGGATTCCGAAGTTCACAAGGACGTTCCCTACGTCCCCACGCCTCCTGAAGTTGTCGAGGCCATGCTCAAGCTCGGCAAAGTCGGACCCGGCGACGTACACTACGACCTCGGTTGCGGCGACGGCCGCATCGTTGTCATGGCCGTCAAGAAGTTCGGAGCGGCGCGCGGCACCGGCTACGACATCGATCCTGAGCGCATCAAGGAAGCCAACGAAAACGCCCAAGAGGCCGGCGTCGCCGGCAAGGTGAAATTCATCCTCGGCAACCTGTTCGAGGCCGATTTCCACGACGCCAACATCGTCACTCTCTACCTGCTGCCGGAAGTCAACCTGAAGCTGCGCCCGAAACTGCTGAAGGACCTGAAGGTGGGTTCCCGGATCGTCTCCCACCAATTCGATATGGGCGATTGGGAACCGGACGAGAAGATCACGCTCGACTGGCGCACGATTTACTTGTGGACCGTCACGGAGAAGGCCAAGAGTCAGTTCGCCGGAAAGTGAATTGCGGCCGTTGGGCCGCGATCTGCCGCCACTCGCGCGAGCCCGTGTACCAGTCGTGTATCGGCGCCCGCAGCGAGGGATCGAGCGCGTCTCCGTGCCGCGAGTCCCAGTAGCGGCCGGCAATGCGTTCCACGTCCAGAACGATTTGGCGGCGGGCCTCTGCCTCGGTGCGCTCTCCGGATCCCAACATGGCGATCAGCGCGGGCGGCCACCTGAGTTCCGGCTTGCGCAGCGCCTCCCGAGCCGCGCGGCGCGCCTCTGCGTTCTCCAGGTTTTCGAGAAACGCGCGCACCATACCGGCTTCGGCCTGGAACGCGGCGAATTCGTCGGCCAGCCCGAGCAGGACAAAGTCCCTTCTCGTCAACACGGCGGCGGCGCGGTTGGCGTGGAAACCGCGCGCCCGGTAGCGCTGGACATGCGCCAGCTCGTGTGCGATGGTGGCCGCCGCGTGCAGGCGTCCGGTTGCGCGGAAGGGGTCCAGGTAGATGACAAACCTTGTGGCATCCCCGCTGTCCTCCGCGGTGTGGCCGGTGGCGCCGGACAGCCGCGCCATGTAAAGCGGAGTCGAGGGAAGGAATTCCCGCGCGGCCGCGGGCGCAAACCGGCTCAGAATCCCGCGGAGGTCCGCGTCGATACGCCGGGCGTCCTCCTCGGCGGTCCAATCGGCGATCACGGTCCTGGCGTGGGTGCGCGGATCGAAGCGCACGAACAAACCGCTGAACCGTACACGCGGGAGGGCCTTGGCACGAAATTCCGCCGCCTCCCGGCGCGGGTGCCGCGAGATGACCAGCGGCGGCTGCCCCCCGGGCGCGGGCTTCTGCACGACCCAGCGACCGCCCTCTCTGGCGACGATGTAGCCGGGCTCCTGGAGCCAGTCCGCCCCGCCGGAGAGACCCGGAGCCGCCGCCAGGACCATCAAGTGCCAGAGCCGCATGCCGCTCTTTTTACCGTAGAACGGGGTAAATATCCACTACAAGCCGGCGTCTCGTTGCTGTAGAATCGGACGAAATAATCTGATTTTGCGTCCAGGAGCGTGGCCATGGTCGGCAAATCGATTTCGCACTACCAGATCCTCGAGAAGCTCGGCGAAGGCGGCATGGGCATCGTGTACAAGGCCCGGGACACCCATCTCAACCGCCCGGTTGCCCTTAAGGTCCTTCCACCGGAGAAAGTGGCGGACCCCGAGCGCAAACGAAGGTTCGTCCAGGAAGCCCAGTCCGCCTCGGCGTTGAATCACCCCAACATCGTTCACATCTACGACATCGACCAGCAGGACGGCGTCGACTACATCGCCATGGAGCACGTCCAGGGCAAGACCCTGGGCGAGTTGATCGGGCGCAAGGGGCTGAAGCTCGGCGAAACGCTCAAGTACGGCGTGCAGATCGCGGAGGCGCTCGCGAAGGCGCACGCGGCCGGCATCGTTCACCGGGACCTGAAACCCGCGAACGTGATGGTCACCCCGGATGGCCTGGTGAAAGTGCTGGACTTCGGCCTTGCCAAGCTCACCGAGGCGGCGCCCCTCGATGAGGACGGAACCACCCACACCATCAGGCCCGCTACCGAGGAAGGCACCATCGTGGGCACGGTCGCCTACATGTCACCGGAGCAGGCGGAGGGCAAGCGGCTGGACGCCCGCTCGGACATCTTCAGTTTCGGGGCGGTGCTGTACGAGATGGTTACCGGGCGGCAGGCATTTCAGAAAGAGTCCAAGGCCTCCACCCTGGGGGCCATCATTCATAAGGACCCGGAGCCTCTGGGGCCCGAAGTCCCGCACGACCTGGGGAAGATCGTTGCGCGCTGCCTGCACAAAGACCCCGCCCACCGCTTTCAGCACATGGACGACCTCAAGGTCGCTTTACAGGAGCTGAAGGAGGAATCGGATTCGGGCAAGCTCCTGGCCGCGCCGGCGTCGCGCAAGAGCCGGCGCATGGCGTGGCTGTTCGCATCGGTGGCGGCGCTGATTGTGGTGGCGGGTATCTGGTGGCTGGTCTCGCGGAACGCATCAGCTCCGCCCAAGTACCAGCTCCGTCAAATCGCCACGGGAAAAGGCGCCAGCACGCTGCCCGCCGTGTCGCCGGACGGCCAATATGTGGTCTACTCGTCGGACCGCGGCGGCAATCGGGACCTGTGGATCCAGCCGGTGAAGGGAGGCGAACCCACCGGCTCACCAACACCGCGGTTGGCGAGACCTGGTCGAAGTTCTCACCCGACGGAACACAAGTCGTCTTCCAACGGCTTGGCGGCATTTGTGTTCTGTCCATAGTGGGAGCCAAGGAGCGCCAGCTCACGGAATCGGGGTACGCGCCCGAATTCTCGCCGGACGGAAAATCCATCGCCTACCGGACCGCGAGTTTGGGAACCAAGTCCGTGTGGGTGATTCCGGCGGCGGGAGGCGTTCCGCGGAAGATTTACGACACGGAGAACGCACTGGCCGGGCCT
This sequence comes from Bryobacteraceae bacterium, assembly GCA_041946965.1. Lineage (GTDB taxonomy): Bacteria > Acidobacteriota > Terriglobia > Bryobacterales > Bryobacteraceae > JBHGBM01. The sequence goes on from JBHGBM010000094.1 coordinate 3,634, forward strand.
GTATGGTCGCCGGACGGCAAGAAGCTGCTCATTTGTGAGGGCCGAAGTTATATAGGTATCGTCGGCGCTGCGGTCTGGCTCCTGCTGCCCGTGGATGGCGGAAAGCCGGTTCCCGTGCGCGGAATGGAGAAGGTTCAGAAGATGTCGCGCCTGCCGTATCCCAAAATCTGGCTGGCCGATGGCGGCCGTGTCATCTTTGGAAACTGGCAGCGCGAATCGCACATCTGCTACGTGCGGATGTCGAATGACGGGGAGGTTCTCGGCTCGCCTGTGCAGGTCACCTACGGTACGCGGGAACATCCCGGACCGTCATCGTACGATGGGCGCGTGATCCCGTTTTCCACGGGGTTCAATGTCACCACAATCTATGCGCTCCCGATGGATGCCGCTCAAGGCGTCGTAAAAGGCGATCCCAAACCGGTGCTTCAGTGGGACAGCGACGCCATGTTTCCTACCGTGAGCCGGGATGGTTCGAAGATGGTGTTTGTCGCCAACCGGGAAGGCGACTACGATCTCTGGTATCGCGACATGAAGACCGGCGCCGAACGTCCGCTGCTGGCGTCGCCGAATCGCGAGAGCCGCGGCATCATCTCGCCGGACGGAACTAAGGTGGCTTTTCAGCGGCACGAGAAAGGCGAGGGGAACTGTTACTGGATGCCCTTGCCTTCAGGGCCGGAGACGATGATCAGGCGGGGCTGCAAGGGGCTGAGCAGTTGGACTCCCGACTCAACCGGCATCATCTGCTCGGGCGGGCAGCCACCGGTTTTTGAGATCCATAATGTCGACACGGGGGCCAAGTCCCCGACGGCTTCGCATCCGAAGTACCGGCTGGGTGGGTTTTCGGTCTCGCCGGACGGCAAATGGCTCGTGTTTGTTCGTAACAAAGCAGGCTCGAATCCTCAACAGGTCTTTGTGGCTCCCCGGTACGCGGACCGCTCTCCCGGCGAAAACGAATGGCGCCCGGTATCCACGGAAGGTTATATTGCCCGTCCCCTGTGGTCGCCCGATGGCAACGCGATCTACTATTTCCAGTTTGACGCAGCCGCCGGCCGTTTCCAGTGCCTGATGATGCGGAGGCTTTCTCCCGATTCCAAGCGTCCCGCCGGTGAGCCGGTCACGGTCCGCCATTTTCACGGCGAGGTACGGCCGTCGGTGGGCGAAGCCGGCCCCGCCTTGCTGGCGGACACGCTTTACCTGCCGATGTACGAGCCCGGCGGCCAGATCTGGGTCGCGGAACGGACGAACTGAGCGGCTGGCTATTTCACCGGCGTGGGCGGAGCGTCCAGGTTGCCGCAATCCGCTTGCACTTTCCAACTCCCGTCGGGCTGCTTCTTCCACACGGTCAGGAACTTGCCGATCTCCTTCTTGGGCTTACCCTTCGCGTCCTTGACGATCGCTTCCCAGGCGCCCTCCTGGTAGGCCATGTCGGCCGCCTCGCTCACCACCAGCTTCGTGGTTGACCAAGAGGTGCTGACCTCCGTCCTGGAGGCGACTTCCACCAGCTTCTGGATCGCATCCCGCCCCGTCGCCTTCGGATACCCCTCTCTGAAGGCTGAGCCGTCCTCGGCGAAATACGAAGCTTGGCGCGCCGCGTCTTTGGCTTGCACGGCCTTCATCCACGCGGTGTCAACCTCCATGATCTTGGCCGCTTCTGCCTTCAGGTCCGGTTTCGGAGCCGGCGGCGGCGTCTGTTGGCATCCAACCGAAATGAGCGCAACGGCGAGAGCCATCGCGCCCAACAACTGCTTCCTCATGGGGTGTTACCTCCTTCTTGAAACTTTCTAGTCGTACCAACTATTGGCCATCCTCTCCGGCCGATCATCGGAAATTCTCCACCAGCATGAGGCTGCCGCTATGCTGCTCGCGCTGGGAATAGAGGATCGTCCGGCCGTCCGGAGATACTGCCAGCCCCAGGTGCCAGCCTTGAATGGTCATGAGCCTGATCAGCCGGCTGGTGGAGAAATCGAAGAAGTACAGCACGGCCGGAGAATAGAAATCGGGCGCCGCGATCATGTAAAACCCGTCTGCGACAAGGATGAAGTTCTGGCCGAAGCTCAGGCGGTCCTGGACAACCTGGGTTTCCGGCCCTCCGCCCAGCGGCAACCTCCAGATCCTCGGACCTTTCACATAATAGAGGTACTTCCCGTCAGCAGATTCATTGCCGCTGCCGCTCCCGCCCCCTTTGGTTACCTGAATCGCGTCACCTCCGCCCCGGGGGACTTTCCACATCTGTCCGCCCTTGCCGAAGTACACCCACTTTCCATCCCGGGACCACGTCGGCCACAGACCTCCTCCATGCACCAGGCGTCGGGACGCCCCTCCCTCCGCGCTGATCACGTCAACTCCCCTTACCCCGCCCAACACGGAATGGATGACCAGCGCCTGCCCGTCCGGGGACCAGCGTGGGTCTGCAACCATCGGTCCCCTCGCGTTGGTCAATTGCCGGGCATTCGTGCCGTCCGCGTCCGCAATCCAGACTTCTTCGGTCCCGGAGCGATGCGAGTTGAACGCAATCTTCGTGCCGTCGGGAGAGTAGGCGGGATTGCTGTCGACTCTAGTGGAAGAGATGAATCGTGCGGCCGGACCCCCGGCTCCGTCCGGCTGCGGAGCTTCAAGGCCCAGATATCGGTGTCGTAAACCTTGCGCGCATAAACCAGGCGCCGCCCGTCCCGGGATACGGCCAGGCTTGTCCCGTCCTCTCCCACCGGCTCTGGACGCCTGGCACTCCCCGGAGATGCCGAGATCCTCCAAAGGCTTCGCTGCGACAAGTGCCCTCCCGAGGAAAAGACGATCTCCCGCCCGTCGGCCGTCCATGCGGGGCCGCCGACCGCCTCATTCAGAAAGGTCAGCCGGCGGGGCTCGCCCTTCGGCGTGAGATCCGCGGCGACATCCATCACGTACAGGTCACAGGCGCTCGTGCCGCTCTGCCTCACATAGGCCAGCCTGCTGCCATCCGGCGAGAACGCAGGCGACAGCGCATAGCCTGTGGTGAGCCTTCGCTTCTCGCCGGTTTCGGTTGAAACCAGGAACAAGCCCGAAGTCTCCCCTGCGCCGCCCGCATGACTGACGGCCAGGGCCCTGCCGTCCCTGGTCCAGGCCAAGTGGGAGTACAGGTACAGGCTCGCTGCCAGGGTGGTAATCTCCGCCGTTTTCCGTTCGGGGCCCCCCAGGGCCGGGATCAACATCACTGCCGTGCGCCCGCCAGGCGAAATCCGCAGGAAGGCGATCCACCGGCCATCGGGCGACCATGCGGGCGAGCGGTCCGGCGCGGGATTCGTGGTCAGCCGCAGCGCCCCACCCGGCCCGATCAGCTTCACATAGATGTCGAAGTTGTCCTGCTTTTCGCCATTCCAGGAGTATGCGACCTGGTTCCCATCCGGAGAAAAGCTGGGCTCGGTTTCCTCCCCGGCGCGGGCGGTGAGAGGGACCGGCCGGTACTGGGCGCCTGGAACCGGGGCTCTTTTGCGCAGGAACCAGGCGCCCGCGGCCGCCAGCGCGATCGCGGCCACGCCGCATCCGGCCCACATCAGCATCCGGCGCCGGCTCCTGGGCGCCGGCGCTGTGCCGAGAAGTTTTCCGGATTCGGATTCTTCCTTCAAATCCTCCAACGCCAGCCTGGCGTCTTCCATGTGGCGTGTGCGCCGCTCCGAGTCCTTCCGCAAACAGCGGGCGATGAGCCTGGCGAGGTCGTACGGGACCTCCGCGCCGAGCGGCGCCGGTTCCTGGTTGATGATTGCCGCCAGCGTGGACATCTTCGAATCCCCCGAAAATGCCGGCCGTCCGGTGACCATCTCATAGAGCACCGCGCCGAAGCTGAAAATATCCGAGCGCGCATCTACCGCCTTGCCCTCCGCCTGTTCGGGCGACATGTACGCGGCGGTGCCGACGATGGCGCCTTCCTCGGTTTTCACGCTCACCGTCGCCGTGGTGTCCTCATCGGAACTGCCGTGCTCCACCAGTTTCGCCAGGCCGAAGTCGAGCACCTTCACCTGGCCCTTCTCCGTGACGATCACGTTGGCCGGCTTGAGGTCCCTGTGGATGATGCCGGCCCCATGCGCGCAAGCCAGCGCGTCGGCCATCTGCACGGCAATCTTCAGCGCCTCGTTCCAGCGCATCCCTTTGCGCGGGATCAACTGGTCGAGCGTCTTGCCGGGGACGTACTCCATGACGATGAAGTCGTGGCCGCCCTCGGAGCTGATGTCGTAAATCGTGACGATGTTGGGGTGGTTCAAGGCGGAGGCCGTCTTGGCCTCCTGCACGAAGCGCGCCTTGCGGCCGGGATTGGAGACCATCTCCGGGGGCAGCACCTTGATGGCTACAAGGCGGCCGAGGTGCGAATCCCTGGCCTTGTAGACCACCCCCATCCCACCCTCACCGAGCTTCTCCAGGACTTCGTAGTGCGCCAGTTGTCTGCCGGTCAAACCGCCTCTCCCAAATAGGGAATTTCAGATCTGTTGAGTCTACCTCCGGGCGCCTCGCCCAGGCAACACAATCAAAAGATCTACAATCTTCCTATGGTTCTGCTGGCCCTTGCCCTGACCCTCTACGTGGAACCCACGCCGCCGGCCCGCTTCGCCGCCACGGAAATCCGTCTCGCCGCGGGCGCAACCGTCGAGCGCGATCTGGCCGTCCTGGGCGAAGCCCGTGAAGGCCCCCGCATGGTGCTGGCCTCCGGTGAGGCGGCGCGCCGCGCGGCCGCGAAACTCGGCATCGCGTGGCGTCCCGGTGCGGCGCAGTCCTACAGCATCCGGCGCCGCGGCGAGACCACAGCCGTCCTCGCCGCCGATCCCGCCGGCGCCATGTACGGTGGCCTCGACCTCGCCGAAGCCCTCCGGCTCGGCGCCGAAATCCGCGACTCCGATCACGCCCCCCACATCGCCCGCCGCGGCATCAAGTTCAACCTCCCGCTCGACCTCCGCACGCCCAGCTACTCGGACGCCGGCGACGCCGCCCAGCAGAACATCCCCGAGATGTGGAGCTTCGATTTCTGGCGTGAGTTTCTCGACTCCCTGGCCCGCCACCGCTTCAACGTCCTCACGCTCTGGAACCTGCACCCATTCCCCTCCATGGTCCAGGTCCCCGAGTACCCCGACGTGGCGCTCGACGACGTCCAGCGCACCCGCGTGAAGTTCGATTCCACCTTCTCCCTCACCGGCAGCGACATGCTGCGTCCCGCCATGCTCACTGACGTGGAAACCGTACGCCGCATGAGCATCGCGCAGAAGATCGCCTTCTGGCGCGACGTGATGCAGCACGCGCACGACCGCGGCATCGAGGTCTACTTTTTCACGTGGAACATCTTCACCTGGGGCGCCGCGCCCAAGTACGGAATCACGGACGCGCAGGATAACCCCGTCACCCTCGACTACTTCCGCAAGAGCGTGCGCGAGACCGTGCGCACCTACCCGCTGCTGGCCGGCATCGGCATCACCGCGGGCGAGCACATGCAGAACCGCAAGGACGAGCTCGCGAAAGAGAAGTGGCTGTGGAAGACTTACGGCGAAGGCATACGCGACGCGCTCGCCGAACAGCCCGGCCGCGAGTTCCGCCTCATCCACCGCTATCACCAGAGCGCGCTCGAACCCATCCTCGCCGAATTCCGGCGGCATCCGGGGCCATTCGACCTGAGCTTCAAGTACGCCGTGGCCCACATGTACTCTTCGCCCGCGCCGCCTTTCGCCAGAGCCGCCCTCGCCGAGCTGCCTTCGAACCTGCGCATGTGGATGACCGTGCGCAACGACGACATCTACTCCTTCCGCTGGGGCGACCCCGCCTACGCGCGCGCCTTCATCCGCAACCTGCCCGGTCCGGACAAGCTGGCCGGCTTCTACATGGGACCCGACGGTTACATCTGGGGCCGCGAGTTCCTCAGCACAGAGCCGGAGACGCCGCGCGAGCTGGTGATCGCCAAGCAATGGTACAGCTTCATGCTGTGGGGCCGGCTGAGCTACGATCCCACGCTGCCGGACTCGCTGTTCGAGCGCACCCTGGCGCGGCGTTTCCCGCAGGCGCCTTCCGCCAAACTGTTCGCCGCTTCCAACGAAGCCTCCCGCATCATCCCGCTGGTGACGCGCTTCTTCTGGGGCGACATCGACCTGAAGTGGTTTCCCGAAGCCTGCATCAGTCACCCGAAACATAAAGGCTGGTACACCGTGAAGCACTTCGCCGAGGGCGAGACCATGCCCGGCAGCGGCATCCTGAATATCCGCGAATACCGCGCCGGACGCCGCGACGGCATCACGCCGCCGCAGGTGGCCGCGGAACTGAAAGAGCACGCCGCCGCCGCACTGAAGCTGGCGGCGGAGCTGCGCCCCGCGCAGGGCAGGGAACTGCGGCTCACGCTCGGCGACTACGAAGCCATGGCTCATCTCGGGAATTACTATGCGGAAAAGATCCTCGGGGCCGTGGAGCTCGGGAACCCCGAAGCCGTAAAGCACCTCGAGGCCGCGCTGGAGCACTGGAAGAAGTACGCCGCCGCGGCCACCGCGCAATACAAGCCCCAAATGCTCACGCGCATCGGCTACGTGGATCTGAACGCGCTGACCGAAAAGGTCCGTGCCGACATCGCCCTGGCCAAGTCGTGGTAGAACCGGAGACATGATCCACATCAACCTGGCCGCCTTCCTGCTCAGTTCTGCCGCCGCGTTCGGCCAGAGCGGCGCTTACGTGATCCGCCCCGCGGAGATCGACGATATCCTAATCAACCCGGGGATGGGCATCCAGACATTTCAGCGTTTCAACGGAGAGGCGCTATACCCCACGCTCCGCTGGTCCGAAGCCGGCCCCACGCAGAAGGGCGTGCAGGCCCCGACCAAGCCCGACTTCCCGGGGAGTTCCCTTGCCTACTGCCGCTGGTTCTGGTCGGAGCTGGAACCGCAACCCGGCAAGTACCGCTGGGAGATCCTGGACAACGCCCTCGCGGAAGCTCACAGCCACAACCAGACGCTCGACATCCGTATGATGCCCTATGACCAGAGCCATCCCCTGCCCGAGTGGTACCGCAATTCCGGCGCCCGCCGCGCCAACAAACCCGAGGACAAGGACGGAGCGATCTGGTCCCCCGACTCCGATGACCCGCTCTACCTCAAGCACTGGGGCGCGCTCGTAACCGAGGCGGGCAAGCGCTACGACGGCCACCCCGACCTCGACTCCGTGGATGTCTCCACGGTCGGATACTGGGGCGAGGGCTGGGGTCCGTATCTACCCTCCTGGCAGCGGCAGAAAGAGCTGATCGACGTCTACTTCGACGCCTTCAAGGTCACGCCGCTGCTCATGAATTTCGACGAGCCGCGCGCGCTCGAATACGGCGTGAAGCGGGGCGCGGGCTGGCGCCTGGACTGCTGGGGCGACCTGGGCGGCCGCGGCAAAGGCATGATGCACATGCTCGACATGTACCCGCAGCAGGTGGTGCGCACGGGGATTCAGGACGCCTGGCTGCGCTATCCCGTATCGCTCGAAACCTGCGGCACGCCGGGCAGTTGGAAGCTGTGGGGCTACACCGATGCGCAGTTGCAAAGCATCTTCGAACAGGCCCTGCGCTGGCACGCCGCCTCCATCAACATCAAGTCCACCCCCATCCCCCAGGACTGGCGGGCGAAATGGGACGAGTTCCAGAAACAGATCGGTTACCGCTTCGTCCTGCGCCGGCTGGAGTACCCCAAAGCCGTTCGCGCGGGCCAGATGATGCCCGTCAAGTCATGGTGGGTGAACAAAGGCGTGACGCCGCCCTACCTGGACCTGGTGCTGGCATTCGCCATCGGCGATACGGCCATGGAGACGCCCGCCGATCTCCGGAAGTGGATCCCCGGCGACCAGATCTTCGACGGCAACCTCTACGTTCCCCGCGCTCTGAAGCCCGGCCCATACAAGCTGCGTGTCGCGATACTGGACGCGCGCACCAGAAAGCCCGCGGTGAAACTCGCCATCCAGGGCCTTCAGCCCGATGGCTGGTACGACCTGGGCATGATCGAGGTTCGCTAGTCCGCCAGCCGCCGCAGCCAGACATTGCGGAAGCGCATCCGGGTGATGGGCGCTGTCATCTTCGCGCCCGGCGGCACTCGCTTGCCCTGGAACCCGTTGTGGTCTTGCAGGATCAGGGGGCCCTCCTCCAGGCAGCCGCCCCGGGGCGCGGCCGGCACGTGATCCTGCACCAGCACGCCGTTGTGCAGCACCGTGAGGCTGCCGGGCGTCCGCACCTGCCCGCCCGCGCCACAGCGCGGCGCATGATAGACGATGTCATAACTCTGCCACTCGCCCGGGCGCCGCGAAGCGTTCACCAGCGGCGGCGCCACCCCGTAGAAGGCTCCGCAGGCGCCGTCGGCGTAGGTCGGGTTCTGGTAGGAATCCAGGATCTGGACTTCGTTGCCGCGGCTGTGCAGCAGCACGCCGCTGTTTCCACGCTTCTGCCCGCTCTGCTCGGGCATGGAGGGTACGTTGAACTCCACGTGGATCTGCGCGCTGCGGAATTTCACGCGGCTGTGGAGGTCGCCCGCTCCGGTGCGGCAGAGCAGAATGCCGTCCTCCACCGCCCATTCCGGAGACTGCCCCTCGGACCCCATCCAGTTGGAGAGATCCTTGCCGTCGAAAAGCACGACGGCATCGGAAGGCGCTTTGCCGGGCGCCGCTTCCACCGCGGCGGGTTGCGGCCCGGTTTCCTTCTTCGGGGCGCCCGCCACCACAATGGCGAGCAGTGCGGTCGAAATCAAGACGCCAGGTTGTCTCATATCTTCCTGTGTCTATGATAGTCGCCCGCTGCGCCGGCTGTGGGCGGCAACCGCTACTCTACCGTGACCCGCGTCCCCTTGCTCTCTTCCCGCGAGAGGTTGGCAATGCGGTCGTCGATCACGCTGCGGATTCCGCGCAGGAATTCGATGCGCGAGGCGCGGAAGTGGCTGCGGGTCGTCTCCGACCACAGGTTGTGCACCAGCGGTTTGAGGTTCAGGCAAAAGAAGCAGCCTGGTTCCTCGGCCTTCGGTTTGGCTTCTTCCATAATCAAGCCTCCCTCATCTCCACCGTCAATACCTTATTCTCCAACTTTGCGCGCGCCGGGGAAAGGGCCGCCATCGAGACCGGCAGCCCTATGTGCCGCCGCATGGTCCCGATCTCCACCACCAGCTCGTCGCCCTTCTTGAACAGCCCCACCTCGCCCTTGGCCGCGAACGGCAGTTGCATCCGCACCTCGTAGTGCCCGTTGCGCTTCACGAATGTGTAGGGCGCCTCCGTGCGGGTGACGGCCGCCGGGTCTTCGGTTTCGGTGTAGAGCGACTCCGCGAGTTCTTCCAGCCGCTCGCGCCCCAACACCTCGTGCGTGAACAGCGGCACGCGCTTCACCGGCACCGGCGCGAAGTACGTCTCGATCTCCTCCAGGATGCGCTGCTGCGATTCGCGCCATTCCGAAAACCAGGTATCGGTCACCGCCGCCGGCAGGACGCGGTTCACGATCACCGTGTCCACCGTCAACCCGTGCAGCGAGAAATACACGAACGCCCGTTGCGTCTCCCGCAGCACCATCTTCTCGGGATTGGTCACCAGGCGCACGCTGGTGACGCGCGCGTCTTCGAGCAGCTCGTCAACGCCCTCCAGCCGCGTGAAAAGCTGCTGGATGTTGGCGAAATAGCTGTCGGTCGGCAATTCCACCGGCGAGACCCGGTTGGCCACCGGCCGTATGGCCTTCACCAGCCCGCGCTGGAACGGGAAAATGTGCTTCATGTACCATTCGAGCGTGGTGGGCATGCTGACGAAACGCATCGACTCCGCCGTCGGCGCTGCATCCAGCACGATCACGTCGTACCGTTCCTCCCGGCGGAACTGGTTGATGTACATCATCGCGCTCAGTTCCTCCATGCCGGGCAGTATGGCGAGCTCCTCGGCTTCCACGTCGCTGATGCCCGTGGTGCGCAGCACCGCGACCACGTAGGACGAGATCTCCCGCCAGTGCCGCTTGATCTCACGCTGTATGTTCACCTCGTGAATGGAGAGCCGGTCCGCGATGCGGTACGGATCGCTGGTCTCGCCGTGAAACAGGCCGGCCGGAATGTCGAAGGAATCCGCCAGGCTGTGCGCCGGGTCCACGCTCATCACCAGCGTGCGGTAGCCCACCCGCGCAAGTTGCAGTCCCGTGGCCGCCGCCAGGCTGGTTTTGCCCACGCCCCCCTTCCCGCTGTAAAGCAGGATCCTCATACCTCTATTCTCCCGCAATGTGCCATGATGGTGCTTCGTAAGACAATGGCACCGTTAAAATACCTGCTTTTATGCTGCGCGGGACTCACGATTTCCTGCGCGCCGGGAGCGAACAAAGTGACCAAACAGCCATTCGGAAAGACGACCGCCGGCGAAGACGTCGATCTCTACACGCTGGCGAACAGGAACGGAATGCAGGCGGCGATCACCACCTACGGCGGCATCGTGGTCTCCCTCAAGGTCCCTGACCGCGCGGGCAAGGCCGAAGACGTGGTGCTCGGTTTCGACGATCTCCAGGGCTACCTGAAGCGGCACCCCTATTTCGGCGCCCTGATCGGCCGCTACGGCAACCGCATCGGACAGGGCAAATTCACGCTGAACGGCGTCGAGTACACGCTGGCTCGCAACAACGGCGAGAATGCCCTGCACGGCGGCCTCAAAGGTTTCGACAAGGCCGTGTGGCAGGCCCGCGCCGAAGACAACCGGCTCGCCCTAAGCCACGTGAGCAAGGACGGCGACGAGGGCTACCCCGGCACCCTGTCCGTGACCGTAACGTATACCCTTACGGATAACAACGAACTGCGCATCGACTACGCCGCCACCACCGACAAGGACACGGTGGTCAATCTGACCAACCACAGCTACTTCAACCTCTCCGGGGCGGGGAACGGCGACATCCTGAAGCACCAGGTCATGCTTAACGCGGACCGCTTCACACCGGTGGATGCGGGCCTGATCCCTACCGGCGAGCTGAAGCCCGTGGAGGGCACCCCCTTCGATTTTCGTAAGCCTACCGAAATTGGGGCGCGCATCGGCCAGCCCGACGAGCAGCTTGTGCGCGGCAAGGGCTACGACCACAACTTCGTAGTGAACGGCGCCAGCGGGACGCTCCGTCTGGCGGCACGGGTGACGGAACCCACCTCCGCGCGGGTCATGGAAGTGTACACCACCGAGCCGGGAATACAGTTCTACACGGGCAACTTCCTGGATGGCTCCCTTACTGGAAAGGGCGGCAAGGTTTATCGGCATCGGTACGGTTTCTGCTTGGAAACACAGCACTTTCCGGATTCGCCGAACAAGCCGGAGTTCCCTTCCACCGTGCTCAAACCCGGCCAGCAGTACCGCAGCACCACAGTCTACAAGTTTCTTTGAAGGGGAAATGGGGTGGCGGGCGCAGATAGGGGATAGGGTGGGCGCCCGCCTGTTGTAACGGAGTCTAATAAGACATACGCAAATTCCCGGCTTCGGTTAGCGGGAATCTTTAAAAAAAACGAAAATATTTCTTGGCGTGCTTTCCGACCTCCCATTCCGGCTGTTGCTGGTGGCCGTAATTCTCGCCGCCAACGGTTTCTTCGCCGCCGCCGAGGTCGCGCTGCTCTCCGTCCGCCGTTCGCGTCTGCGCCAGATGGCGGAGGGGGGTGTAGCCGGGGCGCAGACCGCGCTCACCCTGCTGGCCAATCCCGAGCGGCTGCTTTCCGTTGTACAGGTTGGAGTTACCATCGCCAGCCTGGGACTGGGCTGGGCCGGCGAGGATACCCTTTACCAACTCATTCTCGAGGTCTTCCACCCGGCTTGGAGTCCCGCCACGGCCGCCTACATCCAGGCTGGCGGTCTGGTGATCGCCTTCGCCGCCATCAGCTACCTGCACGTGGTACTCGGCGAGGTGCTCCCCAAGAACATGGCGCTTGACAAGGCGGATCGCCTCGCCGTCCTCGTTGCCCCACCCCTACTGGTGTTTTCGCGCATCTCGCTGCCGTTCATCGTGGTCATCGAGAGGTCGGCGGCGGCGCTCAGCCGCGCGTTGCGCCTGCGCGCCGCCGGAGCGGCCGGCGGCCACTCGGCCGAAGAGCTGAAAATGATCGTCAGCTCCAGCCGTGGCCTGGGCTTCCTGCCCGAGAACCAGGAAGAGATGATCCACAGGGTGCTGGACCTGGACCGCATTTCCGTAAGGGAGATCATGGTCCCGCGCAACGGCATCGTCTCCGTCCCGGAGAACGCCAGCCTGGACGAGGTGCTGGCCACCATGATCGAGCAGCAGCATTCCCGCCTGCCCGTTTACGAAGGCCGGCCGGAGCACATTATCGGGCTGCTGCATTACAAAGACCTGCTCCCCGTCTGGCAGGAGCGCCGCGCCGCCATGCGTTCCGGCCGGCCCTTGCGCCCTTTCCACATCCGCCGGCTGATGCGCCAGCACCTGGTGGTCCCGGAGACCAAGCCGCTGGCCCAGATGCTCGACGAGTTCCGCCAGGGCCGGTCCCACATGGCCATGGTGGTGGACGAGTTCGGAACCATCGTGGGGCTGGTCACGGTGGAAGACGTGCTCGAAGAGATCGTAGGCGCCATCGCGGACGAGTACGACGAGGCGGCGCCTGCGCGCCCAGAAACCGAATCCGGCCCTCTGGACCTGGATGGCGCCACGCTGATCCGCGACCTTGAAACCGGCTACGGGATCGCGGTGCCCGGCGAACGCGGCTTCGAGACCCTCGCCGGGTTCATCCTGTACAAGCTCGGCCGCATCCCACAGCCCGGCGAGACGGTGGAGTATGACGGGCGCCGCTTCACGGTCACGGAAATGGACCGCCACCGCATCACCCGCGTGCAGGTGGAGAAGGCCACCTGAAAAGAATAAGATGGGTGCAAATGCTCGGATTCGATAAGCGCGCCGCCGCCTACACCTGGACGGCGGCCGCGGTGCTCGTGACCGTCTACCTGGCCTACCTGCTGCGCAAAATGATGTTTATCTTCGTGCTGGCGCTGCTGTTTGCCTACCTGCTGATGCCGCTGGTGGACATGCTCGACCGCCTGCTGTCCCGGCGCACCCGCACGCCCGCGCTCGCGCTGGCCTACATGATCTTCGTCGCGGTGCTGGTCGTGGCTGGGATGCAGATCGGTTCCCGGGCGGTGGATCAGGGCAACCGGCTGGCTAAGGACTTCCCGGTTATGCTCGAACGCTGGAAACAGCCGAGCCAGGGAGTTTCGCCGGCCGTGAACTCTTTCAAGGAGCAGGTTCTCAACGGCATCCAGGAGCAGGTCCGCGGCAACACCGCCAAGCTGCTGTCGGCGCTCCCCGAAGCGGGAAGAAAAGTGCTGTCGATCGCCGGCGACGCCGTCTTCGTCGTGATCATCCCGATCCTGGCCTTCTTCTTCCTGAAGGACGCCCATTCAATCCGTGACAACATCCTGAGGGCCATCGGCGACCGGCGGCGGCGCGAGCTGATCGACGGCCTGATGGCCGACGCACACCTGTTGCTGGCCCACTACATGCGCGCGCTGGTCCTGTTGAGCCTGGCCACATTCCTCGTCTACGGAGCCTTCTTCCTGATTCTCGGCGTCCCGTACACCGTGCTGCTGGCCGTTATGGCCGCCGTGCTTGAGTTCCTGCCCATGATCGGGCCGCTCGCCGCCGCGGTGGTGATCGTGATCGTCGGCGGGCTTAACGGCGTGAGCGTTCTGGCCATCCTGATTTTCCTGGGCGTGTACCGGCTGTTCCAGGATTACGTCCTCACGCCGCACATCATGGGACGCGGCGTGGAACTGCACCCGCTGCTGGTCATTTTCGGGGTTTTCGCGGGCGGCGAGATCGCCGGCATACCCGGTGCGTTTCTCTCGGTCCCGGCGTTGGCCCTGCTGCGTGTCGTGTTCCGGCGCATCGTGGCGCCCGGCTGCGCGCTCACCCCGCCGGAGTAGCCAGGAACGGCTCGGTTTCCGCCCAAATGGGACCGAGAACGTCCGTTAGCTCGTGCCCCGAATCGAGTTCCACCAGCCGGACATTGGGATGGGCGGCGGTAAACTCGCGCGACAACGCCACCGGCACCACCGGGTCTCGCGAGCCGTGCAGGATCAGCCCTGGTTGGGTGAAGCCGGGGAAGTCCTCGTAGCGCCGCGCATCCTCCATAAGCCGCCACCCCAGCCGGCGCATGCCGCCCGCGCCGTAGTGAAACACCTCGGTGAACCCGGCGCGCCGCCATTCGGCGAGCTTTTCCGCACCGGTCACCTCGGCCCATCGCCGCGCGAAGCGGAACGCCGGCGCCAGCAACACCACGCGCCGCACCTCCGGGTGGCGCGCGGCGTAGAGCGCCGCCAGGTAGCCGCCCATGCTCGATCCGATCAGGTCCACCGGCTCGCCGCCCGCGGCGGCTTCCACCACCGCAAGCTGCCCGGTAAGGGTGAGCGTTTCGAAATTCCCGCCCGAGAGATCCGGGACCGCCAGTCCCGGCAGCCGCCGCCGGAAGAACTCCGCCTTGGTCGAACCCGGCCCGGAGGCGAAGCCGTGGAGATAGACGCGTTTCATCATTTGTGAGAAGCTCAGCTTCTAGGACGGTGCACGTGCCGCACCGAATACGCCGTACTTTAACAGTTCTGCTGCTGACTGCGTGGTTCGCCGCCGTCTGCCTGGCCGCCAGCGCCGGCGATATCGCCGCCGCGGTCAGCCAGGACAAGTACCGGGATCAACTCAGACATCAGCTCTCCACCCACGCGGGCGCCAACCGGTTCGCCGCGGTGCTGGGAGCTGAACACGACAAGACCCGCGACTATATCCACGAGCAGTTCAAGGCCGCGGGTCTGGAAACCTATCTCGATCCGTTTGCCTTCTACCGTCCCAACCCGCCGTACCAGGGGGTGTTCAGCGGGGTCAACGTGGTGGCGAAGATACCGGGTACGGTGCATCCGGAGAAACAGTGGATCCTGGGAGCGCACTACGATTCGGCCGGGACTCCCGGCGCCGACGATAATGCCAGCGGCGTCGCCGCGCTGCTCGAAGCCGCCCGCGTCCTCGCTCCCCACAAGTTCGAGTGCACCATCCTGTTGATCGCCTTCGACTTCGAGGAAATCGGCCTTTCCGGGTCCACTTCCTACGTCCAGCGGCATCCGGACGACCAGATCCTGGGCATGCTGTCGCTCGATATGATCGCCTACAACCCCGGCGGCCGGAACCGCGCCGAAGTCTGGACCGGCCGGCCGGGCGAGAATACGGTCTCACAGGCCGTCATGGAGGCCGTCAGACGGTATGCCGGGGGCATCGTGCCGGAATACCGGGGCCGTTCCGGATCGAGCGACCACGCACCCTTTGCCACGGCGGGTTTCGAGAGCGCGCTGCTCATCGAGGCGGTCCCTTACAGCCCCTACTACCACAAGCCCACCGATGCGGCCACCTGCGGCGATCCCGCCGAACCGGCCGACGCCACGCTCGAGGACGGCGCGCCATACCTGGATTACGCCTTCGGCGCGAAAATGACGCGCGCCGCCGTGGGCTGGCTGGTCGAGGCGGCTGTCCTGGTTGAGGAGCCCGCAGCGAAACCCGAGCCTATTGCGGCTCCGGTACTTCACTGAACTTGATCTCGGCCGAAGCGGCGAACTTCTGGAACCGTTTGTACTGGAAGTGGTTCTCCACCCGGAGCTGCCCTCCGGTATAACCCCGATGCACGGCTGAAACCGGCGCCAGGAACCCGTGCGGGGTCATGGCGTAGTCCACCGAGAAGACCTCCTCATAGGAGCGGCCCCGGACTTGACGCGCGCCCCGCAAGGTGATCCGCAGGGGCAGGCCGTCGCCCTTCCGGCAGTAGATCTCCCCTTCGAGCGGCTGGTGTATGGCACGCCGGTCCTGGCGCACCATCACGCTTTGCGAGCCGGCTTTTTGGCGGTAGCGGATCTTTTCCGTCTTTTCGGCGCCGATGACGGCTTCCCCCGCCGCCTCGAAGGCGTACTCGGGAAGCCGCCGCTTGGTGAACAGAAGTAGAAGCGGAGCGACGTCGGCAGCCGGTTCGGAAAGCCCGTACCGCCGCAGCTCGTCGAGCAGACGGTTGCGGGTGCGGTCGCTCGGCGAGCGCAGCCCTCTCACCAGCGTTTCCCTCGCCTTGCCGGGGTTGCGAACCTGCCTGCCGTCCACGGAAGTGACCTGCCGCACCTCGTGCAAAAAGCCGTCCGGGAGCAGCGCGATGCTGTACTCGGAGACGAGCTGCCGCGTGCGCAGCCGCCCCGGTTCCTCCCACGCCTTTTGACTCAGGGTTTCCTCAGACACCGTCTGGGGAATGGCGCTGCGGAATACCTCGGCCTCCTCGGAAAGGCGGGCCAGAGCCGGAAACCGCTGCGACGGCTGAGGCGCCTGTAGCAGAAGAGCCGATAGAATGGGGAAGGCGGGCGCAAGCGCACGCATGCCTAATTGTAGCGGTTTTGGCGATGTTCTTTTCCGCACAGAAAATTCCGGTTGCGGTTGCTTGCCAAGGCCCGGCGGATCTGGTACTCTGGGGAAGTCGCCAAATTCCGAAGGTCGCGAGGCCGCCCGGCGGTTGCCGGCAAAGTCTCGGTGTGGTATAAAAAATCAAGGCCTTCTGAATAAGGATCGGTAACAAAACTCCCGCGGGCCACCGCGAGGAGCGGAATACGAGCCATCCTGCGGTAGTTCTTTTCAAACGTTCTTAAGGGATTCGCGGTTGCGCGCGCGAAAACGCGTGCAAGCGTGGAATCGGGGCCGGCCGGTTGCTGGGCTTTCGAAAGATGGCGCAGCCGTCGCGCCGTGGTCTTTGACAGACTGGTTGGACGCAACGAAGACAAACCCGTCCAGAAGTGATT
>JBHGBM010000095.1:0-20249 GCA_041946965.1 Bryobacteraceae bacterium
CGGTGAACTCGTCCACGATGATGACCTGGCCGTCCTGCACCACGTAATCGCGGTCGCGGAGAAAGAGCACGTGCGCCTTGAGCGCCTGCTGCACGTGGTGGTTGATCTCGATGTTGCCCGGGTCGTAGAGATTGCCGACGTTGAGCAGCTTTTCGACTTTGCCCACGCCCTCTTCGGTCAGGGCCACGGTCTTGTGCTTCTCATCCACGGTGTAATCGCCCGTGGTGTACTTCTCTCCCGGCTCCTTGCCTTCGATCACCTCGCCGCGCACCAGCCTGGGGATGATGCGGTTGATCTTGTAATACTTGTCCGTGGATTCCTCGCTCGGGCCGGAGATGATGAGCGGCGTACGGGCTTCGTCGATCAGGATCGAGTCCACCTCGTCCACGATGGCGTAATGGTGACCGCGCTGGACGCAATCCTCCAGGCGGAACTTCATGTTGTCGCGAAGGTAGTCGAAACCGAACTCGTTATTGGTGCCGTAGGTGATGTCGCAATTGTAGTTCTGCTGGCGCTCCTGGTCGTCCAGTTCGTGAACGATGACACCCACGCTCATGCCGAGGAACTTGTAGATCTGGCCCATCCATTCCGAGTCGCGCTTGGCCAGGTAGTCGTTGACCGTGACCACGTGGACGCCCTTACCCTGGAGCGCGTTGAGGTAGCAGGGCAGGGTGGCCACGAGAGTCTTGCCTTCGCCGGTCTTCATCTCGGCGATCTTGCCGCGGTGCAGCACGATGCCGCCGATGAGCTGAACATCGAAGTGGCGCATGTTGAGCGTGCGCCGCCCGGCTTCACGGACCACCGCAAAGGCCTCGACGAGCAGGTCGTCGAGCGCGGCGCCCTGGGCGAGTCTCTCGCGAAATTCGACGGTTTTGGCTGCCAGGGCGGCGTCGGAGAGCAGCTTGAGCTGGGGCTCGAGGTCGTTGATGGCGGCGATGGTCGGCCGCATCGCTTTGATTTCGCGCTCGTTCTTGGTGCCGAATACCTTGGCCAGGATGGCGTCAATCATATAGGGAGAGAGGTCTTGCGGAAGGCCCTCACTCTCATTTTATCGCGGGTTGGAAGCGCGATGCTTCAAACCGCGCAGCCGTGCTACGCTTTCACCAATATGCTGTCCACAGAATTGAAGACGCACTCGTTTCTGGCCGGGATGCCGGACAGCCACCTCGCAAAACTGGTCTCGCTGGCGCGGAAAGTCGAGTTCTCGGAAAACGAACAGATTCTGCGGGCGGGAGACCGGTCCCGGTATTTCTACCTGCTGCTCTCCGGCAGCGTCTGCGTGGAAGTAACGGCACGCGCTTACACGGTTGAGATTCAGGCGCTCGGCCCCGGAGAGGCGTTCGGGTGGTCCTCCCTGCTGGAGCACCACGACACGCTGTTCCACGTGCGCGCCCGCGAGCGCTCCACGGCGCTCAGCTTCGAATCCGGCGCGTTGTGCGCCGTGCTTCAGCAGGACACGGCGCTGGCCGCCGATCTGTACCGCCGCACGCTGCGCCTGGTGGCGGGGCGGGTGCAGGCGTCGGAGGCGAGGCTGGGCGAGATGTGCGGCGTGCGCATGCCTCCGGGGGCGTGAGCGCACCGGCTTTCACCCGCCCGCAAGGCGCGCCAGGCCGTGGACCCGCAACTCCGTCCAAAGGCCGAACGCTCCGGCCCACCGGGCCACGAGTTTACGGCCGGCCGGAGTGTGCCAGTCGGCTTCCAGATCGGCGTGACATTTCGGCCCCAGCCCGGTGCGGCCGTGGTGGCAGAAACGGCATTCGAGGGGCTGAAAGCCGGTTCCGTGGAGTTCGCACAGCCCGTCCACCAGGAAGTTGCAGCCCCGGTCCGCGAAACGCTGCAACGCGAAACCGCGCTCGCATCCCCGGAAGGCCGGGGACAGGACGCCGAAGGACCGCTCCGGCGCCACCTCCAGCATCATGCGGTTGCCATAACCGGCCCGCAAGGCGCCGGCGGCTTCCTGGACGGTCCACCACCCGGGCCGCAGGCAGTACCGCAGGCAGACGGCACAGCTACAAGGCTCCGAAGGCGGATACTTGAGGGCCAACTGGCGCCCCCGTTCCAGTTTTCCGCGCGACATCGTGTTGGAAATATTCTCCGGCGGTCCGGCGGTGCGCGCAAGGGAAAACTCGTGAGATACGATGGGCTGCAAGGCCTATTATGAATCCCTACCTCCACGCGCTGGCTGCCACCTTGCTGGCGGCTGCGCCGGGGCCGGACACCCCGCCGGCACCCTTGCAGGACGCGGTCGCCTGGCCTGAACCCACCGCGGCCACTCCCTTGCGGGTCAACCCGCCGACTTTCCGCTGGCCCGGCGGAGGGGCACGCAAATTCGAGGTGGAGATGAGCCGCTCGCCGGATTTCCGCGGCGCGGCGGCGGTGGCGCGTCCGGGAGCGGATTGGCCGCGCGTGGAGCGCGCCGGCACGGGCGTGCGCGCGGGGCAGTACACGGTCTCAGTCGAGGGCGGGCGGCCGCGGATTCGAAAGTAGCGCTTACTCGTCGCGAATCATCCAGGGCGGGAAATCGCCGGGCTGCGCGCCGCGCCTGCGGCGCAGCACCTGGGGCTCGCCGCGGTCGCGGAACAGCGGAATGTACATGCCCCCGGTGGCCTCCAGCGTGTCGAAGAGCTGCTTGTTGGACTTCTGCACCAGGGCGCTGTACCGGGGCTCGGCGATCAGGTTGCGCGTCTCCAGCGGGTCCGCCCTAACGTCGTACAACTCATCGGTGTCCCACACGCCCTGGCAGCGTATGTACTTGTAGCGGTCCGTCCGTATGGCGTGCAGCGTGGGCGTCTGGGGGTAGTTGCGCTCCCAGAAGTATTCGTGTCGTCGGAAAGAATCAGGACGATGTTGCGCGGGGCGCCGCCGGCAATCCGGTTCAGCCGGAGTTGCGGCGCGGCGGCCGCAGCGCCGAGCAATAGATCTCGTCTCTTCATGTCGTTATCCCGGTGTGGTGCGGAACGGCCGCAGGCGGGGCGCCATGACCTCGCGCTCCCACGCAGCCAGTTTTTCTCTGAGGCGGCCGGCGGTTGCGGCGGCTTCGGGCAGCAGGTTCTTCCGCTCGCCCGGGTCCTTGGCGAGGTCGTGCAACTCGTCGCCTTCCGGATCGAGGACAAGTTTCATGTCGCCATCGCGCACGGCCTTGCGCACGCGGCCGCCGCGCTTGCCGCGCCAGAACAACGTTCGGGCGAATGGCTTCCGCCCGCCGGTGAGCGCGGGCAGCAGGTTGATGCCGTCAAACCGGCGGCCGGGCGGCGCGGCGACGCCCGCGCCGGCGATCAGGGTGGGCAGCAGGTCCATAGTGATCGACACCTGTTCCACCGTCTTTCCCGCCGGGAGCACACCGGGCCAGCGCATCACGCAGGGGACGTGGATGCCGCCTTCCCAGGCGGCGCCCTTGCGCCCGCGCCACGGGCCGTTGCGGCCATTGCCGTCTCCGCCGTTATCGCTGTGGAAGATGACGATGGTGCGATCCGAGGCGCCCATGGCGTCCAACTGCCCCAGCACATCTCCGATGCGGCGGTCCATGCGCTCCACCATCTTGGCATAGACCTTGCGGTTGCCCTGCCGCCGCGGGGCGGTGTTGGTCTTGGGATCGTACTCGTCGGGATCCTGAATGGGGGTGTGGGGAGCGTTGAACGGGAGGTACAGGAAAAACGGTTTGCCATGCGGGCGCTGTTTCAGCCACTTGACGGCCTCCTCCGCGAACAGGTCCGTGGTGTAGCCCTTGCGCTCCACCGGCGTCCGGTTATGGTAGAGCATGGGGGCGCCGTCCTTCTCGTCCTCGCGGTGGGTGAAGTAGTCCGCGTTGCCGCCGAGGATCCCGAAGTACTCGTCGAAGCCGTGAGCGTTGGGCGAGAACTTTTCCTCGTAGCCCAGGTGCCACTTGCCGAAACAGCCCGCATCGTAGCCGGCGTTCTTGAAAATGCGCGGCATGCTGATCTCGGAGGTGGGCAGTCCGAGATCGTGGCGGGCGGCGAGCCATTCGGCGTCGTCGTAACGGCCCACGTTGCCCGTGCCGATGGCGCACTCCAGCCCGCCGATCCTGTGCTGGTAGCGGCCGGTCATGAGCGCGGAGCGCGTGGGGGAGCAGTCCGGCGCGTTGCTGTAGAAGTTGGCGAAGCGCACGCCGCGCGCCGCGATGGCATCCACATTCGGCGTGCGTATATCGGGGCAGCCGTAGCACGAAATGTCGCCGTAGCCCAGGTCGTCGGCTACGAACAGGACGACGTTTGGCGGGGACGTGCGGCCGGCAAGAGCCGGCGCGGCGGCCATCAGGCCCAACGCGGTTCGTCTGGAAACGGCGTCAGCGGCAGGCATCCATCAATTCCAGAAGGCCGTTCACCACCGCCTTTTCCGCACAGCCCCGCTTCACGCGGGCGCTGACGATCTCGTAGCTCACGCGGTCCCAGGCCGCGTCATCGGGAAGGTAGCCGCTGGAGCCGTTGGCGTGCGTGACCATGATGGTGTTGGTGAAGGGCGATTCACGCTTCAGGCGCTGGGCGATATTGGTGAGCACTTCCGCCGAGACTCCCGTCAGGGCGATCTTGCCGAGCATCAGCAGGGAAAGCCGTATGTTCACCTCCGGTCCCGCCTCGAAGCGGTACTCCGCGGAGGGGTGGCCTTTTTCCGCCGGAACGGCCTTCTGGCCGGGGCAGGTCACGACCTTCTGAAGACCGGCCAGCCGCACGCGATCGTTCATCCGGAGCGTGCCGGCCACGCGGAAGGCCTCATCGGCCAGGATCCGCCCCTGCACATCGACGTCGTTGTGGTTTTCCGCGCGATTGTAGATGGGGGCCTGGTCGCCCGCCGCTCCGCTGGTCCATATCGCCACGGCGTTTCCGCCCAACCGCTCTTCCAGGCGCCGCGCGGCGGCTCCGGGCAGATCGCCGGAGATGCGATAGTTCTTGGCGCTGTAAACCGTCCCATGCACGGCATAGTTCATGAAGACGGCAATGGTTTCCCCCGAGAGCGTTTCGAACTTGACCACGGCCAGGGTTTTGTCGGAGGGACCGTCGGGATCGCGGCCGAGCCAGTAGCTCCCGTCCGCCATGCGCGCCCGGCGGTTCACGTTGACGTTGGCTTTTCCGGCGCCGGCGCCGATGCGCGCGGGACACATCGCGGCGCGCGCCTGCCGTACGGCGTCGATGACCTTGCTTTCCACCTGCGCGGCATAGGCGTCCGCGCCGGAGGCGTCGGGGTCGTCCGAGCCGCGGCCCAGCGTGGGAGCGGCGTGTGTATGGGTGCCTGCCAGCATGACGTGCTCGATCGGGACCGCCAGTTCTTCGGCGACGCGGCCGGCGATCCGTTTCCAGAGCGGTTCGGCGAACCCGATGAGGTCCGCAATCACGATGGCCACGCGCGCGGAACCGTCGTCCAGGACCAGGGCGCGCACATGGATGGAATCGCGGATTTCCTGGAAAGGTTCCGTGCGGCCTCCGTATCCGCTCATGCGGAGTTTGGCGTCCCTGGCGGGCGTAATGTCCACCCGCGCCGCTCCGGCGCGGAAACTCTGGGCCGCGGCGGACGCGGCCAGGAGGCACAGTATGGGAAATGCGAACTTCATAACAACTCTTTCCAGCGCAGAGACAATTTCATCACAATCCGGCGCCGACCTGAATGCCGGCGCCGGGGTCCGCGCAGGCATAAAGCGAGCGCGGCCTCGTACTCTCCGGCATGCACCACGTCGATCTCCCAGTAGACGAAGTCTTCCCGGCGCGTCCAGCCGTCGATCCAATGATGCGCGTAGCCGCTCGTGTTGTGATAGCGCAACTGGCCGCCGAAGTAGCTCTGCGGCGCGGGCAGCACCACGGGGTTCTCTTCCGCGTAGCCGGCCGGGATCGGCGTGCCCGGCGCCGCCGCGCAACGAGGGCCTCGCGCGGGACGCTTAGCTGCTAACATCTGAGGTAACTCGCGATGCAGACACCGATAACCCGCCGCAGTTTCGTACAGTCGCTGGCCGCCGCGCCGGCGCTTGACGCTCCGGCCGAAGGCTGCAACATCCTGTTCTTGATGTCGGACGAGCACTCGCCGCACGCGGCCGGGTGGCTCGGCAACAAGCTGGTGCGGACGCCCGCCATCGATTCGCTCGCGCGGGCGGGCACGGCCTTCACGGCTTCCTACTGCCAGAATCCCGTGTGCGTTCCCTCGCGCGCGTCCTTGCTCACTTCCAGGATGGCCTCCAACGTGGGCGTCTTTGGAAACGACGGCGGGCTGTTCGCGGACGCGCCCAAGATGGGCACGGTGTTTCGCAACGCGGGCTATGCCGTGGGCTGGATGGGCAAGACCCACTGGGGCGGCGAGTCGGGCTTTGACGTCACCCACGGCAGCGACGACGCCACAGACCGGCCGGACCGGCGCAAGCAGTGGACGCGCCAGCCGGAGGACGCCGGCGTAGCCGATTGGCCTGTCTCCCAGGAGCCCGATACCATCGCCAAGAACCACGCGCTGCGCTTCCTGGAGCAGAACCGCAACCGGCGCTTCTTCGCCGGCTTGTCTTTCCGCAAACCGCACTTCCCCTTCGCGGTGCAGGAGGAGTTCTACCGGCTTTACAAGGGCCGGGGCGATGCTCCCAAGGTCACCCCGCAGATGATCGAAGACCTGCCGCTGGTCTCGAAGAAGGAACGCGAGACGTACGGCTTCGCCAAGTTGAACGAGGCGCAGATCATCAAGGCGCGCGAGGTCTACTTCGGCATGGTCACCTACATGGACTCTCTGGTAGGCGAGGTGCTCAAGAAACTCGATGGCCTGGGGCTGCGGGAGAAGACCATCATCCTGTACACGGCCGATCACGGCGAGCTCGCCGGCGAGCACGGGCTGTGGTACAAGAACTCGTTTTACGAGGCCTCCGTGCGCATCCCGATGGTGTGGTCGTTCCCCAGGCAGATCCCGCGGGGCAAACAGATCCACGCGCCGGTGATGAACATGGACATTTTCCCCACGCTCTGCGAACTTTGCGGGGTGTCCGCGCCCGGCGGTCTGGAGGGCCGCAGCCTGCTTCCGCTCATCCGGGGCGTCGAGGACGGATCCAGGCGCTACGCGCTGGCCGAGAGTTTCCGCGGCGGTTTCGCCTCGCGCATGATCCGCTCCGGCGAGTGGAAGTACTGCTACTACCACGAGGACCGCGAGCAACTCTTCAACCTGCGCAACGACCCCGAGGAGACCGTCAACCTGGTGAACCGGCCGGAGCACCGCGAGTTGGCCGCCTCACTGAAGAAGCGCGCGCTGGAGGGGTGGCAGTTGCAGCGGTTCTTCGAGAAACGGAAGCGGCGCGCCAAGGGCGCGTAGCCGGTACGTCACTCCGGCGCCGGCCAACTCAGCCAGCGGTGCAGAAACGGGAAAGTGCGTTCGCCGTCGATGCGGTGCGGCCCGTTGAAGAAGGCGATTTCGGTCTTGTCGGGAATGCCGAGGGAGGCATACGCGCGCCGCACGCGGGCATACTCGGAGGCGACCCATTCGTCGATGCCGACGCCATCCGCGTGCCCGCGCTCCACCATGAACGGGCGCGGCGCGATCAGCATGGCCATGTCGCCGTAGTTCAGGGTGTTGCCCAGGTTGAACTCGAGCATGTCGTACTCGCGGGTGAACATGTAGCTGAACGGCTGCTCCACCGTCACCACTTTTCCGATCCACTCGTTGAAATCGGCCGAGCAGATCGAGAGCGCGTACCGGGTGAGGAGAGCCGGCACGCGCATGGCGGTCTTCCCTCCATAGGACAGGCCGTAAAAACCGATCCTGGCCGGATCCACGAACGGCAATGAGGCGAGCCAGTCGAGGGTGCGCTCATGCTGGCCGGCGATGAAGGAAAACAACGACAGCTTGAGCGGATGGGCCTTGCGCAGCAGGACGCGGAATTTCTCCTCGCCGATGTACGGATTCTGGGGAGCGTAAACCACGAAGCCGCGCCCGGCAAGCTGCGCGGCAAAGCGCCGGTAAACCTTTTCGCTCTTCGCTTCGATCACGTCCCGAGGCCGCCCTTCGAGGCCATGCTGGCAGACCACCACGGGCCGGCGCTCCCCGGGTTTCAGATCCTTGGGCAGCAGTAGAATTCCATAGGCGAAAACGTCGCGCCAGACGGGCAGCACGACTTCGTAGCCGGTCCAGCGCGGCTCGTCATACACCTTGCGTGTTTGCGCCAGCAGCGGTTCGGAAGGCGGAGGCAGCTTGCCGATAATCTCTTCCCACAAGTACCGGCGGTGCGACTCGAGACTCGCGCTCTCCCAGAACCGGCGCCGCACGGACTCCGACCGCAGCAGCAGCGTTTGCGTGTACGCCACGAGTTGATCGAATTGGCGGTGCATGCGTTCGGGATCGGCCGGCGCAACCGTTGCCGGATTTGCGGTGGTTTCTCCGAGCCTGACGCCCAACCGGCGCGCGAACGCGGGCAACGCATCGGCGCCGCCGGCGAGCAGCAGGTTGTCCCCGGCGCCGTACTTTTCGAACGCAGGACGAGCGCGCTCCACTTCAGCCCGCACATCGGATGACCGGGGCGTGGCGATGCTGCCGGGAGCGGCGCCCCGCCGCTCTTTCGTCTCCGGAGGCGGGCCGGCCACCTCGGGGGCTCCCGCGGGTTCCACCACCAGGGCGCGCGGCGCGATCAATCCCGCGATTTCCGCGTCGCCAAACTCGCGGAGCATTCCCCAGACGTTGCGATAAATCGGCTCCCGCCACACGTTTTCGCGCGGCCCGAAGTAGCCGGTCACCAGGGCGGCGTCAATCCGCGGATCGAGAGCGGCGCTATAGAGCGCGAGCAGGCCGCCTTCGCCCACACCCGCGACTCCGACCCTCCGCCGCCGCGCCGGCTCTCGCGCGAGCCAGTCAACCGCCGCCAGCACTTTCTGCACTTCATAGCCGATGATGTGCCGTCCCATCTGATACGACATGCGGTAGAGGAACTCGCGGTGGGGCTGGTTGGTCAGCTTCTTGATCCGGGGGTTGCCGGACCATGTGTCCCGGCGGTCAATCAACACCGGGACCAGCACCCGGCAGCCGCTCTCCGCCAGCCGCCGTGCGGTTTGAGCGGCGGGAGCTACCCCGGGTTCGAGACCGGCGAGCATTTCCGGAGACCAGTCCGCGTCCGGCAGCGCCACCACGCCGGCCACCGGCGTGCGCAATGGCTCCAGCAACAGCCCTTCCCCCTCGACGCCGGGCAGAACCGGCCATCGCACTCTGTAGACGCTGTATCCGGCTCCGCGCGCGGCCCGAGCGGATTGGCCGAACTTCACATCCAGCGCCGGGGCGGCGAAGGGCGCCCGCTCATCCACCAGACCGATGATGGTTCTCAGCCGGTCCCGGTTGGGCGAAGCCGGCCGCGCGGAGACGGAGGCGGCGAGCTCGCGCGAGAGATAGCGGTCGATGCCCTCCACCATGAGCGCGGCAAGGTCGCCTTCCGTGCGGAGAAGGTGTGTGCCGGGCAGCGCCTGCGCGCCCGCCGGGGAGAAGGCCAGCAGGAACCCGGCGGCGATACCTGTAATGTCCCGAACGAAGCTCATACCTTGAAGAACATGGTACGCCGGGAGAACCCGGAGCACTATTAGGTCTATTCAGGCCGGAAATGTATTATTTGAGGCATTCCATTCCATCCCCGTCTGTGATAGTTTTCAGGCAGGATACGGAGGTGTCTGTATGTGCGGGCTCTCTGGTTCCGCGGCCGGATTTTTCTTCGCCGCATCCTGTCTTCTGTGGGGTCAAAACGCAACGGTGACGGGCACCGTCACCGATCCCGTTAATGCCGTCATCCCGGGAGTGACGATCCGGATTCGCAACGCCGGCACCAACATCACGCGCACCATCCAGACGGATGAGGAGGGCGGCTATACCATTACGAACTTGCCGCCGGGGCCCTACGATCTGGCGGCGGACGTGAAAGGCTTCCGCGGTTACCAGCAAACCGGGATCGTGCTCGAAATGGGACAGACGCTACGCCGCGATATCCGGCTGGAAGTCGGCCAGGTGAGCGAGTCGGTCAGCGTCACTGCCGAGGTCACGGTTCTAAACACGGACAGCGGCGCCATCAAGGGCGACGTCATCGTGCAG
This sequence comes from Bryobacteraceae bacterium, assembly GCA_041946965.1. GTDB lineage: Bacteria > Acidobacteriota > Terriglobia > Bryobacterales > Bryobacteraceae > JBHGBM01. The sequence continues at coordinate 10,033 of JBHGBM010000095.1, forward strand.
CAGGAGATCGAGGAACTGCCGCTCGAGGGCCGCGACTTCACCGACCTGGCTCTGCTGGTGCCGGGTGTGATGCCCAAGGCTGAAGGCGGCCAGGGCTCGGCCCTGAATGTGAACGGCGCCCGGGCGGACTCGACGAATTTCTATGTGGACGGTTTCAACAATCGCAACGCCAAGGGCGCCGCCGCCCAGGTGCGGCCGAACATGGGCGCCATGCAGGAATTCAAGATGGAGGTGTCCGGCTACTCGGCCGAATACGGCCGGATGGCGGGCGGCATCCTGAACATGGTGATGCGGTCGGGCACCAACCAGTACCACGGCGACGTTTTCGAATACGTGCGCAACAACATCGCCGACGCCCGGGCGTTCTTCGACACCGAAAAGCTCAAGCTGAACCGGCACCAGTACGGCGCCACTTTTCACGGTCCGGTGTGGCTGCCGAAGCTGTACAACGGGCACAGCAGGACGTTCTTCATGTTCAGTTGGGAGAGTTACCGGCAGCTCGTGGGGGTAACGGGCATCGCGCACGTGCCCAGCCTGCTGGAGCGGGCGGGCGACTTCTCGCAGTCCTTCAGCCTCACCTCCAAGCAGCTCACGGTCACGGACCCCCTCGCCAAGACCCCGTTTCCGGGCAACCTGGTTCCGGCAAGCCGCTTCCATCCCATCTCTGCGAAGTTGATGGAGTATTATCCGCAGCCCAACCGCGCCGACCGGCGCAACAACTACATCACCGCCACCAACGACAAGGATGCCTGGGACAGCTTCATTGTCAAGGCCGATCACCGCTTCAACGAGAGCAACAGCATGGCGTACCGCTACCAGAAGCGGTTCAACAACACTTCGGCTCCGTATGCCGGAGGCCCGCTGGGCATTTTCGGCGAGTGGGTCAACGACTTCCGGTCGCTGATGGGGGCCGACTTCACTCACCTGTTCAGCCCGTCGTTCCTGGTAGAGTTCCACAGCGGCTTCAGCCGCAACGCCCAAGACCAGAACTCGGTGTGGGCGGGACGAGACATCGCCGCGGACCTGGGACTGACCGGCACCACGCACGATCCCGACCTGCTCGGGTTCCCGCTGTTCAACATCAGCGACTATGCGCAGATGGGCAGCGACGCCAACTACCCCATCCAGTTCCACGTGACCGACATCCAGAACGGAGTCAAATTCACGCTGGTGAAGGCGCGGCACGTGATGAAGTGGGGCTTCGATCATTCCCGGGTGCGCTACAACCAGCCGTTCTTCAACAACAATCGCGGCACCTTCACGTTCAACGGCAACTGGAGCGGCGCCCCGCTGGCCGATTTTCTGCTGGGCATGATGAACCAGTCCACGCGCACTGTGGGCTGGAACCGGAATTACCTGCGGGCCACCAGCATGGGCGCCTTCTTCAACGACGATTTCAAGGTGCGGCCGAACCTGACCCTGAACCTCGGCATGCGCTACGAGATCGATCTGACCCCCTACGACCGCTACGACCACCTTTCGAATTTCGTGCCGTCGCTGGCCAAGATTGTCCTGGCCAGCGCGCCCACCGCGGAACTGACCGGCCTGATCGCCAGAGTCGGTTTACAGGAGCATGTCACCTTCGCCTCGGAAGCGGGTCTTCCGCGCTCGCTGGTGCACGGCGACTTTACCAACTTCGGCCCGCGATCCGGCTTTGCGTGGACGCCGTGGAAGAACCGCAGAACCGTCCTGCGGGGCGGTTACGGGATCTTCTACACGGGATATCTGCTCAATCCCTTCCGGAACCAGCTATCCAACACGTTCCCCTACACGGTTGAGGAGACCTACTCGCGCAACTCCAGCCGGCCGGACCTGGTGACGTTGTCGAATCCGTTTCCGGTCGAGCGGCAGGCTCTGGGCGGCGTCAACACCAGCAGCGGTTACGATATCTCCGCGCCCACCGGCTACCTGCAAAGCTACAACCTCACGGTGGAACGCGACTTCGGCGGAGGTGCGGCGATCGAAATCGGCTATGCCGGCTCGAAGGGCACCCACCTCGGGCGCATGCGCGACGTGAACCTTCCGCGCCGCAGCGTGGCGGCCTACCTGGCGGGGATTCCCACGGTGGACTTGCGCCCGTTCCCGTTTCTCAACGGCACGGTGAATTACTTCAGCTTCAATTCCAACTCCATATACAACGCCGGCCAGGTTTCGCTTCGCAAACGCGGGCGCGGCGGGTCGTTCTACCGGATAAGTTACAGCTACAGCAAGTCGATCGACGACGTCTCGCAAATCCAGGGCAACTCGGATGCGGGCCTGACCGCAGCCGCGCAGGACGTGACCAACTTCCGGCTCGACCGCGGCCGTTCGGACTGGGACCGCGGCCACGTCCTCACCGCGTCTTACTCGTGGGTGCTGCCGGTTGGCCGCGGCAGGCTCCTTTTCGGCTCGGCCCGCGGCTGGAAACAAAATGTGGTTGGAGGATGGCAGCTTTCCGGCACCGCCTTCTTCGCCACAGGCGCGCCGCTCACCCCGGTGGCCGCGGACGTCAACCTCAACCTGGGTGAATCACAGAAGCCGAACCGGCTCGGCAAGGGCGTGCCGGAAGAGATCGTCGGCCAGCGGCGGGGGGTGGATTACCCCTGGTTCGTGCTCGACGATTTCGAGAAGGTGCCGCAGTGTATCTCTGTCACAGCGGGCTGCCCGCCGAGCCCGAACGGTTTTCTGCCCTTCGTCTACGGCAATTCCGGCCGCAACATCCTGGACGGGCCCGGCCTGGCCTACTTCAACGCTTCCCTGATGAAGAACTTCCGCTGGGAAAGAAAAAACATCCAGTTCCGCTGCGACGGCTACAACGCCATGAACCACCCGAATTTCAACATGCCGAACCGGCAGTTCAACGCCAGCAACGGCGGCTTGATCACCGGGGTGGCCAGCACCGGCCGCGGCGGGCGGCGGGCCTTCCAGGCGGGCTTGAAATTCCAGTTTTGACGCAGATCCCGCCGGCGATGGACGGGTACATCCACCTTTCCGGCCACTCGATTCCGCCGGCAGTCAGCTTCGAGCGCGACCGGCGGCTCCTGGACCATGCCCGGCAGTGCTTCGCCTGATCCGTGTTCGCGCGGCTCCCTCGAAAATGCGCGCCGGTTACACCTTCTCCGGCAGCACGTACGGCTCCCGGTACTTGCGCGTCAGCATGGCGTTGGCCTGCTCGTCGCCCACGAACTTCTCCGTCTGCGGATTGAACACCAGCTTGCGCCCCAACCGGTACGAGATATTCGCCAGGTGGCACAGCGTGCTGGACATGTGCCCTTCGAGCACCTCGCAGTACAGTTCCTCCGGCTTGCGCGAGCGCACCGCGTTGATGAAGTTTTCGAAGTGGCTGACCGCGGTTTCGCTTTCCATCGGCACCGGCGTGTAGGACGCCTTGGGGAAGCTCGCATTGTTGGCCCGCTCGTCGATGCCCGCTGGCGAGATGTCGCCGGAACGCGGCGTGAACTTGCCGCGGAAGGCCTCCCACTTCTGCCCGCCGGTCAGGTACCCCTCGGTGGTGAAATACGCGTTGGGGCTCGGGTTCGGCGGCGCGTAAAGGTTGTTCGTGGTGAAGTCGAAGATCGAGCCGTCCGCGTACTCGATGGTGCCCACTTGAAAATTCGGAACCTCCTGGTCCGAATCCCAGATGTAGTACCCGCCGGTGCAATGCACCTTCACCGGGTGAACGCGCTTGTTCATGCCCCAGCGCGCGAGATCGAAGTAGTGCACCGCGGTGTTGCCGATATCGGTCGTCGAGGTGTCCCAGAAGAAGTGCCAGCCGTAGTGGAAGCGGTTGGTGGTGAAGGGCCGGTAGGGGCTCGGCCCCAGGTACAGGTCCCAGTGCACGCCCTGCGGAATCGAGGACTCCTTGACGTGACCGATGCTGGCGCGCGGCTTCACCATGTCCACCTTGGCACGGTACACCTTGCCCAGCCGGCCCGAGTGAAGCAGCCCCATCGACGCGCGGATCTCCGCCTCGGAGCGCGAGTTCAGCCCCGATTGCACGATGCGCTTGTACTTGCGCGCCGCTTCCACCATGCGGCGCCCTTCCACCACCGTGAACGACACCGGCTTCTCCACGTACACGTCCTTGCCCGCCTGGCACGCCCAGATCGTCATCAGCGCGTGCCAGTAATCCGGTGTGGCGATGGAAATCGCGTCGATGTCCTTGCGCTCGAGCAGCTTTCTAATGTCCACGACGGTGTCCGGCTTGTGCCCCTGGAGTTTCTCCACCAGCGCGATGCCGCCCGGGAACAGCCGCTCGTCCACATCGCACAGCGCGGCGATGCGCACGTTGGGCACCTTGGCGAACCCGCCGATATGTCCCCTGCCGCGGCCGTGGAAGCCGACCACGGCAACGTTGATCCGATCGTTCGCGCTGCCCTGCGCCGCGGCGGTAACGGCCGCGCCCTTCAGGAAGTCGCGGCGGCTAGATGATGATGGCATGTGCGTCTCCTTCCGGATAACCTAACACACCGGAACGGGGCGCATCCGCTCAGGCCGGAATCGCCGCTTCGATCTCCGCGATCTCCTCCGGGGTGAGCCGGAACTCCGCCGCGCCGAGCACGCCCCGGGCCTGTTCGGCCGACCGCATGCCCACGATCGCCGCGGTCACCGCCGGATGCCGCAGCACCCACGCGATGGCCACCTCACCCGGACCCCGTCCGTGCCGCGCGCCGATGGCCCGCAGCCGTTCCACGAACTCCAGGTTGCGCGAAAGCCGCGGCTCCTGGAACGCCGGCACATGACGCCGGAAATCGTCCTGAGGAAATGCCGCCACCCGCTCCCGGCTCATCTTCCCCGTGAGCAGCCCCGACTTCATCGGCGAGTACGCGATGACCCCGATACCGCGCTCCAGGCAATGCGGAAGCACCTCCGCCTCCACCTGCCGCGTCAGCAGGTTGTAGGGCGGCTGCAAGGAGGTCACCGGCGCGATCTTTTCCACCCGCAACAACTGTTGCAGGTTGAAATTCGATACGCCGATCCAGCGCACCTTGCCTTCGCGCTGAAGCTTGCACAACTCCGTCCAGCCTTCCTCGACCTCCTCATCCGGCTCCGGCCAGTGGATCTGGTACAGGTCGATCACGTCCACCTTCAGCCGCCGCAGGCTGGCTTCGCACTCGTAGCGCACCGAATCCGCCTTGAGGCTGCCGCGGATCTCGCCGCGCTCGTTCCAACGCCGCTCGCACTTGGTGAAGATGTAAGGCCGCGCGGAGAGGCCTTCCAGCGCGCGCGCCACAACCTCCTCGGAATGCCCCAGCCCGTAAATCGCGGCCGTGTCGATCCAGTTCACGCCCGCATCGAGCGCCGTGCGGATGGCCGCGATGGATTGCGCGTCGTCCTGCGGCCCCCACGCGAACTTCCATCCTCCGCCCCCCATGGCCCACGCGCCGATGCCGATGGGTGTGATCATCATGTCGCTGTTGCCGAATTTTCGTTTCTGCATGGCTCAATATCAGCCTACCAACTACGGCGCCGTCCAGAACGGGCCCGTAAGGCCGGCGCGGTCGAACACCGCCAGCATCCAGAGCACGGAATGCCCCCGATTTTCAGCCTATCAGCGTTCCCAACCTGCCGGGCCGCGCCTACAATGTAAGATCATGAATCCGCGGGAACATTGGGAAAACGTATATCGCACCAAGTTGCCCGATCAGGTGAGTTGGTATTGCGCCCATTTACAAACCTCGCTTGCCTGGGTGGAACGCGCCGCGGGCTGCCCCTCCGCCGCCATCATTGACGTGGGTGGCGGCGCATGCACCCTGGTCGATGATCTCATCCAGAGAAACTTCCAAAACCTCACCGTTCTCGACGTCTCCGACACCGCGCTCCAGATGGCCCGAAGGCGCCTCGGCGCGCGGGCGGAATCCGTCCGATGGTTGTGCGCCGACGTCACCCAAGCGGTCCTGCCGCCGCACTCCTACGACGTGTGGCACGATCGCGCCGTGTTTCACTTCCTCACCAGTCCGGAACAGCGCCGCGCTTACATCCTCAATGCCTGCGTAGCGCTCAAGACCGGGGGGCACGTCATCATCGCGACATTCGGGCCGGAAGGGCCAACCCGGTGCAGCGGACTGGACACCATGCGCTATGACGCGGCGTCGCTCGCCGCCGAGTGGGGTCCGGGGTTTCATCTGGCCGACACCGCCATCGAGCTGCACCACACCCCCGCCGGCGGCACGCAGCAGTTTCTCTATTGCGATTTCCTGTGCTGCGCCGCGATGTGCCCGGCAGCGTGATCACCCGCCGGTCCGCACCGCTGCTGCGCGCTCCCCGCGCGGCAGGCGTGCCGCGTCGAACCCGCCCGGGCGCTTCACCGGGAATAATTGCTATAGCGGAGTGAGCGGGCGCGTTTCAGTTCCGACGCGCAGCGTGCGGGTCACCATCTGGTCGGCCGGCAGCGCCAGCAGCCGGGGGCGCATCACGACCAGCACCAGGCTGGAGTCCTTCTCGCGCGTGTTGCGGCTGAAAAGCGGGCCCAGACCGGGGAGTTGCGAAAGACCCGCCAGCCCGGAAATCGTACGCGCCTCCGACGTTTTCATCAGCCCGGCCACGATCGCCCACTGCCCGGTTTCCAGCCGCACCGTGCTCTTGAGCTGCCGGTTGGAGATCACCGGAATCCCGTTAACCGACTGCCCCGCCAGCAGCTTGAACTCCGTCTCCAACTCCAGCGTGATGCCTTCCATGCCGTGCACCCACGGAGTGGCCTTGATGCTCAGCCCCAGGTCCTCGAAGGTGAACGACGGCGGCGGCATATACGCCCCCTCGCCCTGAAAGCTCGAAGGCCCGTAATAGCCCGCCGTGAGGATCGGGTAGCGGTCGCCCACGTGCAGCGTAGCGGGCTGCCCGCTCACCGACCGCATCTGGCCCCGCAGCAGGATCTTGCCGTTGCCGCCGCTCATATTCGCGATCAGTGCGGCGTCCGCAATGCCGATTCCCAGCAGCGACTTGCCGCCGCCCAACAGCGCCAGCCGCGCGATGCCGCCCGGGGTGGCGGGCTTGTTGCCCAGCGCGCGGGTCAGCGCCACGATGGGAAAGCCGGTAGGGATCGCGAACCCGTAGGCGAGCACCTGGTTGGCGCTCAACTCGATCATCTCCGTTTCGATCAGCACCTGCGCGCGCGGGTACAGCAGGTCCTCCAGCAGCGCCCGGGCCGGCAGCACCTTCGAGATGGCATCCCGCATAACCACGACGTTCTTATGCGTGTCCCAACTGACCTTCTGGATGCCCATGGATTGCTGCACGGCGGTGATCAGCCCGGTGAACTCCTGCACCGAGGTCGGCTCCGGCAGGTCCACCGCCACCGCCACGTGCGGCTCCACTTCGGTGCGTTTGCGCGGCGTGTCCTTGGCCACCAGGAAAATGCGCTCGTTCAGCGGGACGATGAACGAAGCGGTGGCGGCCTCCAGCGCGTGCAACGCCTCGCGGTAGTCGGCCTGCTGCATGCTGAAGTTGAACGGACGCCCGGCCTCGTAATCCGTGTCGAACACGCAGTCCAGCTTGAAGGCGGCGGCCACCTGCCGGAACAGCGACGGCGCGTCGCCTTTGAGGTCGAAATCGCGCCGGCCCGATGCGCGCAGCTCGGGCGGAGCCAACGGGCGCCGGGCTTCCTCCAGTTCCTTGGCGGTGGGCTCGGGAATACGCACATCGGCGGGAAGGCCGATGTCCGGGGCGGCGGTGGTCGTGGCAGGCGGCGCGATTTTGGCTTGCAGGCCGGCTCGCGATTTCAGAGACTGGCTCTTGAGCCAGTAGATGTTGTTGCCGGGCTCCAGCGCCGCCGCCTGGGAATAGAACATGTATGCGCGGGCCACCTGTCCCGCCCGCTCGGCCTTTTCACCCTGCCTGTACAGCTTTCCGGCCTCCCCGGCCAGGGCTATGCCGCCCGCCAGCAGACAGAGCAGGAGCGAAGATGCGCGCACATACCGATGACGCGCGGGCCCGCGCCGGCGTGCAACCCTATTTCAGGTAACGCACGAAGAACTCCTCCATGCGTTTGAGGGTGGACTCGAACCACGGCGGGCGGTTGAAAAAGCCGTGCTGGGCCCCGGGCGCGGTGAACAGCTCCGCGGCAACCCCCACGGCTTGCAGGCGCTTTTGCATGTCAACGGATTGCCTGTAGGGCACGGTCATGTCCGCGTCGCCGTGCAGAAACAGAAACGCAGCCGAATCCTTGCTCACGTGCAGCAAGGGGGTCGCTTCAGCCCACAGTTCGGGTTTTTCTTTGTAGCTGGCCCCAAGGAATGCCGAAACGGAGTTGTCCGGCTTGGAGCCGGAAAGCTTGCCGAACATCACCAGGTCCACCGCGGGGTTGAACGCCGCGACGGCTTTCACCCGGCTGGAAACACCGGGGTTGCCGCCGTCGCCTTCGAGCTTCGCCATGCCGGCCGTGGTCCCCAGAAGCCCTACCAGGTGTCCGCCGGCCGATCCGCCCGCCGCTCCGATGCGCTCCGGGTCGATGCGATACCTGGCCGCGTTCGCGCGCAGCCAGCGCACCGCCGCCTTGGCATCGTGGATCGCCGCCGGCCACTTGGCCTCACCCGAAAGCCGGTATTCGATGCAGGCTCCCGCAAAGCCCCTGGAGGCCATGTAGGCAGCCTGGCGCTGGAACGCCGCCTTGCTGCCGTTGCGCCACCCGCCCCCGTGGACGTAGACCACGGCGGGGAACGGGCCGCGCCCAGATTCAGGGAGAAACAGGTCCAGGTGCATTTGGCGGGCGCCGTAACGGGCGTACACGAGGTCGCGCTGGATGGCGACGCCGGGCGGAACGCGGAACGGCGGATTCTGGGCCTGCGCGAACGCGGCGCCGGCCAGCAGCAGGAGCACGGATATGTGACGCATCGGTATCATGGTATATCGCCATGGATACCATCCGGCAGTTCCTTCTGCACGAGTGGATGAAGCTGGTCGTCCCCGCGGGGGTGCTGGCGGCGACGCTGGCCGCCGGCTGGGCTTTCAAGCGCATCCTCTTCGGGACGCTGCGGCGCTGGGCGGGCAGGACCAGGAGCCAGGCGGCGGCGATGGCCACCGATGCGCTCGACGGCCCGTTCCTCATCTGGGTGCTCATCCTGGCCATTCACCTGGCCATGGAATCCTCGGAACTGCCCGCCCGAGCCACGCACTGGTCCTCCCGCATCCTGCTGGTGCTCTGGATCCTGTCTTTCACCTTGGCGGCGGTCAGGCTGGCGGGTGACCTGATCCGTTTCTATGGCAGCGGCGTACAGGGCGCGCTGCCGGTCACCACCCTCACACAGAACCTGGCCCAGCTCGCCGTGGTCATCTTCAGCGTGCTGGTGTTGCTGAACCAGCTCGGCATCCCCATCACGCCGATTTTGACCGCGTTGGGGGTGGGCGGTTTGGCTGTCGCACTGGCTTTGCAGGACACGCTCTCGAACCTGTTCGCGGGCTTCTACATCGCCGTCGCCGGGCAGGTGCGCGTGGGCGACTACATCAAGCTGAATAGCGGCGAGGAGGGTTACGTCGCCGATATCACCTGGCGCAGCACGACCATACGATCCCTGGGCAACAACCTGATCGTCGTGCCCAATGCCAAGCTCGGCCAGGCGGTGGTCACCAACTATCACCTCCCGGAGAAGCGCATGTCCGTGTCGGTGGCCGTCCCGGTGGGGCTTGCCAGCGACCCGGATCAGGTGGAGCGTGTCCTGTTGGAAGAGGCCCGGGCCGCGGCCGGCGAGCTGGCCGGCCTGCTGGAGGATCCCGCGCCGTCGGTCAACTTCGATCCCGGTTTCGGGGATTCGGGCCTGAGCTTCACCCTGATTTGCCACGTGCGCGAGTTCACCGACCAGTTCGGCGTGCGGGCGGGCCTCCGCAAGCGGATCCTGAAGCGCCTCCGGGCCGAGGGCATTGAGATCCCCTATCCCACGCGCGCGGTCTATTTTAAGGAAAAATCCGTCTAGCACTTGCCAGGCGGTGGCGCCTTTGCTAACCTGAAGGAGTCGCACCCATCAACGGCCTGGATTGGGCGAAAAAGTGCGCCGGCACTTGCCAGGCGCCGGATTCGCCTGATATTCTAGGGTAGAGACAAGGCGGCACAGCGACCGAAGTTCTGGTCGGCAATCAAACGAAATTTAGCGAGTCCGCGGGACGCCGAAAACGTGCGTGAGCGGATGAACGCGCAAGTTTCGAGGCTGGCGGTGCGGGCGGACGTCGAAAGAGATCCGCTCCGCGGCTGCCGTGGTCTTTGACAGACTGGTTGGACGCAACGAAGACAAACCCGTCCAGAAGTGATT
>JBHGBM010000096.1:0-23588 GCA_041946965.1 Bryobacteraceae bacterium
GATTCGAACCCACGGAACCCGTAAAGGTTCAACGGTTTTCGAGACCGCCCGATTCAACCGCTCTCGCACCTCACCGCAGGCAGGTCTCTTTATGATTTTAGCAGAACCGGCGCCGCGTTCAGAAACGCTCGACGCCCGTCACGATTGCGTCTCCCGCAGAATGATATCCCAAACCCGCATCACGCGTTCGCGCGTGGTGAACATGTTGCCGATCGCCAGGTGAAGCGAGTACCGGCCGCGCAGCACGGTGTGCGAAAGGAAGCACTCGCCGGAGGCGTTGATGCGGCCGAGCAGCGCCTGGTTCTCCTCGTCAGACCGCTTCCAGCGGAAACACACCACGGAGAACGGAACCGGCGCGGTCAACTCGAACTCAGGATGCGCCTCAACCAGTGCGGCGAACTCCCGCGCCCAGGCGATCTGGCCTCGGATCACGTCGGCCAGGTATTCGCGGCCGTAGTAGCGCATGATGAACCACAGCTTCAGCGCGCGGAAGCGGCGTCCCAGCGGCACCCCGTAGTCCATGAAGTTGACCGCGCGCGGGTTCTCCGCGGTGCGCAGGTATTCCGGCACGAGCGAAAACGCGCGCCGCAGCACGTCCGGCCGGCGCGTGTAGAAGGCGCTCAGGTCCAGCGGCGTAAACAGCCATTTGTGCGGATTGGTCACCAGCGAGTGGGCGCGCTCCACTCCGGCCATCGCCGCGCGGAACTCGGGCGCGACGGCGGCGGCCCCGGCGTAAGCGGCATCCACGTGCAGCCAGAGGTTGTAGCGCTCCGCGATCCGGGCGACAGCCGGCACCGGGTCGACGCTGGTGGTCGAGGTGGTGCCCACCGTCGCCGTCACGCAGCAGGGGCGCAGCCCGGCCGCCAGGTCCGTCCGGATGGCTTCCTCCAGCACCTCCGGACGCATGCGGAAATCGTCATCCACGGCAATCTTGCGGACGTTGTCGCGGCCCATGCCGAGCGCCATGGTGCCCTTCTCGATCGAGGAGTGCGCCTGCTCGGAGGCGTACACGGTAAGTCCGGGACGCGCGCCGCGCGTGCGCGCCTCCGGATCCGCCATCTCGCGCGCCGCGGCGATGGCGTGCATGCTGCTGGTGGAGGCGGTATCAAAAATGATGCCGAAGAACTCCTCCGGCAGGCCGATCCACTGGCGCAACCAGCCGAGCGTCACCTGTTCCAGTTCGACCACGGCGGGCGAGGTCTTCCAAAGCATGCCATTGCCGTTCAGCGAGGCGGCCAGCATTTCCGCGATGATCCCGGGTCCCGGCGAGGTGTTGGCGAAATACGCGAGGAACCCCGGATGGTTCCACTGCGTCATGCCGGGCACCACCAGCTTGCGGAAATCTTCCAGGATGCGCTCCATCGGCTCGCCCTTCTCCGGAGCCGAGGGCGGCAGTGCGTCCACCAGCGCGCCGGGCTCCACGTTGGGCAGCACGGGATACTGTTCGGGATGCTCCAGGTACCCGGCAATCCATTCCACGGCCTCATGGCCGTAACGGCGAAACTCATCAGGTGACATTTACTCAATAGTAATGCGCGGCTCAGGCGAGGACGGAGGCGATGGCCTGTAGCAGTTCCGCCTCACGCGCGGCCAGGTAGAAGTGGCCGCCCTCGAACAGGCGCAGCGAGAACGCCGCGGTGGTCTGCGCAGCCCAGCCCCGCAAGTGCTCCGTTGTGACGTTGGGATCCGCCGTGCCGCCGAAAGCGTGAATGGGACAGGGGAGCGGCGCGTCTTCGGTGTAGGTGTAACGCCGGTAAAGCGCCGCATCCGCCGCCAGCGCCGGGAGCGCGAGTTGCAGCAGGTCTTCGCGCTCGAGGACCTCGGGCGGCACGCCCTCCAGCCGGCGCAGGCCGGCAAGAAACTGCTCGCGCGACGGGTCGGGCGGGGGCGTCCATCCGCGGCGGAATTGCGGCGCGCGCGCGGCGGAAACCAGTATCGCCGCGGGCAGGGGCGCGGCGCGGCGGCGGAGCCATCGCGCCAGCTCGAATGCGACCGCGGCTCCCATGCTGTGGCCGAAGAACGCGAAGGGCCGCGCGGTGTGCGGCAGCAGCGCGGCGCCCAGGGCTTCCACCAGTTCCGCCATGGCGGCAAACGGCGCTTCTGCGGCACGCGTCTCGCGGCCCGGCAACCGGATGGGGCACAATGCGATGCTTTCCGGCAGTCTGCCGCTCCAGCGGTAAAACCCCGGCGTGCCGCCCCCGGCGTGCGGAAAGCAGAACAGCCGCATGCGTGCCGCCGCCGGCATTTCGAGCAACGGGAACCACGGATTGGCGCCGGCTGTTTTCTTGAGCCGCAGCTCGAACAGGCGGCGCTTTTCCGGCGAGAGACGGTCGAGCGCCGGCACGGAATCGCCGGTCTGCGCCGCACGCGCGGCGCGCGGCCGCCGCGGCGCGCGCACGGTCTCCTCCAGCAGGGCCTCGAACGGTTTGACGCTCAGGTTGGCCGCGTACGCCAGCGCCGTTTCGCGCGACTGCCGCGAAAGCCGCTCGAAATGTTCGCGGCTGCCGAGCAGTTCTTCCAGCGCCGCGCGCCACGGGCCTATGTCCTGTTCGGGGACTTCCGCCACCGGGACCATCTGCCCGTCCAGGCGCGCCTGGTAGCGCTCGATGGGGCGCACGGGCAGCAGGTAGTCGACGCCCATCTTCGCCTCGGGGATTCCGCCCACGTTGCTGGCCAGCACCGGGACGCCGCGCAGCATCGCCTCCACCACGATGCGCGAGCGCGCTTCGGCCCACACCGAGGGAGCCAGCAGCGCGCGTGAGCGCGCCAGGATCAGATCGATATCGTCCACCGGTGCGAGCAGCGCGACATTGGGGCGCGCGGCAAGCGCGGCCCGGTCCTGCTCGTTGGTGCCCCACGTGGGCACGGCCGCGAAGCGCACGGCGGGCATGGCGTCCGCCAGGGCAAGGAAGATGCCGATGCCTTTCACCGCGCACGGGTTCACGATGGTGACGAACTCGTTTTCGAAGCGGCCGAGGTCCGGCCATGGCCCGGGCTCGAGCAGCGAAATGGGAACGTGCGTGGCCGGGATGCCGCCCCACTGCCGCACGTAGCGGGCGACGTACTCGCTCACGCCCACGACCGCATCGGCCTGCCGCAAGACAGCGGTCTTCGCCTCGCTGGGGAAGGCGCAATCGGGACCGAACGGAACGGCGAGCGTCGCGCGCACCAGGTAGACCACACGGGCGCGCGGCGCCGCGAGCGCGGCTTGGAGCAGCAACTGCGCGGGGTCGTCGGTGGACGCCAACACCACGTCGGGATCGAAGCGCGCAATCTCCTCGCTGACGTAGCCGCGCAGATGCGGATGGGCGGTGGCCACACGCACTTCCGGGCCGTTCAGGGGGAACGCCACCACGCCTTCGCCGGCGGGACGGGGCGCCACGCCGCGCGCGGCGAGTTCCGCCAGGTACGCCTGGTGGGCTTCCGGCCCGTACCCCGCGGTGCGGGCGACCACCAGGCACTCGTGCCCGCGGGCCGCGAGCGCTTCCACCAGCAGCCGGTTGGATTTATCGCCGCCGCCGTGTCCGGGGTAGTAGGTCGAATTGTGCGCGAGCAGGATCCGCATGGCGACGCTCCGATTTTAGCGAGTGGCGCGCCCGGGCGAAAATTCCCGTGCCGGCATTTGACTCCCGGGGCGGACGGCGTTAGGATGTGAGTGCGGGGTGGAGCAGTCTGGTAGCTCGTTGGGCTCATAACCCAAAGGTCGGTCCGCACCTTGACGGCCTGGCCTCCGGCGGGCTGCGCTTCACGCAAGCCTATTCCACCGCGCGGTGCGGCCCTTCCCGGAGCGGTATCCTGACCGGGCGCTACGCCCAGCAGACCGCGGCCGACGTCATGACCCCGGGCAATACACCCGTGTGGACCAGGTTCGCCCCGGAGCATCTCAAGCCCCTCGGTTACCGCTGCTATCACTCGGGCAAGTGGCACATCCGTTTTCTTCCTCTTGCCGGCGCCGGGTTCGACCACTCGTACTGCCTGCTTGACCAGAACCGCTTCTTTACCCCCGCCGCGCATCTGCTCGACGATGAGCCACTGGCCCGGCCGAAGGAGAGCGACGGCTTTTACGCCACCACAGCCATCGCGGCTCACGCCGTCAACTGGCTCAAAGGCCACGCCCGGGACCATCGCGCCGATCCGTTTTTCCTGTACCTGGCCTTCACCGCGCCGCACTTCCCGCTCCAGGCAATGCAGGAAGACATCGAGCGGTACCGCGGCGTCTTCGACGAGGGCTGGGACGCGATCCGCGAACGCCGTTGGCGGCGAATGCGCCGCATGGGACTGGTCAACTGCGATCTCGCGCCGCTCGAACCGGACATGTGGACGCGGTGGAACACTCCCGACGAGGAGCTGCTCCAGAAGATCGGGCCGGGGGAAGTTACCCGCGCCGTGCCCTGGGCGAGCCTCACCGCCGCGCAGAAGAGTTTTCAGCGGATAAAGATGGCGATCCACGCCGCCATGATCAGCCGCATGGACCGGGAAATCGGCCGCGTCATCGATCAGCTCAAGGCGATGAACGCATTCGAGAACACGGTGATCCTGTTCCTCTCGGACAACGGGGCCAGTTCCGAGCAGCTCATCCGGGCCGACGGTCACGACGCTTCGGCGCGGCCGGGTTCCGCGCGCTCGCACCTGTGCCTGGGACCGGGGTGGTCGAGCGCGGCCAACGCACCGTTCCGCCTTCACAAGTCCTGGGTCCACGAAGGCGGCATCTCATCGCCGCTGATCGTGCATTGGCCGGCGGGCATCAAGGACCGGGGGCAGTTGCGGAACGATCCCTGCCACCTGGTCGATGTCGTTCCGACCCTGGTCGATCTCGCCGGCGGCGACCCCGGCCTGCGGGAGCGTTCCGATATCCCGCCGGTGGCGGGCAAGACCCTGGCCCCGGCATTCACCAACGGAGGGCGCGTCCACCACGACTTCCTCTACTTCAACCACGCGAACAACCGGGCCCTCCGCGCGGGGAACTGGAAACTGGTGGCCGCCGGCGCCACGGGACCATGGGAGTTGTACGACATGCGAACCGACCGGTGCGAACGCAGAAACCTGGTATCGGCGGAAGCCGGCCGGGCCGCCGAACTCGCCGCAACGTGGAAGAAGCACGACGAGGAATGCGTGCGCCAGCGCGAGAGTGCGCCGCCCACGGGCAAACCGCGGCTGGGGAGGGCAAGGGGCAAGGCATAGCCTGAAGTTCCACCCGCCTGCCGGAGGGAGGGCGGCGCGTTTCCTGTGTTGCAGCCACGGCTCCGGCAATTCGGACCAGCGGCGTATCGATCATCATGGCGCCACCCAGCCCTGTTCCGGCGGCCGGCACCGGCAGCCGTCGGGAGCCCGAGCCGGCTCCTACGCAGTGCTCGGCCAGGCAGGCGGCGTTGGACTCGACTTCGAGCTCTTCATCTGGTGTCGCCGGCGAAACCAGCTTCCGAAAGGGTGACCGTGGATGCCAGCCGGAACCTGCCGGGGACGATCCCACGCTCCGCTGCGAGGCGCAGGGCGGCCATCTGGACCGGCAGAATCTCCACCAGCGGCGCCAGCAGCGGGCCGATGCCGGGGACCTTCCAGTGAAGACAGCCGTTGGCCGGTTCCGGACCCACGACCGCCACACGGCCGCCGCACCGCGCCAGGCCGGAGGCAAGCGCGAGGTTCAACTCCCGGGTCACGGGGTCTGACGCGAAGACGATGCCGGTGAATCTCTCGTCCACCACCTCCACCGGCCCATGCCGGAAGTAACCGGCTGAAAGCCCCGTGGCGGGGTGCTTTGCCACTTCATGGAAGAGCAGGCCGCCTTCCAGGGCGGTTGCCATGGCGGGGCCGCGGGCGAGCAAATAAACGGCGCCGCGCGGGCCAAGACTCTCCCAGCCCGCGTTCAACGCCCGCGCAATTTCGGAACAGTCCGGGGCGGCCAACTCCACCTTCGTGGCCAGACACCCCGTGTAGAGGAGAGTGGCGAGAGTCGCGGTGTAGGTCTGGACCGCGACCGCCTCGTCGGCGAGGCTGTTGACCAGGATGGCGATGTCCGCCTCGCGGGCGAGAGTGCTTCCGGCCTCGTTGGTCACCCCGATGACACGGGCCGCATGCGCCCTCAGCACCGGCAGGAGCTTCGTGATCTCGACGGTTTCCCCGGAGCGCGACACCAGGACCACGGCAGCTCTCTTGCATTGCGAGTGCCGGTAATGCAGCAACTCGGAGGCCTCCACCGCGGCCACCGGTACGCCGTGCGCCGCCAGGTGATACGCCAGCGGAATGGCGGCGAAATACGAACTCCCCATGCCCGACAACACCACGGTTGGAGCCGCCGCGATGGCTTCCGCGGCGGCCGCCTGGGCGGCGAGGCCCTTTCCGTTCTGATATTCGAGGCAGCGGGCCAGCGATTGGGGTTGGCTCAGGATATCGGCCAGCAGGCGGCTTGGTGTCATTTGCGGAGCCACAGGTCGATCGGCTTGCCGGCGCCTGCCGGGCGGAACGGCAAGGGGATCTTGCGGCCTTCTCCGGCCGAAGCGTATCCGGCGTAGATGGCCTCCATGACGGCGCGTCCGTCTTCGCCCGTCGATTGCGGCTGCTCCTTTCCGCGCACGCAGCGCGCGAAGTGGCGGAGTTCCTGCGGGAAACCGTAGTTCCAGAGCTCTTCAAACACGGGGTAGCTCCATCCTTTGGTGGTCGGAGCTTTTTCCACCGCATAACCGAAGCCGTATTCGCTGTAAGTGGGCAGCGCGTTGCCCATGTGCAGGTCCGCGTAGGTGACGCCGCCTTCGCCATAGACCTCGATGCAGTCGTCCATGCCTCCGCGGCGCGCCCAACTGTTCTCCACCAGCCCCGTGGCTCCGTTTTCGAACTCGAGGATGGTGATCGAGTCGTCTTCGCCGCGGGTCTTGTCCCCGTGGACGTGGGTGGCCATGTGGCAGAGCACGCTCTTGATGGGCGTACGGTTGAGGAACCAGTAGCAGAATGCGATCCCGTGGCAGCCCATGTCCATCAGGACGCCGCCGCCGGACTGTTCCACGTCCCAAAACCAGGGGCTGTGGGGTCCGAAGTGCTTTTCGCTCTGCTTCACCAGGTAGACTTTGCCGAAGGCGCCCTGGTCGGCCATTTCCTTGGCCTTGACGTACTTGGGGGTGAAGAAAAGTTCCTCGGCGTACAGCAGCAAAACGCCCTGGCGCCTGCACGTCTCGATCATGGCGCCGGCTTCGTCAAGCGTCATGGCGAGCGGCTTCTCGCACACCACGTGCTTGCCGGCGGCGGCGATGTCGGCGGTCATCTGAGCGTGCAGGCGGTTGGGAGCCGCGATGGTGACCATCTCGATATCGGGCTCGCGCAGCATCTCGCGGTAATCGCGGAAGAAGCGCGGGATGCCGTAGCGCCGGGCCAGGGCTTCGGCGTGCCCCGGCGAAGGCGACGCGACCGCGGCCACTTCGGCCACCTCGCCAATGTTTCGAAATGACGCGGCGTGGATGTCCGCCTCGAATCCGGAGCCGATAATGCCGGCTTTGACTTTGCGTTCCATAAGAAGTCTACCCGCCGGCCCGCGCGGGGCCGGTGGACTGGCGCACCACCAGGGTTGTTTCCAGAACCAGTTCCGCAGCGGTCCGGCGTTTGGTCCGCAGCATTTTCTGAAGAGCGTCGAACGCCATCCGGCCAAGCTGGTCGCGCGGGATGCGGACGGTGGTCATGGGCGGGCTGCTGTAACGCGCGAACGGAATGTCGTCGGAACCGGCGATGGAGACGTCCTGCGGAATGCGGAGACCGGCCTCGGCGACCGCCTGCATGGCGCCGATGGCGGCCGAGTCGTTGCCGCAGATGAGCGCGGATGGAAACGCGGGCTGGCTCAGAAGGAAGCGGACGGCGGCGGCCCCGCCCTCCACACGGTTATCGCCCTCCAGCGTTCGGGCCGGCGGCAGCCCCGCCGACGCAATGGCCTCTTCCAGCGCCTGGCGGTAATGCACCGCCGAGGTGCGGCTCCGCGGTCCGGACAGGATCGTCAGTTCACGGTGCCCCAGGCCCTTCAGGTGCCCGATCAGGGCCTGTGCGCCGCTGGAATAATCCACGCGAATGTTGCTTCGGGAGCGGCGCACCGGACCCGAATCCAGGACGGCGACGGCAATCCCGTTGGCCACCAGGTCGTCGAGGAACGATGCGTCGAGTTGCGTGGTCATCACCGCCACGCCGCGAACTTTGTTCTCGATCATCCGGCCCACGGCGCGGCGCGACTGCCCGGGGTCGTAGTTGGTGGTTCCGAGAATCACGTCGAAGCCCTGGTTCAGCGCGGCGATTTCAAACGACCGGATGAGTTCGGGGAAAAACGGGTTCTCGATGTCGGAGATAATCAGGCCGAACGAATCCCCCATGCCGCGGGCGAGCAGGCGCGCCGAGACATTCTTGTAATAGCTGAGATCCTTCATCGCCCGGAGCACCCGGTCGCGGGTCTGGGGAGCGACGTGGCGGGTCTTGTTCAGCACGTGCGACACGGTGGTCACCGAGACCCCGGCCTTTTCCGCCACGTCCTTCATCTGAACCGGCATGCTGCGCGAGCCTCCTGGCAATGCGTTTGCCGCAAGCGATTGCTTAAACACGGAATATCGCGCGCGGGCGGCGTTCTTGTCAAGCGAATAATTGCGCTTGTCACGGCTTGACAGACACGCGCCGGCGCTGGTATTCTCCTGCCTTGGCAAACGTTAGCGGCAAGCGATTGCGCCTTCTTCTGGCCGGTCTGGCCCTGATGCCCGGCATCGGGGCCGCGGCCACTTTGCGGGTCTGCGTCACGGATCAGGCCGGAAAACCTCTTCCGGCGAGACTCGAGGATTTGAACCTCGGGTTCCGCCTGCCCCCATCCGCCGGGCCGGCCAGCGGCGTGAAGCCGGCGCCGGTAGGCTACAATCGGGTGTACGTCAAAGTCCCGGGCGGGCTGACTCTGGAGAAATGGTACGCGGCACTGAAAAGAGGGGACAACTTCGTCACCAACGGCCCGATTCCTTTCGTGGGGAGGAAATCCTCGCGCGCAATCTATCTGGACGGCAAGTACGACGCCCGCGCGGACGCGCGGTATTTTCTGGACTGGATCGACCACCTGATCCTGGAGAGCAAGGCGGATCCCAAGCGTTTCGCCAACGACAACCAGCGCGACGAACTTCTCGCGCCTCACGCCCGCGCGCGGGAATTCTACGATGCCAGGGCGCGGTAATACTTTTGTGGAGAACTTCATGTCCGGCAACTCTGCGCAGGCCCCCGCGGCCGGGCGCTTCCCACTGCTGATTGCGCTGCTGCGGATCGCGATCGGCTGGCACTTCCTGTACGAAGGCATCACCAAGCTGCTCTACCCCGGATGGACTTCCGCCGGGTATTTGAAATCCGCCACCGGGCCGCTGGCGGCGCTGTTTCAAGCGATGGGGGCCAACGCCGGGCTGGTGAAAGTCATCGACCCGGTTAACGTGTGGGGGCTGATCGCCATCGGCCTAGCGCTGATGCTGGGCGTTGCCGTGCGTTACGCCGCCGGCGCGGGCATCGGCCTGCTGGCGCTCTATTACCTCTCGCATCCGCCGCTGTTTTCGACGCTCTCTCCGGGCCCGAGCGAGGGCAACTACCTGATCGTCAACAAGAACCTGGTGGAACTGTTTGCGCTTGCGCTGCTGGCGGGCTGCCCGGCCACGGCCTACGGCATCGAGGCGCTGTTCCGCCGCGGGAAGCAACCCGGGATGGTTCCCGCGCGGTCCGCGGCCGGCGCACCTGCCGATTCCCGGCGCGCGGCGCTCGCGGCCATGATCGGCGTGCCGTTCTTCGGCGGCTTCGTTCTCTCGGTCCTCAGGAAGCACGGCTGGAAGAGTTTCGAGGAAGTGCAACTCGCCTCGCGCCGCAACGGCAAGGAGGCTTTCATCACCAGCCCCACGCTGAAGAGCTTCCAGTTCACCAACGTGAGCGAGTTGAAGGGCCGGCTGCCGTACGGCAAAATCGGCGACTTGGCGCTCAGCCGCATGATCCTGGGCGGCAATCTCATTGGAGGCTGGGCGCACGCGCGCGACCTGATCTACGTCTCGAAGCTGATCAAGGCCTATCACCATCGCGACAAGGTGTTCGAAACCCTGGCGCTGGCCGAGGCCTGCGGCGTGAACGCGATCCTCACCAACCCGCTGTTGTGCGACGTCATCAACGACTACTGGCGTCAGGGCGGCAGAATCCGCTTCATCTCGGATTGCGGGGGCAAAGACCTGATGACCCTCATCCAAAAGTCCATCGACAGTGGTGCGGCGGCGTGTTACATCCAGGGGGCCGTGGGCGACCGCCTGGTCCGGGAGGGCAAGTTCGATGACATCGCGGCGGCGCTTGATCTGATCCGCCGGAACAAGATCCCCGCGGGCATCGGTGGGCACTACCTCGCCACCATCAGCTCCTGCGTGGAAAAGGGCCTCAAACCGGATTTCTGGATGAAGACGCTGCATCACACCAACTACTGGTCGGCCACCGAGCACGAGGAAAAGGACAACATCTGGTGCGAGGAGCCCGCGGAGACGGTTGCGTACATGAAGGGCCTGAAGGAGCCGTGGATCGCGTTCAAGATTCTGGCGGCGGGCGCCATCGAGCCGAAGGTCGGGTTCCGCTACGCATTCGAGAACGGGGCCGACTTCATCTGCGTCGGCATGTACGACTTCCAGATCGTGGACGATGTGAACATCGCGCTGGCGGTGCTCAAAGGCGGCGTCACCCGGCAGCGTGAGTGGTGCGCTTAGACCGGCACGCCAGCGGCCCGCCCCGGCCAGCACCCGCTGGCAGAAGCGGAACGGCCCTGCCGGCGGCGCTTCCGCGTAGAGGGCGTTGCGGCAGCCCTCGGGTGACAGGTTTTCCGGCTCCGGCCACTTGCCCGTCCTGGCGTCCATACGCGGGCAACGGCCCATGAAGGGGAAGTGCGAAGATGGGGACCATGTGCAATTGCTGCGGATACGCCGGGCAGCTCGCGGCGCTGCTGGCGCTGCTGCTGCCGGCCCACGCGGCCCTGGCCACCGAGTTTCACGTCTCGGTTAACGGAAGCGATGCCCATGACGGATCGCCGTCCAGGCCTTTCAAAACCATCGGCGCGGCGGCCCGTGCGGCACAACCCGGCGACACCATCACAGTGCACGCGGGGACATACCGGGAGAGGGTGACACCGCCGCGCGGGGGCGATTCCGGCGCCCGCAGGATCGTCTACCAGGCAGCCCCCGGCGAGAATGTGGTCATCAAAGGCTCCGAAGTGGTCCGAAACTGGAAACGCTTCCAGGGCGCCGTTTGGAAGGCCACGCTGCCGAATTCTTTCTTCGGCTCGTACAACCCTTATAAGGACCGCATCGTGGGGGACTGGTTCAGCGACAGAGGGCGGCCGCATCACACCGGCGAAGTCTATCTCAACGGCAAGTCCCTTTTCGAAAGCCACCTTCTGGAGCGGGTGCTGAATCCGCTGCCCTTCGCCGGCGCCAGGGATGCCGAGGGGTCCACTTACACCTGGTTCGCGGAAGCCGACGACAACCACACTTACATCTACGCCAATTTCCACGACCGGGACCCCAACCAGGAACTGGTGGAGATCAATGTTCGCGACAGTTGCTTCTACCCGGACCAGCCCGGCCGCAACTACATTACCGTCCGCGGCTTCCGCATGATGCACGCGGCCACGCAATGGGCCGCGCCCACGGCCGAACAGATCGGGCTGATCGGGACCCACTGGAGCAAGGGCTGGATCATCGAGAACAACGTCATCAGCGACTCGAAATGCTCGGGCATCACCCTGGGCAAGGACCGGAAGACGGGCCACAACGTGTGGATCAGCGACCCGCGCAAGGACGGCGCCACGCATTACAACGAGACCATCGTGCGCGCGCTCGAGACAGCGGGCTGGTCGCGGGAGAACATCGGATCGCACATCGTCCGCGGCAACACCATTTTCAATTGCGAACAGACCGGCATTTGCGGCAGTCTCGGGGCCATCTTCAGCACGATCGAGAACAATTACATACACCACATCTGGACCAAGCGGCAGTTCAGCGGCGCCGAAATCGCCGGCATCAAGCTCCACGGCGCCATCGACGTCGTCATACGCAACAACCGGATCCACAATGCGGGCCGCGGCCTGTGGATGGACTGGATGGCCCAGGGAACGCGCATCAGCCGCAACCTCCTGTACGACAACAGCACCGACGATCTCTTCGTCGAAGTGGACCACGGGCCGTTCCTGGTGGACAACAACCTGTTTCTTTCGTCTCTGAGCCTGAATGACATGTCTCAAGGGGGCGCTTATGTCCACAACCTGATGACCGGGAGAATCATCACCCGGCCCGAGCCCCGGCGCTCCACGCCGTATCACAAGGCGCACTCGACCGCGCTCGCCGGCCTGACCAGCATCGCGGGAGGCGACGACCGTTTCTACAACAACATCTTCATCGGGAGCGGCGCATCCCCCGCTGGCGCCGAGGCCGACGCCAATCCGCTGCGCTTCGGCGGCTATGGCTTGTGGGTCTACAATCACCGCGAATATCCGCTGTACGCCGGCGGCAACGTGTATCTGAAGGGCGCCCGCCCCTACGTCAAGGAGGACGGCTCGCTCGATTTGCGCGAAACCGACGCAAAGGCCGCCGTCGTGGAGGACGGCGGGAACGTCTTCCTGCTGGTGAGCCTCGCCGGGATGCAGAAGGCCTCGACACGCCTCGTGAATACCGGGCTTCTGGGGAAGGCGAAAATCACGGGGCTCCCCTACGAGAACGCGGACGGCTCGCCTGCCGTCATCGACACGGACTACACCGGCAGGAAGCGAAATACCGCGGCTCCCTCGCCGGGGCCGTTCGAAAACCCGGGCCAGGGCAGCCTCAAGCTGAAGGTGTGGTGACGCCGGATCCGGCGCGTCCTTCAATTCGGAAGAGATCGATTCATCCGCGGCCCGCTTTGACGCCGAACAGGTTCACGCCGTTTTCGCGGAGCAGCATGCGGCCGATCTGAAGCGCCTGCTCTTCGTTGAAAAGGCCGGCCTCCACCTTGCCCGCCAGCGCCTTCGTCACGATCTTGCGCGCGATGCGGGCATGCCCGTAAGTGAGTTCGGGGTAGCGGTAATCGCCGCCGAACCCCAGGATCTTGTTGACCGGGACGACTTCCAGGTACTCCTCGAGCGTGCGCTGGCTGCCCGCCGGAGAAATGATGTGGGCCCAGGTGAAATCGGCGTAGACGTTGGGGAAAACCTTGGCGAGCACGCCCATCTCCTGCTGGTAAGGAAAACCGATGTGCAACAGGTCGAACCGCACGCGCGGATACCGGTGGAACACGGCCTCAAGCTGCACCGGATTGGTGTTCTCCACGAAGCAGGTGTTGCCCGCTGTGAGTCCCGTATGAATCTGGAACGGCACGCCGCGCGCCTCGGCCAGGCCCGCCAGGTGGTGGAACATGTGGTCTTCCAGCCTGCGGAACGGGCGCTGCTTTTGAGCGTGAAATCCTCGCGGAAGCTCCACGCCGCCCTTCAGCATGGCTTCGAAGTCGGCCGCGGCGTCCTGCGCGGAGACTTCCTGGAACAGCAGGTCGCGCCGGTAAGCCAACCCCGATTTCACCGCCGCCATGCCCACTTTCAAAGCCTGCTCGAAGGTGTTCTCCAGGGCCTTCTTCAGATCGGCGAGGGTGTGGATGGAAGCGCCGGAAATCTCTTCCAGGCCGGCGACGTCCTTGCGCGAGGCAGGTGTGACGAAACCGTCGAACCTCTGCGAGAGCAGGAAATAGGGCTTGTCCAGCGGAGCGGGCTTACGGTTCCAGTAGGCGTCCACCAGGCACCAGTCGATCCCGGCGCGCTCCTTCAGCACCAAATCGTAGAGGCCGGGCCGGTTGCGCTGTTGAATGGCATCGTCGATACGGCCGATGGTGGCGGCGGAGATGTCTTCGACATCGTAAATGCCGGCGATGGCGATGGATAGCGCCTGGCCGTAACCGGTGAAACGCGCCGGCTTCCAGTAAGGCTCGAAGGCTTTCCAGCGTTGTTCCAGCGAGGCCTTCGGATCCCTCACGATGGCGAGCTTGTCGCCTGCCAGGCCCGCGGAAATCACGTCGTTGAGGGCGTAGTGACTTGCCAGCGTGAAGAAATCGACGCGCTGGCTGACGCGCTCCTGCTCGGGGATCAGGTGCTCGTGCACATTGTAGAGCCGGATCTTGTCCAGCTCCGCCGCCAGACTTTTCTCCATCGCGGATGCGGCGGGGTTCGCCGCCCATGAGGCCGCGGGGGCCACGGCGCCGCTCAAAAACCACCGTCTGCCGAAATTCACCATGGTCGTGAGTCTAGCACCATCGCCGCCAGCGAAATTGGAGGTCGCCGAACGGGGCGCGATCTGTGAGTCAGGCCGATGTTGAGGGCCAGCCGCACGTCACCTTCCAGTCATCCTGGAAGTAGAGTCCCGAGGTGTGGACGGCTCCCGACGCCGCCCTCTCCCGCATGGTTCACGCCTGTGACGGATCAGACCTGCTCCCAATTCTTCAGCCACTCATAGCCGGGGCGCAGGCTGGCCCACATCTCCGTGCAGGCGCGATCGAGCCGCGCTCTCTCCTTCGCATCCAGCTTGCGGCGCTCGGCGACGGCCTTGGCGGCGTTCTCTACCTGGTGCACGTTGATCAATCCGGGGATCGGCGCGGTGATCGCGTCGTTGCCGAGGATGTAGCGGAGGGCCAGGCGCGCCCGCTGGTCGTCTTCATCCTTGTGCGGGCTGTTCAACGAGCTGTCGCCCTTGAACAGGGAATTATTCGCAAACGGCTTGATGCCGAACACGCCCACGTTATGCTTGCGGATGGCGCCGAAGATGCTGTCCGACGGCAATTCCCTGCTGCTCGCGGTGTACGGAAACAGCACCACCTCGATTTGTTTCGGGTTCTGCTCGATGAGCGATTTCAGCCACGGGCGGTTGTGGCTCGAGACTCCGGTGAAACGCGCTTTGCCCTGCTTCTTGGCCATCGCCAGGCCCTCGATGGTCGCCTCTTCGACGCGTTGCAACTCGGCCAGGTCCGCCAGCGCGTCCATGGGCAGCGAAATCCGCCAGACGTCGACGTAGTCGAGGCCCGCTTCCTTCAAGCCGGCCTCCAGCCCCTGCACCAGCTTCTGGGCCGTGCGCCACTCCTTGAAGCGCGGCTCGCGGGTGTGCCAGGAGAATCCGAAGTACATCCGGTTGCGGCGGCCCTTGAGCACCTTGCTGTAAGCCAGGATTTCCTGCGGCGAGCAGGCATCCACATAATTGACGCCTAACTCCATGGCCCGGCTGATCACCTCGTCGCGGTTCCGCAGGAAGGCCGGGTTCTCCAGGTTTTGTGTGTCCGCGGGGAGATAGCCTTCGCCCTTGAAACCGGGGCTGATCATCGTCGCGACGCGCTTCCAGTGGCCGCCGAGACAAACGGCCGAAACCATCAGCCCGGTCTTGCCGAGCCGGCGGTATTCCATGCCGTTGTTGAAGTTCAGAATGCTCCGCCGAGATGGGGCGGATTTGGCGCTCCGGGCCTGGGAAGGGCTGAGGGCCGCGGCGGCGCCGGCCAGGAAACCACGCCGCGTAAAGTCATGTTGGCTCATCGGTTCACCACGCTCGCACGAAGTATAGCACCGGGGCGCCGGTGGGGGAGTTTCCATTGTGGCAGAATAGCTCGCGGAGGCGGAGAATGGTTCCAAGCGGCACGACGCGCAGACAGTTCGTACTCGGCTCGGCCGGCGGCATCGCCGGGGCCGGCCTGAATGCGCGAACTCAGGCGCGGCCCAACGTGATCCTCATCCTCACCGACGACCAGGGTTACGGCGACCTTTCGTGCCACGGCAATCCGGCCGTGAAGACGCCCAACATCGACCGGCTGTATGGCCAGAGCGTCCGGCTCACCGACTTTCATGTGGCGCCGATGTGCACGCCGACCCGGAGCCAGTTGATGACGGGCCGGGATTGCCTCGCCAACGGCGCGCACAGGGTCTGCTCCGGGCAGTCCTTCATCCGCCCGGGAATTCCCACCATGGCGGAGATCTTCAGCGCCGCCGGTTACCGCACCGGGCTGTTCGGCAAATGGCACCTCGGAGATAACTATCCCCACCGGCCGCACGACCGCGGGTTTCAGGAGAGCGTCCATCACAAGGGCTGGGGCGTGGGCTGCGTGCCCGATCCGTGGAACAACGACTATTTCAACGACCTCTACTGCCACAACGGCAAGCTCCAGCGATACGCGGGTTATTGCACTGACGTCTGGTTCTCCGAAGCCTGCCGGTTTATCGAGGAGTGCGGGCGCCGCCGCGAGCCGTTCTTCGCTTACATCGCCACCAATGCGCCTCACGGGCCGCTGTTCACGCCGGACAAGTGCCGCGAACCCTACAAGGCGCGCGGGATGGCCCTGGCCAGCTTTTTCGGCATGATTGCCAACATCGACGAGAACACCGGCAAGCTCGAAGACCTGTTGGCCCGCACCGGGCTGCGGGACAACACCATTCTCATCTTCATGACCGATAACGGCGCGACCGCCGGCTTCAACTTCTACAACGCCGGCATGCGCGGGAAAAAGACGGACTTATACGAGGGCGGCCACCGCGTGCCGTTTTTCCTGCGTTGGCCCGCGGGCAGACTGCGGGCGCCCGGGGATGTGGGCGCGCTGGCCGAATGCCAGGACGTTCTACCCACCCTGATGGACTTGTGCGGGATCAAAGCCGGCGCCCGCTTTGACGGCGTGAGCTTGGCGCCCTCTTTGCGCGGCGCCGCTCAACCGGCGCTCGGCGAGCGGGTGCTGGTGGTGCAATACGGCCGGCAGCCGCAGCCGGAGTTCATCCCCGTCGCCAAGTGGGACTCGGCCGTCATGTGGAACCGGTGGCGCCTGGTCGCGGGCAAGGAACTGTTCAACCTGGAAAGCGACCCCGGCCAGAAGAACGACGTGGCCGCGGCCAATCCAAAGATCGTGGCGAAGCTGCGCGATCGCTACGAGCGCTGGTGGGCGGAGATCGAGCCCTCGCTCGCGGAGCCGGTCCCTATCGTCATCGGGTCCGGCCGCGAGCCGGTGACGTGCCTGACCTCGCACGATTGGGTGGACGCGAACACCGCCAACGCTTCGGCGATTCGCGCCGGAGCCCGGCGCAACGGCCCGTGGCACGTGCGCGTGGAACGCGCGGGCCGCTACGAAATCTCGCTTCGGCGGTGGCCGGAAGAAGCCGGTGCCGCAATCGTGGCCGGGCTGCCCGCGCACCGTCCCGAAGACGGCAACTTTCCCGTCGTGTATCCGGAAGGAAAGGCGCTGCCGGTTGCCAGGGCGCGGCTGAAGGCCGGCGCCAGTGACGAGACCAAGGCGGTCCGCGCGGAAGACCGGGCGGCTACTTTCCAGATCAACCTGGCCGCGGGCGGCACGCAAATACAGACGTGGTTCCTCAGCGCGCAGGGAGAGGAGTTGTGCGGAGCCTATTACACCTACGTCCGGCGGCTGTCATAACCTCATAGCCGGCGGGACCGCCGGCTGTTCCTCACGATGGCGCCCGGAGTTCGTGTGAGCCGCAGGGCCTGCGTCCCGTCAACCGGGTTTGTAGTGCCGACGTCCTCGAGCTCGAGACGCGCGGCGTCTTCGATGGTGAACGCCGGACCGCTTTGCGCATTCACTTGCACGCCGTGCAACTTCAGCCCGTCGGCAAAGCGTGCGGTCAGCCCCAACCTCCCCGAGCCGATGATATCAGTCAGCCGCAGGGTCCGGATCGGCATCTCCGGCAAGCCGTCGATATCGACAACCTTCTTCTTCGCGCCGTTCACCGTGACGTGGCTGATGGCGATGTTCCGGAAGACAGGGGTGCGTCTGGAGACAGGCTCCGCCGGCGTGGGCTTTTCGCCGCCCATGATGTAGTTGCTGGTGACCACGATTCCCGTGCCCACGCCGCGCATCGTCCAATTATCGAAGCGGATGTCCTCAACCACGCCTCCGCGCCCGCGCCGGCTCTTCAGCCGGATGCCGTTGTCCGTCTCCACCGCCGTGATGTTGCCGGCCGTTACGTTGCGGATGCTGCCTGAGGTCTCGCTGCCGATCACCACCGCTCCGTGCGCCCGGTGCACCGTGCAGTTGGTGATGGTTACGTTCTCGGTGGGCCGGTTCACCCGCAAACCGTCCGCGTTCTTGCCCGCTTTGAGGACGATTCCGTCATCGCCGGTATCGACGTAGCAGTCGCTGATGCGCACGAAGCGGCTGGAATCCGCGACGATTCCGTTCGTGTGAGGGCCCGGATAAGTCTCCACCATGATGTTGCGGACCACCGCGTTCTCGGTGTACAGCAGGTGCACCACGAACATCGGCGCGCCCACGAAGCGCACGCCTTCCACCAGCACGTTCCTGGCATTCATGAAGCAGAGGAACGACGGGCGCAGCTCACCGGCCGCGGCGCGGTACTCTTCTTCGGAGACGGGGCGCATGGCCTCCAGCGCGCTCAGCAGGTGGTCCCAGTTCGGTCCGTTGGCGCTGCCGGACTCGTCGCCGCCGGTGGACACGACTCCCTTGCGCGCCTTCAGGTAGCCCTCGTAGGCGGCCGGGTACGCCTTTCGCCAGGCTTCATAGTCGCTGGTGGTGAGGATGCCGCGGCCGATGACGGCAACGTTCTCCGCATCCCGGGCGCCGATGAGGGGCGCCGGGACCAGGGCCTCAACGCCCAGGTACCGGCCCCTGGTAAACGGCAACTCCGCGACCGGGAACTCGATGGCGGCGCCGCCGTCGACCTCGAGCGTCATGTTGCTGAACAGCTCGATCGGTCCGGACGTGTACTTGCCGGGAGGCACGTACACGGTGCCGCCGCCGGCCGCTTTCGCCGCCTGAACCGCCCGCCGGATAGCTTCCGTCGCGGGTTGCGACCCGTCCGGCTTCGCGCCGAAGTCCACAATGTTGAACACCTGCCGGCCGGACCCGGCCGCGGCGGCGGGCGGCGCGCAAAACAGCAGTAGCGCGGGAATGAGCAGGCCGTTGGTGGGCATGCTGAAGATTCTAGCGCCCCCGGGGTAGTGGTAGAATCGCGCTGCATGCGACAGGATATAGAGCGGCGATCGTTTCTGAAGGGAACAGCGGGCGGCGCGCTGGCCTCCGCCGCGGGACGCGCGGAGCGGCGCCCGGCTCCGAGCGATCGCGTGGTTATCGGGCTGATCGGGGCCGGCGTGCGCGGGCGCGATCATCATCTCAGGTTTCTGGCCGCGAATCCGCGCGTGGAAATCGCCGCGGTTTGCGACGTGGACCGCCAGCGCGCCGATTTCGCCGCCCAGGTCGCGGCGCGGGCGCGCAGGAAAGCGCCGCTGGTGTTCGGAGACTTCCGCGAGTTGCTGGCGCGGAAGGAGATCGACGCCGTCGTCATCTCCACTCCGGATCACTGGCATTCCATCATCGCCATCCAGGCGATGGAGGCGGGTAAGGACGTTTACTGCGAGAAGCCCCTCACGCTGTTCATCGCCGAAGGCAGGCGCATGGTCGACGTGGCGCGGCAATACGGGACGGTGTTTCAGACCGGCAGCCAGCAGCGCTCGGATTGGCGTTTCCGCCAGGCCGTCGCCCTGGTGCGCAGCGGACGTATCGGCCGGCTCAAGAGGATTATTACTCACCTGGGAAACCCGGGCACCACTTCCGGGGCGTTCATTCATCCCGGTGTGTGGCAGCCAGCGCAGACGCCGCCGGAAGGGCTCGACTTCGACATGTGGCTGGGACCGGCGCCGTACCACGACTATTCGCCCAACCGTTGCCATTTCGAATTCCGCTATAACCTCGATCATTCCGGAGGACGGATCACCGATTGGGGCGCTCATCACAATGGCATCGCGCAGTGGGCTCTGGGTATGGATCGCAGCGGGCCGGTGAGGATCGAAGGCAAGGGCGGGTTCAACAAGGCGGGCCCCTACGACTACGCGAACTATCTCGAAGTCCGCTACCACTATCCTGACGGGGTCGAGTTGCTGTGCGAAAACGAGGGCGGCAACGGCGTGCGGTTCGAGGGCGCCGATGGCTGGATCTTCGTCACGCGTCTTCGCCTGGATGCTTCGCGGCCGGAGATTCTGGCGGAGCCGGCCGCCGGAACCGGAGACCGCGCCTATGACGACCGGAACAGAAATGAGGAGATTCCGGGAACCGACGAGCACCATAACAACTGGCTGGACTCGATCCGGACCCGGAAGCCGTGCGTGGCCGACATCGAGACGGGGCATCGTTCCGCCACTGTCTGCCACCTGGGGAACATCGCCATGCGCCTGGGCCGGCCGTTGCAGTGGGATCCGGAAAAGGAAGAATTCCTCGGGGACGCGGCAGCCAACATGATGCGGGATAAGCCGTTCCGCGCGCCGTGGCGGCTTTGAGAAGAGGTGAACAGAACCATGCCGGCCATCAACCCTGAAGTCACGCAGTGGATAGGCCAGATGGGCGATCGGGACCAGGTGGTCGCCTGCTTCGCCTATCAGAGTCTGTTGGAACAGGTGCTCCACACCAGTGCGCCGGACCGCGCCGGGGCGCAGACGCTTCTTGCAGCCGCTCTGGGGCAAGCCCTGACCGCGCGGCCGAGACAGGGCAGCGCGCCAGCCCAGGTGGCCTCCTTTGGCGACAACCCTTTCCTGGCCGCCGTGGCAAGCCAGGCCGTGGAATACCGGCACGCCGCCCGCGTGCGAGTGAATCTGGCACGGCTGCTCGGCTACATTCCACACGAAGCCGCCGTGCCGTTCCTCGCGCAGGCGCTGGAGGATCTGGAAGCCCGCGACATGGCACGGTGCTCGCTCGAGTGCCACCCCTCGGAGAAGGCCGTGGACGCGCTCATTGCGGCTCTCAACTCCGTCGGCGCCGTTTTCCGCGTTGGCGTGGTGAACAGCCTGGCCAAACGGAAAGGTGAGCGGGTGGCCGCGGCGCTGCGCAGGGTGGCGGACGACCCGCAACCGGAAGTCCGCATGGCCGCGCTCGAGGCGCTTGCCGACGTGCCCGATCCCGCCCATGACGGCCTCATCGAGCGCGGCACGCGATCCGCGTCCCCCGAGGAGCGCCGCCGGGCGCAGATTGCCCGAGTCCGGCTTGCGGCGAACCTGCTCGCCTCCGGTGACAGGCAAAACGCCGCGCGCATTTACCGCGCGATTCTGGCCGGCGATGCGGAGGTGCCGCAGAAGAAAGCCGCGAAGTCGGCTCTTCAAGGCGGACCTGAATCGCCGGATCCGGAGCGATAATGGCGTTCAATGAACGCTGTCCAGCTTAAATCCCCGCTGACCGGCGAGCCGATGGGCCCGCAGGAAGCCGCCAATTTTCTGGCACACTACTACCGGGGCGAGCTTTCGCGAGCCATCAGTTGGCGCGATCGCATGGACCGCACCACCAACTGGGCCATCGCCGCCACGGCTGCGATGCTCTCGGTCTCCATGACGGACTACGACGTGCATCACAGCCTGATGCTGTTTTCCATGCCGCTTATCTTCCTGCTGCTGGTGATCGAAGCGCGCCGGTACCGCTTCTTCGATGTATACCGGCGGCGGATGCGCATCTTCGAACGCTGCTTTTACGCCAACCTGTTCGCCCCCGCGGCGGAGCACGACCCCGCACTCTGCCTGAAGGAGTTGGGCGAGAGCCTGCGGCGGCCGCAGTTCACTGTCTCCATGCGGCAGGCCATGGCGCGCCGGTTGCGCCGTAACTACTGTTGGATCTTCGCCATCCTGCTGGCCGGCTGGCTGCTCAAAGTGATGGGGGCTGTGGATTGGAAGAACGTGATCGAGCACCCGGAGACGATTCACGGCCTGGCGGCGATTGGCTGGACCCCCGGCTGGGTTGTGATGGCGATCGTGCTGGGGTTTCACGGCTGGCTGGCATACATCCTGATCCGCTACAGCGATGTGGAGGAAGAGCGCGTGTTCGGAGAGGTGTACGTGTAAGGATGAGCGAGTGTTGAGCAGACGGGAATTTCTCGGGAAACGCACAAACACCCGCGGTGTGCCGCGACCCATACCCGACCCGCATTTCCCCAGCCGCTTCTATCAGTTTGTCCGGCGCAACTGGGAGGGAACGGTGGCTGCGGGCTGCATTATCATCGTGGGTTCAAGGGTTCTTCCGCCTCTTCACCACAGCAGCTTCATCCCCAGTTGCACCTGCCGCGGGTAGTTGGAGTCCGGCGCGCTCACCGTGGACTTGTACAGCACCCCGAAGTTCGCGTTGTCCGGCGTGGCGTTGAACATCGCTCTGGTCACGAAGAACGAGTTAGTGACGTTGAACACTTCCACCCGAAACTGCACGCGGAACCGCTCGTTGATCTGGGTCATCTTGTTCAGCGAGGCGTCCGCCATGCGGATGGTCTGCAAGCGGAGACGCGAATCGTACTCGGGCATGAAGCGCTGCGGCGTGTAATTGGGCACAATCAGCCAGTTCGGTTCCGTGCAGCCGTAATCCACGCTGAACGGCATGGTCACGATGGTGTTGTTGGTATTCCAGCGAATGACGCACGGCTTGATGGCCCTGATCATCTCCTGGTCCCAACGGAAGGGGATCCGCGCGTCCTTCAGGTACATCACCTTGGGGCTGTCGGGGAGGGTCCACGGGACGCCGGACATCACGGTGAACATGAGCGTGCTCTCCCATCCGCTCACCAGCCTGCCCGCAAAACCGCGGCGCCGGTTCAACCAGCGCTTGCCCCTGCCGAAAGGCAACTGGCTGATCATGCTGGCGACAAAGCGGTGCGGGCGGTCATACTGCGTGACGCCCTGCTGCATGACGTCGTTGGAGGCGTCGAGATACCCGGCGCGCACCATGTTTTTCGCGAACGTATAGTTCACGTTCAGGTTAAGGCCCTTGCGCGTGCGCGTATTGAAGAGCGCCTGGAGGGAGTTGTACCAGGTGCGGCCGTCGTTGCGCATGTACTCGGTGAACGTGTTGAACTGCGGGAAGGGCCGCAGGAGCACGTTGCGCGAGAGCGTGTTCTGGGTGTACCAGTTGGTGCCGAAGAAGGCGTCCATGCCTTTCCAGGGATTGGGGATCTGGGCGTCGCAGTAGCTGGGGTTGCCGCCCAGCATCCAGTTGCACGCGTCGCGGAAGTTGCTGTCGTCCTGCTCGTTGTACGGCTTGGTAGACTGCTGGTCGTAGCCGCGGCTGCCCGAATACGAAATTTCGAAACGCGACCTCTCGCCCACCGCGCGCTGGATGCTGAACGAGAACAGGTCCACGTGCGGCGTGCGGAAGTTCGTGTTCACGAAGTTGAAGCTGCGGCCCGCATAGGTCAACAGCCCGTCCGCCGCGCCCCGCGGCTGGTTGATGTTCGGAAACGGGTTGTTGAGCATGTTGGGGTAGGGGGTGCGGTTGGAGTCCGGCGACACGGACATGGTGGTCTGATTGTTGAACCCGTAGGACTGGTGATAATCGTTGTTGGGGTTGCTGTAATACCGTCCCCAGCCGCCGCGCAACACCGTCCGGCGGGAGAGCGAATAGGCCAGCCCGAAACGCGGCTGCCAGGTCTTGTAGTAGGCGTTGGCGGCGGCGCGCGGCTCTCCTTTCACCCCGGCGAACCTGATGCCTCCGTGAATGGGCGTGGGAAGCTCGGGAACGGCGGCGTGGTCCACCAGCGCCTCCAGCGGGCTGACGCTCTCGGTATCGAAGCCGCGGTTGATGCGGTTGAAGCGCTCCGTGGGCGGGAGGTTGAAATC
>JBHGBM010000097.1:0-19858 GCA_041946965.1 Bryobacteraceae bacterium
GTAGAGTGCGACCTTGCCAAGGTCGATGTCGCGGGTTCGAATCCCGTCTCCCGCTCCAAACTTCCCTTCCCCCCGCGCACAGTCCTATGACCAAATCTCTGCTCCTCGTGGCCCTCGCCGCCTCGGCGGCCTTCGCGCAGTACAGGATGGAACCGGCCGCCGCCCTTCCCGAAGGCCTCCCCGCCGGCTATGGCGCCGTGCTGGCAGCCCAAGGTGTCCGGATCCTCAAAGCGGACGGCTCGCCGGCTGCGGAGTTGTGGTTTCGGACCGCGCTGCCCCCCGGCGCCGCGCACGCCGAGGACGCCGTGGCCTTCCCATCCATTCCTCATGGCGCCATGCTCGGCGTGATCCGCTTCCCCTCCGCCGGCGCCGACCGCCGCGGCCAGACTATCAAACCGGGCCTCTACACCCTGCGTTACAGCCGGTATCCTATGGACGGCAACCACCAGGGCGTCGCCCCCCAACGCGATTTCCTGCTGCTGGTGCCTGCCGCGGAGGACAAGGACCCCAATTCTTTGCCCGACTACGCCGCACTGACCGAAATGAGCTGCAAGGCTTCCGGGACGCCCCATCCGGCCGTCTTTGAGATGGAACCCCCGCCTGCCGATGCCGGGTTTCCCGCTCTCGAGCAGCATCGGGAAAAAGATTGGGTTCTCAACGTTAAGGTCGGAACGCTCCCCCTGGGAGTGATCGTCATCGGCAAGTCCGACGCCGGTTGATCTCTGGGCTACACTAAGTAGTTGATCGACCTCCACACTCACACCAACGAATCCGACGGTACCTTTTCGCCTGCCCAACTGATCGAGGCCGCCGTGTCGGCCCGCCTGGAGGCTGTCGCCATCACCG
Source organism: Bryobacteraceae bacterium (assembly GCA_041946965.1). Classification (GTDB taxonomy): domain Bacteria; phylum Acidobacteriota; class Terriglobia; order Bryobacterales; family Bryobacteraceae; genus JBHGBM01. Next base: position 847 of record JBHGBM010000097.1, read on the forward strand.
ACCACGACACGCTCGCCGGGTATGATGCCGCCTCCGGGCCCGCGCGCCAGGCCGGGCTCGACTTGGTGTGCGGTATCGAGCTCTCCACCAAGTGGCGCCGCCGCTCCGTGCACCTGCTCGGATACTTCCTCGATGGCGGGCCTTCGGCCGCCTTCCGCGAGTGGATCCGGATCATGCAGGAGTCCCGGCGCGACCGCAACCGCCGCATGGCCGCGCGCCTGCGCGAGTTGGGCTTCGATATCCGCATCGAGGAGGTCGAGGCGCGCGGCCGCGGCATGACCGGGCGGCCCCACTTCGCGGCCGTCATGCTCGAGAAGGGTTACGTCTCCAACCTGCGGCAGGCCTTCGACGATTACCTGGACGAATCCGCCATCGCCTACGTGCAACGCCTCGAGCCGCAGTTGGGCGAAGCCGTAAGCAGAATCCGCGAGGGCGGCGGTGTGGCTGCCCTGCCGCATCCCGTGCGCCTGGAAGAGATCTCCAGCCTCGAGGACGCCCTCCCCGAGCTCTGCGGTATGGGCTTGCAGGGCCTGGAAGCCTATCACAGCGATCACACCTCCGCCCAGACCGGCTTCCTCCTGAATCTGGCGCGCCGCCACGGCCTCGTAGTGACCGGCGGCAGCGATTTCCACGGCGCCCACAAGCCCGGCCTCGACCTCGGCTGCGTCGATGTACCCAAAAGCGTTCTCGACGAGCTGCGTGCCTACGCCGCCACCGCGGCTTGACCGTTTACCTTGTACTGCGGCCCGGTACCCACCCGCGCGTAGCCCAGCGCGACCGTCTTCCCCAACGCCCGCGAGTACGCCGCCGAAGTGATCAGGCCGGCCTCCTGCCCGTCCGCCGCCACCAGCTTTGAGCCCGGCGCCGCGGCCCCTTCCACCACCAGCCTCACCAGCTCGCGATTCACGTGGCCCCGGGCCCGGATGCGCTCCACGATCTCCTGACCCAGGTAGCAACCCTTCTGAAAATGCACGCCGTGAAGCTGGCGGGTTTCCTGCGGCAGCGCTTCGGCCAGATCGTCGGGAAAGCGCGGCACGCCGTTCTCGATCCGTAGCGCGCCGGCTTCCTCGCGCGAGGCGGCGGGCAGCGCCAGCCGCGCGATCAAGCCGTCTTTTTCCGCGCTGGGGACGAAGATGCGGAATCCCGGCTGCCCGGTCGCCGAAATCCTGGCTACCCGCGCGTCCCCCCACGCGGCGTGCGCATAGACGGCCTCCGGAGCGGGCGCTCCCGCGGCGGCCAGCGCTTCGCCCGCCCGCGGGCCTTCCACCGCGATCGTGGTCAGCGCTTCCCCCGCGTCTTCGAGCTTCACATCGTCGGCGATGATGTACTTGCGGATCAACTCCGGCACGCGCTCGCGCGCCTCCGGCTCCACGTCCACCAAAAAACGGTCCTCCAGCGCCAGCAGGTTGAGATCGGCCTGGATGCGCCCCTGCGGCGTCAGGATGAATGCGTAACACCCCCGCCCCGCTGTAAGTTGCTTCACATGATTGGTCGTGATGTTGTGCAGCAGCCGCACCCGGTCCCGCCCGGTGACGAAAATCCTCCCCCGGTCCCCCAGATCGAGCCAGGCCGCCGATTCCCTCAGGGCCGACGCCATGGCTTCAGTGTACCGGCCCGTGCCACACGCTGCCACCGAAGGTCGTGATATAGATCATGCCCGCGCGCTGCGGGTCGGGGATCACGCGGTGCCCCCACTTGAAGTCGTAGCCCGGGATGCGCGTCCAGGTGAGGCCGCGGTCGGCCGAGCGCCACGCCGAGGATTCGAACCCGCAGCCGTACAGCACCCGCGGGTCGCGCGGGTCAATGGTCACGTCGTACACGTGCTGGTCGCGCGCGAACACGTTCCGCCAGTTGGCGCCGCCGTCGGTCGAAAGAAAAATGCCGCCATCCGCGGCGCCGCCGGGCGTTGTGCGGCCCCAGGCCGCCAGATACAGCCGCCGCGGATCCTTGGGGTCGATGGCGATGCCGTTGGGCCCATTGACCCCTTCCGGCAGCCGGATGCGTTCCCAGTGCTCCGCGCCGTCGCGCGAACGGTACAGCGCTCCGTCGCCTTCGTTGTTAAAGCTGCCGTCCTCGCTCCGGCGGGCCACCACCAGGTAGAGCGCCGCGTCGGGGGAGCGCGCCAGGCGCCAGGCCAGCGGCGTGGTCCCGGCGATGCCCTGGTTGCGCGCCGCCCAGGTCTTGCCGCCGTCGGTGGACTTGAACACCCCGCGCCCGCAGGCGGTGATGTACAGCGTGCGCGAAGCCGCCGGGCTCGCCGGGTCTAGCAGGATGTGGGTGGCCGCCGACGGCGGAAGCGCCGCGCTCGCCACCTGCCACGTCCGCCCCCCGTCGCCGCTCACCACCACCCCGCCGTTGAACGTGGCCGGATCGCGCCGCCGCCACATCTTGGGACGCGGCAGGTCGTGGACCCCGCTCATCACCGCCCACACGCGGCCCCTCACCTCGGGATCGAACTCCATCCAGTAGGCCGTGTTCACCCAGGGACGCGGCACGGTGCGGCTCACGCTGTGCCACGAAGCCCCGCCGTTTTCGCTCGCAAACAACCCGATATCCGTATAGGTGATGAAAACCCGCTTGGGATCGAACGGGTCGAAGTGGACCCCGTAACAGGTGGTGACGTCCAGGCCCGTTGTAACCGCCCCTCCGTCCTCGGCGCGCCGTGAATAGACGCCCTCCCAGCTCGCGCCGCCGTCGGTGGTGCGCAGCGTGGCCCCGTAATTGGTGGCGTAGCAGAGGTTCGGGTCCGTGGGCGCCACGCCCAGGTTGATCGGGTTGCTGCCCCAACCCAGGCCGAAGCGGTCGCTCAGCCAGAAGTCGCGCACGTTGTTCTTCCAGGTGAGTTGCCAGGTGCGGCCGGTGTCGGTGGATTTCGCCACGCCGAACGCCTCCTTCCCTCCGTGCGAGACGTACACCGTCGCCGGGTGCTCGAGGCTGGTGGCGATCGCCTCGGCGCGGTGCGGGAAATCCGCTTTGCGCCACGTGGCCCCGGCGTCTTCCGAAACGTGCACGCCGTTGGGGCTTATGCCATAGAAAACGGCCAACCCCGCCGAGACCGCGGTAAAGCCGCCCGGGGTGGGCAGGTCCTTGCAGGCATCGCCGCGGCACGCCGTCACCGCGTTGGACCCGATGGCGTAAACGACGCCTCCGTGCCGGTGCACCTTGAGCGCGGGGCCCGGCAGATCCGCCAGTTTCGTCCAGGTGGCGCCGGTGTCGCGGGAAACGTGGAGCGCCGCCCCCATGCCCGCATAAAGCGTCTTGCCGTCGGCAAGCAGTGCGGTCACCCGCGGCGCGCGGCCGTCGCGGGTCAGGATGCGCTCCGAGGCGTGGTCGTCCGGCATGTCGATGCGCACGATATCCGCCCGCGCCGGGTAGATGCGCGTCCACGTGCGGCCGGTATCGGCGCTGCGCCACAGCCCCGAAGTGCCCGCGTAGACCACCGCCGGGTCGCGCGCGTCGAAGGCGAAAAACCCGACCGTCCCGCCCAGGTTGAACATGCGCCAGGTGGCCCCCGCATCCCGCGTGACGTAAGCGCCGGTCATGTCGCAGCGCACCAGCACCGTGCGGGTGTCGTGGGGCGAAATCGTGGGGAGGAACTGGGCGCCGCCGCCGCCCGGTCCGAGAATCCTCCAGGAAGCCGCCAGAACCAGAAAGGCCAGAGCCATACAACCGGTGTACCATTTTCGTTACGGCCCGCTTGCCGGAACACCGGCTTTTTTTCTAACGTAGTCATTAGTAGATGCCGTTTTGCACACATTGCGGAAACCGCGTCGGGGATGCCGATACCTTCTGTGCCAGGTGCGGCACGCGCCAGCAGACGGCTCCGCGCGACGTGCTGGCGGGAGTCACCCCCCGCACCGCCTCGATTCTGTGCTATCTGCCGCTGGTCGGCTGGATTCCCGCCATTGTGGTGCTGGCCGCCCGGCGCTTCCGCCACGACCGCGCCGTGCGCTTCGACGCCTTTCAGGGCCTTTACCTCTTCGTGGCCTGGCTGATCGTGGACAATGTAATCGTCCCCCTCACCCACATGGTGCCCCGCGTCCACATCGGCGACTTCCTGCGCCTCGTCATGCTCGGCGTCTGGGTCTTCATGATCATCAAGGCCAGCCAGCGGCAAACCGTGGCCCTTCCCGTCATCGGCGAGCTCGCCGAACGCTCCCTGGCCGAGCGCGCCTAAATATAAGGTGAGACCCGGAGGCAAACGGGGAACGTTCCGTCTTCCCCGCTTTACGTCACCGCGACCCGCGCCCGCAGGTTCGCCACCCCCGCCGTGTAACGCGTATCCGTCACCGTGAACGCCACCGCGTCCTCCAGCCAGTCGTGGCGCGTCCCGTCCGGGTCGTGCGACGCCATCGTGATCGTGTAACGCTCCGGGCAAAGATCGCAGCGGAACGCGAACGTCAGCGTAAGCGTGTCCCCCGCCTTGCGCGGCCCCAGCTTCAGCCCCTCCAGTTCCGTGTTCGTCCCGTACACGTTCAGGCCGATCCGCGTGCGGATCAGCATCCCGATCACCGGATCCTCCACCGCGGCATGGAAACGCAGCGTCGCCCGCACCTCGGCCAACTCCCCGCTCCGCCACACCGCCCCCGGCCCGCCCTCTCCCAGCAGCTCGATATTCACGATCTCCGCTCGCCCGTCGCCCTCCCGCAGCGATGGAGCCATCCGGGCGCCCTCCCGCAGCCGCTCCGCCACGTGCGCGCGATATGCCCGCAGGACCTCGCCGGGGTCCCCGCGCGCGGCCAGCCGTCCCCCGTCCAGCCACCAGATTTCATCGGCGATCCGCGCCAGCAGCGGCTCGTCGTGCGAGACCAGCAATACCGTGGTTCCGCCGCGCCGCAACCCGTCGATGGCCATCACGGCCCGCTCCCGGGCCAGCGCATCCAGCCGCGCCAGCGCGTGATCGAGCAGCAGTACAGGCGCCGCCGAGAGGTCGAGCGCATCGTCCCCTCCGATCAGCCGGCTCCCCTCCCGTTTCGCCGCCGCGCGCAGCAGCCGCGATTTCCCCGAGCCCGCCAGCCCCACAATGCCGATCACGGTGCCGTCCGGGGCGGCGGCCTCCAGGCCGTCCTCGTTCCGAAACACAATCGCCATTACAGATAGAATACCGGTTAGGCATGGACGATCCCAACGTCCTCGAGCGCATGCGCGCCGACTGGAACCAGCGCGCGCGCGAGGACGCCAACTACTACGTCGCTTTCGGCCGCCGCCGGCAGGAGGACGCCGAGTTCTTCGCCAGCGCCGCCGGCGTCGTCCGGCTCCTCGAAGCCGAGTTGCCCCGCCTCAAGGCCCGCGACGCCGCGCTCGAAATCGGCTGCGGCCCCGGCCGCCTCATGCGTCCCATGGCGCGCCACTTCGGCGAGGTCCACGGCGTCGACGTTTCCGACGAAATGATCCGCCTCGCCCGCGACCGCCTCCGCGACGTGCCCAACGCCCACCCCCACACCTCCGCCGGCTCGGATCTCTCGGACTTCCCCGGCGAGTCCTTCGACTTCGTCTATTCCTACGCCGTCTTCCAGCACATCCCCAGCCGCGACGTCGTGTTCCACTACCTGCGCGAGGCGCGGCGCGTCCTGAAGCCCGGCGGCGTCCTGCGCTGCCAGCTCAACGGCCTGCCTCCCACCGCCAGGCAGTGCACCACCTGGGAAGGCGTGCGCGTCTCCGCCGATGAGATCGCCGCATTCGCCCGCGAAAACGGCCTGCACCTGCTCGCCCTCGAAGGCGTCCTCACCCAGTACATGTGGGTCACCTGCCGCAAGCCGCTCCAGCCGCGCATCCGCAACATCACCAATACCGCCACCGGCGAGGCCGCCGTGCCGGCGCGCGGCATGCTCGCGGCGCTCTCCCTGTGGATTGAAAACCTGCCCCCCGCCTCCGACCTGAACACCCTCGCCGTATCGGTGGACGGCCGCCCCTGCCGGCTCATCTATCTCGGCGAGCCCGACCGGCGCGGCGTCTCACAGTTGAATGCCGCTCTCCCCGAAGGCGTGCGCACCGGCCTTGTGCCTGTAACGCTGCCGGGTCTCGAACCCGCCTGGGTGCGGCTGATCCCCGCCCCGCCGCCCGTGCCTTACGTCGAAAGCATCGCCGACGGCGTCAACCTCCTCTCCGCCAACCGCACCGCCAGCGGCTCGGTCAAGGTGACCGCGGAAGAGGTCGCCAATCCCGAATCCTTCCACGCCGCCATCGCCGGCGTGCCCGCGCGCGAGATCGAATGGTTCTGCACCGATCCCACCCGCGCCCGCTACGAATTCAACTTCCGCGTCCCGCCCCAAATCCCCCGCGGCAATCACGAGCTGCGCCTGGCGCTCGGGCGCAGGCTGTTGAGCACATCGCGGCTGGAGGTGGCGTAGTTGCGCTGGCTGCTGCTTGCCGCGCTGCTGGCGGCGGCGCTGGCTGTCATCGGTCCGCCGCCCCAGGCGCGCCTCATCCGCCTGCCGCGCGGCACGGTGGAACTGCATACCCCCATAACCATCGCCGGCTCCGGCGTGTGGCTGCGCGGAGACCACACCGTCCTGCGCGCCGCTGCTGATTTCCACGGACGCGCGCTCGTCGAATGCCTCGGCTGCCGCAACGCCCGCATCGGCGGTTTCACCATCGACGGCAACCGCGCCGCCCTCCAGCGCCCCGAAGGACTGCCGCCCTCGAACGTGCCCTTCGCCCGCTTCACGCGCAACAACGGCATCCTCATCGAAAACGCCGCCGAAGTGCGGGTGAGCGCCGTGCGCTTCACCGGCATCGCCGGCTTCGCCCTGCTCGCCGCGGCCTCGCGCGGCGTGACCGTCGAGCGCGTCCAGGTCCGCGACAGCGGCTCCCGCAACCCCGCCGGCCGCAATAACGCCACCGGCGGCATCCTGTTCGAAGAGGGCGCCTCGCGCTTCGCCGTGCGCCATTCCGATTTCGAAAACATCCTCGGCAACGGCGTGTGGACCCACTCCCTCTACACCTCGCCGCGCAACCGCGGCGGCGTGATCGAAGACAACCGCTTCCGCTCGATCGCGCGCGACGCCATCCAGGTGGGCCACGCCAGCGCCGTGATCGTCCGCCGGAACTCCGGCAGCCATATCGGCTATCCCTCCGCCGAAGTGGATGCCGAATCCGGCGCGACTCCCGTGGCCATCGACACCGCCGGCAACGTGGACGCCTCCCGCTACCACGACAACCGCTTTGAAGAAGTCAACGGCAAGTGCATCGACCTCGACGGGTTTCACGACGGCGAGGTGATCGCCAACGCCTGCGTAAATCGCGGCCCCGCTGAGGCCTATCCCCACGGCCACTTCGGCATCGTGATCAACAACTGGAACCCGGACATGCAGTCGCGGAACATCACCATCGCCGGCAACCTCATCGACGGCGCCAAGTTCGGCGGCATCTTCGTCATCGGCCGCCGCCACACCATCCGCGGCAACCGCCTCCTGAACCTCAACCTGGCCCGCTGCAACGAAAGCGCCGCCCTGTTTGGCTGCGCTGCTATTGCGGGCGAGCCCGCGGTGCTCCAAAGCGGAATTTACCTGGGGCGCGTGGCCGCCGAGTGGGCGCAAGAGCGCGCCGACGCCTCGCGCGGCCACCTCATCGAAAACAACCTGATCACCGGGTGGAAGATGCGCCGCCGCTGCATCGCCGCCGCGCCGGGCGTCTCGCTCGAAGCCAGCACCCTGCGCGGCAACCGCTGCTACGACGCGATCTCTTCGGCCACCACGGCGGTCCCGTAGGCCAGCACCTCGGTCACGCCGCTCATGATTTCCGTGGCGTCATAGCGTACGCCCACCACCGCGTTGGCGCCCAACTCGGAGGCGTGCCTGATCATCAGCTCGAAAGCATCCTCGCGCGTCCTTTCGCAAAGGTTCGTCAACAGCGTGATGTTGCCGCCCACCAGGGTTTGCAGTCCCGCTCCGATCGTCCCGAACAGCGACCGTGACCGTACGATAATTCCTCGCACGACCCCAAGATCGCGCACGATGCGATATCCATCCAGCGTGAACGCCGTGGTGACCATGTCGTGTCCAACAGCCATATCGAGCGATGTTATCGAAACCGGCGCGCAGCGGCAACCAACGTGCAAGGATTGTCTCTTGGGATCCACGGCAGCGGCCGGACGCGTGTGCGCACCGGCACGGCTGTGGAGCGGCCGACACATTGGGACATCAACACGGGTTGACTCACACTTTGCGCCGCCCCATCGGGGTGTTCGACTCCGGTGTGGGCGGCCTGACCGTCCTCCGCGCCCTCCGGCGGCGGCTGCCGGGGCGCGATTTCATCTACCTGGGCGACACCGCGCGCGTGCCCTACGGGCGCAAACCGCCCGGGATGGTCGCCGGGTTCGCCCTTGGCATCGCGCATTTCCTGGCGGGACTCGGGGTGGAAGGCATCGTGGTGGCCTGTAACACCGCCTCCGCGGCGGCTCTGCCCAGCCTCCAGCGCCGGTCGGCGCTCCCGGTGTGGGGCGTGATCGAGCCCGGCGTCGAAGCCGCGCGCCGGACCACTCGCAACCACCGCGTCGGCGTCATCGGCACCGCCGGAACCATCGGCAGCGGTGCCTACCAGCGGCGCCTGGAGAGCTGCGGTTTGAAAGTCTGGGCCCGCGCTTGCCCCATGCTGGTCCACGTCGTGGAAGAGAACCTGGCGGATTCTCCCGAAGCCCGGATGCTCGCGCGCCATTATCTTGATGGCCGCGCCGATATTGACACCCTGATCCTCGGCTGCACCCATTACCCCCTGCTGCGGCGCGTGTTGCAGGAAGTGGTGGGCCGCAGCGTGATCCTGGTGGACAGCGCCGAAGCCACCGCGGAGGCGGTTTGCCGCACCATGGGCCCGGTGCCCGCCGGCGCGGGCCGCCTGCTGCACTTCGTGACCGGCGATCCTCTGGCCTTCGAACACACCGCGCGCGTGATCGGCGAAGTGGAAGGAGAAATCGTCCCGCTCGCCGTCACGGAGTTGAACGAGCACGAGGAACGCGCCCGCCGGGCCGTCTAGCGTTCCGTTACAATTCAGGTTGGCTGCCATGGCGCATCGGACACCGGAAGTGTGGAAGGCGCCGGAGTGTGCCGTGGCCATCGAGTACGCCCCCGAGGTCCTCGATGACATCCGCCTGGCCGTGGTCGAGGCCTACTACGCCTTCCCCCGAGGGGGTGCGGAGATCGGCGGCGTGCTGGTGGGATCTCACGAAGGCGATACCGTGCGGATCACCGCTTTTCACGCCTTGGCATGCGAACACGCCGCCGGACCGTCGTTCACGCTTTCCGCCCGCGACTTCGCCCGGCTCGAAGAAATCCTGCATGCCACCGCCGCCGCCGGCCGTGAGGCGGTCGGTTGGTATCACTCCCACACCCGCAGCGGCATTTACCTGAGCGCGGCCGACCTGGAAATCCACCAGCGCTATTTCCCCGAGCCCTGGCAGGTGGCGCTGGTGCTGCGGCCCACCAGCATGGTGACGCGCGCGGGTTTTTTTGCCCGCGGCGCCGACGGCCGGCTCCGCTCCGAGGCCAGCTATCTCGAGTTCACTGTGCCCGCGCTGTCGGGCCGGCCCATGGCCCGGGTCGAGACCCCCGTTAAGCCCGCACCCGCCCTCAAGCCGCCGCCCGCTCCCGAGCGCGCTCCGCTCCTCGAAATCGAGCCCCCGCACTTCGGCTTCACCCCCGCCCCGCCCCGGCCCCGGCGAAAACATCTGCTCGCCGCGCTCGCCGTCATCGCCCTCGCAGCCGCCGCCCTCTGCTACGATTTCTGGCTGCCCTATGTTCCCTGGTTCCCCGCCGGGAACCCCGGACTGTGGGTGTTTGACGAGAGCGGAACGTTGCAGATCCGCTGGGATGCGGGCTCCCGCGCCGTGCGCCACGCGCAGGACGGAACTCTGGAGATCGTGGAACAGCACGAATACCCCATCGCCGTGCGGCTGGAGCCGGAACGGTTGCGCGATGCGGCTTTCAGTTACGAACGCCGCACCGGGCGTGTCGGGGTGCGCCTGATCCTGAAACAGCCGAATGGATCGTCCGCCTCCGCCAGCGTCACCTTTCTCGGCCAAGCGCCCGCCCCGAGGCCTTCGCCCGAAGTCGTCGAGCTGCGCAGGCAGTTGCGGCAGGCGCGCGAGGACCTCATCCGGCAAACCATGATCAACGAGGCGCTGCGGCGCGGCGTCGGCGGCGGCAGCAACACGGAGGGAGGCGATACGAAAAAGTGAGGGAACCAGGTGCGGAGGACGTGCGCGCGGCGGCGGAGCGGATCCGCCCGCTTGCCAAACGCACGCCCGTCATGACATCTTCGGGCTTCGATCGCGAAGCCGGCGCCAGCGCGTTCTTCAAATGCGAGAACCTGCAAAAGGGCGGCGCGTTCAAGATACGCGGGGCCTCCAACCTGGTGCTCAGCATCCCGAAAGCGGACCTGCCCCGCGGCGTGGTGGCGTATTCCTCCGGCAATCATGCCCAGGCCGTCGCCATTGCGGCGCAGTTCGTGGGTACCGCGGCCACCATCGTGATGCCGGAAGACGCGCCCCGCTCCAAAATCGAAGCTACACGCGCCCGCGGCGCCCGCATCCTGACCTACAACCGCTTCACGGACAGCCGCGAGGAGATCGCCCGGGGCATTCTCCAAGAGAGCGGCGCTACGCTCGTGCCGCCCTTCGACCACCCCCTCATCATGGCCGGCCAGGGAACCACCGCGCTCGAGCTCCTCTCGGATATCCCGGATCTGGACGCTCTGATTGCCCCGGTCGGCGGCGGCGGGCTGCTCTCCGGCTGCGCCATCGCCGCCAAGGCCCTCAACCCCCGCATCCGCATTTTCGGAGCTGAACCGGAAGGCGCCAATGACACCTTCCTCTCCATGATCGCCGGGCAGCCGGTGGCCATTGCGCACCCCGATACCATCGCCGACGGGCTGCGCTCGCCCAAGCCGGGCGCCCTGACCTTCCCCGTGCTGCGGCGCTTGTGCGAAAGAATCCTGCTGGTGACCGACGACGATCTGCGCGCGGCGGTCAACTTCCTCCTCTCCCGGATGAAGATCGTGGTCGAGCCGAGCGGCGCGGCAGCGGCCGCCGCCGTGCTCTTCCGCAAACTTCCCGCCGGCGTCCGCAAGGTTGGAGTGGTGCTCTCCGGAGGAAACCTGGACTTGGCCCTCTGACAAAATCCGGGGACTCTCCCGGCTGCCGGCGCGGAATCTCGCATCCGCACCGCAACTACGCCGGTCTATGCCACCCCAACAACCGGCTCTCCATTTCCGCCGCCCGGTCCTTGAACTCCGCCGCCAACGCCAGGTTCCGCATCTCTTTCGGGTCCTCGCGCAGGTTGTACATCTCCGCAATGTCGCCCCTGTAGTAGCAGTACTTGTAATCCCCCTCCCGCATCATCAGCTTCGGGCGCGGGCTGTGCAGGTTGAACTCCGCATAAACCGTTCGCTGCCTCAGGCGGCCGGGTTCGCGCAGATCCGGCGCCAGGCTGCCGCCGTCGAGCCCGGCCGGCGCTGTCACCCCGCATAGCTCGCACAACGTCGGGAACAGGTCCACCAGGCTTACCGGCGTCCGGGAACGCGCATTCCCAGGCGTCAGCCCGGGCACGCGCAGGATCAGCGGCACACCCGCCGAAGGCTCGTAAAACACGAACTTCTGCCACAGCCCGTGCTCGCCCAGCATCTCGCCGTGATCCGAGGTGTACACCACGATCGTGTCCTGCGCCAGCCCCAGTTCTTCGAGCGCCGCCAACACCTGCCCCGCGCATTCGTCCATCTGCGCGAGCGATGCGTAGTACAGGGCAATGCGCAATTTTGCCTGCTCCGGGTCGCTCAGCTCGGGCGTGGGCCCGTTGGTCTCTATCGACTGCCGGATGTGCGCCGGCACGGTCTTCAGGTCCACCTTCCCCCACGTCTCCGGCAGCTTCATGTCCGCGGCGCGGTACATCTGCGCGAACCGCCCGGCGGGCATGAACGGGTCGTGCGGTTTCAACATCGAGGTGACCAGGAAGAACGGCTGCCGCTTTCCATGCTCTTTCAGAAAACGCACCGATTCGCGCGCCAGGAAGTTGTCGAAGTGATCGCGCTCGGGAATTTTCGATACGCGTCCCACGTGCACCAGGCCCTGCCGCCCGTCCTTCTCCCGGACCTCCTGCCACGGATCGCCGTCGCGCCAGAACGCGGGCACCTGCGGCATGCCGGAACCGGAGTTCGGCTTGCCCAGCTCATCGGCGTAAAGGCGCGTCTTCGGCCCCAGATACTGGTACCAGTCGTTGAACTCCACCTGGTAATCGAAGCCGTGCGTCTGGGAATCGACGTAGTGCATCTTGCCGATCAGCGCGCACATGTATCCCGCGCGCCCGAACCTGTGGGCCATGGTCTTGATTTCGAAAGGCCACGGCGTGCCGTTGTTCCACGTGCGGTGGTTATGCGTGTACAGCCCCGTCAGCAGCGAGGCGCGCGAAGGCGTGCACACCGGGTTCGTGCAGTACGCGTCGTCGAAGCGCACCCCGCTCCGCGCCAGGGCGTCGAGGTTCGGCGTGCGCGCCACCGGGTCGCCGTCGATCGAGAGAGCATGCGGCCGGTGCTGGTCGCTCATCAGCAGCAGCACGTTGCGTGGGTGCCCGCCCTGTGCGTTGCGCGGCCGGACCATGGGCGCGGCCGCCGTCGAGAGAAATTGCTTCCTGGTCATCCGCGGCATCGCCGCAAATGATAACAGGCTACGGAGTCGTGGTGGCGTCCGTCTTCGCGGATTTCGGGTTCACCACAGGAATGGTGATGATGTTGCTCACGAACTCCGATTGCGCAATGGTGAGCTGCATCAGCGGGTCCGTCGGCAGGTCCGAGTTCAGTTCCAGATCCACACGCCACACCCCGACCGTGCCCGGCTGGAGACCCGCATAGAGCACGTTGGCCGTCTTGCCCCCGGCCAGCGATGAGACGAATTCCCGCGGTTCATTCATACCGCCGTCGAACGCCTCCCCGGTGTTCACGCCGCTCAGGTCCTTGGGCCAACCGAGACCCGTGGCGTACACGATGAGCGTCTCGCCGGGCAGGGCCGGATTGTCTTCGGTGATCCGCGCGCCCTCCACGTTGGCGCAGCACAGCGCCGAGTTTGTGGCGCTGATAATCACCTGGCCGCCCTCCGCCGCGTTGCCGCCAAAAGGAATGCCGTTGCCCTCCGGCCCCGGCACGCGCGCCCGCAACCGGATGCGGTCGAACAACCCGGCCTTGAACGCCGTGACTTTCGGGTCCGTGTTGATCAGTTCGATCAGGCCGTCCCGGATGCTGTCCAGCGTATCGCCGTCCTTTACCGTGTACTTGTACGCGCGGTCTTCAATGGTCACGGTGGCGATATCGCCGGCTTTCGCCGTGCCGTCCACCGAAATGGTGCCGGTGGCGTAACTGGAACTGTGGTATGCCACCCCGGGACGGGGATCGTTGCCGCTTTCCGCGAAGATGCCGGGGTTCTGGGGCACGATGGTCACCGCCACGGGGGTGGTAACGATCACGCTGCCGTCGCTCCGCTTGGTGCGGACGAACGCGCTGATGCTCGTTGTGTCCAGGAATTCGTACGGAATCTGCGCGTTGATCTGGGTGGGCGAAACCATCAGCAGAGGCGCCCGCACCCCGTCGAAATAAACTTGCGTGTTGGCCAACTCGTCCGGCAGCTTGGTGGCGTCCGCGGGAGCCGATTCGCTGAATTCGGAGAGATTGTCGCCCAGAATCGCCACGATGGTTCCCGGAGCGATCTTCGCCGCGTCCATGCCGCCGCTGAGATTCGCGCCGCTGGTGGTGCCCACGATGCTGGCCGATTCGCTCTTCTTTGCCGCCGCGGTGGTGATGCTGTACTCCACCTTGTTGCCGTCCGAGCCCGGCGCGCGCGCCGTAAACCGCAGGCTGAGCGTGGGAAGGTTCGCTGTGGCCAGCACGTTGGGATCACCCTGCCCCGCATTGATCAAACCCATCAGCGCCAGGATAATGCCCTCCAGCGTGTCGTCCTTCTTGACCTTGTACGTGTATTCCTTGTCCGCGATCTTCACCGTGACGCTGTCGCCTTCCACCGCCTTGCCCGAAAAGGTGATTCCCCCCACGGCAAAGATGCTGAGACTGGCCGCGTTGCGCACTCCCGTGTAGGGGATATTGTGTTCGCCCATGGAATACACGTTGATGCGGCGGTTGTAACTGTCGCTTACGTAGAGGTTGGTGCCGTCCCAGGCCAGAGACATGGGCGTGCGCATCGAGTCGGCCGCGTCGGAAGCCTGGTTGATGCCGCCGCCGAGCTGGCCGATCACGAAGTCCGCCTTTGCGCCGTTGCTGACGGGCACCTTCTTGAAGATCAGTACGCGGTCGTTGCCGCCATCCGCGATGAACAGGTGCGTGCCGTCGGAGAGCGCATAGCGCGGGAAGCTCAGCGTCGCCTCGCACTGGGAGGGGAAAACGTCATTGCCTTTGTCGTCCTGGCTGGTGGGGTCGCACAAGACTTTTACGCTCTTGTCGTTCTCGGTCTTATAAGAGTAGTTCGCCACCGAGCTGGTCATGTCCGGCTGGCCTACCACGACGTCGGCCGGCTGGGCGTTGGTCCTGGGGATCGAGTTCCAGATCAGCACGCGGTTGTGCCCCAGGTCGGAGACGAACAGCTTGATGCCGTCGGAGGTGACCGAGACCGGGTTCAGCATGTTGGTGGGCTTGGCATCCACCTTCTGCTGGGAGATGTCCGGCTCGACGAAGGTCGTGAAATCGGGCTGCCCGAGAACCACGTCAGCGGCCTGGCCGTTGCTGCTGGGAATGCTGTTCCAGATCAACACCCGATGGTCCTGCGTGTCCGCCACCATCAGCTTGCCATCCTGGATCCACACGCCCTGCGGGCCGCGCAGCGACTTGTTGGTCGGCGGAATGGAAACCCTGTTGGATGTGAAATTGTCCTGGCCCACCACGATGTCGGCCGGCTGCCCGTTGCGCGTGGGAATCGTCTTCCAGATCAGGATCCGGTTGTTGTCCGTATCTGCCACCGCCAGCACCGTGCCGTCGGTGGCCACCGCCGTCGGCAGCCGCATGCCGTCCTGCGCCAGTCGCCAGTCGGTCTTTTTGAAATCCGGCTGGCCGAGCACCGTGTCGGCGATGCCTACGCACACTGGACAGCGCTGCTCGTACCGCAGCTCATCGGTCGGCCTCGGCAGGGTCGAGGAGAGGTTTCGGAAAATCAGCACCCGATGGTTCAGCGGTTGCGAGCCGGCGCGGTTGGCGTCGGCCACAAACAGCATGTCGTTGGCGTAAGCCAGGCCGCTGACGCCGCCCAGCAGGTTGATGTCGGCGCCGGGCTGTTGCCGGGTAAACTGGGACTGCCCGATGATCAGCCGGGCCGCCTGCCCCGTGGCGAAATCGGCGGCCATACCCGCTGCCGCCGTCAGTAGGAAGACGGAAAGACACTTCATGCGCTGACGCTCTGAACTTTCAATTATAACAAGCGCTTAGGACGCGCTCGCCACCGCCCCGGTTTCACCCGAAACTTACCCCGCTGCCGCCCGCTAATCCGCGATCTTCTCGTAACAACCCGCCCCGTAGATCTCCTCCAGCGCCGCCTTGAACTCCCTGTCGGGCCGCACCTTGGCGGGCACATCCAGAATCACGGCGAACTCGCGCGGCGCCTCCAGCCTGAGCCGTACGGCGGTCTCGCCCGGCTTGCGGGCGAACAGGGCGCCGAGCGCCGCCGCCTGCTCGTCCCCCCCGTTGCGGCCCAGCCACACCCGGATCGAAATGAGGGAGGGGAACGGCACCCGCGCCACCTCCAGCGGAACAATGTCCTGCACGGAGATCTTCGGCGGCCCCCCTTCCTCCGGCATCGCCAGTCCCCTCACCAGCACCGCCGAATCCTGCACCACCATGGCTCCAAGACGCTCGAACGCGGTCGCGAACACCAGCGCTTCCACGCCGCCGTGCCGGTCCTCCAGCACCGTCGCCGCCCACAGCTTGCCTTCCCTGTTGCGCTTGCGCTGCACGCTCGTGAACACCCCGCAAAGACACACTTCGGCGCCCTTTTGCAGACCCTCCAGGTTGCTGGTGTCGTGAGAGGCCAGCTCGCGGATCTTCTCCTCGTACTGATCGAGCGGGTGGCCGGTCACGTAAAACCCGATCATCTCCTTTTCGCCGCCCAGCTTTTGCCCGAGGCTCCACTCCGGAACCTTCGGCAGCGGGCGCTCGGCGTGGGGCTCCTCCTCGATGATGTCCCCGAACAGGCCGGCCTGGCCCTGTTCCCGGTCGCGCCAGACCCGCTGCCCGGCTTCCATGGCGGACTCCACCGCCTCGAAGAGCTGCGCGCGCGAACCCTCCAGCGTGTCCATCGCGCCCGCGCGGATCAGGCTCTCGATAATACGGCGGTTTACTCCGCTGAGATCCACGCGCTCGCAGAAATCGTAAAGGGTGCGGAACCGGCCGCCCTCCTCGCGGGCTTTGCGGATGGCTTCCACCGCCGAGGGCCCCAGGTTCTTGATCGCGCCCAGTCCGAAACGGATGGCATCGCCGTCCGGCGTGAAGTTCCAGTCGCTGGCGTTCACGTCCGGTGGGAGCACCGTGATGCCCATGTCGCGGCACTCGTTGATGTACTTCACGATCTTCGCCGTGTTCCCGGTTTCCGAGGTGAGCAGCGCCGCCATGAAGTCCACCGGATAGTGCGCCTTTAGGTACGCGGTGACATAAGCCAGGAAAGCGTAGGCCGCCGAGTGCGACTTGTTGAAACCGTAGCCGGCGAACTGCTCCATCAGGTCGAAAATCTTCTCGACCTTCTTCGCCGGCAGCCCCCGCCGGGTGGCACCCTCCAGGAAACGCTCGCGCTGCGCCGCCATGTCCTCGGCCTTCTTCTTCCCCATCGCGCGCCGCAGCAGGTCCGCTTCGCCCAGCGAGTAGCCCGCCAGGCGGTTGGCGATCTGCATCACCTGCTCCTGGTAAACGATTACACCGTAGGTTTCCTCCAGCACCTCCTTGAGCTGCGGCAGATCGTAGATCACCTGCTTGCGGCCCAGCTTGCGGTCGATGAAATCGTCGATCATGCCGCCCTGAATGGGGCCGGGACGGTAAAGCGCATTCAGCGCCGTCAGATCCTCCACGCGGTTCGGATGCGAGCGGCGCAGAATGTCCTGCATGCCCGGCGATTCGAACTGGAACACGCCGCTGGTAAAACCTTTGGCGAAGATCTCGAAGGTGGCTTGGTCGTCGAGCGGCAGGTCCTCGGGCACGATGCGCGTCCCGTGGCGCTTCTCGATGAGCTTCAGGGCGTCGTCGATCAGCGTGAGCGTGGTCAAGCCCAGGAAGTCCATCTTGAGCAGGCCCAGTTTTTCCAGCCCGCTCATGTCGAACTGCGTGACGATTTCCTCTTTATTCGTGCGGTACAGCGGAACCAGTTCCTTCAGCGGCCGCGGCGCGATCACCACCCCCGCGGCATGTACGGAACAGTTGCGGGCCAGGCCCTCCAGCCGCTGCGCCACTTGCAGGATGTCCGCCACGCGCGGGTCCTTGCGCGCCGCTTCATCGAACAGCGGCTCGGCGCGGATCGCGTCCGGCAGCTTGATGTTCAGGACGTTGGGTACCAGCTTGGTCACTTTGTCCACATCGGCGAACGGCACATCCAGCACGCGCCCCACGTCCTTGATGGCGGCGCGCGCGCCGAGCGTGTTGAACGTGATGATCTGCGCCACCTGCTCGCGGCCGTATTTTTCCGTCACGTACTGGATGACTTCACCCCGGCGGTTCATGCAGAAGTCCACGTCGATATCGGGCATGCTCACCCGCTCGGGGTTCAGAAAGCGCTCGAAAAGCAGCTCGTATTGCAGGGGATCGATGTCGGTGATCCCCATGGAGTAACTCACCAGGCTGCCCGCCGCCGAGCCGCGCCCCGGGCCCACCGGGATGTTCCGCGATTTTGCGTAGCGGATGAAGTCCCACACGATCAGGAAGTAGCCCGAGAACTTCATCTGCTGGATGATCTTGATTTCACGGTCGAGCCGCTCGGTGTATTCCGCCAGGTCGTGCTTCAGCCGGCCGGAGGCGCGCATCGCCTCCAGGCGCGGGCGGCGGCGCTCGAATCCGTGCCGGGCGACGAATTCGAAATAGGTGTCTGCCGTGTGCCCGGCGGGTACTTCGAATTTCGGGAAGTCCTTGACCTTCTCGAGCGTGACCGAGCAGCGCGCGGCGATCTCCCACGTGCGGTCCAGCCCCTCCTCCACTTCCGCGAAAAGCTGCATCATCTCCGCGCGCGACTTGAGATAGAAATCCGGATGGTCCCAGTGCATGCGCGACGGGTCGCTCATGGTCTTGCCCGTCTGGATGCACAGCAGGATCTCGTGCGCCCGGGCATCCTCCCGGCGCAGATAGTGGGAATCGTTGGTGATCACCAGCGGGATGCCGCTCTCCTGGGAGAGCCGGTTCACCGCCGGGGCGAGCTTCCGGTCCTGATCAAGGCCGTGATCCTGGAGCTCGAGGAAGAAATTCTGCCGTCCGAAAATGTCCTGGTAGGTGTAGGCCAGCCGGCGGGCTTCCTCGTAACGGTCCGCCAGGATGGTCTCGTTGATGTCGCCGCGCAGGCAGGCGGACATGGCGATCAGGCCCTTGGAGTGCGCCGCAAGCAGGTCCCGGTCGATGCGAGGTTTGTAGTAGAAGCCCTCCAGATAGCCCGTCGAAACCAGGTCGATGAGGTTGCGGTAGCCTTCCTGGTTTTCGCATAGCAGCACCAGGTGGTTGTAGCGGTCCGTCTCCGAACGCGTCTTATGGCCCTGCTGGGAGACGTACACCTCGCAGCCGATCACCGGGAGGATGCCCTTCGCTTTGGCCTCGTTGTAAAACTGCACCGCGCCGAACAGGTTCCCGTGGTCCGTCATGGCCACGGCGGGCATTCCCTGCTCCGCCGCCATGTCGATAAGCTGGCCGATCTCGCACGCGCCGTCGAGCAGCGAGTAGTCCGTGTGGCAATGGAGATGTACGAAGGGCTTTTCGGGCATAACAGCTCTGCTCGGGGGAGGCGCGTGGTAGGCACGGGCAGATTCGAACTGCCGACCTGTCGCTTAGGAGGCGACCGCTCTATCCATCTGAG
>JBHGBM010000098.1:0-35638 GCA_041946965.1 Bryobacteraceae bacterium
CTCGGCGCTCAACCACCCCAATATCGTCACCATTTACGACATCGCCTCTGACGCCGGCACGGACTTCATCGCCATGGAGTACGTGGCGGGCAAGACGCTGGACCAGGTGATTCCGCGCAAGGGCATGCGGCTCAACGAA
This sequence comes from Bryobacteraceae bacterium, assembly GCA_041946965.1. Taxonomy (GTDB): domain Bacteria; phylum Acidobacteriota; class Terriglobia; order Bryobacterales; family Bryobacteraceae; genus JBHGBM01. Next base: position 140 of record JBHGBM010000098.1, read on the forward strand.
GCGCTGAAGATCGCGGTGCAGATCGCGGACGCGCTCACGCGCGCGCACGGAGCGGGGATCGTTCACCGCGATCTGAAACCGGCCAACGTCATGGTGAACGAGCACGGCCTGGTGAAGGTGCTGGACTTCGGCCTGGCGAAACTCACCGAGCATGGCGTTTCGGACGGCGAGTCGACAGCCACGATCCGCGCGCAGACCGGAGAGGGCGCCATTGTCGGCACTGCGGCCTACATGTCGCCCGAGCAGGCCCAGGGACAACCGGTGGACGCCCGCTCCGATGTCTTCAGTTTCGGGGCGGTGCTGTACGAGATGATCACCGGGCAGCGCGCGTTCCAGGGCGACTCCAAGATGTCCACGCTGGCGGCGGTGCTGCAACAGGAACCGCCTCCGCTCGCATCCGGGGTACCGCACGACGTGGCGAAGTTGATCGGCCGCTGCCTGCGCAAGGCGCCCGAGCGCCGTTACCAGCACATGGACGACGTAAACGTCGCCTTGCAGGAACTGCGGGAGGAGTCGGAGAGCGGCAGTCTGGCGGGCGCCGCGCCGCTGCGTCCGCGCAGCCGCTGGATTCCAGCGTTGGCCGGCGGCGGGGTGCTGGCGGCCGCGCTGGCCGCCGGCGCGTGGTTGTACTTTCGTGCCGGTGCACCTCCTCCGGGCGCCGGCCTGAAGGTGACGCCGCTCACGAGCCTGCCCGGTGAAGAGACCCAGCCCTCGATTTCCCCGGACGGGAACCTGGTGGCTTTCGTCTGGCGCAACGCCGAGGACTCCGGAGTCTACCTCCAGCAGATCGGCGGCGGCCCGCCTTTACGGCTCTCGGCGGGCCGCGCCCTGCATCCGGTCTTCTCTCCCGATGGCCGGCAGATCGCGTTCGTGCGCGGCACCGCCGCGAAAATGGACGTGGTGGTCGTGCCTTCGCTGGGTGGAATGGAGAGGACCGTGTGGAGCGGCAGGTACGAACCCCCCTTTCTCAGCCGCCCGTTCCTCGGCTGGACTCCGGAAGGCAGGAGCCTGGTGGTCCTGGGCGAGAAGCGGCGCCTGCTGGTCCCCGTCGAGTCCGGCGCCGAAGTGGAGTTGAAGGTCCCGGGCGCGGCTTCGGAGTTGTTATTGCCCGGGGGCGTCTGGTACGAACCATCCACCCGGCAGGCCGTTTTTCACCGCGCCATAGGTTATGAGGATGGGGACCTGTTCCTGGCCCGGTACGGCGGCGACTACCAGTTGCAGGGCGAGCCGCGGCGGCTCACCAACGACAACCGCCTGATTCTAGGCGTCACGCACCACCCGGAGCGCGGCATTGTGTTTTCCTCAAACCGCGGTGGAAGCCGCGGGCTGTGGGCGGTTCGACCGGGCTCGGAGCCCGAGAAACTCCCGTTCGGGGACAACGGGCATTACCCGGCTTACTCGGCGGCGGCGCACCGGCTGGTGTACGCGGAACTCCTCATGGACACGAACCTCTGGCGCGTTCCGCTCAATCCCGCGGGTGTGCCTGTCCAAACCCATTTTTCCACGCGGGTGGAGGGATATCCCGACATCTCGCCCGACGGGAAGAGGATTGTATTCGCTTCCGACCGGACCGGCAATTGGGAGATCTGGGTGTCGGACCCGGATGGCTCCAAGGCCGTCCAGTTGACAAACATGGCCGGGGCGCGCACGATTCATCCGCGATTCTCACCGGACGGCCAGCAAGTGGTTTTCGACGCGGTGCTGGACGCCTCACACCGCGATCTGCATCTCGTGGGCTCCAGCGGCGGCCGGGTGCGCCGGTTGACCGCGGAAAGCCAGAATTTCCGCGCCAGTTTCTCGCCGGACGGAAAGTGGCTCTGCTTTACCTCCACGCGCAGCGGGCGCACCGAGATCTGGAAGATGCCGGCGGCGGGCGGACCGGCTGTGCAGTTGACTCATAGCGGCCCGCGGGAAGGGTACTTCTCCGGCGACGGCAAGCTGGTCTATTTTGTGCAGTTCGGAAAGCGGGGGGTCTGGAGCGTGCCGGCCGAGGGCGGTCCCGAATCGCAGGTGTGCGGAAGCGGCTCGCTCGATGGCTTCGCGGTAAGCCGGCGCGGAATCTACACACTGGAACGATCCGGGGAGGCCGCGCCGTCAATCGACCTCTTCGACTTTGCCACGCGCCAGACCCGCAAGCTGGTTTCGCTCCCGCACTCCGGGACGAAACGTCCGCCCCAGACGCTGGCGGTCTCACCGGATGGCACTTGGGCGGTGTATGCCCAGGAGGACCAGGTCAGCGGGGACCTCATGCTGGTGGAGAACTTCCGCTGACCGGCCGGCGGTGAATCGCCCTACGCCTGGAACCGCTTCCGTTCCTTCCGCACGCGGTCCAGGTCCTGGCGCGGCTCGCCGTCGCATTCGATGGCGATCACCGTGACCGGGTCGTCGGGCGGCGTTGCGGGCAGGCCGGTGAATTTCACGCGCCACTCGTCTTGTGTGAACTTCAGCGGCTTGCCGGAGGCGTAAAGCTTCGCCGAGAGCACCTTGTTCCGCAAGCCGCCGAGCGAGACGCTCTCTCCCGGCCAGAAGTGCACGTGCATGTAAAGCGTGTTGCCCTTGCGCGTGAAGCCGGCGAAGAGCGAGCCGCCGACCTGGCAGCGTTCGGTGTCGTAGATGGTGGGGCCGTTGCGCTCCATCCACTTGCCGACGGCGCCCAGGATGCGCACCGATTCGAGCGGGATCGAGCCGTCGCCGGTGGGGCCGATGTTCAGCAGGTAATTGCCTCCGCCGCGGGCGCAGGTGGCCAGGTTGCGGACGATCGTCTTGGGCGTTTTCCAGTCGTCGTCGGCGCGGTGGTAGCCCCAGCTTCCGTTCATGGTCATGCAGGCTTCCCAGGCGCGTCCGGCGGCTTCGGCCTGGATGCGCTGTTCGGGCGTGGAGAAGTCGCCGGGAATCTTGTTGCGGTTGTTGACGATGATGTCCGGCTGGAGCTTGAACACCATCTCGTTCATCTTTTCCGATTCCCAGCCGGCGGCATCGAGCGGCCACGCCACGTCGTACCAGAGGATGTCGATCTTGCCGTAGTTGGTGAGCAATTCGCGGATCTGCCCGTGAATGTAGTCGACGAAACGGCGGCGCGCGGCCTCGTCGTTGGCGCAGCGGGCGCCGTCGGGATGGTGCCAGTCCATGAGCGAGTAGTAGAAGCCGACCCGCAGGCCTTCGGCGCGCGCGGCATCCACGTACTCCCTGACGAGGTCGCGGCCGCAGGCCTGCTTGGGCGCGCAGTAGTTGGTGAGTGCGCTGTTGAAGAGGCAGAAGCCCTCGTGATGCTTGGTGGTCATCACCATGTACTTCTGCCCGGCCTGCCGGGCCAGCCTGGCCCACGCGCGGGCGGCGTTGGGCTTGGGGACGAAGCGCTTGGCGAGTTGTTCGTACTCATCGACCGGAATGCCTTCGCGCTCCATGACCCACTCGTGCCGGCCGAGCACGGAGTAGAGCCCCCAGTGGATGAACATGCCGAAACGGGCTTCGTGCCACCATTTCATGCGGCGGGCGCGGTCGGCGTCGCCGGCCTGCGCCGCGGCCAGCGCGGGGGTGGCGCCCATCACGGCCAGCATGCGGCGGCGGGAAACATCGGTGCGGAACATGCCCAATATGCTATCAGGTGCCGGGGCGGATCAGTCCATCAGCGCGGCGGCCGCGTCATCGAGGAACCAGGCCACGCGGCGCGAGTGGTGGGAGGCCATCTGGGCGGGATAGCGGCTGGCATCGTACTCCCCTTTGAAAACGTTGCGCACGGCTTCCGCTTTCTCTTCGCCGGTGACGAGGAAGACCGTGTGGCGGGCGGCCATAATGACGCCGGGCAGCAGCGTGACACGCCACTGCTTCTGCTGTTCGGCAAAGAGCGCGGCGGCGATGCGTTCGCGGTCCTCGATCAGCGGGCTGCCGGGAAAGAGGCTGGCGGTATGCGCGTCCGTCCCCATGCCGAGCTGCATCACGTCGAAATGCGGGAGCCCGCCCGGTTCCAGATTAAAGAAATCCTGAATCTCCTGTACGTAGCGCCGGGCGGCGTGTTCGGGGTGGAGCTCGCCGTCGATGCGATGCACCTGGCGCTGGGGGATGTGCGCGGGCCGGATCAGGTGCTCCTCGGCAAGCCGGTAATTGCTTTGCGGGTCGGAGGGCGGCACGCACCGCTCGTCCACCCAGAAGATGTGGATGCGGTTCCACGGCAACCGGGCGCCAGCCAGGTTCCGAAAGAGACGCACCGGGGAAGTTCCCCCGGAAAGCGCCAGCGAGGCGCATTCCTGGCCGGCGACGGCCTCCTCCAGCAGCGCGGCGATGTGGTGCCCGCAAGCCTCGGCCGCCTCGTCAGGCCCGGGATAGGTGTGCCATCGGACGCTCATTCTGTATGAAGATACATCAGGCGGAGGGCGGCTTCCAGTGTTTTTTCGAAGACCGGGTCGCGGCTGGCGATGCCCAGTTCCTCCCGCAGGAGAAGATACTCCGAGGGCGCCGGCAGGGAGGTGCGCTGCGCACCGGAAGGCGTGAGGATTTCCGCGCAGCCGTCCCCGCCCGCGGTGATGGAAAACTCGAGCCCCGGACCGAGGAGCGCCACCCGCCGCAGTTGCGGATCGGGATCTTCGAAAACCACGCGGGCATCCGGCACGGACTCCAGCAGCCAAGCAGCCAAATACCAGGACGCCGCGCCGGCGCGGGTGATCCGCAGCTCGTTCACACGCGGCAGTTGTTCCAGGTGCGCGCGGTTCTCGAACATCTGGGAGACGAGCGCGCGCCAGCGGGTAAGGCGCGTCCAGGCGAGGTCGGCCAGAACGGGGCCGACGCGCGCGCGTTCCCGCATCAGCCGCAACCCGCCGGGCAGCGGACCGGAATCGGCGATGACCTTGGCGGCGAGGGCGGAAAGCGCCTCGTAATGCGGCGAAGCGAACAGGCGCGGGTTGCGGAACCAGAGCATCACGGGGAGGTCCGGCGCGGCCAGCGGCAGCAGAAAGGCGGGCAGATCGGGGAGCGCGGCTTCGGAGGTTTCGATCTCGATCCGCTCGCAGCAGATCTGGCGGCGCTGGCCGAAGGGCCTGCGGCAATCGGCGGAGACGCGGGCCTCGAAGGCGGGCGGGCCGGCGGCGGCCACGCGCACCACGATGGCGCGGGCCGGGTGCTCGGGCATGAGCGCGGCGAGCGTATCGTTCACTTCCTCGCCGTGGTCGAACACGATGAGGGTCATGGCGCAGGCACGCAGCACGCCATCGGAGCCGCCTTCGTGGCCCGCTCCCAGATCCTGCCAGAGGCGGGCGAGATCACGCAGAATGCCATCGGGGCTCATGGGCGCCTCCAGGCGTGGCCGCGGCGCGCGAGCATCTCGTCCGCCGCCGCCGGGCCCCAGGCGCCGGCGGCGTAATTAGGAAACTGGAAAGAGGCGGCGTCCCAGGCCCGGCGGATAGGGTCCACCACGGCCCAGCTTGCCTCCACCATGTCCTGGCGCGTGTAGAGCGTGGGGTCGCCCGTGAGCGCGTCCAGCAGCAGCGTTTCATAAGCGGAGGGAGAGCGCTCGCCGAAGCTCGTGCCGTAGTTGAAATCCATGGAGACCGGCCGCAGTTGCATGCCGGCGCCGGGCTGCTTGGAAACGAATTTCAGCGAAATGCCTTCCTCGGGCTGGATGCGCAGGATCAGCCGGTTCGGGCTGGTGTCGCCGCTGAAAAGGTGCAGCGGGGCGGCATTGAACTCGATGGCGATTTCGGTGACCTTCTTGGGGAGGCGCTTGCCCGCGCGCAGGTAGAACGGCACGCCCGCCCAGCGCCAGTTGTCCACGTAGAGGGTGAGGGCCGCGTAGGTCTCAGTTTGCGAATCCGGGGCGATCCCGGGCTCCTCGCGGAAGCCGGGCATGCCGGCGCCCGGACCGTACTGTCCCGCCACGGCGTCTTCGGGTGCGGGAATCCGTATGGAGCGCAGCAGCTTCGAACGCTCGTCGCGCACGGAGGCGGCGCGGAAGGTGGCGCTCGGCTCCATGGCCACGGTGGCCATCACTTGCAGGAGGTGGTTCTGCATCATGTCGCGCAGCGCACCGGCTTCCTGGTAATAGGCGCCGCGCCCTTCCAGGCCGATGGACTCCGCCGCCGTGATCTGCACGTGGTTGACGTAGCGGCGGTTCCACAGCGGCTCGAAGATGCCGTTGCCGAAGCGGAAAGCCAGGATGTTCTGCACGGTCTCCTTGCCGAGATAGTGATCGATGCGGTAGACCTCGGCCTCGTCGAAGACCCGGTGCAGCGTTTCACTGAGACGGCGGGCGCTTTCCAGATCGCGCCCAAAAGGTTTCTCGACCACCAGGCGGCGCCATCCGGGGCCGCGGTTGAGGCCGGCCGCGCCAAGGCCCAGCGCCACGGTTTCGTACTGGCTGGGCTGGGTGGAGAGGTAGAACAGGATATTGCCGCTCCGATCGATCTGCTTTAGCCGCGCGGCGATGTTTTCGTACGTCGCCGGGTCGTCCACGTTGCCGGGCGTGTAAAACAGGCCGCGCGCGAAGGCGTCCCACACGGAAGGGTCGAAAGGGCCGTCCCCGGCGTTCTGCCGGGCGGTTTCGCACAGGCGTTCGCGGAAGGCGTCGTCGGTGAGCGGGCTGCGGGAGTTGCCGAGCACGGCGAAACCCGCCGAGAGGCGGCGTTCCGAAAAGAGGCGGTAGAGCGCCGGCGCCAGCTTGTGGCGCGTGAGGTCGCCCGTGGCGCCGAAAATCACGACGGCGAATTCCGGGACGCGCCGCTCGAACCGCAGAGGATCCTGGAAGGGATTCTCCATGTGGATATAATGGCAGACTTATGGCGTTCAAATACCGCCATCGAGTGCTGGGAATGCTGTTCCTGCTCTCGATCATCACCTATATCGACCGGGTCTGCATTTCGGTGGCCGGACCGCGCATGCAGGACGAACTGAAGATGACGCCGGAGCAGTTCGGGTGGGTCATCTGGGCCTTCGCTATCGCGTACGCGGCGTTCGAGATCCCGAGCGGCTGGATGGGCGACCGCATCGGCCCGCGCAAGGTGCTGACGCGCATCGTGATATGGTGGTCGGTCTTCACCTCGCTCACGGGCCTGGCGTGGAACTACCTGGTGCTGCTGCCGATCCGATTCCTTTTCGGCGCAGGCGAGGCGGGCGCTTATCCCAACAGCTCGGCGAGCATCTCGCGGTGGTTCCCCACGGTGGAGCGGGCGCGCGCGCACGGGCTGGTCTGGATGGCGAGCCGTGTGGGCGGGGCGATTTCACCGTTTCTGGTGATTCCCATCCAGCTCGCCTTCGGCTGGCGGGCGTCGTTTTTCGCGTTCGGATTCCTGGGCGTGATCTGGGCCGCGGTGTGGTACTGGTGGTATCGCGACCACCCGTCGGAAAAGCCCGCGGTCAGCGCGGAGGAGATCGCCGAAATCGGCGCGGCGCCGCTGGGAGAGAAGCACAGCCTGCCCTGGGGCATCGCGTTCCGACGCGGCAACCTGTGGGCCATCATGCTGATGTATTTCACGTACTGCTACGGCTCCTTCTTCTTCCTCTCCTGGATGCCGACGTACCTGGCCAAGGGGCGCGGGTTCACGGAAAAGGGGCTGATCGCCACCACGGTGCCGTTCGTCCTGGGGGCGTTGGCGAATTTGGCGGGCGGGTACGTGAGCGACATTCTGGTGCGGAAGATCGGACTCAAGTGGGGCCGCCGCACCGTGGCGATGATCGGATTGGGCTCCGCCGCGCTGTTCACGGTGGCTACCATCATGACCTCGAACCAGGCGCTCGGGCTGATTTTCCTGGGGCTGAGTTATGCCGGGTCCGACTTCATGCTGCCGACCGCCTGGGCGGTGTGCCTGGACGTGGGCAAGAAGTACGCCGGTGCGGTGACCGGCACCATGAACTCCGCGGGCCAGGTTGGCTCGTCGCTCTCCGCCGTGCTGTTTGGATATTTCGTCACGTTCGCGGGCGACTGGCTGCCGCGCTGGGGATTCCCGGTGCAAGCGGGCCTGCGCGATTTCCGCTATGACGTGCCGCTGGTGTTCATGACCATCATGCTGGCCGCCAGCGCGCTGCTGTGGCTGAAGATCGACCCGACCGAGGAACTGGCGCCCGCCGCGCGCAAGACGGCCGCCTGAGTACCGTACACTGGAGTCAGATGGTTTGGCTCTTGCTACTGGCGTCGCTGGCGCCCCAGCGCTGGCCTATCGAGACGCTGTCCGTAGAGGGCAATCGCAACTACACTGCGGCGCAGATCTTGAAGGTGGCCGGCTTGACCATCGGGCAGATGGCGGGCAAGGAAGAGTTCGAGGCCGCCCACGACAGGCTGGTCGCCACCGGCGCATTTGAGACCGTCGGCTACCGCTTCGGCCCCGGCCCGCAAAAGAAAGGCTACGCGGCGTCGTTCCAGGTGGTCGAGGTGGAGCCGGTATATCCGGTTCGCTTCGAAGAACTCGGAGTGCCGGATGCCGAAATCCTGGCGTGGCTGCGCGCGCGGGAGCCGATGTTCGCCGAGCGCATCCCCGGCACCGCGCCGGTCCTGGGGCGCTACGCGGGCGAAATTGAGAAACTGCTGGCCTCGCGCAAGAAAGAAGAGAAGGTGGTGGGACGCGTGACCGCGACGGGTCCCGACCAGTTCGAGGTGCTGTTCCGGCCGGCGCGGGCCATTCCCACCGTGGCGCAGGTGACGTTTCGCGGAAACCAGGTATTGCCGTCGCCGGCGTTGCAGGAGGCCATTGCGGGCGTCGCGATCGGCGTTCCGTACCGCGAAGAGCGCTTCCGCCAGATTCTGGATGCTTCGGTGCGCCCGCTTTATGAAGCGCGCGGCCGCATCCGCCTGGCATTCCCCAAGATCGCAACGGAGCCTTCCAAGAGCCTGAACGGCCTGGACGTTACCGTGACAGTTCAGGAAGGCGACAGCTACGATCTCGGCAAAGTGGAGTTTGGAAACACGGCGCCGCTCAAGACCGCGGACCTCATCAAGATCGGCGATTTCAAATCCGGGGACCTGGCCAACTTCGCGGTGATCAACCAGGGACTCGATCGTATCCGGGATGCGTACCACCGCGTGGGCTATTTGCAGGTGGAAACGGTTGCGGAGCGCAAAATCGACGACGGCAGGAAGACGGTGGACCTCACGGTGCGCGTGACGCCCGGGCCGCGGTTCGTGATGGGGAAACTGGAAATCGCCGGGCTCGATATGCACGGCGAAGCGGCCGTCCGGAAGATGTGGACGCTCAAGGAGGGCGCCCCCTTCCGCGGCGGGTATCCCGAGTACTTCCTCCAGCAGGTGCGGGAGCGCGGCGTGTTTGACAATCTGAAAGACACCAGGGCCGCGGTGAAGATCAACGACGCGGACCACACGGTGGATGTGACCCTGACGTTCAAATAATGGGCCGCAGAGGAACGCGGATGAACACAGAGAGCAGGACATTTTTCATCTGCGCTGCTCTGCGTCCATCTGCGGCGAATAGAAAATGCTTTTCCTCTTACTTGCCTCCTCTCTCCTGGCGCAGCATCGCCAGGAAACCATAAGCTCGGCGCGGCACGAATACACGATCCGGATGGGCGGCAGCGTGGATGGGGCCGCCACGCGCGATCCGGTGATTTATTCCGCCTGGAAGCAGGGCTACGAGCCGATGCGCTCGGTGAAACTGGAAAACCTCGGTGATACCGACGTGGTGAACCCGTGGATTCTGGTGAACGGGAAAGGCAACTGGCGCACCGCGGCGGATATCGCCGCCGAAGCCATCCGCGCTTATGGCGACCCGGCGAAAATGAGCGGCGCGGAGAAGGCCCGCGCCATCTGGGAGTTTCTGCGCCGCCATCGCTTCCACGCCACCACCGGCGATTTCGAGGTGCGCGACCCGGTGAAGATGCTCAACAGCTACGGGTACGCGCTGTGCGGCGACAACGCGGCCGTGCTCATGGACCTGTGGCGGGCGGCGGGGTTCCCGTCGCGCCGCGGGTTTCCGGTGGGACACTGCGTGGCGGAGGTCTGGTACGACGGCGGCTGGCACCTCCTGGATGCGGATGAAGCCATCATTTTCCTGGAGCGCGATAACCGCACCATCGCCTCCGAGCAGGCCGCCGCGCGCGATAAGGACCTCTCCCGGCGCGCCTACAATAACCCTTCCGCGCCCGCCAGCCTTTACAACTACGACGGCACACGCAGCGGCGATTATCCCTCGCACGCCGCGCACCGCATGGATTTCACCCTGCGCCCGGGCGAATCCATCGAGTGGCGGTGGGGACAGGGGACCAGGCACCATTACGCGCCGGACCCCACGCTGTTCCTGATCAAGGATTCGAAGCTCTCGCGCTGGGGCGCGAACGCCTGGGCCACGTTGCGCAACGGGAAGTGGACCTACACGCCGCGGCTTTCGCAATCCGGCACGCAGACGTGGAAGATGCGCACGCCGTATGTCATGGTGGGCGGCAACCTGAAAGCACGGGCCGCGGGCGAGGTTGTGTTTTCGTGGTCGGCGGATGGAGAGACGTGGACCGAGGCGGCGCGCGGCGCCTCGGTGGACGTTTCGCTCGACGCCATGTTTCCCAGCCCCGGTCCGGCGCGCTATGAGTACTTCCTGCGTGCCGAGGGCGCCAGGCTCGAGAGCCTGGCGATCGAGAACGATTTGCAGATGGCGCCGTTGGCGATGCCGGCGCTGTCCCGCGGCGAGAACAGAATTCTCTACACCGATCAGACCGGCGGGCCGCGCAGCGTGCGCCTGTCCTTCGATTGGGAAGAGCGCGAGATGCCCGTGCCGCCGGCGCCCGCCCGGGCCATATCACCCGCAGCCGAGGCCGAAGGCACCCGGATCACGTTCGAGTGGTCCGCCGCCGCCGGCGCCAGCGACTATCATTTCGTCCTGAGCGACGAGCCTTCGCTGCGGTGGCCGCTTTCGCCGGCGTTCGAGGTCCTCCAGCGAAGCACCTCCCTCACGCTGCCCTCCGCCGGTCTGCTCAACCCCGGCCAGCGCTATTACTGGCGCGTGCGGGCCAAGGCCGAAGGCGTCTGGGGGCCGTGGAGTCCCGTGTGGAGTTTCACTCCGCAAGCGCCCGGCGTGCCGTTGCGGGTACGGCTGGAAGAGCGCGGCCCCGGCGCGTTTACGCTTGTGTGGGACGCAAACCCCGAGGGGCGCCGCCCCGCGCGTTTCCGCATCTACGGCAGCGACGAGAAGGGTTTCACGCCGAGCGACCACCCGTTCCAGGCGGTGACCGGCAACCAGAAGACGCGCGGGCTGTTTCCGGGGCGGAAGACGGTGGAGTTTCCCGCCAGCTTCATCGCGGAGACAGCGGATCCGTTTTACCCGTTGAAACCCGAGCGCGCCTACTACCGCGTGGTGGCAGTGGACGAGCGCGGCAATCGCAGCGGGGCCTCGGAGTTCATCGAAGCTCCGCGCCCGTGGATCTACACGGAGGCGCCGCGGGAGGCGCGGGTGGGCACTACTTACCGCTACGAGCCCAAGACCATCCGCTCGATCGGCGACCTCGGCTTCCGCGATTTCGGACCGGATCAGGCCTATCAGCTCGCCTACTGGGACGCGGACAAGCCGAAGTTCTCACTCGAGCCCGAGATGCCGCGCTGCGGCAACTTCGACCCGCGGTGGCTTTCGATCGACCCGGAGACAGGCGTTCTGAGCGGCACGCCGCCGGAGGCCGGCGAGCACCAAGTGAACATCCGCGTGGAGATCAACGGCCGGACGCACGTGCAGAGCTTCCCGCTGGTGGTGAAGCCGGTCAGTCGCTGACGGGCGCCTTCTTGCGCGGGCGCGAGACGCGCTTCTTGGGTGCGCCCTCGCCGCCTGCGGCGCGCTTGCGCGGCGCGCGCGGGCGTTTCTGCGGCTTGGGCTCCTCAAGCGGCTGCTCGATAATGCCCATGGCGTTCGGCTGGCCGGGCACAATGGGCTGCACCTCGTCCAGCTCTTCGGCCACCGGCTCGGGCTCCGGCTCGGGAAGCGCGGGCGGGTGAAACTCCGCACCCAGGTAGACCATGAGGCCGCGTTCCTCCTCCGGCATGACCCGCACCACCGCCTTGTCCTGCGCGTAGTTCAGCAGCTCGCTGAAATCCTGGTACCCGAACTGCCGCCACTCGAAATTGGGGTACTCGTTCGAGACCCACTGTTCGAGGTCGGAAGCGGTGACGCCGTCTTCCATCTCGGGGCGGTGGGATTCCAGCACGTCGCGAAGCACGGGCAGGGCCTCTTCGGGCTTCGGCGCGGGCTTTTCGTGCGCGGGCGCGCCTTTGCGCCGGATCATGTACTTGCCTTCGGATCCGCTCACCTGGACGAAGTCCGCCTTTTGCAGCCGCTCGACGAAATCGGTGAACGAGCTGGCGCCGTAGGCCTTCTCGTTGAAGGTGGGGTCGAGTTGCAGCATAGTGGACTTCAGCAGGCCGAGCTGGGGCCGCACGCCGCGCCGTTCAAGCGCCTGCAAGGCGCGCTCAACCAGCGGCATGGAGCGGTCCAGGTCAAGCGGCGGCGAGCGCCGGGGGCGCTGCTGATCCTGCGGACGCGGCCCCTGCTGCGGTTGCTGCTGCGGGTGCATGTGCCGCGGCGGCGGGGGAGCGCCGTTGCCCTTGTCGTCCAACAGCGATTCATAGCTGATGAACTCGTGGCAGTTCTTTTGCAGGATGGTGCTGGTGAACGCACGCCCGCCCACAACGAAGACGCGCTTGTCGTATTGCTTCAGCTTGTTGACCAGCGCGATGAAATCGCTGTCGCCGCTGACGATGGCGAAAGCGTTGATGTGGTCGTGCGTGAACGCCATCTCCAAGGCGTCCAGCGCCAGGTTGATGTCGGCGCCGTTCTTGTCGCCGCGGGGCGAGGGGTCGCGCTGCACCATTTGCACCGCGTGCTCGGAAAGCGCGCGGGTTGCCGTTTCCAGACGCCCCCAGTTCGCGTAAGCGATCTTGGTGACGATTTCGCCGCGTTCTTTGAGCGCGTCCAACACGGCCGCGACATCGAACTCACGCTGCAACGTGGATTTGACACCGATTTCGATGTTGTCGAAATCGATGAACACGGCGATCTTTAACTTCTCTTCCATTCGGAGTTTCCTCTGCGAGGCATTCAGCATGGGTATTCCGCTATTCGGCTATTCAACGAAGTGGACTGGCCGGGACGCCTTTCCGGTGTCTCGGCCCGGCCGGGGAGCCTCAACCTTAGTGTAACGTAAGACGAACTACTCGTACCGCAACGCCGCGTCCGCGTCAACCCTCCCCCGCCCGCCCCTTGCGGTCACTCCCCGTAACTCCGAGGATCGAATACGCCGCCGTGCTGTTCGAGCATCTGTTCCCACAGGCGGCCCTCGTCCGGCGGCATGGCGGCTAAGGCGGCCTCGATCCGGCCGAGCCAGATCCGTTCTTTCCCGGAGATGCGCAGGCGGCCTTCCTCGACGGCCCTCCGCAGAATCGCCGCGGCCGCGCTGCCGGCCGCCAGCGTACGCCGGTAGGCGCCATCGGAGCCGACAATCGCCGCGGCGATCTCGCACACTGCGGATGTTGACAGCACCGCGGCTTGCGGGCTCAGCCATTGGTCGGATTCGATCAGCCAGTCGCGCAGCACTGCGCTCTGGCCATTTTTTGCGGCGACGTTCATCAACCGGCAGTCGTAAGCCAGGAGTTCGGTGTAGGCTTCCGGTGCGTTGCCGGAAAGCAGGCGAACGTTCTGCACCGATTCGTTGCTCCAGAGATCGCACATGGCGGCGGCAATATTGCCCAGGGGACTGAAATGGGCGCACGTGGCCGATTTGCCCTCCATCGAAATCGGCGCGCCGGTGATGGCCTTGATGATGGGGCCCTCATAGGCGCAGTCTTTCGACGGACCCACCGCGCCGTGCTCGAAGGCCGCCAGGCTGCGCACGGCGCTCATAGCCCGCACCACGGCGGCCAACACTTCCGGAAGCATCTTCTGGTGGGCGAGCTGCATGGCGGTGTTGGCAAAGCCGCAAGCGGTGTCCCCGCCGGGAATGGCCTTGCCGCCCGCCTGCGCGCACATGGCGGAAATCCGGTCCCAAAGCCACGCCATATCCCTGGGCGCCAGGCAACCCAGCGCAAACACGATGGAGCGGAGATCGCCGTACATGAGCCCCGGATCGTGAACTTCCTTGCCCCCGATGGATTCGATCGAGAGGATATCCGCGCCGGCCTCGATGCAAAGCTCGAACGACCGCCGCAGGTTCTCCCAGGCGCTGCCGGTGCGCAGGAGGGGAGGCTTGCCCTGGTCGCGAATGTCGGTAGGCGTGACCCGCAGGGCCGACCGCAACCCGGATTGTGCGTGCGCCCCGGCAAGATGGCCGTGCAGAAGAGCGGCGATTTCCGCGCCCCACTCGGGGCGTTCCGTCATGGGCGGCAGCAGTTCGAATTCCAGGACGATCCCGGGCACGTGGAGCGCAACCGCCCGTTTCAGAATGTTCCGCGCCATCTCTTCGTAGTGCGCCACTACTTGCGGCCACGTACTCCGGGAGATGGCGATGGCCGGCAAAGTGAAATTGACCTCCGGAAACACGGCGCCGCCTCCGATTTCCAGGTCGAAGCCGCAGCGCACGGGCTTGGGGGACCTTCCGAACACCAGATCGGCGGGGGCGCCGATGGCGAGAGAAGTATAAGTGTTCCACATGGCGTTTGATCTGTGATTCCCTTCAGGAGTTCCCGCGGCCGCTCGACCGGATCGCTTTTTCGACGGCCAGCATCGCCAATCCGACCACTTCCTCCGCGGCCCGGCGCGCCGCCATGGGATCGTGCTTGCGAATGGCCGCCAGCAGCGCGCGGTGGCTCTCGAGTCCCAATTCGAGCGTGGAAGGAAACCGCGACGTGACGGCAAGCGCCACGCGAAACGGCTGGCGGATGATACGGCTCAACTGCAAGAGCAAAGGGTTGTGGCTGGCCGCGACCACCGCGATGTGAAACCTGAGATCGAGGTCGATGATCTCCTGCCGGCCGGCTGTTCGGGCTCTTTCCTCGCGCTCGCAGAGCGAATGTTCGATATCGCGGATTTCGCCGGGCGCGGCCCGCACCGCGGCGAACCCGGCCGCCGTCGGCTCGATAGCCAGTCTTACCTCGCACAGGTCGCGTAGGAAGCGGGCATCGGGATAGGCCTCGGCCTGCCACGCCAGGATGTCGGGATCCAGGAGGCGCCATTCGGAGCGCGGCCTTGCCCGCGTGCCGGCGCGGGGCTTCATCTCGATCATTCCCTTGTCCACCAGCACCTTCATGGACTCGCGCAGAATCGTGCGGCTGACGCCAAGCTGCCGGGATAAATCGGACTCTCGCGGAAACACGGCGGGTTGCGCCTTCTGCTCGGCCTGGATGACGCGGCGGGCCAGCACCTCGGTAATGCGGGTATGGAGCCGTTCGGGACGGGGCAGGGGTCGGAATCCGATGGGCATTGTTACAACATATCATAGTATTTATTTAGGCCGGGCCTTCCTCTTTGCCTGCCGCGAGCAGCCGGAACCGGGCGGCGGGCATCCAATCAGACAGAGGTCCATGGCTAAAATGAAGACAATGCGGTTGTGGGGAGTGCCGCTGTTTCTGGCTCTCGCCGCGGGATGCTACGCGGACACCGTGAGGGGCAAACTGGTGCAACGGCCCGGAAAGCCGGCGGCGGTCGAAACCGGCGCCGGGAAACTGGTGGAACTGGATGGGGACAAGGAGACGCGCGCTGTGCTCGAAGACAGGCGGCTGGCGGGCTTCGAACTGGAAGCCAAGGGCCGTTTTGCCGCGCCGGAGCGTTTCCGGGTGGATGGCCTTCACACCCGGGCCATGTTCGTGTTTAAGGACGGAAACGCCAGGCTGATCACGTACTGGTGCGACGTGTGCTCGATACGAACCTATACGCCGGGCATCTGCTGGTGCTGCCAGCAGGAGACCACGCTGGACCTGCGCGATCCCAACGCGCCGTTATGAAACCGCTCGCTCTGATCGCTCTCGCGGCCCTTATGTCTCAAGCTGCCAATTACACCGCCACGCGCGCCACCGACGGCGGATTCGAGGTGGTGCGGCTCACCGACGCCGCCCGCCGGACGGAAGTTTCCATCGTGCCATCGGTGGGCAACACCGCTTACGAAATGAAGGTGGACGGCCGCAACGTGCTCTGGATGCCGTCCCCGAACCTGGCCGAGTGGAAGTCCAAAGCGCTGCTCGGCGGCGTGCCGTTTCTGGCTCCCTGGGCCAACCGTTTGGACGAAGATTTCTTCTGGGCCAACGGCAAGAAGTATATCCTGAATTCCGGCCTGGGCAACCTGCGCCGCGACCCGGGCAACCTGCCGATTCACGGGCTGCTCGCCTTCACGCCGTTGTGGCAGGTGGCGGCGGTGGAAGCGGACGGCGACTCGGCGCGCGTGACCAGCCGGCTGGACTTCTGGAAATATCCGGACCTGATGGCGCAGTTCCCGTTCGCGCACTCGCTCGAGATGACGTACCGTCTGGCCGACGGGCAACTGGAGGTCGCCACCGTGGTGCGGAACCTGGCGGATGCGCCCATGCCGCTGGCCATCGGCTATCACCCCTACTTCCAGGTGCCGGGGGCGCCGCGGGAGGAGTGGAAAGCGCACGTCGCCGCGCGCGAGCACGTGATCCTTTCGGAGAAGCTGACGCCCACGGGCGAGCGCCGTCCGGTGTCGCTGCTCGACCCGGCGCCGCTTTCGAGCACCAGGCTGGACGACGTGTTCACGGGCCTGGTGCGGGGGGCGGACGGCAAGGCCGAGTTTTGGGTAGAGGGCCGCGGCACGCGGATTTCCGTGGTGTACGGTCCGAAATATCCGGTGGCGGTGGTGTATGCGCCGCCCGGGCGGGAGTTCATCTGCTTCGAGCCGATGACGGCGATCACCAACGCCTTCAACCTGAACCAGCGGGAGATGTATCCGGAGCTGCAATCGGTGGCGGCGGGCGGAGAGTGGCGGGAGAGCTTCTGGATTAGAGTGAGCAGGTAGGGTGGATCTTCTTATCCGTGTTCATCTGTGTCCATGCGTGGGTGTTCTACTCGGGCCACGGATTCACACGGATTAACACCCGCGCCTACGGCTTCACCTTGTAGTGCGGCCGGTACGGGCCCATTTCCGGGTGGTACTTGCGGGCGCGCACCAACTCGGCGATCTGGCGCACGTGGCCGAGGTCGTGGTAGGCCCATTCGTTGACCAGTTCGCCCAGGGTCACGCGGCCGAATCGGGGATGCATGCCGCAGCGTTTCTCCCAGCCTTCCTCGAGGCCGTTGAGCAGTTCCAGGTTGCTCTCGCGCTGCTCTTCCCAGTGGTCGAAGGAATCTTCGGCGCTGCGCCCGCTGAACTGTCCGGCGGCCTTGTAGGCTTCGATCTCGTAGGCTTCCCACGCCGCGCCGTCCACTTCCAGCGTGGCGTCGAGCCGGGCGCGGTAGCAGTGCCCTTCGACGTGCGAGAGATGCTCGATGACTTCGGCGATGGAAAACCTGTCCGGCGCCGGCTTCCACCCGGCGTCCTCTTCGGTCAGGCCGTCCAGAAGCAGGCGCAGGATTTCGGGAGTATTTTCAAGCTGCCTAACTGCATCCACTGGTGCCTCCGCAATTGCCGCACTTGTAGCAGGCTCCGTTGCGCGTCATGATGGAGCCGCACTCTGCGCACAGCGGAGCGTCCGGGGTCACCGGATCGAAGGGCAGCGCCTGCTGCGGATCGGGCTCGGTGGGTTTCAGGGCGTGGCTGTCGCCGGCTTCGGTGACGCCCCACTCCGGCCCCAGAAACTTCACGCCCAGCCACCGGAAGATGTAATCCATGATCGACTTGGCGTAAGGAAGCTGCGGGTTGCCGGTCCAGCCGCTGGGCTCGAACCTCAAGTGCGCGAATTTCTCCACCAGAAACTTGAGCGGCACGCCGTATTGCAGATTGAAGCTCACCGCGGTGGCGAAGGCGTCCATCAGGCCGGAGATGGTGGATCCCTCCTTGGCCATGGTGATGAACAGCTCGCCGGGCGTGCCGTCATCGTACATGCCGACGGTGATGTAGCCTTCGTGGCCGCCGATGGAGAACTTGTGGGTGAGCGACCGCCGCTCATCGGGCAGCTTGCGCCGCACCGGGCGGTAGACGATCTTCTCCGTAACCGCCGCCGCGGCCTTCTTCTGCTCGCCGGTGTTGAGCGGCTGCACGCGCTTGGAGTTGTCGCGGTAGATCGCCACGGCCTTCAGCCCGAGCCGCCAGCCTTCCAGGTAGGCGTTCATGATGTCCTCCACGGAGGATTCCTCGGGCATGTTGATGGTCTTCGAGATGGCGCCGGAGATGAAGGGCTGCACGGCCGCCATCATCTTGAGATGGCCCATGTAGTGGATCGAGCGCGAGCCGTTCACCGGGCGCAGGCTGCAATCGAACACCGGGAGATGCTCCTGCTTCAACTCCGGGGCGCCTTCGATGGTTCCGGTGGAATCGATATGCGCCACCACCTTCTCCGCCTGCTCGGGCTTGTAGCCCAGGCGTATCAGCGCCTGCGGCACGGTGTTATTGACGATCTTGATGGTGCCGCCGCCGACCAGTTTCTTGTACTTCACCAGCGCGAGGTCGGGCTCGATGCCGGTGGTGTCGCAATCCATCATGAACCCGATGGTGCCGGTGGGCGCAATCACCGTGACCTGGGCGTTGCGGTAGCCCGCGCGCCGTCCCGATTCATACGCGCTGTTCCAGCAATCCACGGCGCCCTGGTACAGCGCGGCGGGGATGTTTCTGCGGTTGATCCTGGCCGCCGCCTCCCGGTGCATGCGAATCACTTCCAGAAAGGCCGCCTCGTTGGCCGGGTAGGCTTCGAAGGGGCCCTTCGCTTCCGCGATGCGGGAACTGGTCAGATAGGCTTGGCCGCACATGATGGCGCTGACCGCACCGGCGTAGTCGCGCCCCTGGTCGCTGTCATAGGGGATGCCGAGCGCCATGAGCATGGCGCCGAGATTGGCGAATCCCAGGCCCAGCGGCCGGTACTGGTGGGAATTGGCGGCGATCTTCTCGGTGGGGTAGCTGGCGCTGTCAACCAGGATCTCCTGCGCCAGGATCATGGTGTCCACCGCGTGGCGGAAGGCCTCCACGTCGAACTTCACCGGCTGGCCGTCCACGACGCTCTTGGTGTACCAGTCGCGGCCCTCGACCACGGCCTCCATGAAGGCGTCTGTGGCGCGCACGGAGTTGTTGGCGTTCTGGAAGAAGACGGAACTGTAGGCTTCCCCGTCCAGCGAGGAATCGTAACCCGCCTCGACCAGCGCGTGCGCCTTCTTCTCTTCCTTGGCCTTGGCGGCGATGAACTTCTCGATGTCGGGGTGTTCGGCGTTGAGGATCACCATCTTGGCCGCGCGGCGGGTCTTGCCGCCGGACTTGATGACCCCGGCGAAGGCGTCGAAACCCTTCATGAAGGACAGCGGGCCGGAGGCGCGGCCGCCGCCCGACAGCACGGCGTCCTCCTCGCGCAGCGTGGAAAGGTTTGTGCCGGTTCCCGAACCCCACTTGAAGAGCATGCCTTCGGTCTTGGCCAGGTCGAGAATGGACTCCAGAGAATCCCTGACGCTGACGATGAAGCACGCCGAACACTGCGGCCGGACCTCACCCTGGTCCAGGCGCCGCACCGCGCGCAGCGATTCGTCGTACGCCCAGCCGTAGCCGCGAGCTTCCTCCACCCCCACGTTGAACCACACGGGCGAGTTGAACGACGCTTTCTGGTTCAGCAGCAGGTGGGCGAGATCGAGGCGGAAGTTCTCACCGTCCTCCGGCGTTCGGAAGTATCCGCCGCGAGCGCCCCATGAGGCGATGGAATCCACCACGCGGCGCACCAGTTGCGCTACGCTGCGCTCCCGCTCCGGAGAGCCGAGCTTGCCATGGAAATACTTGCTGGCAACGATGTTGGTGGCGGTCTGCGACCATTCCACCGGCACCTCGACGTCGCGCTGCTCAAAGATGGTGACGCCTTTGTCGTTGGCTATACTGGCCGTGCGGACCTCCCAGCGGAGTTCATCGAAGGGTGTGCGGCCCGGCTCCAGCCGGGAAGTAAAGTAGCGGGGGAATGCTACTCCTGTAGTAGGGGTTGTGGTGTCTTCGGTCGTGTTCAAGAATTCTTTTTTAGCACTATTAACGCTCATTTCCACCGCTAACTGTCCCATGGTCATCCTCTTTCATTATCGCGCGCATTTGCGATCATGCCCCAATATGTAGTGGCAGGTCAAGAAGTTTATCTATACACTGTGGAACACTTTACGAATGGACGCCAGGCACAGTGCGGGACGCGCGAGAAATTCGTGCGAATTCGACCAGGTAAAGGCCTTAGATTCCAGCGGTGAAAGTTTTGGGGCGCGGCGCGGCCCGGCGCGCTTCCTGGTTGCGGCGGTGGCGTGTGGCGGCGCTGACCACCCGTACGACTTCCTCGCGCTCAAAGGGCTGCACCAGGATATCGTACCCGCCCTCATGGAGCACTTGGGCCCAAAGGCGCTCGTCGGCGAGGCGCGAGGTCACGATGAGCGGGGGGCCGGAGGGCATTCTCGTGACCGCACCCAGCAGTATCCGCCACCCTCCGCCCGCCACGTCGCGATCGGCGATCACGAGGTCAACGGGATGGCGCTTCAGCTCGACAAGGGTTTTCGTGCACGACTCCGTTTCGATCAGTTTCCAACCTGCCTCACCGAAAAGCGAGCGCACGAATTCGCGGTCGCCGCCGTGTGGCGACGCAAATACTGCCGTCACAGTGCTTGCCGGCCTGAAACCTTGGTAAGCCTTGGGTGCCGGTACGGACATACCTCTTCCTTGAGATGCTGGGGGGCGCAGACAGTTGCCTGAGATCATTGACGGCGCTTGCTCCGCGCCGTCTTCTATCAGGGTAGCTTCCACCCCCGCCGCGTACAAGCGAAATCTCTCCGGAGTGCGCTCCGGCGCGTGTAAAAATGAACCGTCTACTTCCAGGTGGCCTGCCAATCGTTCCAAGGGCTGGTGCAACGCCCGACCGGAACGTTGGCTTCGCGGTAGTGCTGCAAGCCGGCGCGCTCCAGGTAGGCGGCGGCGGGAAGAAAATCGTCGTTCACCTGCTTCAGGCGCGCTTCGAGTTGCCGGTCGAGGATTGCGAGCGCGGCTTTGCCTTCGCCGCGGCCGCAAAGATTGTGCATCTGATAAGGGTCCCTGGCGTTGTCGTAGAGCAGCCACGGCCCGCTGATGGCGCGGACGTAGGTGTGAGTGGCGGTGCGCAGGCCGCGAAACGGCGCGAAGCCGCAGCGGCGAACCTGGGTGAAGGGCGCGGCCATGTTGATCAGCGCGCCGCGTTGAGGATCCTCGGCGCGCGTGCCGCGCGCGACGCCGGAGAGGTCCTCGCCCTGCACGTGCCCGGGGATTGCCAGCCCGGCAAGCCCCAGCAGCGTGGGCATGATATCGGGCGCGTCGATGGGCTGCCGGATGACGCGCCCGCGGCGTCCCAGGGCGCGCGGGTAGCGCACCAGGAACGGCACGCGAACGGACTCATCCCAGGGATGCTGCTTGGCGGTCAATCCGTGCGAACCGAGCATGTCGCCGTGATCGGAGGTGAACACCAGGATGGTGTCTTCGGCCACTCCGCCTTTCTCCAGGGTGGCGGTGAACCGGGCCACGCAATCGTCGAGCGCGGCGATGTGGGCGTAGTAGCCGCGCAGATCTTCGATGGAGCGCCTGCGCACGGGCTCGGGCACGTTGGGGCGCAACTGGATGGTCCGGTCCGCGTAACGCGCCCGGTAACTCTCCGGGGCCGTACCGTAGGGAGAGTGCGGCGGTCCGAGCGAGACGACGAGCAGAAAGGGGTCCGCGGCTCGGGCGCTGCGTTCGATGAAGCCGCAGGCGTCCCGGGTCTGCGCAATGGCATCGTAGCCGTCCCACAGGCGGACGGTCTGGTCGTCGCCCTCGAAGTACTCCGACTTGTTGTAATTGTGGCTGCACTCGAAGGCCTTCCAGTAGTCGAAGCCGAAACGCTTCTCGCGCGGCACGAACGCGCGGCGGCGGCCGTAGGCGCCGTCCGGACTGCCGAGCAGGTGCCACTTTCCGATGTATCCGGTGCGGTATCCGGCGGCGCCGAATACCTGGGCCAGGGTGGGGCCTTTGGGCGCCAGCGGAACGTCGTTGATGAACACGCCGTGGGTCAGCGGATACTGACCGGTCATGAGGCTGCCGCGGTAGGGGCTGCACACGGCGCAGCCGGAGATGGCGTTCACGAAATTGGCGCTCTCTCCGGCCAGGCGGTCGAGCGCGGGCGTGCGCGCATTGGCGTCTCCGGAGTAGCCGGCGGCCTGGGCACGCCATTGATCCACGAGCACGAGGACCACGTTGGGGCGGCGCGCCGGCAGCGCGGCGGACGCAGCGGCAAGGAAATTTCTGCGGGTGAGCATCAGCAGACATTGTGACACGGCGACGGAGTCCCGGCAGGCGAAACCGCCTGCCCAACCCGGGGGTTAGGCTTTGGCCGAGCGCAGGATGATATCGATGCTGCCCTTAAAATACGCACCGTCTTCGATGCCGATGCCCGCCGTCTTGATGTCGCCGATCAGCGTGCCGTTCTGGCGTATGGAGACGCGGTCGCTGACTTCCACATTGCCGTGCACGGAACCGAACACGGTGACCTCCCGCGCCTTTATATTGGCGCGAACCTTGCCGTTCGGCCCTATGGTGATGGCATGCTGGGATTCCAGGCCGCCCTCGACCTCGCCGTCGATGTACAGCTCCTCTTTGCTGAAAATCTGGCCCTTGATGCGCATGGAAGCGCCGATCACCGCGCGGTCCGGGGATTTCGGCGCCGTGGGGGTGACGGCCTCCGGCTCGTCGTTCCGTTTGTTCGTCCACACGGGGAATTTCGCTCCGGCGCCTGTGCTTGCATTTCCAAAACCATAATCGAAGCCGTTTGTTTTACGCAAGATGGCGGCCGGAGGTGTAAGAATTACCTCGCTCGCGCGGGGTAACTTTTGCGGAGTGTATAATCCGCGTATGTGGCGGTTCATCGGCATCGCCGCGGCCGTACTGGCGCTGGCCCTGTTCGCGCTCCAGATGTTCATCCACGTGGACGCGGCGCTCGCCGGGCGCGAGGCGGCGCGGAGATTCGGCGGCGACCGCGTGATGGCCCTGGCGCAGGCAGTGGGCTGCGACTCGTGCCCCCTGAAGCAAAGAAACCATGCCGTGTGGGCGCTGGGAGAAATAGGAGACCGGCGCGCGCTCGAGGCGCTGCGGAAACATTACACCGGAGCGAAATGCGACCACAGTACCCGGCTTTGCCAGTACGAGCTCGATAAGGCCATCCGGAAGATCGAACGCACGTGGGGCGTGTTGGCCTACGGCGCCCGCCCCAAGTAAAGCCTACCAGCGCAGGCCGGCGGCCGAGGCGAGCACCGCGCGAGGCTTCAGCGAAGCCGCCACGTCGGGCAGGTCGAAGTCGCGCAGCACGCCCGGCACCACGATGTCCATGATGCCCTCGTGACGTTTGGCTTTGACGATGGCCAGGTACGACTCGGGCGCGGCGATCGAGGCGACCTTGGCGATGCGCGGCTCGAGCGAGGCGGTGTAAAGCCCCAGCACGCCGCCGTTGCCCTTGCCCGCGATGGCGATGCGCTTGGGGTCCACATCGGGCCGCGATGCGAGGTAATCGAAAGCGCGCAGGAGGTCGCCGGTCTGCATGCCCGCGAGGGTCTTGCCGACGAGGAGGGCGCGCATGGCGGTCTGGAAGGCCTTTGAATAGCCGCCGCGAGGGCTGGGCGGTCCCGCGCTTTCCCCCCAACCGCGCGGATCCACCGCGAGCACCAGGTTGCCGGCTTCCACCAGAGACTCGATGGCAGCCATATCCGCCGCCTTGCCGGCCGCGTCCACCCACAGCACCGCGGGTTTGCGCGCGTCGCCAGCGGCGGGCACGAAGGCCAGCGCCGGAACCGTGATACCGGCTTCCGGCCGCATCTCGATCTTCTCGACCTTGTAGCCAGAGCGCTCCACCACGCCGCGGGTCTCCACCGCGGGAACGCCCCGTTCGGCGGCGACACCCAGCCGCGCCCGCACCAGCGCGGGAATGTTCTTCCCGCCCGCGCCCGCGCGCCTGGGATACATCTTCTCCGCGAGAGCCGCGTTGAGCGACTGCACCGTTTCGGCATCGCGGATGGAAGTGGCCACCTGTCCGGTTTCCGTGACCCACAGGGTCTTGGGATCGTCCACCTTGAAATCGGGCTCGGCGCCGTCGTCCTGCTTGTTATGGAACCAGCGCTCGAACCAGCGGTAGGTGGCCTCGCGGCGCGGCTTGGACCAGCCGTGGGTGTCGTCGAACTCGAAGAAGCCCACACGGTCGCCGGCGCCGAGCACTTCGAAGACGCGCCTGGCCTCGGCGTAGGTCGCGCGCGCGCCGTCGATGGGGAAGAAGTCCTTGATGGCGGTCGCCATCTGGATGGGCTTGGGCGCGAAGGCGATGAGGAAATCGCCGAAATCCAGGCCGTCTTTCAGAAAGTTGACGAAATCCTGTTCGGCGTCCTGCGGTCCGGGACCGGCCCACAGCTTCTCCCACGAGGTCAGGTAGCAGGAGGGCGCGGCGGCGGCGAGCCGCGGCTCGAAAGCGGCCAGGTAGGAGGACTGCGTGCCGCCGCCCGAGTTGCCGGCCACGGCGATGCGCTTGGGGTCCACATCCTTGCGGGTGAGCAGGTAGTCGAAGGCGCGCACGCCGTCGTTGATGAAGTAGCGCGCGATGTTCGTGCCGGTGAGCAGGCACTGGGTTCCGGCGCTGGTATGCTCGCCGGTGCCGCCCGGATTGAACGGAGACTTCCCGGTGGCGGGGTCGAAGTAGCCGAGCCGCTCGCCCTGCCCCGGCGGGTCGTAGGCCAGCACCAGGAAGCCGCGTTTCGCCAGCGTGACCCACACGCGCTGGTAGAGTTCGGCGGCCTTGCCGTCGCCGCTATGCCCCGCGGTTCCAAGCACCGCGGGATAGGGCGGCTTGCCCGTGGCGGGCACGAACACGTTCGCGGTGACGTAGTAACGGGGCAGGCTCTCGAAGAGGAGTTTCTCGACCTTGTAGCCGTCGCGCTCGAGTGTGCCGGTGATGCGTGCGTTGAGCGGTGTCTTTTCAGGAAGCCCGCCGACCTCCTCCAGCATCTTCCTGCGGATGTACGCCTGGCGCATCTTCACCTGTGCGGGCGTCTTGATGGCGGCGACGGCCGCCGCGCGCCGTTCCCACTGCGACCTGGCGATGGCGGTGAGGTAGCGGTCCACCATGCCGTCCAGACCCGTGGAAACGTCCCACGGCGATTGCGCTTGGCAGACCGCGAGGGCGACGAACAAGAGATTTTTTTTCATGAGCGTGGCCAGCGAAACCTAAAACAGCAGTTTAAGTCCAAACTGGATGATGCGCGGCGAGCCGGCGCTTTCGATCCTGCCGAAGCGGTTGGCCACGTTCAGGCTGGTTTGCGGACCGCTCAGGTTCACGTTGTTGAACGCGTTGAAGAACTCCGAGCGGAACTGGATACTGGTTCCCTCGCGCACGCGGAACTTCTTCATGAGCGAGAGGTCCGCGTTCCACGAACCGAGCCGGCGCATGAAGTTGCGCGGCGCGGTGCCGAAGGTGCCGAGCGCGGCCGGCGCAAACGCGGCCGTATTGAAGTACTGGTTGATCAGGTCCTTGCGCGGCCGGTTCGTATCCAAGTACGGGTTGCCGATCAGGTCGGCGTTGTCGATGCCCAGGCCGCTTAGCGAACGGTCCGTGCCGGAAGCGATGCCGAAGGGCGTGCCGGTCTGCATGGTCCAGAAGCCCGAGGATTCCCAACCGCCGATCACGTTGCGCACGAGGGTGCCCCCGGTGGAGAGCCTCGGAAGCGCCCACACATACGAGAGCACGAACCGGTGATTGATATCGAAATCCGACGGTCCGCGGTTCGCCTTCCGGCTGTAGGGGATGATGGAGCTTCCCTGCCCCGGCGTAGGCTCCGACGAAGACTCGTCGATCGATTTCGACCAGGTGTAATTAGCTTCCACCGAAATGCCGTTGGCGACGCGTCGCTCCACCGACATCTGGAGGCCGTGGTAGCTGGAGTTGCCTTCGGAGAACGCGTTCAGCACCGAGCCGTAATTCTGGTACGGGCGCCGCTGCTGGATGTTGCCGACGGTGCTCTGGCCGGGCACATACAGGGCGTAGTTCACGTCCAGGCCGTAAGAGAGGTGCCTGCCCTGGTTGCCGATGTAGCTGATGTGGGCGGCCAGGTTGCGCGTGAGCTCGCGCTCGACGGTGATGTTCCAGGTCTCCTGGTAGCTGGGCCGGAAACCGTTATTGAAGACGCCGAACTGCCCGAGCGGCGTGAAGAACTCCACGTCCTTTCCGGGGATGAACGGCGCGAAGGACTGCGGGAACGGGTTGCCCGCCGTGCCGTAGGGGTCTTCAAAGCGCACACCGTAACGCACGATCTGGGGGCTGAACGGCGCGGAATCCACGAAGGTGTTGTAGAGGACGGTGAACTGCGGGTTCCAGAACAGGCCGGCGCCGCCGCGGACGACCGTGTTCTTCCCGCCGGGGCGCCAGGCGAAGCCCAGGCGCGGCGCCAGTGCGGCCATGTACGGGTCGAAGCCGCCATCCGGGCAGCCCGGGTCACCCGCGCTGAGGTAGCCGAGAGGAGCTTTCGGGTAGCGGGTGGATGGCACACCCGGGCGGAAGCACTGCACGCGGCCGAGGTCGTCATGAAACGGGAACTGCGGGTCCCAGCGGAGCCCCGCGGTAAGCGTCAAGTTGGAGGTTGCGCGGATCGTATCCTGCCCGAAGAAGCCCCAGCGGGTGCCGAACAGGCTCTTGTACTCGCCGCCGCCCTGCCAGAACTGGTAGACGTCGCCGAGGACGAAATCGGCCATGGCGTTGCCGCTGATGGAGCCGTTGAAGGTGAACAGCCCCATGGTGCGGAAGTGATTCTTGATGTCGTTGGCGGAGCGCAGGATTTCGCCGCCGAACTTGAACTCGTGCCGCCCGCGGATGTACGTAGCGGTGTCGGCGAATTGCAGGTCGTAGTCGGTCTTGTCGTAATACCAGCCGGGGCGTGAGAGGAACCCGCCGGAAACGCTGATGTAGACGGAGGTTGGATTCTGGACGGCGATGCCCTTCACGCCGGCGTCCTTGAAACTCAGAGGCAGCTTGATGGCGGACCAGTCGTTGAGGGTGCGGCGGCCGCGATAGGCGAACGTCAAGCTGTTGATCAGGGTGGGCGAGACCGTCCACATATCGTTCAGCGTGAGCTGGCGGTACGGCTGGGTGGATTTGCCGACCTCCGATGCCGACATACTGGCGTAGTCATCGACCTTGCCCGTGAAGGGGCGCTGGAACTTCGTGTAGAACAGGCGGCCGGAAACGCGGTGCGCGCGCACCACCCAATCCACCTTGCCCGTGTATTCGTTGGTGTCCTCGATAGCAGGGGTGCCAGTGAAGCGCGAGCCGTCCGGGGTGCCGGGGTCGGGGAGATACTTCAGGAACGCCTGCGTGATCGGGCTGATGCGGGAAAGCGGGATCTGCGCGTTGGGGAAATTCGCGCCCGTGATGGGGTCCTTGATCGCCCTTCCCAGCGCGGAGAAGTCCCCCCGGCGCATGGCTCCGGTGGGGAGGAACTGCCGGGAGAGCTGCGGGTCGCTGCGCAGCCGCGTCCCCTGGTAAGCAAAGAAGAAGAACAGCTTGTCCTTCCGGACAGGGCCGCCGAGCGTGGCGCCAAACTGGTTGCGTTTGAGGGAGTCGCGCCGGGCGGCGAAAAAGTTGCGCGCGTTGAACTGCGCGTTGCGCACGAACTCGAACGCCGCGCCGTGGAACTGGTTGGTGCCGGACTTGGTCACCACGTTGACCACCGCACCGGTGGCGTTGGCGTACTCCGCGCTGAAATTGCTCTTCTGAATGCTGAACTCCTGCACGGCGTCGGGGTTCGGCATCACGCCGCTGTAGTTGCGGTAGGAGTCCGTGTTCATGCCGGTGTCGAGCAGGTAGTACACACCGTTGCCGCGGCTGCCGTTCACCACGAACTGGTTGCCCTCGCCGTAGGATCCGCCGCGCGAGATCACGCCGGCCTGAATGGACATGAGCTGGGTGATGTCACGGCCGTTGAGCGGCAGGTCCACGATGCGCTGCTGATCCACCAGGCCCTTGATGGTGCCGCTCTGGGTGTCCACCAGCGGCGCGGCGCCGGTGACCGTGACGGCCTCCGAGACGGCGCCCACGTTCATGGTGATGTCGATGGTGGCGTTGTCGTTGACGGCCAGCACGATGCCGGTCTGGACGAATTTCTGAAAGCCCGATTTCTCGGCGGTCAGCTCGTATTGGCCCACGGGCAGCAACGGCAGCCTGTAGCTGCCGTCGGCGGCGGTGGCGCGCGACTGCGTGTAACCGGTCTGGGTATTCACAACTTTGACTTGCGCCTCCGGGACCACGGCGCCCGAGGAATCGCGCACCGTGCCCACGATATTGGCGGACGATTGCGCGAAAAGGAAGGCCGGAAAGAAAAATAACGCTGCGGTTGTGGATCTCAGTCTCATCGTCGGATTACCTCTAGAAACCCTGAATGGAAACCATAATACTACGGGGCCGCCGCCGTGGTCTCAGAAACGCGCTTGCACCACGTACACCTGGCCCGTGCCGGTGCGGTCGGAGGTGTACGCGATGTACTTTCCAGTACGGCTGAAGCTCGGGTGCACGTGCGCGGACTTGGGGTGGCCGCCGGCCACCGAGGAATCCGGCCAGCAGAGGATGCGGTGATCGCCCGTTTTGAGGTCGATCAGGATCAGAGGATTGTCGTTGGGCTTCTGCACGTCGGAGACGATGTAGCGTGAGTCGTGCGTGATCATGGAGTGGCCCAGCATGTAGTTCGAGGTGAAGTGGGTGCGCCGGTCCGAGCCGTCGCGCCGCATGGAGCAGATGGTCGCGGGCACCCAGCCCGGCTGGGTCTTGCCGTGGAAGTAGAAGCGCTCGCCGTCCGGAGCCCAGTACTCGTGGGTGGCGCGGAAGCCGTAGGGCATGATGAGGAAGGGCCGCGATTTGCCGGTGCGGAAATCGGCGATCATGGTGCGGGCGCGGCGCTCCATGGGCAGCTTCATGTTGTTCTGCTCGTCCGGGGTGCGCACGTAGGTGACCAGGCAAGGATCGGCGGGGCAGATCAGCAGGTGGCCGCCCGTGCCGTTCTCCACCGGCGCGGTCTTCGCGATGGCGCCGGCACGCAGGTCCACGAGCGCGATCCCGGGCGCGCCCGCTTTATCCACGTACGAAGCGGCGGTGAAGCGGCCGTCGCGCGAGAACGTGCGTCCGGCGGAGAACCGCGAGCCGCCGAGAGCGCGGGCGAGGTCGATGAGGACGGTCTCGCGCCCGGTGGGCACGTCGGTCTGCGCCAGGCGGTCGCCGTCCTGGTAGACCACGTTGCGGCCGTCGGGATGCATGGAGAAGGACAGGTTCGCCAGGCGCGCGGCGCGGGTAAGCTGGGCCGTCTCGCCCGTGCGCAGGTCCACCCGATAGAGCTGCCAGGCGCCGGTGCGGTTGGAACTGTAGACCAGATAGCGGTCGCCGGCGGTGAAGGGCTGCGCCTCGAAATAGCAGCTATGGCTCACGGCGCCGCCGCTGGTGATCTGCCAGACCTCCCGGCCAGTGCGGGGGTCGGGCCTGCCGGTTACGCCGCCCAGCACGGCGGAAAGAAAATCGCGGCGGGTCATTGCAGCGCTCATCATAGTACACGGCGGCGCGCAAATGGATATAGTGGATACTCACCATGAACCGCCGCGCCTTTCTACAACAGGCGATGGCCGCGAGCGCATGCGCCGCCATGCCGCCGGGCCGCCCACTGAATTTCCTGCTGATCACCGCCGACGACATGAACTGGAGCACCCCGGGGTGCTTCGGCGGCAAGGTCCCGGACATCACGCCGAACATCGACCGGCTCGCATCGCAGGGGCTGCGCTTCGAGCGCGCGCACGTCACCGTCGCGGTGTGCCAGCCGAGCAGGTCCGTGCTGATGACCGGACGCTACCCGTACCGCAACGGCGCCGAGGGTTTCAATCCGATACGTGAAGACATCCCCACGCTCCAGGAGCAACTGCACGCGGCCGGGTACCTGAACGGCATCATGGCGAAAAACGCGCACCTGGCGCCGCGCGCGAAGTTCTGCTGGGATTTCTACATCACTCCCGAGCAACTCGGGCAGGGCCGCAGTCCGAAGGACTACTACCGGTACACGAAGGAATTCCTGGAGAAGGCCAAGTCCGCGCGCCAGCCGTTTTTCCTGATGGCGAATTCGCAGGACCCGCACCGGCCGTTCGCGGGCAGCGAGCAGGAGCTGAAGAACTTCGGCAAGCACCTGCCCTACGGCCGCAAAATCGAACCCAAGGAAGCCATTGTGCCCGGGTTCCTGCCGGACATTCCCAAGGTGCGGCAGGAGATCGCCGAGTACATGACTTCCGCGCACCGCTGCGATGAGACGGTGGGCGAGGTGCTGCGGGCGTTGGCCGAGTCCGGCATGGAGCAGGACACGCTGGTGATGTTCCTCAGCGACAACGGCATGGCGCTGCCCTTCGCCAAAACCAACTGCTACCTGAACAGCACGCGCACGCCGTGGATCGTGCGCTGGCCGGGGAAGACCAAGGCGGGCACGGTGAACCGCCGGGAATTCATCTCCGGCATCGACTTCACGCCGACCGTTCTGGAGGCCGCGGGGCTGAAGCAGATCGACGGCGTGGACGGCCGGTCTTTTCTGCCGCTGCTCACGGGCGGGCGGCAGCAGGGCCGCGAGCGCGTGTTCACCGTGTTCCACGAGACTTCCGGAAGGCAGCGCTTCGAGATGCGCTGCGTGCAGAACGGGCGCTTCGGCTACATCTATAATGCGTGGTCGGACGGCAAACGGGCGTTCCGCAACGAATCGCAGAACGGGCTGACGTGGAGGGCGATGACCGAAGCCGCAGCCACCGATGCGCGCATTGCCGAACGCGTGAAGCTGTTCAGCTACCGTGTGCCCGAGGAGCTCTATGACTTCCAGGCGGACCCGGACGGGCTGAGGAACCTCGCGGGCAATCCGAAGTACAAGACGGAACTCGAGCGGCTGCGCCGCACGCTGCGGGAGAACATGGTGCGTACCGGCGACCGGCTGGCGCAGCAGTTCAAGGGCTGAGCGCGGCTGATATCATTGGTCGTTATGAAACAGCGCTTCGCCGTCCTGCTCTTCGTGTTTGTGTGCGCCCTCGGCGCCAAGCGTCCGCTCAACCACAAGGATTACGATGGCTGGCGGTCGATCAGCAGCCCGACGCTTTCGCGCGACGGGCGATGGGCCGCCTACGGGCTGTTTCCGCAGGAGGGCGACGGCGTGGTGGTCGCCCGCGAAATCGCCACCGGCAGGGAGCACCGCCAGGACGCGGGAGCGCTGCCGCCGCCGCCAGTGCGCATGACCGACGAGCCCGCCGAGCGCGAGGCGCCTCGCGGCGTGCGCCTGGCCTTCACGCGCGACGGCCGCTACCTGATTTCCACCACGTACCCGCCCAAGGCGGAGACGGACAAGGCCAAGAAAGAGAAGAAAAAGCCCGAGGAGATGCCGCAGGGCGGGCTGCTGATCGTCGATCTGGCCACGGGCGCGGCCACGCGCATCGCCGCGGTGAAGAGCTATCAGGTTCCCGAAAAAGGCGGCAACTGGGTGGCCTACCTGAAACAGGGAAAGCCCGAGCCGAAGCCGGCCGCCGGGAGCGCCCCGAAGAAGGAGTACGGCGCCGAACTCGTGCTGCGCGATCTCGCCTCCGGCGCCGAGCGCAGCTTCCCCGATGTGCTGGAATACGCGCTGGCGAAGGACGGCGCCACGCTGCTGTACACGGTTTCCTCGAAAAAGGAGGAAGACAACGGCGTGTACGCGGCCGCGCCCGGCGCCGATGCGGCGCCCGCCGCGCTGCTACGCGGCAAGGGCAAGTACGCCAGGCTGGTCTGGGACCGCGAGCAGACCCGCGCCGCGTTTCTGAGCGACCGCGATGACGCTGCAGCGAAGCAGCCCAAGTTCAAACTCTACCTCTGGGACCGTAAAGCGCCCGCGGCCGCCGAAGCCGCCTCCGAAGCCGCACCCGGGTACACGCTCAGCGACCAGGGCACGGTGGCGTTCTCGCGCGACGGCAGCCGCGTGCTGGTGGGCTGCGCTCCCGCGGGACGTCCGCGCGACAGCGCTTCGAGCCAGGCGTCCGACGACAAGGTGATCGCCGACCTGTGGCGCTGGAACGACGACCAGGTGCAGCCGGTGCAGAAGGCGCAATCCACACGCGAGCGCAACCGCACCTACACGGCGGTCTATCACCTCGGCGAAAAGAAGCTCGTGCAGATCGCCGACACCTCCGTGCGTTCCGTCTTCCTGAGCGACAACGGGCGCTACGCCATCGGCGCCGACGACCACGCCTACCGCCGCAAGGTGGATTACGACGCCACGTACTTCGATCAGCTTCTTATCGACACCCTGACGGGATCGCGAATCCCGGTGGTCGAGAACTATCGCGGCGGATACGGCCCGCCGGTGCAGTGGGCTCCGGACGGCAGGTACGCGCTGTTCTTCCGCGACCGCCAGTGGCACACCATCAGCGTTCCGGAGGGCAAGGTCACCACCATCACGGCCGGGCTGGGCGTTGACTTCCACGATGAGGACGACGACCGTCCGGAGCCGCCTTCGAGTTATGGCAGCGCCGGCTGGACGCGCGACGGCCGCTTCGCGCTGATCTACGACCGCTACGACGTGTGGCAGATTTCGCCTGACGGCCGCTGGGTACGCAACCTGACCGAGGGCGCCGGGCGGAAGAGCAAGCTGCAATTCCGCGTGGTGCGGCTGGAGCCGGAGGAGGACGACGCGCCGCGCGGCATCGATCCCGAAAAGCCCGTTCTGCTGCGCGCCGAGAATCTCGAGACGCGCGACACCGGTTTCTTCCGCGACCGGCTGGGCGCGGATACGCCGCCGCAGAAACTGATCATGGGGCCGCGCAGCTACCGCACGTTGGCAAAAGCGAAAGAGGCCGACGTGATCCTGCTCGCGGCCACCACGTTCAACGATTTTCCCGACCTCCAGGCGAGCGATTCGACCTTCGCCAACCTGCGCCGCATCAGCGACGCGAACCCGCAAAAGGCGGAGCTGCTGTGGGGCTCGGCCGAGCTGGTCCGGTACCGCAACGCGGACGGCGTGCCGCTCCAGGGCGTGTTGATCAAGCCCGAAGGCTTCGACCCGGGGAAGAAATACCCGATGCTGGTCTACATTTACGAGCGGCTCTCGCAGACGCTGCACAACTTCGTGGACCCGCGGCCGGGAACGTCCATCAACGCGTCCTACTACGTGAGCAACGGGTACCTGGTGCTGATGCCGGACATTGTTTACGCCACCGGAGCGCCGGGGCAAAGTGCGCTGAAGTGCGTGCTGCCCGCCATTCAGGCGGTGGTGGATCGCGGCTTCGTAAACGAGAACGCGATCGGCATTCAGGGCCACAGTTGGGGCGGGTACCAGATCGCGTACATGGTGGGCCACACCACGCGTTTCCGCGCGGCGGAGGCGGGCGCACCGGTGGGCAACATGATCAGCGCCTACAGCGGAATCCGCTGGGGCTCCGGAATGCCGCGGCAGTTCCAGTACGAGAAGGGCCAGAGCCGCATCGGCGGCAGCATCTGGCAGAACCCGGTGCAGTTCATCGAGAACTCGCCGATTTTCTCGGCCGACCGCGTCCAGACGCCGCTGCTGATCCTGCACAACGACCAGGACGACGCGGTGCCGTGGTACCAGGGCATCGAGTTGTTCCTTTCGCTGCGGCGGCTCGGCAAGGAAGCCTACCTGTTCAACTACAACGGCGAGTATCACGGCCTGCGCAGGCGGCAGAACCAGAAGGACTACACGGTCCGCATGCAGCAGTTCTTCGATCACTTTCTGAAGGGCGCGCCGGCGCCGGAATGGATGCGCAGCGGCGTGCCCTACCTGGAGCGCGAGCGCGAGAAGGAGAAGTTCCTCGGCGCGGCCTACGGCAACTGACGGAACCATCCGGGACCGACGTTCAGGTGGCGGCTGATGGAATCCGGCGCCGCCAGGAACAGCAGAAAACCGGTCACGGCGTGCGCCAGGCCGAGGAAGTAAAGATTGCGGTGCTTCAGGTACAGGCGGGCGCAGGCGTAGCCGCCCGCGAAGGTGGCGAGCATCAGGAACCAGTTGGGCAGGTGGGCGCCGCTGAAAAGCGCCGCGGCCACCAGCGGCACGCGGCGTCTGGGCCACGCGGCCGAGAGGCGGTTCACAAAGTAGCCGTTCAGCAGGTACTGCTGCAACAGGCCCCAGGGGCAATAGGCCGCGAACGACAGCAGGCCGGTTTCGAAACCGATGGGGCGCAGGGAGCGGGCCAGCATGCCCGCGCCGAGCAGGACGAGCGAGATCCACAGCAGCATGGGCGCGGCTTCGGCTGCGGCCGCGCCGAAGTTCGACCAGCGGAATCCTAAATCCCGCGCGCGCTCCCCTCGGCAGGCGTGCGAGATGAGGATCAGCGCCAGAATGCCGGTCCAGGAGAACGGCGCGGCGGCGCGCAGCCGCCAGATATACGCCATGATGAGGGCGAACACCGCGAAGGGTTCCGCGGCTGCGATCCATTGCGGCGGCGCTTTCATCTCAAAAGAAGAAATGCTTGGCGGTGTTCACCATGGCGTGCAGTCCCGCCGGGGAAAGCACGGTGGACGATTTCTGAAATACCTTTCCGAACGCCGCGCCGGCAAGGGTCGCCACCAGGGCGTAGCGCCAGTTGGGCGCAGGGAGCGGACCGTTGTTCAGGTGCGATGCGCCGAACACGAGCGCCGCCGCCGCCAGTGTCCGGTGGCCCGCGCCGAAGCGACGCATCAGGAGGTTCTGGATCAGCGCGCGGAACAGGATCTCCTCCGGCAGCGCGGTGGCGGCGAAGATCACGGCGAAACGCGAAGCCATCTTCACCGCGGTCAAGTTCGCGGGCATGTGGAAGCCGGGCATGAAGCCGAGCCAGACGCCGAGCCCGATGAGCAGCGGCGCCGCAAGGGCAAATCCCGCCAAGGGGTAGAAGAGGTCGCGGAATGAGCGCGGCAGGTTGTACTTCATGCCGGGTGTGGCGCGGAAACACAGGAAAATGAGGAGCGCGAGGATGATGGAAAACCCGTACGCGGCGCTGTGGAGGAACCCCTGCGCCGGCCGCGGCACCCATTGCGCGCCGGCGCCGAACTCGAGGGGAAACCAGAGAAGGGCGACGATGGCGAAGTCGAGCGCGCGCGGGCGCTTCCCCGCCCCGGCTCCCAGCAGCCAGGCGAGCGCCGCGGGCGCCACCAGGTAAGCCGACGCGAGCGGCAGCAGCGGACCGGCCGCCCCCGACGCCGCGGCGATGGCGGAGAATGCGGCCGCCAGCGCGCCCGCTCCGGCGGGCAGCAGCCAGGGACGGCGCTGGAACGCGCCGCGCAGCGCCGCCTGCGCCCTCCGCGAAAGCAATCCGAAGATGACGGCGAGCAAGAGACAAAGAACCGCGGTCCGCATCCCTTAGCCCCAGAGTCTCAGACCGCGGCGCAGGTTTCAACCGGGGCGGGGCGTGTTAAGATATGGAAGACCCGCAACCAAGCCGGAGAGGTGGCTGAGTGGTCGAAAGCAGCGGTTTGCTAAACCGTCGTAGGGGCCT
>JBHGBM010000099.1:0-26569 GCA_041946965.1 Bryobacteraceae bacterium
GAGGAGATCACCATCATCACGCGCATGGAGAAGATCCACACCAGCAACTGCACCTGGACGATGGGATCCTTCACGGCCAGCATGATGAAGGTGATGAGCGCCACGCCGGTGACGCCGTAGGTCTCGAAACCGTCGGCCGAGGGGCCCACCGAGTCGCCCGCGTTGTCGCCGGTGCAATCCGCGATCACGCCCGGGTTGCGCGCGTCGTCTTCCTTGATCTTGAAGACGATCTTCATCAGATCGGAGCCGATGTCGGCGATCTTGGTGAAGATGCCGCCGGCGATGCGCAGGGCCGCGGCGCCCAGCGACTCGCCGATGGCGAAGCCGATGAAGCAGGGCCCGGCCAGCTCGCCCGGCACGAACAGCAGGATGAAGAGCATGATCAGCAGCTCGACCGAGATCAACAGCATGCCGATGCTCATGCCCGCCTGGAGCGGAATGCTGTAGCAGGGGTAGGGCTTGCCGGTGAGGCTCGCAAACGCGGTGCGGGAATTCGCGAAGGTGTTCACGCGCATGCCGAAAGCCGCCACCAGGAAGCTGCCGGAGATGCCGATGACGCTGAAGATCAGGATGATCGCCACGCGCACCGCGTCAAAGCCCTGGAGGAAGCCGAAGTAGAAGATAATGATGACCCCGATGAAGACTTCGAGCAACATCAGGAACTTGCCCTGGGTTGCCAGGTAGGTCTTGCAGGTCTCATAGATCAGTTCGGACACTTCGCGCATGGCGGCGTGCACCGGCATGTTGCGCAGGCGCATGAAAATCGTCAGGCCGAAGATCATGCCGAGGGCGCAGATCAGCAATCCGGCCAGCAGCAGCGTGCCGCCGCCGATGCCGCCCAGGAACGTGGCGGAATTCAGGTCCGGCAGCCGCAGGTTGGCTTCGCCGCCGCCCTGGTGTTCCTGCGCCAGGAGCGGAGAGGCAAGCGCGGCCAGCATCAAAACGGATAACAGGATCCGTAAATAGGAGAACGCCGAACGACGACGGTTGGCGGACCCCTGCACACAAGCTGTGTCTGTGGTCGGGTTCATTTCGAAAAAGCAGCCTCCAAACGGAATGCACTCCCGGCTCGCACCGAGACGGGCCGGGTTAACGGCGGAGCTACGCTGTGTACTCGAAGGCGAACCTAAGGAAGTTTAGTTAAACCATAGTATATAACGCGGTACGGGCGATGTCATTTTAATGCGGCCAGCAGATCCCCCGTCTGGCTTAGCAGGGTCCAACGCGCCCGCTCCAGGGCGTATTGAGCGCTATAAAACGCCAGCCACTTGCCGGTTTCGTTCAAGCGCGCCTGTTCCACCTGCGCGAGCGTGGCGCGGCCTTCTTGGGTCTGCGCCAGCAGCACGGAGAGTTGCTCGCGCGCCACTTCCAGGTCGAGCCGGGCCACGTCGCCCGCCAGTTCGGCCCGCCGCACGGCGCGGTACGCCTGCCGCGTGGCGGCGGTGATGCGGTTGCGCGTGTTGTTCATCTCCACGCGCAGCCGGGCGATCTCCGCCTCGGTGCGCGCGGTGGCCGCGCTGACTCCCGGGCCGGGGAGCAGGGGCAACTGGAAGGAGACCCCGATTTCGCCATTGTGCCGCTGGAAGCGGCGGAAGAAGTCCTCGTAGTTGTTGAACTTGGCGAACAGGCCGTATTGCGCCACCAAGTCGGCCCGCGGCCAGCGCGCCGCGCGCGCGCCGCGGATTTCGAGGCCCTTGGCCGCGATCTGCGACTGCAACTGCCGGATGCGCTTGCTGGCCGCCAGAGCGTCCTCGACGGCGGCGTCCTCGGAGGCGGGAAGCGGGGGCGGAGCGCGCGTTTCGGCCGCGGGGCGGACGCGGTCGTCCGCCGTCAGCCCGAGCGCCACGGCCAGCGCCGTCTCCGCGGCTTCCTGGTCGGCCTCGAGGCCCTCCGCCAACTGCCGTGCCTGAAGCACCGCGAGGTCCGCGCGCTTGGCCTCCACCGGCAGCACGCGGCCCTCCTGCGCCTGGCTGCGCACCGACGCCTGCACGGTTTCCGCGCTGGCAATCTCCTTGCGGGCCAGGGCGGCCACGCGCCCGGCGCGCTCCGCATCCAGGAACAACTCCGCGACACGGTACGCCACCACGTCTTTCGCCGCGGCGGTGCCGATGGCCGCCCCGCGCGCGTTCTCCTTGGCCTGCGCGATGGCGTAACTCTGCGGCTTGTTGAACAGGTACTGGGTCGCGGCGGCTTGCAGGATGGAGGGGGCCGCGCCTTCCATGCTCATGGGGAAGCCGCTGGTGTAGGCCAGGCCGCTGCCCACGGCAATCCGCGGCGTGAAGGGGTCCTTGGCCTGCCGCACGGCCTGCTTGGCGCTTTCTTCATCCAAGCGGGCGAGGGCGATCTCGGGGCTCTGCTTCAGAGCGGTGTCCACCGCCTGCCGCAGGGTCATGGTGCGGACCTCAGCCCGGGCGGCGAACAGCAGGCAGGGGAATAGAAGCGCGAATCGGGTGCGCATAGCTAGATTATGCAGGAATGCAGCAGGGTGGCGGAAGCTAGTGGGAATTGAACCCACCAGCGGCGACAGCGCCGCCCGACGGGTTTGAAGCCCGCGCCCAGCACCAGCCAAGACTAGCTTCCGATCCGATTGTAACAGAGCCGCAACAAACGGGGCTGGTTGACGGTGGCCGCTCATTCACGCGCGCCAAGACGCAAAATGGGCGGGGTAGGGCAGCCGGTTTCGCCTGCCCGGATTCTCAGACAGCGGCAGGCGAAACGGCCTGCCGGACCCTCGGAGGGATCAGACCGGAAGACAGGTTCGAAACGGGGAAGTTTACATCGTTCGAGGCGATGTAAACAACTACAGGGCGATCCGAAGAATTCTAGAACCGCCGATAAATCCAACAGCTCCGTCGTAGATTACCACATAATCGTTAAGCATTTGAAACTACAACGCAATTCGACCCTCTCCGGATTCTGCCTGTGGAAGTTTTAGACATCCCAACTGTTGCAGTACTCGCCAGATGTCTCCAACTTATTGAAGATAAAGAGACCCAAAAGTCTACAGCTTGGCATTCCTTTTGCCTATACGGAAGCGAAAGGAACACAACAGCCATGACCGTGATTTTGGTTCTAGCGACGTTTCTGATTTTTATCCTGCTGGATTACGCGCTCAATCGCAAGAAGGCCGTCCAGACTGCACCCGCGCCGGCAGCCGCCGTTTCGCCCGCCCTGGGACCCTCCTACGTGGAAGGTTTCCTGGTGCCGGAGCAGATGGCCTATCACCCCGGCCACACCTGGGCTCTGCGGGAACGGCGCAACCTGGTGCGTGTTGGGATGGACGAGTTCGCCGCCGCGTTGGCCGGCAAGATCGACAAGATCGACCTCCCCAAGCCCGGGCAGTGGATCCGCCAGGGACAGCGCGCCTTCTCCGTGCACCGTGCGGGCGAGCGCGCCGAGGTGGTTTCACCTACCGAGGGCGAAGTCATCGAAATCAATGCCGACGTCCTGAGCGATCCTTCCCTGCTGCGGCAGGACCCTTACGGGAAGGGTTGGCTCGCCACCATCCATGTGCCGGATGAGGAAAACACCGCCCGCAACATGGTGCCGAAGGCACTGGTGCGGAACTGGATGCGCGACGCCGTCGAGCGGCTCTATGCCCGCCAACCGCGCATGGCCGGCGCCGTTGCCGCCGACGGCGGGCGTCCCACCGACGACCTGCTGGCGGGCATGCCCGAGGCGAACTGGAAAGAGATTACTGGTGAATTTTTCCTCACCGCATAATTTTTCAACACCAGAGGATCAAATGGGTGGTAAAAAGGAGTTGAGGGTCTAGATATGTCGAAAGCCCTGCTTTACGACAGCACCCTCTGCGTCGGCTGCAAGACCTGTGAAGGAGCCTGCGCCGAACGTTGGAGTCTGCCGTATAACGACAAGATTGGCGCCGAGGGCCTCTCTGCGCACAAGATGATGACGATTGAGGCCCACGGTGAGCGTTTCAGCCGCGTCTCGTGCCAGCACTGCGCCGAACCGACATGCGTCTCGGTGTGCCCGGTGGGAGCCCTGCAAAAATCCAGCCTCGGTCCGGTGGTGTACGAGGCCGACAAGTGCATGGGCTGCCGCTATTGCATGACCGCATGCCCGTTCCAGGTGCCGTCCTACGAGTGGAACGCCCGTCTGCCGCGTGTGCGCAAGTGCGATATGTGCTATGAGCGGCAGGCCAAGGGACAGCCCACCGCCTGTACGGCATCCTGCCCCACCGGCGCGACGATTTGCGGCGAACGCGAACAACTGGTTGCCGAAGCGCGCAAGCGCATCGCGGAGAAACCCAAAGAGTACTTCCCCCGCATTTACGGCTTGCGGGAGGTGGGCGGTACGTCGGTGCTGTATCTCTCCGCGGTTCCATTTGAAAAGATCGGGCTCCGCACCAACGTGCCGCAGGAGCCCATCCCGGCGCTTACCTGGCGCGTGCTGTCGGTGGTGCCCGACGTGGTTTCGGTCGGCTCGGTTCTGCTGGGCGGCATCTATTGGATCACCAACCGCCGCGACGAAGTCGCGCGGAAGGAGGGCAAGCGATGAAGGGCCTGCCCAAGCTCACCGTCTGGCGCGCCATTTTCGTTTTGCTGGCGCTGGGCGGACTGTATTCCACCTATCTGCGGGCCATGTACGGGTTGGGCGCGGTCACCAACCTGAGCGACAAGTTTCCGTGGGGCATCTGGATCGGTTTCGACATTCTCTGCGGGGTAGGGCTGGCCGCCGGCGGCTTCACCCTGGTCGCCGTAGTCCACATCTTCAACATCGAGCGCTACAAGCCCATTCTGCGGCCTTCCATTCTCACCGCGTTTCTGGGCTACCTGCTGGTGATTGTGGCGCTGATGTTCGACCTCGGGCGGCCGGACCACATCTGGCACCCGCTGGTGATGTGGAATCCGCATTCGGTGATGTTCGAGGTGGGCTGGTGCGTCACGCTGTATACCACGGTCCTGGCGTTGGAGTTCATCCCGGTGGTGTTTGAGAAGTTCGGCATGGAGCGGCCCCTGAGCTGGATCAAGTTCGTTTCCGTCCCGCTGATGATCGCGGGCGTGATCCTCTCCACGCTGCACCAGTCCTCGCTGGGCAGCCTGTACCTCATCGTGCCGAACAAGCTGGACGCGCTGTGGTACACGCCTCTGCTGCCGGTGTTCTTCTACATTTCGGCGATTTGCGCCGGCCTGGCCATGACCATTTTCGAATCCTGGCACAGCAGCCGCGCTTTCGGCCGGGCGCTGGAGCTGCCGCTGCTGGCGAGCATCGGGCGCGTGCTTGCGGTGCTGCTCTCCGTCTACCTGCTGTTGCGCTTTGTGGACCTGCGTCATCGCGCCGCGCTGCCCCTGGTGATGGAGCAGAGGATCGAGACGTACCTGTTCTGGCTCGAGATCTGTCTCATGCTGCTGCCCATGCTGTTGTTGTTCCGGGCGCACGTGCGCCGCAATCCCGGGGCGCTGTATGCGTGCGCCGTCATGGTAGTATTTGGTTTCGTCACCAACCGCCTGAACGTGTCGGTGACCGGCATGGAAGCCGGCTCGGGCGCCCGGTATGTGCCGCGCTGGACCGAAGTTGCGGTCACGCTCTCCATTGTCGCGCTGGGCTTCGCCGTGTTCCGCGTGGTGGCGCATTACTTCCCGGTGTTCGAGGAAGAGCACAAGCCGGAGCGGATTGCGGCCGCAGCGCCGGAAGCCGAGCCGGCAGAGGTGGAGTACAGCCGGTAAATGACCCCGGGGCCCCAGCACGCCGCGCCGCGCAACCGGCGGGTTCGTGTGGGATTGGCCGCCAAGCTCGCCATTTGCCTGGTGGCGAGCACGGCGGCCTTCTTCACTCTCTACGGCTATTTCAACCTGCGGGAGCAGCGCCGGCATTCCGAGGAACTGGTGCTGCAATCAGCCGACCGCATCGCGGAGGTGATCCTGCGCAGCACCCATTACCAGATGCTGCACAACGACCGCGAGGCGCTCTACCAGGTGATCAACACCATAGGCAGCGAGCCGGGCATCCGGCGCATCCGCATCTTCAACAAGGACGGCCGCATCAGCTTCTCCACCGATCCCAGGGAAGTCGGCAAGACGGTGGACAAGCGCGCCGAGGCCTGTTACGGCTGCCATGCCTCGGAACGGCCGCTGAGCAAGCTCGACCGCCCCGACCGCGCGCGGATCTTTAGCGTGGGGGGCGAGCGCCTGGCGGGCGTTATCCGGCCCATCGAGAACTCCCCGGCGTGCTCCAACGCGGCTTGCCATGCGCACAGCGGGGGGTTGCGGGTGCTTGGGGTCATCGACTCCAACCTCTCGCTGGCCAGCGTGGATGCGCAGACGGCGCGGTATCAAAGCAACCTCGCCTGGCTGATGGCGGCGGCTCTGTTGCTGATTTCGGCGGTCAGCATCGTTTTTGTCTGGTTCGTGGTCTACCGGCCGGTCAAGGAATTGATCACCGGCACGCGGCGCGTGGCCTCGGGCGATCTGCAATACCGGCTGCCGGTGCACTCGGGTGACGAGCTGGGCGACCTGGCGCGCTCGTTCAATAAAATGACGCAGGAGGTGGCGGGGGTGCAGGCGGAGATCGAGGAGCGCGTGCGGATGAAGACCGCCGAACTCCAGCGCGCCCACAACACCTTGCTGCGCAGCGAGAAGCTGGCTTCCATCGGCAAGCTCGCGGCCACCGTGGCGCACGAGATCAACAATCCGCTGTTCGGCATCCTGACCTACGCGCGGCTGATCCTGCGCGAAGTGGAGAAGAGCAACCTGGAAGTCAAGGACGATCTGGCCGACCAGTTGCGCACCATCGAGCGCGAGAGCCGGCGCTGCGGCGACCTGGTGAAGAACCTGCTCACCTTCGCCCGGCAGGCACCCAGCCACCGCGACGCAAACGACATCAAAACCGTAGTGGAGCGCGCCATTTCGCTGGTGCGTCACAAGCTCGATCTCCAGGGCATCGAACTGGCGCTGGAGTACGCCGATGCGCCGCCGGTGATGTGCGACGCCAGCCAGGTCCAGCAGCTCATCCTGATCCTGCTGGTGAACGCCGCCGAAGCCATGCCGAACGGCGGACGCCTCACGCTCGCCACCGAGGTGGACCCCTCCGGCGACCTCGTGCGGGTTCGCGTGCGCGACACCGGTTCGGGCATTCCGCCCGAGGTGCTGCCACAGATTTTCGAACCCTTTTTCACCACCAAGGAAGATCAGCAACGCACCGGCCTGGGGCTGGCCGTGGCGCGCAGCATCGTGGAGACGCACGGCGGCGACATCACCGTGCAATCGACGCCGGGCGAAGGAACGGAGTTCGTGGTATCTTTGCCGGTGGCGACGCTGGCCGCCGCCGGCGTGAAGGCTTAAGGGAGGATCAACGTGACTGGGGTAGAAGCATCGGCAGCCGCCAGGGCCAAGGGCAGAATTCTGATCGTGGATGACGAGTTGGTGGTGCGCGATTCGCTCGGCAAGTGGTTCGTCAGCGAAGGCTACCAGGCCAAGCCGGTAGCGAGCGCGCGCGAGGCGCTCGAAGCCATCCAGCAGATGGAATACGATATCGCGCTGATCGATATCAAGATGCCTGGCATGGACGGCATGGAGCTGCAAAACCGGCTGCGCGAGGCTGACCAGGACCTGACCGTCATCATCATGACCGGCTACGCCAGCGTGGAGACCGCCGTGCAGGCGCTCAAACGCGGCGCCTACGACTACATCACCAAGCCGGTGGACCCGGACGAGCTTTCGCACCTGGTGGGCAAGGCGCTGGAGCACAAGCGCGCGCGCCGCGAGGTGGCCCGCCTGCGCGAGAATCTTCAGGAAGTCTTCCCCAGCACCGAGCTCATCGGCAAGAGCCCGGCCATGAAGAAGGTGATGGAGAACATCGAGATGGTGGCGCCCACCGACGCCACCGTGCTCATCACCGGGGAAAGCGGCACCGGCAAGGAAGTGGTAGCCCGCGCCATTCACGCCGCCAGCCCGCGGCGCTACATGCCCATGGTGGCCATCCACTGCGGCGCGCTCACCGAAACGCTGCTCGAAAGCGAGCTGTTCGGCCACGAGCGCGGCGCCTTCACCGGCGCGCAGTACGCCGCTGCGCGAGCGCCGGGACGACATTCCGCTGCTGGTCAGCCACTTCCTCAACAAGTTCTGCATGGCGACCAGCCGGCCGGTCCCGGCCGTCTCGCAGGATGCCATGGACCTGCTCATGCGGCACGACTGGCCCGGCAACGTTCGCGAACTGGAAAACTCGGTGGAGCGCGCGCTGGTGGTGGGCCGCGGCCACGAGATCCGGGCGCTCGACTTTTCCTTCCAGTTCCCGGAGGAACCGGCCCCCATGGGCCGCACGCTCGAGGATGTGGAGCGGGCGCATATTGAGCGCGTCTTGCGCGAAACGGACCACAATCTTTCCCGCGCGGCACGCATTCTCGATATCGACCGCACCACGCTCTACAACAAGTTGCGCCGCTACGGCCTGAAGTGAACGGCATCCGCCTGGTGGGAATCGGGGCGGGGAGCACCAGGGCGCCGCGCAACCGCCTCACCCGGTTGGCCCAGGCGCTGTCGCGCATGATGCACGCCGAAGTGCGCATCCACGCCGGGACCCTCGATGCGAGCTTCGCCCGCGACGATCTGCGCGGCCAGTATTACTCCACCGCGCTGCTCCAGGCCTTGCAGCCGTTTGCCGGCGACAGCCGCGTGCTGGGTGTGACCCACCTTGATCTGTACGTGCCCGTGCTGACCTTCGTCTTCGGCGAGGCGCAGCTTGAGGGAAACTGTGCGGTTGTTTCCATGCACCGCCTGCATGAAGAGTTCTATGGCCTGCCGCGCCACGAGGAACTGCTCCAGGAGCGCCTGCTGAAGGAATCCGTACACGAACTGGGGCACACCTTCGGCCTGCGCCATTGCGACAACTGGCAGTGCGTGATGGCCTCCAGCCACGCCGTGGAAGTGCTGGACATCAAGGGCGTGGAGTTCTGCCCGCGGTGCGGCCGGGCTGTGTTCGGGCGGGCGGGCGGGACATAACCGGATCAGCCGGTCTCCCGCCACACCCGCCGGCACAAGAACACGGAGAGCAGCGCCACGGCGCAGGCCAGCAGCAGCACGGCGCCGCCGCTCGCCATGGCCGTCTGCCCCAGGCGGGTGAATAACTGTTCCCGGTGATCGAAATAGAGGGCGCGCAGCGCCGCAATCTTCGCGGGGCCGTCAAAGCCCGCGTACAACGGTATCAGCTTGGCAAAATAGGTCGCCACCGCCAGGTACGCCGCCAGCGCCGCCAGCGCGCGGGCGACCCAGCGCCCGGCCTCGGGTTGCGCGGCGCAGCCGGCGAAGCTCACCAGCAGCGCGCCGGGCAGGAGCCCCGCGGCGTACCAGGAATTGGCTCCCGGATGGATCCGCCCGTGAAGCGCGCCGAACAGCAG
The DNA here is from genome assembly GCA_041946965.1 of Bryobacteraceae bacterium. GTDB lineage: Bacteria > Acidobacteriota > Terriglobia > Bryobacterales > Bryobacteraceae > JBHGBM01. Next base: position 9,353 of record JBHGBM010000099.1, read on the forward strand.
CATGGCGTAGATGGGAATCACTGCAAAGAAGAGCGTTCCCCCGGAAACCACCCATTGCGCGGCGCCGCCGCGCCTTTTCCGCACCCACAGCGCCCAGCCCGCTCCAAGCAGCAGGAGCGCGAGGTTCAGGGTGGCTGCGGAAAACGTGACGAACGAATTGTTCGCGCTCCAGAGCGCAGCGCGCGCCATACCCGCGAGCGCGCCCGGCCAAGAGGTTGTACACAGCTTCTCCCACACCGCCGCTGCCGGCACGCTTCGGACCGAGGTCTGCAAACCCGTCAGGCTCTGGTAGAGCACCAGGTTGCGGAGGTACCACGGCGTGGCTGAGACTACCACGATGGCGCCGAACAGCCAGACGCGCCGGGGCGCACGCCACAACACCAGCGCGAACGCGAACGGCAGGAACACGAGGAAATAGGACTTGGCCAGCAGCCCGGTTGCCATCGCCGCGGCGAACCAGGCGGCCGTCGCGGCCCGCGGACACTCGTAGAACCTGCTGGCGACCAGGAAGAGCATCGGGATCAGAGGCAACGACAGCCAGTCGTTGGCTACGTGCGCCACCGAGGCGTAGAGCGTCTGGGTGGAAAACAGAAAGAAGACGGCGGCCTGGAGGTATCCTTCCGCAATTCCCATTCCCCGGCCCAGCCCGTACATCGCGTACATGAACAACGCCATCGCAACGGCTGCTCCGAGGAAGCGCAACCGCCACACACGCCCCAGCAGGGGCGCACCCTGCTGGAGCCACTCCACGGGCGCCAGCGCAAGGTAGGCCAGGGGCGGCTGTTGGGCCTCGTAATTTCCGGCGCCGCCCGGCTCGTTCCGCAGGCCCGGCGGCAGCGCTTCCAGGGCAGCCCGGCGGCGCGTACGCGCCGCGTCAGGCAACGCAAAATAGTCCGTATACGACGTGAACACAGGCGAGTGCCGGGCATTGAGGTAGCTGGTCGGCGCCAGCAGCATCGAGCGCCAGATCTCTCCACCGACCGCGGCCCGGTCGAGCACCGGCAGGTCGCGGCGCAGCGCCAGGTGCTGGACGTAGGCGTAGTGATAGGGCTCGTCGTAGCCCTCCCAAAGCGGCAGCAACGTGGCGTAAAGCGCCGCATGGAGCACGCCGTAGACGGCTAACAGCCGCGGGGTGGAGAACAGGCTCAGGAGACCTCCGTCAGCCCGGAGATGATCTGCGGCGTGAAACCCTGCGGTCCGATCCGGACGAAGCGCACTCCGGCGGCGCGCGCGGCGGCTCCGTCGATCTCGGGCCGGTCGCCCAGATACGCCGCATCCCGGGCCCGCACGCCCAAGCGCTCCAGCAGCAGGCGCAGCCCCTTGGGGTCAGGCTTGTACGCCTGAACCTGCGGGTCCGCCGCGCACAACACGGCTGCGAACCGGTTGGCGATTCCCATGGCCTCCAGTTTCCTGCCCGCGTCGTAGTCGGAAAAAACCGCGCACGGCGTGCCGCCGGCCGCGGCGGCGTCCAGCAGGGTGGTGAGCCCGGGCCGCAGGCACCGCCGCAGCAGCGGCAGGGGAGCGGCCTCAAACCAGCGTTCCACCACGGCGGCGACCTGCGCCTCGGCATAACCCGTGGCTCGCATGGCGGCTTCCATCTGCGCCCGCGGAACAGACACCGGGCGCCGGGCCCACCGCAGTTCTTCGAGAGACTCGCGCCATGCCATGAGCGTGCGCACGGCCCGCCATGCCGCCAGGGGGCGCCGCAGGGCATAGCCCGCCAGTTGCGGCGCCAGCATCATCCTCAGGCGGTTCTGGTCGTACATGGTGCCGTCCACGTCAAAAACCAGCGCGCGCATTGCCGATGACACCGGTGGGCGTGAACATGCGGTGCAGCGCCGGCACGTCCACCCATAGCAGCAACGCCATGGCGGCGGCGCACAAGATTACGCAAACGATCAGCAGCGGCTCCTTCAGCAGGCCTTCGGGCCGCTGCGCCGCGCTGTCGGGTTTGAAAGCCAGAGCGAAGTACACCGCCATGACGACCGCCACCAGGGGAAAACTGAGCGCCATTTCCAGGCGGTACCGCCCCATGTAGGCCCCCAGGAACAGCATCGAGAGCGCGCCGTAGAACAGGATAGAGATCAGCAGGTTCTGCTCGTTGTAATAGCGGAAGCAGGGACGATAAGCCACCAGCGTCTCCTTTGACGGCATGTCGCGGCACTCGGCGAACCTCTTGATGGCCATGAAGTAGCAGCCGGCCATCCAGTAACTCACCGCAAGCGAGGTGATGGGAACGGCCTGAGTGCCCGTCATGAACCACCCCGCAAGGAAACGCAGGGGATTGTTCACCGCCTCCGTCAGCACATCCAGGAACGGGATGTCTTTTGTGCGCACGGGAGGCACGTTATAGACCCACCCCATCACCCATAGCGCCGCCGTGGTATACGCCAGCGTGCGCGAAACCTGAAGACTGAGGATCACGCCGAGCAAAAACAGCGCAATCCATTGCACCCAGGCCCATTGCACGCTGACCTGTCCCGATGCCGCGGGGCGATTGCACTTCTGCGGGTGCATGCGGTCGAAGGGCGCGTCGAGCAGTTCATTCAATACGTAGTTGGAGGAAGCGGCCAGGCCGACCGCGGTCATGCCGAGCACGAGGTCCGCGGCATGCAGCGACCGAAAGCGTCCGGGGTCGACGGTCCAGGCGACGGCGATCCCCGGGAGAACATAGACGTTCTTCACCCAGTGGTCGAAGCGTGCGATCCTGACGTGGCCGCGGAGGAGTGCACGGGCATTATCGTTACCGGCGATCATGGTGAGTGATGAGCGGTAACGGCTATCTCGACGTCAACTCGCAGTAACGCTGGTAGGCCCTCTCCCACTCCGCGCTGGGGCGGGGCTCGATGGTTTCCGGCGGGAAAGAGCGGCGCACCAACTCGCGCGCGTCGTCCAGTCCTTTGATGGCGCCGGCGCCCATGGCCTGCACGAGCAGGTTGCCGATGGCCGTGGCTTCACCGGGTCCGGCCACGACCTTGCGGCCAGTGGCGTCCGCCACGAACTGGTTCAACACGGCGTTGCGCGAGCCGCCGCCCACAATGTGGATCACCTCGATGCGCGCTCCGGTGAGCGCCTCCAGGCTCTCCAGCACCTGCCGGTAGCGCAGGGCCAGGCTCTCCAGGATGGTGCGGGCGTATTCGCCGTGCGTCGCGGGCGGCTCGACGCCGTGAGCGCGGCAGTGTTCGGCGATTTTGCGCGGCATGTCCCCGGGCTGAAGGAACGCGTCCGGGTTCAGCACCGAGCTGAAGGGCCGCGCCTCGCCCGCCATGGCCGCCAGTTGCGCGTAGTTGTAATCGTGGCCCGCTTCCGCCCAGGCCCGCCGGCACTCCTGAATCAGCCAGAGCCCGGCGATGTTTTTCAGCAGCCGCACCTTGCCGCCGGCGCCGATTTCGTTGGTCAGGTTCAATTCAAGCGCCTTGGGGGTCACGATGGGCTCGTCGAGCTCCATGCCCATCAAGGACCATGTGCCCGAGCTGATGTAGCACCACGCGCCCTCGCGCGCGGGCACCGCCGCCACGGCCGACGCCGTGTCGTGACCCGCCGTGGCGAACACCGGAGGCGGCGCCCCTTCGCCGGTCCAGAGCGCCTCGAGCAGCGGTCCCAGCAGCGTTCCGGGCTCCGTGATCTCCGGCAGGATCGCAGTGGGCAGCCCCAGCTTTTCAAGCATCGCCACGGCCCAGCTCTTGCTGCACGGATTGTAGAACTGCGAGGTGCTGGCGATGGTGCGCTCGGATTTCGCCACCCCGGTCATCCAGTAGTTGAACAGGTCCGGCATGAACAGCAGCTTGCGCGCGGACTCGAGCGCGGGCGCCCCCTCCAGCTTCATCGAATAGTACTGGTAGAGCGTGTTGAGCTGCATGAACTGGATGCCGGTGTGGGCGAAAACCTCGTCGCGCGGCACCACCTGGAACAGTTTCTCCATCACGCCGTCCGTGCGCGCGTCGCGGTAGTGGCGGGGGTTGTCCACCAGCGCGCCGTCGCTGCCGAGCAGCGCGTAATCCACGCCCCAGGTGTCGATCCCCACTCCGGCCAGCCTGCGGCCGCGCGCGGCGTGCTGGAGCCCGTGCTGGATCTCGTGCCACAACCGCAGCGTGTCCCAGTACAGGTTGGAGAACACGCGCACCGGCGTGTTGGGAAAGCGGTGGATCTCCTCGATCGCCAACCCGTTCGCCGAAAGCGTGCCGAGGATGGCGCGGCCGCTCTCCGCGCCCAGGTCGAAAGCCAGATAGTGTTGCATGACGGAATTCCGATCATAACCCTTTCCGGGGTCCGCTGGATTCCTCCCCGTGCGGGATGATAAAAAGGATAGATAGTCCGATCCCCAGATGGCAGAAAGTAACTTTTCTCCCATGATTGAGGCCGCCGGCCTCAGCAAGTATTACCGGGATTTCGCCGCCATACGGGACGTGAGCTTCACCGTGCCGCAGGGGCAGGTGGCCGCGTTCCTGGGTCCCAACGGCGCGGGGAAGTCCACCACCATGAAGATCCTGACCGGGTACGTTTCGCCCAGCGAAGGTGTGGCCCGCATCGCCGGCATGGACGTCGCGACCCGGCGCATGGAGGCCGCCGAACGGCTGGGCTACCTGCCGGAAAACGGCCCTCTGTACCCCGAGATGACGCCGCTCGCGCTGCTGCGCTTTTTTGGGCGCGCCCGCGGGCTGGACGGGGCGCGGCTCAAGTCGCGCATCGAGGAGGTCGCCGCCCGCTGTGCGCTCGGCGCCGTCATCGAGCGGCCCATCCACAAGCTCTCGAAAGGCTACCGGCAGCGCGTGGGCATGGCCCAGGTACTGCTGCACGAGCCCGACGTCCTCATCATGGACGAGCCTACCAGCGGCCTCGACCCGAACCAGATCCGCGACGTCCGCCAGATGATCCGCGAGCTCGGCCGCAGCAAGACGGTCCTGCTCTCCACTCACATTCTTCAGGAGGTGGAAGCGACGGCGGACCGAGTGATCCTGATCAACCGCGGCCGCGTGGTCTTCGACGGAACGCCGGCGGAAATGCAGGCCGGCCAGGGATCGCTGGAGGCCGCGTTTTACGCGCTTACGGCGGAGGAGGGCCCATGCGCGGCTTCGGTGTAATCCGCGCCGTCCTGCTGCGTGAACTGGCCTCCTACTTCAGCAGCCCCACGGGCTACGTGTTTGTGACGTTGTTCGTGTTTCTGGGCGGGTTGGCGGCGTTCTGGCAGGAGCGCTTCTTCGCCCTGAACCTGGCCAACCTGGACCAGCTCAACGCGTATTTCCCCTACCTGCTCGTCTTTCTGGCGCCCGCCATCGCCATGAGCCTGTGGGCGGAGGAACGGAAACAGGGCACCGAGGAGCTGCTGCTCACGCTGCCGGCGAGCGATTTCCATCTCGCCATGGGGAAGTACCTCTCGGCCGTGGCCATCTACACGGTCGCGCTGGTCTTCTCCCTCAGCCATGTGCTGGTGCTGTGCTGGCTCGGCAGTCCCGACCCCGGATTGCTTGCGTCCACCTACTTGGGATATTGGCTGATGGGGTTGGCGCTCGTGGCGCTCGCCATGGTGGCTTCGCTGCTCACGGAAAACCTGACAGTCGCGTTTCTGCTGGGCGCCCTGTTCTGCGCCGTGCCGGTGTTCCTCTCGCATGCGGGCGCGATCCTCAGCGGCGGCGCCGAACGGCTGGCCGTGCGGCTCTCCGTAGTCGAGCAGTTCCGCGACCTCTCCACCGGAGTGGTGACGCTCGGGCCGCCCGTGTATTTCCTCGCCTTCACCGCGGCGGCGCTGTACCTCAACGTGCTTCTCATCGGCCGCAGGCGCTGGCGCACAGGGCCGAAAGCGCCCGCCATGCGCGTGCATGTCGTGGCCCGCGCCGCCTGTCTGGCGGTGATTGTGGGCAGCGTGGCGCTGGTAGCCGGCGCGGCGCGCCTGCGCGTGGACGCCACCGCGGAAAAGGTCCACTCGCTCTCGCCCGAAACGAGCAACCTGCTGCGCGGCCTCAACCCGCGCCAGCCGGTGTTCATCGACGCGTATTTCAGTCCGGACGTGCCGCGCAGCTATGTGGATGCGCGCACCAACCTGGTCGCCATGTTGCGCGAGTTCGACGCCGTGGCCGGCGAGGGCGTGCACGCCCGCGTCATCGAGACGGTGAAGTACTCGCCGCAGGCGCGCGAGGCGCAGGAGCGTTTCGGCATTCGCCCATACCGCGTGCCGGTGACCGAAGAGAGCGCGCGGGCGGTGAACGAAATCTTCCTGGGCGTGGCCTTCACCTGCGGCTCCGAGGAGTTTGTGATCCCCTTCTTCGACCGCGGCCTGCCGGTGGAATACGAGCTGATGCGCTCCATCCGGGTGGTGTCGCGCGCGCGCCGCAAGAAGGCCGGTATTCTCGCAACGGGCGTGAACCTGTTCGGCGGCTTCGATTTCGGGGCGCGCGCGCAATCGAGCGAATGGTCCATCGTGCAGGAACTGCGGAAGCAGTACGAGGTGACGCAGGTGCCCGCCGACGCCGCCTATCCCGAGGACCTCGATGCGCTGATTGTGCCGCAGCCGACTTCGCTCGCCCAGCCGCAGGTGGAACGTCTCACGGCCTACGTCAAGCGCGGCAAGCCGGTGCTGGTGATGCTCGACCCGCTGCCGGCCTTCGACATCAAGCAGGCGCCGCAGGACGTGCCGGAACAGCCCGCGCTGTTCGGCCCGCCGCCCGCCTCCACGCCGCGCGCCAATATCGCGCCGCTGCTCGAAGCGCTCGGCGTTTCGTGGCAGGGCAACCGCATCGCCTGGGACAACTACAACCCGCATCCGCAACTGAAGACGCTGCCCAAGGAGTTCGTCTTCGCGAGCAAGGGATTCAACCAGAAGGAGCCGGTCACCGCCGGGCTCCAGGAAGCCGTGCTGCTCTATCCCGGCGAGCTGAAGTCGCGCGGCCACACGACGTTCACGCCGCTCATCGAAACCGGTCCGGACTCCGGCATCACCCGTTGGGAAGCTTTGGTGGGCCGGAGCATGTTCGGCGTGGCCATCAACCAGGACCTGCCGCACACGCCCGATGACGGCAGGCACGTGCTGGCGGCGCGCGTCAGCGGCGCGGTCAACGCCATCGTGGTGGCGGACGTGGACCTCATGGGCGAGCAGTTCTTCGAGATACGCCGCCGCGGGGCGGAGAACCTGAACTTCGACAACGTCACCTTCCTGCTGAACGCCGTGGATCAGCTCGCGGGCGACCCGTCGTTCATTGCGCTGCGCAAGCGGCGGCCGAAGCACCGCACGCTGGAAGCCGTGGAAGCGCGCACGCGCGCCTACGAGGCGCAGAGGCTGGAAGAGACGCGCCAGGCCGAGGCCATCGCGGAACAGCGGTTGAAGGAGGCGCAGGCGCGGCTGGACCGCGCGGTGCGCGAGATCGAGCGCCGCCCCGATCTCGACGAACAGACGCGCCAGATCATGATCGCCAACGTGCAATCGGTGGAGAACCGCCGGCTTCAGGTGGCGCGCGCCAACATCGACGACGAGAAACAGCGGCAGATCGAATCCAGCCGCGCGGAGATGGAGAACTCCATCCGCGGCATTCAGAACACCATCAAGCTGATGGCCGTGCTGCTGCCGCCCATCCCGGCGTTCGTGGTGTTCCTGGTGGTTTCGGTGGGCAGGCTGAGAAGTGAAAGCATCGGCGTTCCCGCGGACCGGTTATTGGAGAAGGCGTCATGAAAGAATCGGTCAAGACCGCCGGATTCGCGGCCGCGGCGCTCGTGCTCGCGGCGGGCGCCGCGTTGGTGCAGCCGGGAAACATCGCGCCGGCTATTTTCAGCGATCAGGGCGCGGCGTTCTATCCCAAGTTCACCGATCCGCAGGCGGCGCGCTCGATCGAAGTGGTGGACTACGACGAAGGCACCGCCACCGCCATGCCCCTCAAGGTGAAACTGGAAAAGGGCCGCTGGGTGATCTCTTCCCACCACAATTACCCCGTGGACGCGAGCGAGCGCCTCGCCAAGACCGCCGCCGCGTTGATGGACGTGCGCAAGGACGCCGTGCGCAGCGATTCGCCGCTCGATCACGCCAAGTTCGGCGTCATCGACCCTCTGGATACCAAGGTCGGCAGCCTCGCGGGCCGCGGTAAGCGCGTCACGCTGCGCGACGCGCGCGGCGACGTGCTCGCCGATTTCATCCTGGGCAAGCCCGTGGAAGGCAAGCCCGGCATGCGCTACGTGCGCGTGCCCGGCGCCAAGCGCACCTACGCGGTGAAGACCGCCGCGGACGCCTCCGCGCGCTTCGCCGACTGGGTCAACGCAGGTCTGCTGCGCATCTCCGCCGCCTCCATCCGCAGAATCACGGTGAACCACTATTCGATCGACGCCCTCGGCGGCGCCGGCGGCATGGAGACCACGATGCTCACGCACCAGGGCGGGACGTGGAAGGGCGGGGCCGGAGAGGCGGTGCAGACCGCGGCCATCAACGGCCTGACCTCCGCGCTCGACAACCTGCGCATCATCGACGTGCGTCCCAAGCCGCCCGCACTCGCGGCCGACCTCCGCGCCGGGCAGCTTCGCGTTTCGCTCGACACCGCCATGTCGCTCAGGCAGCGCGGCTTCTACCTCTCGCAAAACGGGCGGCTGTTCGCCAGCCAGGGCGACCTTTCGGTTGAGACCGACAAGGGCCTGGTCTATACCCTGCGTTTCGGCGAAGTGGTCAGCACCGGCGGGCAACCCGGTGAGGATCGATACTTGTTTGCAACCGCCTCGGCGCGCGGCCCGGAAGGGGAGGCGGCGGCCAATGCGCTCAACGCACGCTTTGCCGACTGGTATTACGTCATCAGCGGCAAGGACTTCCGCGCCATGCAACTGCGGCGGAAGGATCTGCTGGCGGGCGGCGCGCGGGAGTAAGTGCGCAGCCGCACGAGCAGCGCTCGAAGTCGAGCCTGATTTCACATCTTCTTACTGAGCCTCTGTGGTTCCATCTATTCATGGATGCTAAACCTACTCACGAGCAGGCGCGACTGCACCTGCAACTTTTCGACATGCGCCGTGAGGCGCGGCTGCGGCAAGCGCGCGACTGGTTCTTCAGGAACTACTTCGTGCGCACCTACGATGACTCCATGCGGATCGCGGCGCCGGGAAGCGAGTCAGGCACGTTCCTCATGATGGTCTTGGGCTACTGGGACCAAGCCTGCGCGTTGCTCAACTACGGCTTGCTGCACGAGAACCTGTTCTTCGAGACCAGCGGCGAATTCTTCGCCGTCTGGGAGCGTATCAAACCGATCATCCAGCAGAGCAGGGAACGCTGGGTGAGTTCGCACTTCCTTGAGCACCTGGAAAAGGCCGCGAACCGGTACGAAGCGTGGAGCGAAACCCGCTCGCCCGGCCATATCGCCGCCATGCGCAAGTTCACCGAGCAGATGCGTCCCCAAATGGAGAAAGCGGCGTAAGAAATCCACCGGCAGCGGGCACGCTACACTCGTACTATGGCGCTCGAACTCGACAATGCTGAAGTGCGCGTGCTCGCTTGCCTGATGGAGAAAGAAGCCGCAACGCCGGAATACTACCCGCTCACGCTCAACGCGCTGGTGAACGCGTGCAACCAGAAGAACAGCCGCGATCCGGTGGTCGGCTACGGCGAGGAGACCGTGGAGCGCGCGCTGGCGGGGCTGCGCGAAAAAGGGCTTGCCGTCGAGATCACCGGCAGGAGCCTGCGCGTACCCAAGCACGCTCACCGGCTGGCGGAGACCTTTAACCTAGGGCGGCGCGAATCCGCCGTGCTGTGCGAGCTCATGCTGCGCGGCCCGCAGACTCCCGGCGAGCTCCGTTCGCGCACTGAGCGGTTGTACCATTTCGAGGATCTGGAGTCAGTGGAGGCCACGCTGGACCGGCTCGCGGAATGGCAGCCGGACGCGCTCGTGGCGCAGTTGCCGCGGCATCCGGGATCGCGCGAGGCCCGCTACACACACCTGCTCTCCGGCGCTCCGCCCACCGCCACCGAAGCCCCGCGCCCGCTCGCCGCGCCTTCCGAATCCAACGCGCTGGCGGAACTTCAACAGGCCGTGGAAGGCCTCCAACGTGAGGTTGCGGACTTACGTGAGCAGTTGCGCAGGCTCACCGGCATGTAACCGCGGGATAATATCCCCATGGCAGCAGCAGAAGGCAACGTAATCCGGGAGATCCTCCTGGACCGCCGGGCGCGCCTCCAATCCGCGCGCACCACCATAACTGAAAGCGACGACCTCGCGCGTCTGCTGCGCGAAGTGGATGGCGCGCTCGATCGCATGGAGCGCGGCACGTACGGCCTTTGCGAGGTATGCTACGGCGCCATCGAGCACGACCGATTGTTGGCCGATCCCCTGACCTGCGTGTGTCTCGACGACCTCGACGACCACCAGCGGCGCGCGCTGGAGCACGATCTCGAGATGGCTCCGCGCATCCAGGCCGGCCTGCTCCCGCCGCGCCGCCTGGCCGCCTCCGGCTGGGAGGCGTATTACTACTACCAACCCGCCGGCGCGGTGAGCGGCGACTATTGCGATGCGGTGCCGCTCGACGGCGGCCTTTTCTTTCTTACCGCCGACGTCTCCGGCAAGGGCGTCTCGGCCGCGCTGTTGATGACGCACTTGCACGCCGTCTATCGCAGCCTGTTGCCACTCGGCCTTCCGCTTCCGGAGCTGATGGACCGCGCCAATCGCGTGTTCTCGGAGAGCACCCTGGCCACGCACTACGCCACGCTGGTCTGCGGCATCGCGCGGCCCTCGGGCGAAGTCGAGTTGTGCAATGCCGGGCACTGCCCGCCGCTGCTGGTGCGCGGCGACGGCGTGGTCAGGCTGGAAGCCGCATCGCTCCCGCTGGGCATTTTCCGCGCGGCCCATTTCCCCTCGACCACGGTGCGGGTCGACGCAGGCGATGCTCTGGTGCTCTACACGGACGGCGTCACCGAGGCCCGCGATGCCGCCGACCAGGAGTACGGCATGCTGCGCCTGACCGAGGCGGCCGAACGCGCGCGCGGCCAGGGCTCGGAAGACATGGCGGAGATGTTACTGACGAATCTGGACCGCTTCCTCGACGGCGCGCCGAAAACCGACGACGTCACCCTGATGGTGGTCGGACGCCGCTGATCAGATGTCCCAGCGCTTGTCCCACACCACGCGGGACTGCGTGCGGAACGCCTGGTTGCCCATGAAGCATGCCATGGTGGAGTAGTAGGCCTCCTCCTCGTTGGCGATGGTCTTCTGTCGCGTGCGGATGCACTCCAGCCAGTTGCGCAGCATGGGCGCGGCGGAGGCCGCGGAGCCGTCGCTCTTCGCCGCCGCCGTCTTGCTGAATTTCTGGTTGGGCGTGTATTCGAGCGCGTCCTTGATGGTGTAGCGCTCGACGTACAGCTTGCCGCCCGTGCCGCGCAGTTCCACGCCGGCGGAGGTGATGACGCCCGGCGCGGTCAGCACTTCGGCCATGAAGGTCACGGTCACGTTCTCCGGGTAGTCCACGATCAGTGCAACCGTGTCCGGCGTGTCGCGGCCGTCCTTGTAGAAGTACACGCCGCCGCCTGCCGTCGCCGCCTTGGGCTTTCCCAGGCCCAGCATGAAGTGCGCCGTGTCAATCACGTGGATGCCGATGCCCATGATCATGCCGCCGTCGTAGTGCAGCCATTTGTACGGGCTGAAATAGATGTCGGGATTCCACGGGACTTTGGGCCCGGGGCCGAGCCAGCGTTCCCAGTCGAGGCCCTCGGGCTTCTTTTCCATTCCCGGCGGCGGGGTTTGGATATAGCCGCGGTTTGACGTGTACCAGGTGCGCGCCAGGCCGACCTTGCCCATCACACCGGCGCGCACGTATTGGTCGCGCGCCTCGATATTCTGCTTCATGCCGCGCCCTTGCGTGCCCACCTGGACAATGCGCTTGTGCTCGCGCGCGGCGCGCACGATGGCCTGGCCGTCCTTCGGGTAGTGCACCATGGGCTTTTCCACGTACACGTCCTTGCCGGCTTTGCAGGCATCCACCGCGATGGCCGAGTGCCAGTGATCGGGCGTGGCCACGATGACCGCGTCGATGTCGCTGCGTTCCAGCACCTGCCGGTAGTCGGCCACCGCGGCAGCCTGCGGCCCGGCGGTCTTCGCCGCCTGGTCGCGGCGGGCGTCGTAAATATCGCACACCGCCGGCACATCCACGTCCGCCACGGTCTTGGACTCGCGCATGAGGTATTGGCCGCGGGGACCGCAGCCGATCAGCGCGACGCGCGGGCGGTTGTTGGCGCCCGGCACGCGGTTGTAGGATGCCGCCGCCGCGCCCGCCAGAAAGATTCTTCGCGTAGACATGAGGATCTCCTTACTCGACGTTCCTTCCCGCCGTCCACAGGATCGCGTTGCGCACCAGCCTGCGGTAGCCCGGATCGCGGTGCGCCGCCGCGCCGTGTCCCAACTGGATCGAGATCACGCGCGCCTTCCTCCACGGCCCGATCCACGCCACGGCCCTGTCGTTCTCCGGGTTGTCAGTTTCCATGAGCACGGTGGCGCGCGGCGAGAGCCACATGCCCTTGTAGGCTTCGTCGCGCAGGCGCAGCGCGCCGACGCCCTCCAGCACGGCGTGCCTGGCAACGGGCCGCGCTTCGATGACCACGCCATCCCTGGCCTGCGAGCGGGGGCGTTCGCCCTCGGCGCCCATCAGGAAGCGCCCTCCGGTGACTTCCTCGTACCACCACTGCCACCGCCAGTTGTCCGCCAGCGCGTGGTGCAGCACCACCAGCCCGCCACCGGCTTCGAGGTAGTCTTGCAGGTTGCGGCGCTGGAATTCCTCGTTGGTGTCGGCCAGGTCGAAGAGCACCAGCACATCGGCGAACTTGCGCAGGTCGCGCCGGTAGGCGGAAGGGTGCGGATTGACCGTCACCGCCAGGTCTTCCCGGCCCTCGAACAGGCTGTAGAACGAGATGCCGTAGGGGTGCCCGCCGGTGGTGACCTGCACCCGAACCGGGGAAGCGGCGAAAGCGGCCGAGGCCGCCAGCAGCAGCAGAACGCGCATACGGCTACTTACCATACCACTTCCGGATTCGCGCGATGATGGAACTGTGCGCCTGCCGGAATGGGTTCGGAAACTGATTGAGGAACGCGCGGCGGAAGCGCCCTTCGCGGAGCTGAAGCGCGGCGCGGCAGCGCTCTCGGAGGGGTACCGCGCGGGGCGGGGAACGCGCGGCCTGCGCGCGCCCGTCGCGGCTTACCTGGTCACGCGTATGCCTGCCACCTATGCCGCCGCGTATGCGGCGCTTTCCCGCCTCGATGTGCAGCCGCGCTCGCTGCTGGATGCGGGCGGTGGCACAGGAAGCGCGTCGCTCGCCGCGCGCGAACTCTTTCCTTCGCTTGAAACCACCACCATCTTTGAAGCCGACCCGCGCCTGGCGGAAGCCGGGCGGGGCTTCCTGGGCGATGCCGAGTGGCGAATCGGGGACTTCACCCGGGCCGAGTTGCCGCCGGCCGGCCTGGTGGTGGCGGGCTACTCGCTCGCGGAGGTGCGTGACCCCGTGGCCGCCGCGTTGCGACTGTGGGAGGCCGCCCGCATCGCTCTGGTGGTCATCGAGCCGGGCACGCCGCGAGGGTTCGGCACGGTGCAGGCCATCCGCGAGCGCCTGCTCGCCGCCGGAGCCCGCATCGCCGCGCCGTGCCCCCACGAGGGCGCCTGCCCCGCGGCGGGCGCGGGCTGGTGCCACTTCGCCGCGCGCCTGGAACGCAGCTCGCTGCACCGCCGTCTGAAGGGCGGCGAGCTGAGTTACGAGGACGAGAAGTACAGTTACATGGCGTTCACGCGCGAGCCGGCGCGGACGCCGCAGGCGCGCATCGTGCGGCATCCGCACACGCAGCCGGGACAGATCACGCTGGAACTCTGCAAAGAGGGGAAGCTCACCAGCGAGCGCGTTCCGCGCGGCGACCGCGAGCGCTTCCGCAAGGCGAGAAAGGCGGCATGGGGAGATGGCTGGGAGTAAACTCCGGTGGTAAGCTGTGGCTATGAAGCTCACGATCGAGCTTGACCGTGAGGTGGATGGGCGTTGGATTGCCGAAGTGCCGGAATTGAACGTTATCCTGTACGGCGCGTCCAAACAAGACGCCATCGAACGAACTCAGCCCGCAGCGCGAGAGATCGTTCTGGATCGCATCGCGCACGGCGAGTTGCCTCCCGACTCGGCGAACGCGGACTTCGATATCGCGGCATGAGTTCCTGGCCTTCGGTGAAGGCACGCCGTGTGTTCCCAGCCTTGAAGCGATCGGGTGGCGTCATGATCGCACCGCGGGTTCGCACTAGATTATGAAAAGGGACGGGTAGCCGGACTACCCATTCTCATTCCACGATTCCGAGGAACTCGGCCCCGCCATGCTGATGAAGATCTCGAAGAAGACCGGCCTCCAGCCTCAGGATCTCTGACCGTCATTGGATTTTCGCCTCCACGATCTCCAGCCTGCGCTTGGGCGTTTCGCCGTCCACCTCTTCCTTTTCGAACGCCTCCAGCACCTCGATCCCTTCCACGATGCGCGCGAAGGCGGAGTATTGGCCGTCGAGGTGCGGCGAGGGCGCCAGCATCAGGAAGAAACTCGTGGTGGCGGAATCGGGATCGTCCGTGCGCGCCATACTGACGATGCCGCGGACGTGCTGCACGTCTTTGCGGAACTCACCCTTGAGCGGGTGAACCCAGCGGTCGGCCGGGTGGCCGGCGCCGTCCTTCCGCGTGCCCTGCATCCCGCCCTGAACGACGAAGTCCTTCGAAATGCGATGGAATGACGTGCCGTCGTACCAGCCGGTGGTTGCCAGCATCAGGAACGCGCGCACGTGGTTGGGCGCCCAGCCGGGCTCCATTTGCAGGGTCATCGTACCGAGCGTGGTCTTGATCGTCACCTTGCGGTTCAGTTGTTCCACGGGCGTGTCCAAAAACGGCTGCACCTTCTTCTTCTCTATGGTCACCTTCAGAATGCGCACCGGCTTCGCCACAAAACCGTCCTCGGCGACGGGGGATTGCGAGATCTTCTCCACCACGTCCATGCCCTCGGTGACGCGCCCGAACGAAGAGTACTTGCCGTCAAGCGCCGGCTGAGGTCCGATGCAGACGAAGAACTGCGCGCCGTCGCTGTCCGGCTTGCCCGGGATGCTGACCGTGGAGACCACGCCGCGCTCGTGCTTCAAGTCGCTGAATTCGGCCGCCAGCCGGTTGAGCCCGCCGGAGCCCCACAGCTTCCGCGGCGTCTTGGGGTCTTTCAGCAGCGGGTCGCCGCCCTGGATCAGCCCGTAGGAAAAGACGCGGTGGAAGGCGCCGCCGTCGTAGAAACCCTGGCGGGCGAGCTCGATGAATTGCGCCACGTGCTTCGGCGCCTTGTCCGGCGCGAATTCGAAGCGGAACGCTCCCAGATCGGTCGAGACCGCGGCTTCCAGTTCGGTAGCCGGCTGGGCCAGGCACGGGACCGCAAACAGGGCGAACGCAATAGACAGACGCATGGACCTACCTGCGCCAGACGATCTCCCCGCCCACCACCGTAGCCGCCGGCCCGCCCCGGAAGGTGCGGCCGGAGAACGGTGAATTGCGGCTGCGGGAGAACGACTGGTTCACGTCGTAAGTCCACGGGAGTTCCGTCGAGAAAATGGTCACGTCGCCCGCCGCGCCCACGGCCAAGGTTCCGCGGTTGAGCTTTAGCACGCGCGCGGGACCCGTGGTGTACAGCGCCACCATGCGCTCGAGCGAAATGCGGCCCGTGTGCACCAGCTTTTCCAGCGCCAGCCCCACCGAGGTTTCCAGCCCGATGATGCCGAAGGGGCAGCGCGAGAACTCCTGCATCTTCTCGCTGCCGGGGTGCGGCGCGTGGTCGCTGGCGATGGCGTCCACCACGCCCGTCGCGATGCCCTCCACCACCGCGCTCACGTCGCCGGCCGAGCGCAGCGGCGGCTTCATCTTGAAGTTGCTGTCGTAGGCCTCCATTTCGGAGTCGCACAGACTGAAATGATGCGGCGCCGCCTCGCAGGTCACCGGCACGCCCCTCAGCCGCGCCTCCGCCACCATGCCTACGGCGTTGCGCGTGGAGATGTGGGCCACGTGATACCGCGCTCCGGTCATCTCCGCGAGCAAAATATCGCGGGCCACCATCACGTCTTCCGAGGCCGCCGGAATGCCGCGCATGCCCAGCCGCACCGATTCCACTCCCTCGTGCATGTCGCCGCCGCCGGAGAGGTTCAGGTCTTCGCAATGATTGATGACCGGCACATCGAACGAGCGCGCATATTCCATGGCGCGCCGCATCACGCGCGCGTTCATCACGGGGTTGCCGTCGTCGGAGATGGCCACCGCGCCGGCGGCTTTCATCGATCCTATGGCCGCCAGTTCCTCGCCCGCGCTGCCCTTGGTGATGGCCCCGATGGGAAACACGTTCACCACGGCGAAGCGCCGCGCCCGGTCCACAATGTAGTTGGTCACCGTGGCGCTGTCGTTGACCGGCACCGTGTTGGGCATGCAGCAGATGGAAGTGAAACCGCCCGCCGCCGCCGCTTTCGATCCCGTCTCGATGGTCTCGGCGTACTCGATGCCCGGCTCCCGCAGGTGCACGTGCATGTCGATGAACCCCGGCGCCACGATCAGTCCCGAGGCGTCGAACACCTCGGCCCCATCCGCGCGCAGCCCGGCCCCGACCCCGGCGACCACGCCGTTCTCGATGAGCACGTCCGCCACGGCGTCGAAGCCCGAAGCGGGGTCGATGACGCGCCCGTTTCCGATCAGCAGTCGTGTCATGATCCGATCACCCGTTCCAGCACCGCCATGCGCACGGCGACGCCGTTCTCAACCTGATTCAGAATCACGGAGCTTTGCGAATCGGCCACCTCGGAAGCCAGCTCGCGGCCGCGGTTGATGGGGCCGGGGTGCATGACCATGGCGTCCGGCTTGGCCAATTCCAGGTGCTCCAGCCGCAGCCCGTAAAACCGGAAGTACTCGGTGGCCGGGAAGGCCGCCTCGTGCTGCCGCTCGAGTTGCACGCGCAGCATCATGATCACGTCCGCGCCCTGGATCGCCTCGCGGATATCGGTGGTGAGCGTGACCCCCTTCGCCACGGATCCGAACTCGCGCGGCAGCAGCGGCGCGGGCCCGCACAGCACCACGTCCACACCGAACTTCGAAAGCAGGTAGATGTTGGAGCGCGCCACGCGGCTGTGTACGATGTCGCCGATGATGGCCACCCGCAAGCCTTCCAGCGACGGCCGGTGGTCCAGGATGGTGCGCGCGTCCAGCAGCGCCTGCGTGGGGTGCTCGTGCGTGCCGTCGCCCGCGTTGAT